>JANMGO010000087.1:0-9348 GCA_031374665.1 Akkermansiaceae bacterium | reverse complement strand
ACCGTGGAAGAGGCATTGCGGCAGCTTGAGCGGGAAAAAATTCTCATTCCTCAGGGTATCGGGAAGCGGCGTAAAATTTCGATTTCGAAAGCGGATAGCTCTCCTTCTCTTCGCGTAGCCGTGTTGAACTACGAACCGGAGGCGCGTGGCGATAACTACATCATTGATTTGGTGCATCAGTTGGCTGAAAGTGGTCACACGGTATTTTCCACCAGACAGACTCTGATGGAGTTGGGGATGAATGTGGGGCGGATCGCAAAGCTGGTGGAGGAAACCCAAGCGGACGCATGGATCATTGTCGGTGGGTCGCATGAGGTGTTAGAGTGGTTTGCTGGGCAGTCGATTGCTGCATTTGCGTTGTTCGGACGTAGGCGCGGATTGACCATTGCCGGAGCCGGACCCGAAAAGCCATCTGCGATGAAAGTGCTGATGCGGCGATTGCTGGAACTGGGTCATCGGAGGATCGTCTTGTTGGTGAGAGAAGAGCGCAGGTTGCCAAGGCCGGGGGCGACCGAACGCGCGTTTCTCAGTTCTTTTGAAGCCCACGGCGTGCAGCCGAATGCGTATCATCTGCCTGCATGGACAGAGACGCCGGAAGGTTTCCAAAAGTGCCTCGAAGAACTGTTCCGCGTGACTCCTCCGACGGCATTGATTGTCGATGAGTCACCCTTTTTTACCGCAGCGATGCAATTTTTCATGAAACGGGGAATCCGCGTCCCCGAGGCGGTTTCGCTGGTTTGTTGTGATTACGCTCCGAATTTCTCTTGGTGCGAGCCGCCGATCACCCATATCCACTGGGACAGCCGCCCGATTGTGCGAAGAATCATGAACTGGGCCTCTAACATCAGCCAAGGCAAAACCGATTATCAACAAGTGGAAACCAAGGCTCAATTCATCGAGGGTGGAACCATCGGCCCGGTGAACTGAGGATATTGCTGGAGGCCCAAAGTGATAGGAGTAGGCGAACCTGCTGTTCCGGCTTTATTTTTCCGCTGGCAGGGGCGTGTGGACTTACCTAAGGTGCGGCAACTTTTAACGACCCCGAACTTATGAACATCGCAGAAAACATGGTCGCCACGATTGGCAACACCCCTCTCATCCGTCTCAACCACATCACCAAAGGTCTCGAAGCTGAAATCTGTGTGAAAGCAGAATTTTTCAATCCTCTCTTCAGCGTCAAAGACCGCATCGGTAAATCCATGATCGAAGCTGGTGAGCGTGAAGGTAAACTCAAGCCCGGTGGACTCATCATCGAGCCAACTTCCGGTAACACCGGAATTGCTCTCGCATTCGTGGCTCGCTCGAAAGGCTATCGTTGCATTCTCACGATGCCAGAAAGCATGTCGGTGGAGCGGCGCGTGTTGCTGCGTTTGCTCGGTGCGGAAATCGTTCTAACACCTCGCGCCAAAGGCATGGGTGGAGCGATTGCGATGGCGAAAAAACTCATCGAAGAAAATCCGGGTTCATACGGCCCAAGCCAATTTGACAATCCGGCTAACCCACAAGCCCATCGTGAAACCACCGCAGAAGAAATCTGGAGCGATACGGATGGCCAAATCGATGCGTTCGTCGCAGGTGTTGGTACTGGTGGAACGATCACGGGTGTTTCTGAAGTTTTGAAATCGCGTTGCGTCATGAAAACGTTTGCGGTTGAGCCAGTGAATAGCCCAGTCATCACTCAGAAAAAAGCCGGTGAAGCACTTCAGCCAGGTCCTCACATGATTCAGGGTATCGGCGCGGGATTTATTCCAGGTAACCTTAATCTCGATATCATCGACGAGGTCATTCAAGTCACCAACGAAGACGCCATCGCCACTGCCCAAGCACTCGCGCAACAAGAAGGCCTTCCAGCGGGAATTTCCACTGGAGCCAACGTCTGGGCCGCGATGCAAGTGGCGAAACGCCCTGAATTCAAAGGCAAGCGCATCGTCACAATCGGTTGCTCATCGAGCGAGCGCTACCTCTCAACTCCCCTCGCCGATAAAATCCGCGAGGAAGTTTCCAATCTCCCGGTGCAAGAAGCGTAACCGTATCGGTTTCTGCTCGCTTGCATCTAACACATTATCTCGCATCCCATGACCTTTCAAGAAATTATCAATCACCCTTTCACTTGGGGGCTTCTTCTTGGTCTGTTAGTCGCAGGTTTCATTCTAAAAAATGCCTTCACCGCGAAGCTTGGGATGCGCAGGGAAATTAAAAAATTAGAAAAGGAGCAGCGTGAGCTTCAATCACACCTCAATATCCAAATGAAAATCACCGCTTCAGGTAGCGATTCCATGACCAAGGAAATCGAATCCCTGAAAGCGCAAAACGAAAACCTACGAGTCAACCTCGCAACCCTCCAAACCAAGCCAGAGAAAAGTGAGCAACGCCAATTTCGAATCCAAGAAATGGCAGTCCGAACCATGCGGGAACAAGCTCCGGGTTTTGCGGGTGCATGGGAAAAAGCCGTGAGAGAAGCAGAAGCTGAGATCGAATCCGCAGAAAGCGGGTTCAGCAAACTCATGCGCAAAGTGATTCCGGGCCTCAGCCACTCTTCAAAACCCGTCATCGAAGATACTCCGCCCGAAACTCTTTAGGTGACGAAAAATTTACAAACTTTTGAAAGGTTTTTGAAAAAGCCTCACGTATAAAATTTTGTTCAATAAATTTCCGGGCGGCCACCGCTCAGCATCCAGCCTCACGGCAGATTCGGAGCGACGGCGGCCCAAAACTCTCAAACCTCGCGATGGCATCATCCCCATCGCGAGGTTTTTTTGTAACTGCCGCGTCTCGCGACAGGCCGTTAAAGTGGCGTCTCGCCGCTTCTGCTCATTAACTTTCAGCTTGGCTCGCTAATTTTTAGAAGACTAAAAATACAAGATGAACGGGCAATTGGGTGCGTTTTATCATCCCACAAAAAAGCATGAATTCTGACCCGTCTCCTGCGCCGAAAAGTAAATGGCTGGTCAATGCTATCGTCATGCTTGGCGTTGCAAATTTCATAGCCTTTATGACTCATATGCTAATTGATGGGACATCTGCGTTTCCGTCAGGCGGAAGATTTGTTGATGGACAGTTTTTGGTAAGTTCACACGGGAAAGATGTCGCATTCACGGTAGGCCGCTACTGGTTCAGTTATATTCACGGCATTGTTTTCGTCATCGTTCATCTAGCGGTGATGTTGTTTGGTATGCTTTCGCCTCGCAAGAAGGCTTTCGCCTAAGAATTTAAAGAGCCAGTGATGGCGGCGGCAAAGGCAGTTAACGCTCTCGTTCTCTTCACTCTGGACGCTCAATCGCCACCGTGTCTACCTTCTGGAGTAGCTAAGAAATAACGACATGTCTCAAGAACTTCCTAAAATCGTCAAAGGCTTTCGGACTGAGGTTTTCCTCAAAGTGCTCGGATTGTTTTTTATTCCATTCGGAGCAATGCTGATTGGAGCGTATCGCTCTCAGGTGCCGCCCGATGAGGACATGATTCAGGTTGTGCTCAAAGGAGTGGCATTCGTTGGCGGGCTGGTGTGGCTTCTGGCTCTTCCATACTACATGGTGATCTTCACGCCTAAGTGCGAATCCTGCAAGGTGAGGACAAAGCGACATGGGAAGCTGAACCATGATAACGACGAGTGGAAGGTCACGATCTGCCCAATTTGTCGGGAACGCTTTATGCACCGGATGTTTGGTGGCGATCCCAGTTGATGCGCAAACCCAGAGTGGTCGTCGCTTAGTTCCTCGCCCCCGGGCTACCGTCTGCAATCCCTTCAGGATTTGAGAGTTTCCTGCACAAAAGAAATTCGCATCTCCGCGAAAACTTCTCTATCTTCCCCGCAGGAGGCCACTCACATGCTTAACAAAAAAGAACTTCTCGACCTACAATTCATCGACGCGCGTGCGCGGATGATCGACATCGCTGCGTTTCTCGATCGTTTGGATCGGCATGACGGGGAGCCCGATGTGCGGTTAAAATATTTCAAAGCGGCATTGCCGATTCTACTCGAAGACCGACCCGACCGCGCGAAGGCGGTGCTTGAGGCGTTTTCCGATCACACGGCAGAAATTTCCGAGACAGCACCATTCCAAGGAGCATCGGGAGCGCCGGTGAAGTAATTTTTCTACCACCTGACAGCCGCTGCGGCCCATGTGAGGCCGGCGCCGAAGACGACGAGCACGATGTTGTCGCCGCGTTTGAAAGCACCGCTGCGGTTCGCTTCATCGAGCGCGATTGCGACCGCTGCCGCTGAAGTATTTCCATACTTGTCGAGGTTGATGAAAACACGGCCTTCGGGAACGGAGAGTCGCTCGGCGATGGCATCGATGATGCGTAAATTCGCCTGATGCGGGATGACGCAAGCGATGTCCTCGGCTTGTAGGCCGGAGCGTTCGATTACTTTTTCCGCGGCTTCTTTCATGCGATTGACGGCATGTTTGAAAACTTCCTTGCCCTGCATCGCGAGGGCGGAGAGATGGTTGCCGACATTGGATGCGGTGATAGGGCAGGCCGATCCGCCACCGGGGATGTTGAGCAAATGCGTGAGGCTGCCATCGGTGCCCATTTCCGTGGCAAGGATCGCGCCTTCGCCGGGTTTTGAGCGACGCAATACCGCGGCGCCCGCACCATCACCGAACAACACACAGGTCGTGCGGTCTTCCCAGTTTACAAATGCCGACAGTTTCTCCGCACCAATGATCAAGGCGTTTTCAAAAGCACCATCGGAGATCATCCGTTTGCAGATTTTCATCGCGTAGAGGAAACCTGAACACGCGGCGGAAATATCAAACGCGACGGCATTCATCGCGCCAAGTTGTTGTTGGACGTAACAGGCTGTGGCTGGCGTCAGTGTATCGGGAGTGATGGTGGCGACGATAATAAGTTGCACCTCGGACGGCTCCAATCCCGCTTGTTCCAGAGCTTTGCGCGCAGCCGCACTCGCCATGTGGGAGGTGAATTCACCTTCAGCCGCGATCCGGCGCTCGCGAATTCCCGTGCGGGTATATATCCACTCATCGCTGGTATCGACCCGTTTCGCTAACTCTTCATTGGTAAGGATCGTTTCCGGTAAATAACTGCCGGTGCCTGCGATGCATACTTCGTAATTCGTTGCCAACCCACTCATGTGGCCAAAGGCTGGATTTGATAGTTCATTCAAACAAGCGCGAATTTCATCGAAAATGGTATCTATCTCGGGCTCACGCGCTGAACTTTTGCTTAGCTAGAGTCAAAAATGGAAGAGATTTAACAGCAGAGATCACAAAGAATAGATTTTTCTATATCTCGAGTCTCCAAATCCTATTTTTTGAGTTCTCTGCGTTCTTGTAGTTAAAATATAATCCGAGGAGATCGCACTGAATGATTCTCAAAGCTTGGGATTGCCTTCGCTGCGCTGAAATCCGAAGTTCTTGCTAATGACTCCTGCCGAAAAAGGTTTTTCCATGCCCGCTGAGTGGGCGCTCCAAGTCGCCACTTGGCTGTCATGGCCTGTTGACGATCCAAGGCATTGGGGTGGGGGAAAGCGCGAAATCATCTGGAACAAATTTGCAGAAGTCGCCGCTGCCATTTCACGATATCAGCTCGTTCGGATCAACGCGCCGGGCGCCAATCACGGAGCGATCCACGCCGCATGCAATCAAGCTCGCGCGAACCTTTCCAATGTTCAGCTTTACGATCATCCTAACAACGATGTCTGGTGCCGCGATCACGGGCCGATTTTCGTGAAAAACACCGTCTCATCAGAAATCGCGATCACCGACTGGGAGTTCAATGCATGGGGCGGAAAGTTTGCGCCGTGGAATCTGGATAATTCTATCCCCGAGCAAGTTGCTAACTCGCTCCAGCTGCCACGCTTCGAAGGCGGCATGATCCTCGAAGGCGGCGCAATAGAGGTCAACGGAAACGGCCAACTCCTGACCACCGAGGCAGTTCTACTCAACCCCAACCGCAACCCTCATCTTTCTCGCGAGCAAACCGAACAAAAACTCCGCGATACACTCGGGGTCACGGAAATCTTTTGGTTAGAAAAAGGTATTGAGGGCGACGATACCGATGGCCACATCGACGATCTCGCACGTTTCACCAACGAGACGCACATCCTCGCCTGTGAGGAACTCGATACGGCTTCGCCCAATCATCAGGTGTTAGCGGGAAACATGGGTCGCCTCAAAAACTTCCTCACCCCATCAGGTAAGTCATACGAAATCATTCCCATCCATCTCCCGCAAGCCTGTGAAATCGCCGGTTGGCGTCTTCCTGTCCTCCCGGCTTCATACGTCAATTTCCTCATCCTCAACCACGCCGTCCTCGTCCCGACTTTTCGCCAATCGAAAAATGACGAACGCGCCCTCGGCATCATCCGCGAACTTTTCTCCGACCGTGAAATCGTTCCTATTGACTGCCTCGACCTCGTTCAAGAAGGCGGAACCCTCCACTGCATTTCCCAACAGCAGCCAGAGTGATGGATTTGGCTGCTCTTATGTAGCTCCTGTCCGTATATTTCAGCTTACCAAAGACTTCGTTTCTGAATATCACTTCTATCTGTCAATTGGCACACTGGATGAAATCCTTGAGCGCTATGCAAAAATAACAAAAGAACCTGCAACAGCGCTCACTCCAGCCAAAAATTAATCATCGGTTATGCACTCCAGAACCCTAACTCTCTTCGCGTATTTTTGCCTTTGCACGAGCCTTATATTTCTCAGCTATCCAGTCTTCGCTGCTAAACCCAACATCCTGCTCATTCTAACAGACGATGTCGGCTACGGCGATCTTTCCTGTTACAACGATCAATCCAAAATACCCACACCCAATATCGACCGCCTCGCCAAGCAAGGCATGCGCTTTACCGATGCCCACAGCCCTGCCACCGTCTGCACTCCCAGTCGCTATAGTCTGATGACTGGACACATGGCGTTCCGCGTTCCGAACGGCGGGTCAGTCTTCACCGGCGTTGGTGGTCCTTCACTTATCGCAGAGGAACGCCTCACCCTTCCGGAAATGCTTTGTGAAAACGGCTACTCCACCGCCGCTCACGGCAAGTGGCACATCGGCCTATCATTTTTTGACAAGGACAACCAACCCATCCATCAAAACACACCCGCTGCCATCAAACTCATCGATTACACCCGCCCCATCAAAGGCGGCCCACTCGATCACGGCTTCGACTCATTTTTCGGCACCGCATGTTGCCCTACCACGGATTGGCTCTACGCATTCATCGATGGCAATCACATCCCGGTTCCTCCTACGCAAAAAATCGACCGCACCAAGCTCCCCAATCATCCGTATTCCCAAGACTGCCGCGATGGTTTCATCGCACCCGATTTTTCCATGGAAGAGGTCGATCTCGTGTTCCTGAAAAAAAGCCGCGAGTTTCTGGAAAATCATACCCGCCAATCGCCAGACAAACCGTTTTTCCTTTTTCACTCCACCCAAGGAATTCATCTCCCCTCCTTCCCCGCACCACAGTTCCAAGGCAAAACCCGAGCTGGCCCGCATGGCGATTTCATTCATCAGCTCGATTGGACCGTCGGCCAACTCATGGAAACACTCGATAAACTCGGTGTTGCCGAAAACACGATCGTCATACTCACCAGCGACAATGGACCTGAAGTCGATACCGTCATCGATATGCGAAAAACCTATCAACACGACGGCGCACGCCCATGGCGCGGTGTGAAACGGGATGCATGGGAGGGTGGCCACCGCGTGCCGTTCATCGTCCGCTGGCCATCAAAAATCAAACCTGACACTCAATCCGACCAACTCATCAGTCTAACAGATATCATGGCTACACTTGCAGCTGTCATAGATACCAAGCTACCCAATGAAGCAGCAGAAGATAGCTACAACCTACTTCCTGCATGGCTAGGAAACGCCACCACGTCCATTCGCCCGCATCTACTTATGCAAGCGTTTAAAGGCAAAGACACCCTTTCGGTCCGGAAAGGCGATTGGAAATACATCGATCACCAAGCATCTGGCGGCAACAACTACGAGAAACGCGAAGGTCTCCAACCTTTTCGCATTCCCGATACCGATCCCTCCGCACCTGCTCAGCTTTACGATCTCAAAGGGGATCCCGGAGAAACAAAAAATCTCTACTCATCCCACCCAGAAATCGCCAGAGAACTCAAAACCTTGCTCGAATCCCTTAAAACATCCGGCCGCAGTGCGCCAATGCATCGAAACTAAATCATAGCATGAAATTTCTCTCTATTTTCTTCTTAGCTCTAGGCTCTCCGCTCTCCGCTCAAAAACCCAACATCATCGTCTTCTTCAGCGATGACCACGGCTACGCCGATCTCTCCTGCATGGGCATGGAAAAAGATGTCAAAACTCCACACATCGACCGCATGGCCGCCGAGGGCGCTCGCTTCACCGATGGCTACATCACCGCTCCTCAATGTTGCCCATCACGCGCCGCTTTGATGACCGGTCGGGATCAAAACCGCTTCGGTTTTATCTCCAATGGCTACGGCCCGCTTCCTCTAACAGAAACCACCATCGCGGATCGCCTGGGCAAAGCCGGCTACACCACGGGCATGGTCGGTAAATGGCATCTCGAACCCAATCACAGCGACACCGCGTTCATGGAGAAATACAAAGTCCCCGATCCTAAAAAAATTCCACCCGTCCTCGAGTTCAAATTTCATCCTCAATCACGCGGCTTTCAGGAAACGTTCTTCGGTTATGTCAACCGCTACTCCGCCACTTACGATCTCGAAGGCAATCGGTTCCCAAAACCCAAAAACATCACGACCGAAGGCGATCGTATCGACCGCCAATCCGATGCTGCTGTCAAATTCATCGATCTTCATCACGACAAACCATTTTTCCTCTACTGCGCCTATTACGCGCCGCACGTGCCGATGGCTTCATCGAAAAAGTATCTCGACCGTTTTCCCAGCGATATGCCCGAGCGCCGCCGCTACGCCCTCGCCATGCTTTCTTCCATCGACGATGGCGTCGGTCGTGTGATGGAAAAACTTCAGGAACACAAGATCGATGAGAATACTTTGATCTTCTTCATGGGGGATAACGGCGCTCCATTGAAACTCACCATGCCGGACGATCCGATCAAGCTCGACGGCGCTTACTGGAACGGATCGAAAAACACTCCGCTCAACGGCGAAAAAGGCATGCTCTCCGAAGGCGGAATCCGTGTGCCATACGTCATGCGTTGGAAAGGAATAATCCCCGCCGGTCAAATCATCAAAACCCCAGTCACTTCGTTAGACGTTGCCGCCACCAGCACAGCAGCAGCCGGAATGAAAGCCTCGGAAGAGTTCGATGGAATGAATCTCCTACCTATGCTCGCAAAAGGCGATCCGCTTCCCAAACGCGCCCTCACTTGGCGTTTCTGGCGGCAATCCG
>JANMGO010000033.1:0-25787 GCA_031374665.1 Akkermansiaceae bacterium | reverse complement strand
GTGCACGGGCCGGGTGAGATGCAGATTTTTTCGGGTGCGAGTTTTTTCACCTCATCGACCGTGAGTGCGTCGTTGCGAAAAATTTTCATCTCCACCCCGAGTTCGCCGAAGTATTGGACGAGGTTGTAGGTGAAGGAGTCGTAGTTATCGAGGATGAGGAGCATGGAATGAAGTGGTAAGTGCCGAGTGATCAGTGATCAGTGGGGAATTCGTTTGATTAATCTTTAAGCGTTTTTGCGAGAGCGATGGCGCGCAGGAGGGCTTTGGATTTGTTGACGGTTTCGTTGTATTCGTAGGTGGGGTCGGAATCGGCGACGACTCCGGCACCGGCTTGGACGTGGGCTTTGCCGTCTTTCAAAAGGCAGGTGCGGAGGGTGATGCAGGAATCATGTGAGCCATCGAATCCGAAATAACCGACCGCTCCCGCATACGCGCAGCGTTTGTTTTTTTCGAGTGAGTTAATGATTTGCATCGCGCGGATTTTCGGTGCGCCGGAAACCGTTCCGGCAGGGAAAGTGGCGCGGAGCACATCGTAGGCGGTGTGCGATGGATCGAGCTCACCAGTGACGTTGGAAACGATGTGCATGACATGGCTGTAACGCTCGATGATCATGAAATCGTCGACTTTGACTTTGCCATGTTTCGCGATGCGACCGACGTCGTTGCGGGCGAGATCAACTAACATGAGATGTTCGGCGCGTTCTTTTGGATCGTTCAAAAGA
Source organism: Akkermansiaceae bacterium (assembly GCA_031374665.1). Lineage (GTDB taxonomy): Bacteria > Verrucomicrobiota > Verrucomicrobiia > Verrucomicrobiales > Akkermansiaceae > Luteolibacter. Next base: position 25,065 of record JANMGO010000033.1, on the reverse strand, counting down.
TCTGCAGCTAGTGCATCGTCTTCTTTCTGAGTTTTTCCTCTCCAACGCGTGCCCGCGATCGGGCGGATATCGATGCGACCTTGGATGGAGCGGACATGAACTTCTGGCGATGAGCCGACGAGGGCGAAGTCGCCCATTTCCAAAACGAACATGTAAGGCGATGGATTGACGTGGCGGAGAGCGCGGTAAAGATCGACCGGGCATTGGTCGAAGTCTGTGGTGAAACGTTGGCTTGGGACGAACTGGAAGATGTCGCCTGCTTTGATGAATTCTTTGCCATCGCGCACCATCTGTTCGTATTCCGCTTGGGTGGTGTTAGAAACGGCGGGTTCGTCGATGATTTCCGCGAGTCCGTTCAGGGCTGGGACGTGAAGTGGGCGGTCGAGGATTTCAATGATCGAAGCGATACGTCCTGAGGCGGCGGCGTAGGCTTCGGCGGGTGATGGATGTTCATCGAGAAATGCATTCGCGATGATCTGCAAACGGCGCAGGCGGTGATCGAAAACTAACAGAGTGTCCGCGAGCATGAACAATGCATCTGGGATGCCGAGCGAATCCGGTGGTGAATCGCCGAGGGTGGGTTCGAACTGCCGTACGGCATCGTAAGAGAGGTAGCCGACCATGCCGCCGGAAAACGGAGGCAGGGCGGGATTGGCGACAGGACGGAACGGAGCCATTTCGCGCTCAAGCGCGGCAAGGACATCGTCGGGGGCTTGGATCGTGTGGGATTTGCTGCCTTCGGTGACGGTGATTTCTTTGCCGTGTGCGGTAAAAATGCGTTTTGGGCCGGAGCCAATAATCGACCAGCGACCGCCTTTATCCGTGGCTTCGGCCGATTCCAAGAGGAAGGAATGCTTTGCATCGCGGATTTTGAGATAGGCGGAAAGGGGAGTTTCGAAATCGGCAGCAAGCTGGGTGAATACCGGAACGACGTTTCCTTGTTTAGAAAACGCTTCGAATGCTGCCAGGGATGGCTCTACAGGATTATGACTCACGGGCGCGAGAATGAGATGAAAAGGGGTTGGAGGTCAATGGTGGGCATTTCGTTTCATTCGGGCAGTGGGGATTCTGTTTCTTACCGCGAATGAACGCGAATGGACGCTAATGAAGATTAAGAATGGCTATAGTCGAAGGCACACCAAATTTTGCGTGAATAAGTGAGACAGAGGGGGGCTTGGCTTGAAATTGCCAGAATTTGAAAATCCTATTTTTAAATTCGCGTTCATTGGCGTTCATTCGCGGTTAACTTCATTTTTTAAAATCGTCTTTGGCTATGTCCATCATGGCGACTTGCAAAAAATGGTTTCGGGGTGGAAGCTGCGGCGTGGCCATTGCATTGAATGATTTGAAGAGAAACTTGCCGGAGGGCGGTTTGTTTGGTGGCGCGGCGTGGCAATGGTCGCCGGAACCGCTGAAACTCAGTGCGGCAGAGGCCAAGGAAATGATGGCGATGGGACATCCGTTGGCGAAATTCCAACAAGCTTGCGATCTACTATACCGTCGGTCCGCAGCGGGAAAGATCGAGCCATGGCTTGCGGAGTTGTTAGACGAGGGGAAACCGGATTGGTTGGCCGCGCTGCAACGTGACCCCGGGATGGCGGAGCAATTTCCCCGAGTGATCCGTCCGGATTTGATTTTAGCGAAAGGTCATTTCGCTGTTTCCGAGCTCGATAGTGTGCCGGGTGGAATCGGGATCACGGCATGGCTTTCAAAAATATATGCGGAGGCTGGTTACGATGTGTTGGGTGGTGCGGATGGGATGATCGATGGTTTCCGCAAGCTGATGCCAGATGGCGGTGATATTTTGGTTTCCGACGAAGCAAACGATTACCGGCCGGAAATGGCTTGGTTGGCGGAGCAGTTAGGCGCGGAATGGAAGGTGGAAAACGCGGAGGAATACGAGGACTGCGGGCGGGAGATATATCGGTTTTTTGAGTTGTTCGATTGGGAGTCGATGCCATACGCGCGGAAGCTTGCGGAGAAATCTGCGACTGGCGAAGCGAGTATCACGCCACCGTTCAAAGCGCATCTGGAGGACAAGCTTTGGCTGGCATTATTTTGGTCGCCTGCTTTGAAAAAGATTTGGGAGCAGTCACTGCGCGGAAGTCATTTGCGTCGATTGCGGGAATGGATTCCGTTCGGCTGGGTGATGGATCCCGAGCCGCTGCCGCCTCACGCCGCGTTGCCAAGACTCAACGCGCATTCTTGGGACGAGGTCGGCGAGTTTTCTCAAAAAGAACGACAGTTAGTTTTGAAAATCAGTGGCTTCCACGAAACAGCCTGGGGATCGCGTGGGGTGTTTATCGGTCACGATCTTCCATCTGCGGAGTGGCAAGAACGGTTACAGTTCGCGCTGGATCAATCGGGTGAGCAGCCGTGGTTGATGCAGGAATTTCACGAGGGTCGACGCTTTACGCATCCGGTTTATACGGAGGACGGCAGCGTGAAAATGATAGAGGTGCGGGCGAGATTGTGTCCTTACTTTTTCACCGATAAAGAAGGCGAAACTACGTTTGGTGGATGCTTGGCGACCTTGGTTCCAGCGGATAAGAAAAAAATCCACGGCATGAGCGATGGTATCTTGGTGCCGTGTGTGATTGAGGAGTGAGGGGAAAAGTTTCTGGTTCCTGGTTCTTAGTTCGTAAAAAATGCAGCGCGAAGCCCAACTAAGAACCAAGAACTACAAAGCCAAATGAGCGCTAGCGAGCCTTCAACCTAGACGAAGTCCTGACCGCTTGGACGGAGCGAAGCGTAGTCAAACCAAGAACTCTTCTTTACCTACTCCCATGCTCAATGGCGTCGCAAATGGCGGGGAAGATTTGGCGTTTTCTTGAGACGACTCCGGGGGCGGAGTAGAGGGTGTCATCAATGCGGGTGAAGGGCAGGGCTGCGATAATTTTTTCTGGGCCGACGGCAAGGACCATGCTTTTGAGGAGGGCTACATCAGTAATCACAAGGACCGCGATGTTGTAACCTTTTTCAAATTGGAGATCGCGCAGGGCTTTTTCTAACTCATCGCGTCTGGCTTTGAAACCGTGGAGGTCTCGTTCCTCGACTTGGGAGACGCTGATGAACATGCCTTGTTCGTTAAATTCTTTGCGGTCGGTGTGGATGATTTCAGCGGTGGTGCCGTTTGCCATGAGTGAACCGACGGCGAAAAATTCTGCAGCGAATTCTTTGGCATCGACGTTTGCGATTCCGCTGAGCCAGGTCAGCATTTTTTTATCGAGCGCGGTGGTGGTCGGAGATGTTAGGCACAGGGTATCGGAAACGATGCCGCCGCAGAGGCAAAGCGCGACGCTTGGCTCAGGTTTGAGATCCCTGTGGAAAAATTTACGGGCGACGAGTGTGCAGGTTGATCCGACCGGTTCGTTGAGGTAACGAATGGGTTCGCGCGAAACAAGATCGCCGGAGAGGCGGTGGTGATCGATGACTTCGGTGATCGTGGCTTCTTCGATTCCGGTGACGGCTTGGGCGTATTCGTTGTGATCGACGAGGGCGAAGCGGAGTTTCTGTGGATCGACGAGGTCAGATTTTGCGAGCACGCCGACCATCGCATCAGAGCCAGTTTCCATGACGGGAAAGAGGTCTTGATCGACGGCGACAAGTTCTTTGCGGATTTTTGAAACGGGTTCTTTGGAGTTTACCGAGAAGAATTTGGTTTCCATCACGTGGCGAACGGTTCGCGAGCATCGGATGAGAGTGCTGGCGCTAGCGGTGTCTTGACGGCAACGCAGTAGGACGGTGCCTTTGGAAATTGCGAAGTCTTTGATCTCTTGAGAGACGACATTCTGACCCGTGACTAACAACGCGCGTGCGCCGGACTCGATGGCAAGGCGTTGGACGATGGGTCGGTCTCCGCAGATCACGAGGAAATTTCTGAGGTTACCTTCATCCTCTGCCTGTTTGAGGCGGTCTTTCACCGTGTCTTGCGAGGAGGCACCGACGAGGAGGATGAGGTCTTCTTCTTCGTCTTGATCACAAATGGTTGCACCTAAACTTTCTGCATCGAGAGTTTTAGCGAGGTTGTTGAGTGAGGCGTGCACGGTCCGGACGCTGATGCCTTCGGTGTTAGCGGGGAGAAGAAGTTTGAGGAGGTTGAAGTATTGAAGCATTCCGGCAACTGTGCCGTCTTCATTCATGACAGGCACGCAACGGACCGATGCACCGAGCATCCGATTATAAGCAATAAGGAAAGTATCGGATGGGCGGACGGAAACAACCTCGCGTTTGCAGATCATTCCGGCATTGGTGCGTGCATCGGTGAGAAGTTCTGGAGCTTCGATTCCCGCTTTTTCCAAAACCCATCTGGTGCGTTGTGAGATATCTCCGCAGCGAGCGGCTATCGCATCGGGTTCATCACCGCAGGCGCGAAGCAAGGCGGCATGACCGATGGCGGAACAAACTGCATCGGTATCTGGGTTTTTGTGTCCGATGACGTAAAAGGGGAACATCTCGATATCTTGTATTTATGCGCCGAAGAAGTGCAATCTAAAATCCTCACATTCTATTAGGGCAGCGGATACCCAAGAGGCCTAGGCCTTGTTCGAGGATGGTGGAGGTGAGCTTGCAGAGGGCGAGTCGGCTGGATTTGAGAGGTTCCTCGGATTTGAGAACGGGGCAGGCCTCGAAAAAGGAATGGAATGCGCGGGCTAGCTCTAACAAATAGTTCGCGAGGAGGTTCGGGCGGTGATCCTCGATGACCATGGGTAAAACCTCGCCAAAGCGGGCAAGCAGGCGGGCGAGGTGGATTTCCTCGGGTTTCTCTAACTGGATTGCGACGGCCGTAGCATCAAACTCACCGTCGAGTTTCCGGAAAATGGAACGGATGCGGACGCTTGAATACTGGAGGTAAGGCGCGGTATCGCCTTGCAGGGCGAGCATGCGATCCCATGCGAACACGTAGTCCGTGAGTCGATTCTGGGAAAGTTCGGCGAATTTCACCGCGCCGATCCCGACGATTTCCGCGATCTCATCGGCTTCTTTGCCTTGGAGTTCCGGGTTCTTTTCGGCGATGGCCGCGGCGGCGCGCTCGACCGCTTCTTCGAGCACATCGGTCAGGCCGACGTTGTCGCCGGAGCGGGTTTTCATCAATTTGCGATCCTCACCGAGAATGGAACCGAAGGAGATATGGCGGAAGTCGCCGGTTTTACCCCAGCGTTGAGCGGCTTCGAAAATCTGGCGGAAATGGAGTTGTTGCGGAACGCCGACGACATACCAGACCTGATCGGCGTTCCAGGTATCGATGCGGTATTGGATAGTAGCGAGGTCGGTGGTGGCGTAGAGGAATCCGCCATCGGCCTTGCGGATGATCGCTGGGTTATCGGTCCAACCATCTTCGCGGTGGACTTTGAATGGATCTTGGCTGGGGTCTTTCGAGTCGTCGGAAAAAATGCACACCGCGCCGTTGCTTTCACGGGCGAGGCCTTTTTCGAGAAACTCATCGACCAAACCGGGAAGCATGTCGTTGTAGTAACTTTCGCCAAGCCAGTGATCGAATTTTACATCCAAGCGATCGTAAATTTTCTGAAGACCGAATTTCGAAACATCGATGCATTGTTGCCAGATTGCGAGGTTTTCGGGATCACCAGCTTGGAGCTTCACGAGCTCGTTTTTGCAGGTTTCTAAAACCGATGGATCATCTTTGGTCGAAGCGTTCACTTCACGATACACACGGACGAGTTCTTTGATCGGATCTTGTTCGAGTGCTTCGTGATTCAAGCGGGTTTTCCAACCATGCAGAATCATGCCGAACTGCGTGCCCCAATCGCCGATGTGGTTGTCGGCAATGACTTCGAAGCCAAGGAAACGCGCGATGCGGCAGAGGGAATCTCCAATAATGGTCGATCGGATGTGGCCGACATGCATGGGCTTGGCGACATTGGGTGCAGAGAAATCGACCACAATGCGTTTGCCTTTTCCAAGCTCCGGCGTGCCGAGACGAGGATCTTTCAACAAGCTTTCGGCATAGGCGGCGTAAGCTTCTGGGAGGATGGTGAAATTAATGAAACCTGGGCCGTCGATTTTCGCGGTGGCGAGCCCTTCGATATCGACCGCGTTGAGGATTTGCTCCGCGAGGACGCGGGGGTTGGTTTTTATCCGTTTCGCCAGAACCATCGCGGAGTTGCTCTGGTAATCGCCGAAACGGAGATCCGCTGCGGTCATGAGATTGGCTGGGGTCGTTTCGCCTAAAACCGTTTCGAGTGCTTTGGATAGGCGGGATTCAAGGTTCTGGAGGAGAGTCATGGGATAAAGCTGAAATCAGAGTAAGTAACCGCTTATGAAGACAAAAGAACGGCGGCTGCAAATAGGTAAGATCGTTAGATCTATTTCAGCAAGGCTCTTTGTCGGCGTCGGTGCGGACGGGTTTTGGATCTAGGATTTCCAAAATTTCCTCGCGGGTGTTGGCGGTGGCGAGTCGGCGTCGGACTTCGCAATTGGTGAACATTTTCGCGATGGCTGCAAGGGTGCGGAGATGCAGGTGGTAGTCCGTCCTGGGAACGATGAACAAAATGATGAAATGCACTGGCGCATCGTCGTGCGCCGCGAAGTTGATTCCTTGCTTGGAACGACCAAAGATGGCGACGGCGTTTTCGAGGGTATCGGAGAATGTATGGGGGATGGCCACACCAGAGCCGATCCCTGTGCTGATGAGAGCTTCGCGTTCTTCGAGGGCTTTGAGGATTTCGTCGTAGTTGCTTTTCGGGATGTCTCCGCGCTCGGTCAGTAAGTCCACGAGTTCAACGATCGCAGGTAAATGCTCTGTCGCTTTCATATCCAAAAGGATGCGATCTGTATCGAGCAGTTTGCCTAACTTCATAAATATTTCGGATTAAACTAGGATCGCCGTCGGAGGCTGGGGGGCGGAATTATCGCTCATGCAGTGGGTTTGCAAGAAGTTTTCGAATCGTAAGACTGCCCAAAAGGGTACAAGCATTAGGCGGCCAAATCAAAAATCCATCCGCCGCAGGCTCTGGACTGCTGCGGTTCTTTATCCGCAGCTCTCACGGTGGATGGTTTCAACCGGAGATTCTCGGTTTTAACCCAAAACACCCGATCACCAACGGCAACTCCAAGAGCTGGGAAAAATCCCAGCAGTCCAAAGCCTGCGGCGCAGAGTGAGTTAGTCGGTCCAGATGGGCTCCGCCAACCCCATGGTGGCAGCAAGCTTCGTGCGGGTGGTATTTCATTACGGGCACTTACTTAACCTTGCAACTCAGCCTCTCCGACTGCATGGAGGGGGGCGCAGAGCGAATTCATGAGTAGAACAGGCACAGAGATTATCATTGGCACCCGGGGCAGCGAGCTGGCTTTGGTGCAGGCCACGGCGACCCAAGGCTTGTTGTCGGAGAAATTTCCGGACATGGAAATCAGCCGTCAGATCATCAAAACCACGGGCGACCGTCGGACGGATGTCTCGCTCGCCAATGTCGCTAAAGCCGAGGGCACGTTTGATAAAGGCGTGTTCATCAAAGAGCTCGAAGAGGCGCTGGCTGATGGTTCGGTGGATATCGCAGTGCACAGTTTGAAGGACATGCCGACCGTGATCGATCCTAGATTCGAGCTCGCGGCGACGCTTGAGCGCGCTCCGGTTCGCGATGTGTTGCTGACTAAGCAGGCTGGTGGGTTATCGGCTTTGAAAGCAGGGGCAAAAGTCGGCACCAGCAGTGTGCGGCGCGCGAAGCAGATCGAATTTCTCCGTCCGGATTTGGTTTTGGTGGATTTACGCGGAAATGTCCCGACTCGGATTGAAAAGCTCGCACAAGGCGACGACTACGATGCGATCCTCCTCGCCGAGGCAGGTTTGGTGCGGTTGGGTTTCATTCCGGAATTTTCTGAAAGCGATGAGGAATTGGTCGCGGCATCGGCACCAGTTTTTTGCACAAGGCTTGCGGAGGATATCTTTTTCCCAGCCGCAGGTCAGGGGGCGATTGGTTTGGAAATCCGCAAAGGCGATGCTCGGTCGCTGGAAATCGCGAGCGCGATTGGCCATGCGGAAACCTGGATCAAGGTTACGGCGGAGCGCGAGTTTCTGCGTTTGCTCGATGGCGGCTGCCATACTCCGGTCGGCGTTTATTCTCATCTAACAGGTTCACAAATCCATCTCCACGCCCGCGTGTTTCCTGAAACCGGCGGGCAACCTAAAATCGGTTCTGTTACGGACACCGATCCCATCCAAGCGGCACTCAAACTTTTCCAATCTCTCAAATGACATCCAAAGGAATCTGCTATCTAGTCGGCGCCGGCCCCGGCGACCTCGGTCTTGTAACCTTACGCGCGAAGGAGTGCATCGAAATAGCCGATGTGCTCGTTTACGATGCGCTCAGTAGTCCGGAATTGCTGCGCTGGACTAAGTCTGGCTGCGAAAAAATCTATGTCGGAAAACGCGCGAAAGATCACGCGGTCCCGCAAGATCAAATCAACCAGATGATTGTCGATTTCACCAAGGCGGGAAAAATCGTCACGCGTTTAAAAGGTGGCGATCCTATGATTTTCGCACGCGGTGGAGAAGAGGCGGCGGAGTTAGCGGATGCAGGCGTGGCGTTTGAAATCGTTCCTGGAATCAGTTCATCTATCGCCGGTCCGGCTTATGCGGGGATTCCGGTGACGCATCGCGATCATAACACCCAGCTCACGATTTTCACGGGTCATGAAGATCCGACCAAAGGTTTTACATCTATCGATTACGCCCAGCTTGCGAAAGCTCCTGGCACGAAAGTTTTCCTGATGGGCGTCGCGCGCTTGCGTGAAATCACCAGCTCTTTCATCGAGCACGGAGCCGCGGCTGATACTCCGATCGCACTCGTGCGTTGGGCAACCACTGGATCGCAATGGACGATCGAAGGCACGTTGGAAACGATAGCCGATATCGCCGAGAAGGCTGGATTTTCATCGCCTGCCGTGGCCGTGATCGGAACGGTTGTGAAAGAGCGCGCGAAGATCAATTGGTTTGAGAAACGTCCGTTGTTCGGAAAGAAAATCGTCGTGACTCGCACCCGCGAGCAAGCGGGGGATCTCAGCAAACGCCTCCAGAACCTCGGCGCTGATGTGATCGAGTTGCCAACAATTCGGATCGAACTTCCCGAAGATCGCGAGGGATTTGCGGAAGGTGTCATTCATGCACACGAATATGATTGGTTAATTTTCACCAGCCCGAACGGAGTTGAGAAATTCTTCGATGCGTTTTTCGCTACCTTCGATGATGCACGGAGTTTGGGAAATCCAAAGATCGCCGCCATCGGGCCGGGCACCGCTGCAAAAATTCGCGAATACCGGATCGGGGTCGATTTGCTGCCGAAGAAATTTGTCGCTGAAGGTTTGTTAGAGGCGTTCAAAGAAATCAACATCGAGAACCAAACCGTACTCTGGGTGAAAGCCGCGGAATCGCGTGATGTAATCTATGATGGCCTGATGAAACTCGGCGCGATTGTTGATGAATGCATCGCGTATCGCACCGTCCCCGAGTCCGATGATCCGACCGGTGCTCAAGCAAAATTCATCGAAGAAGGTGCGGACATGGTGACGTTTACTTCATCCTCAACCGCCGAACATTTCTTCGCTCTAGGTTTGCCATGGCCGGAAAATTGCGTCGCAGCAAGTATTGGGCCGGTGACAACCGAGACACTAAAAGCGTTAGATCACAAACCAGCGGTGGAAGCTGCCCAGTATGATATACCAGGGCTAGTGAAAGCGATTGAGAATTATTTCAAAAGGTAGGGTCGACACACCGTTGTCGACCCTGATTAAAATTCTTAACGCGCGATCATTCAAAGAGGCGTGAGACCTATTTTGATGCTTATTCTTTAGCTTCTCATCCAAAGGAAATCACGGTCGGCGACGGCGCGCCGACCCTACCTTTTAAATATCTTTTCTTATCTCTCTCAGTGGATTTAGAACAAAGGGTCGTTCGTGGATGCGTGGGTGGGGGAGTTGGAGTTTGGGATGGTCCAAAGTTGTATTACCGAAAATGAGGATATCGATGTCGATGATGCGTGGGGCGTTGCGGATGGGCTGGGGTTCGCGGCCGAGTTTATTTTCAATACCCTGGGTTAGTTGCAGGAGTTCTAACGGATCGGTTCCGGGGTAATCGAAATCGACGGCGGTGTTGAGGAAACGAGGTGAGTCTGGCGGGCAGTTTTGGGGTTCCGTATCAAAGAGTGATGCGGTGAGAAACGGTTCGCCGGGACTGGCGATTTGTCTCAACTCGGCGATGGCGGTGGCGATGTGCGTTTCGCGGTTACCGAGGTTAGAGCCGAGAGCGATGGCGACGCGGGGCATTTGTGAAATCGATGAAGTTTACTCGACGAGGTTGTGGAGTTTTGAAATGTCGTAGTTGGTCTGGACGCGAAGATTCGCGGCATCGACTTCAGCAGAGGGGACGACAATCGGGCGATTCGCGCCATAGAGTTCAATGGTATGAAACTCTGGAGGATTTTTCTGATAGAGAAGTTCGTGGGCGTGGCTTAAGCTGACGACCGGTATGCCATTAATTTTATCAACGGCGAGTCCAGAAAAGTTCTCTATTTGGGAGTTAACCGAATCCGGCTGGATCTGGGTGAGAATGACGATGTCTTTTTTCTCCTCGAAGATTCCCTTTGAAACGTAGTCGGTGTAGAGTCTACGCACCGTGACATTAGTGAATTTTGAGCTGGCGAAGAGATTCGTGTCGAGTGGTTGGAACACGAGTCCGGCGAAGACGACGTAGCGAGGTTGTGCCTCGTAACGGATAGAATACATTTGCGCAGCGGGCAGGGGCTTGAGGGTGATATCGACATCAACCGTTGCACCACCGCGAATGACTCGCGCCGCAACTTTGTCACCGCTGAATTTACGTTCAACGATTTCTGCTAGATTCACTTTTTCACCATCGATGAGAACTTGTCCGGCGGAGTCGACCTGCTGGTCATCGAGTGCCATGAGAACGTCGCCAGATTTCAGGATGCCATCTGCGGAGCTGGTCGGTGTGACACGGGTAATGAGTACGCCTTTGTCATCATTTGGTAGGCCCAAGGCTTTGCGCATTGCAGGATTGTGGAGGGGAAAATCGTTGATTCCGAGTTCGGCATAATGGTTATAGCTTCCATCAGCGATGTCTTTGATGAAACGTTTGATGACAGGAGTAGGAATGATGTAACCCGTGTTGTCTGCTTGGCGCAGGCCTTGGAACGCGACGCCGACGACTTTACCATTTTGAAGCACTGGACCTCCCGAGTTTCCGGGATTGATCGCGGCATCAATTTGGACCACGAGATGGGAATCGGCGCGGCTGTGGGAGTAAGGTTGGAAATCGATACGTGAAACGATGCCTTTGGTGACAGAGAGCCGCGAACCACCAACGGGATAGCCGATGACCGTGACCTCTGATTCGAGCTGGGGAACTTCGCCGAAGGAAAAGACCGGGAATTCTTTGAAGTCGGAAAAGTTCTCAAGCGAGAGTAGAGCAAGATCGCAATCATGTGCGATATACTCCACCTTCGCAGGGTATTTTTTCGGGCTGCCGTGAACGGTGATTAGGATACGCTTTTGATTCGATACAACGTGCGCGTTGGTGAGGATTTGATTTTCACCGACGATGAAGCCTGTGCCGATGCCGCCGCTAAATCGCCCCGAGTTCCATGGTGTCTGGTAATCGGGATTTTGGGTCGCAACTTCGATGCGTAAAACCGAGCGGTAAATCGCCGAGCCGTTGGTGGGTTTTTCCTGAGCATGCAGAAATGTCAGGCTGATTGCGGTGAGAGCGATAAAGAGGCTTAAACGAATCATTCTTGGCAAAGTTAGTGAGGGATGAGGGAAGTGCAAAGTGGAAAGTGTGCAGAGTGAAGTGCCGAGTGATCAGTGATCAGTGGGAAGAGTTTTGAACTCTGTCTTAGCGCGTTCCTATACCGAGGAGTGTTTGAAATTTTGGCGCCGCCTCTTCTTTATCGGCGATGAGGGTTTCGATTTCAGTAAAACCGGATTTTTTAAGCATGGAGGCGAGTTGGCTTTCGGAGAAACCCAGCCAGCGATCGGCGTAGAGTTCGCGTGCTTCGGTGAAGGTATGTTGGAGGAGATCGAGAATGATGATGCGTCCGCCGGGTTTCAAGATGCGGTGTGCGGCATCGATGGCGCGTTGGGGATTTTCTGCGTGGTGCAGGGCTTGGCTGAGAATGGCGAGGTCGATAGTTCCTTCATCAATGGGCGGGCTCTCGATATCACCGATGCGGAATTCGAGGTTATGCAGGCCATTTTTGTGGGCGAGCGATTGGGCATACTCGACCATTTTTTGGGAGAGATCGACCGCGATGACTTTTTCCGCGCGTTGGGCGAGGAGTTGGGAAAGGGTGCCTTCGCCCGCACCGAGGTCGGCGATGTGGCGGTAGTTGAGGGATTTGATTAACGCCTCGGCGAGCGCTTTCCAGGATCGGCCGGGGACGTAGTCTTTTCCAAATCGACCCGCGAGCTCGTCGAAATAGGCGCGAGCGTAGTCTTTCCGTTTGGAAAGGATGTGTTGAAGCGCGAGGTTGTCGCTGCTGGTCTCTGGGATTTCAGCGATCGCGTGAGAAACGACCGATGCGAGCTCGCGAGGGATAGAGGCGGAGTAGACATTGTTTTTTCCGGCGCGCTCGTCGTTGACCAAGCCAGCGGTTTTGAGCTGGGAGAGCTGGGTGGAAATGCGGCTCTGGCCCATGCCGAGAATTTCCTGAAGCTCAGCGACCGAGAGGGCATCTTGGTTCAGAAGCGCGAGAATCCGCAGCCGAGTGGGGTCGGAAATGAGTTTCAGGCATTTGATGGTTGACGACATGGCTGGCATGTTACATCAACGCATCACGATTTGACGATACGAAAATCAAAAAACAAATGAGCACCTATATTTTTTCCTCAGAGTCGGTTGGCGAAGGCCATCCAGATAAAGTCGCGGACACCATTTCCGATGCCATCCTCGATGCCTGTTTGGCCATCGACCCCACCAGCCGCGTTGCTTGTGAGACCTTCGTGAAGAGTAACATCGTTGTCGTCGGCGGCGAAATCACCATCCCTAAACTTCAGGATAAGAAGAAAGGCACGACTAAGCCGATCGATGAAGTGATCAACGTCGGCAAAGTAATACGTGATGCCGTGCGTGGGATTGGTTATACGAACACCGATGATGTGTTTCATGCGGATACGCTTTTCATCAACAACTACCTAACCATTCAGAGCCCAGACATCGCGCAAGGCGTTGATGCAAAAGGAGCGGAAGGCAAGAAAACCAAGAAGCAAGGAGCAGGGGATCAAGGTATTATGTTTGGTTACGCGTGTGACGAAACTCCTGAGCTCATGCCGGCTCCTATCATGTTCGCACACCGCCTCGGTCGCGAACTAACAAGAATCCGCAAAGCCGGTAAACTCGCTCCATGGCTCCGTCCAGATGCGAAGACCCAGGTTTCCGTCGAGTATGTGAATGGTAAACCGACCCGTATCGTCAACGTGGTGATTTCCACCCAGCACACCGCTGATGTAACCCACAAAGAGATCGAAAAATTCTGCATCGAGCAGGTGATCAAAAAAGTCCTACCGAAAAACATGCTTACCTCGAAAACCGAGTTCCTGATCAATCCAACCGGTAAATTCGTCATCGGTGGTCCTCAAGGTGATAGCGGTTTGACCGGACGCAAAATCATCGTTGATACCTACGGTGGCATGGGCCGCCACGGCGGTGGTGCTTTCTCTGGAAAAGACGCATCGAAAGTCGATCGCTCCGCAGCCTACATGGGCCGTTGGGTTGCGAAAAACGTCGTCGCCGCAGAACTCGCAAGTAAGTGCGAGGTGCAGTTCGCTTATGCGATCGGTCACCCAGAACCTTGCAGCGTGCACATCGATACCTTCGGTACAGGAACCGTTTCCGACGCTAAAATCCTCGGAGCTGTTCTCAAAGTTTTCTCCTTCAATCCATCCGACATCGTCAAGCAACTCAACCTGCTTCGTCCGATCTTCTCGAAGACCACCAACTACGGTCACTTCGGAAAAGATGATTCGGATATCACTTGGGAGAAGACGGACAAAGTTTCCGCACTCAAAAAAGCGATCAAATAATAATATCTAACAGAATAAAAAATTATGAGTTTTACAGATTATAAAGTAAGAGACATCGGTTTGGCCGATTTCGGACGTAAAGAAATCGACATCGCTGAGCATGAAATGCCGGGCTTGATGGCGACGCGTGAGAAGTATGGCAAAACGAAGCCGCTTCAAGGTGTCCGCATCATGGGCTCACTGCACATGACGATCCAGACAGCAGTTTTGATCGAAACTTTGGCGGATCTCGGCGCAGATGTGCGTTGGGTTTCGTGCAATATTTTCTCCACACAAGATCACGCCGCTGCAGCGATTGCGGTTCGCGAAATTCCAGTGTTCGCTTGGAAAGGCGAGACCTTGGAAGAATATTGGTGGTGCACATGGCAGGCGCTCGTCAACAAAGACGGCCTCGGCCCACAACTCATCGTCGATGACGGTGGCGACGCGACTCTGCTTATCCACAAAGGCTACGAAATGGAAAACGGATCCAACTGGATCGACAGTCCCGGCGAGAGCGAAGAGGAGCAGGTCATCAAAGACCTCTTGAAAGTTATCAAAGTCAAACAACCCGGCATTTTCCAAACGATCGTAAAAGATTGGAAAGGTGTTTCCGAAGAAACCACGACCGGTGTGCATCGCCTCTATCAGATGGCGAAGGCTGGAAAACTTCTGGTTCCTGCAATCAACGTGAACGATTCCGTGACGAAGTCGAAATTCGACAACCTCTACGGCTGCCGTGAGTCGTTGTTAGACGGTATCAAACGTGCGACCGATGTGATGATCTCTGGTAAAGTCGGCGTGGTCTGCGGATACGGCGATGTCGGTAAAGGTTGTGCACAAGCACTCCGTGGATCCGGTGCTCAAGTGGTTGTGACCGAAGTCGATCCGATCTGCGCATTGCAAGCAGCGATGGAAGGTTTCCGCGTTCTTACCATTGAAGACACACTTGGTTGGGGAGATATTTATGTCACCACCACAGGTAACAAAGACATCATCACCTTTGATCACATGTCGAAAATGAAGGATCAGGCCATCGTTTGTAACATCGGTCACTTCGACAACGAGATCCAAATGGACAAGCTGAACAAAGAACCTGGTGTGACTCGCTTGAACATCAAGCCACAGGTTGATAAATACACCTTCGCGACTGGCAACAGCATTTACATGCTCGCTGAAGGTCGTTTGGTGAACCTCGGTTGCGGAACAGGACATCCGTCTTTCGTGATGTCTAACAGCTTCACAAACCAGACGCTCGCTCAAATCGATCTCTGGGAAAATCGCGAAACCTACAAAGCCGGTCAAGTGACCGTGCTTCCAAAACACCTCGACGAAGAAGTGGCAAGATTACACCTTGCAAAAATCGGAGCGAAGCTCACCAAGCTCACTCAAGATCAAGCGGACTACATCGGTATCTCAACTGAAGGTCCGTTCAAAGCGGATCACTACCGTTACTAAGATTTCGTTTTAGGAAATTTTAAAGCCAGTCGTGTTATATCCGGCTGGCTTTTTTGTTTTTAGTTTTAGCTATTGGCAAACAGTCTAATGACTGGGATGAGCTTCGAAGGAGATCGGACTATTCGTGAACGATAATTCCCTCGTAGAAAGTTTAGTCACCTCAATCTCCATAGATGAAAAATGGACGCCTGCCGACATGGTTGCCACAGATGTGTCTGCGGCATCTTGTCCTGTTCCGATGAGGATGAATCCAGCTTGGGGAGCTAAACGAGTTGCATCGTAATACCACCAGCGACCATCCAGCCATACCTCGAAAAATGCATGGAAGTCCGGGGTGGACAAATTATGCACATACGCACTTCCGTAGCGGGCGGGAATTCCCATGGCACGTGCGAAGGCTATCCCCAAGTGGGCAAACTCTCTGCATACTCCGGCACGGGAGATCAAACAGTCCACTGCACTCTTGAACTCGTAGGTCGCGTAGGGGTCATACTCGATGTGTTTGTAGATCCAGTTACAGATCGCCGCAACCATGGTGTGGCCGTAACTTATTCCGCCGAATTCCATTTTAGCGAAGCGGACCAGTTTGTCGGACTCACAATACCGACTCGGATACAAGTAGCGCGCAACGCTGGGAGGGAGATCCACAAGATCGGTTTCCCCGAGTTGCCAGCATCCATGGAATCCGGGGTCTAAACGGGCCACCTCTGCCTGATATTGGATTTCAAGGACACCGGTGGAAACGTTGATTGCATGGGAACGGATGGCTCCGTGAGGGGAGATCATTTCCCGAAATTCCCTATCGGTATTGCTGGTTAACTGCTCATGGATCACCTCCTGCATTCCAGATGTATCGACCGCGATATTCAATAAAAGCCATCCCTCTACATAGACGTTGTAGCGCAGGTTGGCGTTGATTGAGAATCGGTGTGGATCGTCCATGATGTTAAATACAAAGTGCGCGGGGCTGGTTAGGTTGAAATGGCTGGTTAGCCGGAGACAACATCAACCCTAATTTGCTGAAATACCACACCTAATCCCAGACATGGTATCAAAGATCTTGATCAGTGAGATTAAGATGTGCGAAGAAGCCATTTTCGCCAGCCTCCGAACTGGGTGATATCTTCTGCTCCTTGCATGGCTCGGGGTTCTGCGATGAAGCCAGGGACTTCCTCGCCGCTTTCTAACAGAACCTTTCCTATCCCCAATGGTCCGGGAATTTTGGAGACGAAATCGCCAAACGCGGCGGCATTCAGTTCCCATATCTCCACTTCGATCGCTGCGCCCGTCGCATCGTCGCGGATCATGGCTGGTCGTGGTGGGATCGAGCCACTAGCCGGCATCGCATACATTCGGTAAACCGGAGCTGTTTTCGTCGATTCGCGCAAAGTCGCGCCTCGATCCGCGAGCTGCCAGTGCAGGGGTAGTCCTTCCAAATGAGCACCACAGACAAGCAGGGGAATCTTCTCGGGATTCGGTATGTGAGCGTCGTCCTTTGTCTTTTCTCCACTGAATCTTCCAGCAAGATCTAACAATATCGCGTCCCAACCCGCTGGAGCAGCAAAGGTGACACCCCAAGGTGCGCGACCTGATCTAGCTCTGCCTGCAGGCACGGCCACGGCAGATAGATCGAGTAAGTTCATGAAATTGGTATAGCGCCCGAGCGTGGCGTTCGTGCCGTATGGCTCAGCCAGATTCTCGGCGACTGTGTAGAGTCGCGGCGTTGTAGGTAGCAGCAATACGTCGATTTGATTCCAAACATCTTCTGATTTTCGCGCGAATTCCCGCAGTTTGTATTGCGCACGAAACGTGGATGCTGCGTCCCAGCCTTTTGATCCTTCGAGGATTTTCCGTGTCACGGGAAACACAGCTTCTGGATTGGATTCCATAAATTCTCCAACAGCGGCCCAGCGCTCTGCGACCCATGGCCCCTCATACAAGAGTTTCGCGGCTTCGGTAAATGGTGTTAGATCGATATCCACAGCAATACCGCCGATGGCTTGCATTCTTTTGATCGCTGAGGCGAAAAGTTCCGGAGTATTGGTGTCTCCTGCGAAATCGAGTGACTTCGGGACGCCGAAGCGGAAAGTCTTACCGATGTTTCCTTCGGGCGTCACTTCGCGAGAAAAATAATCCGCCGCGTCATATTTTCCGACCACTTCCGATATCAACGAGGCATCCGCTGCCGTGTTCGCAAACACGGAAATGCAATCCAGTGAGCGGCACGCTGGTATTAGTCCACGGTTGCTGAGTAGACCACGTGTGGGTTTCCAGCCGATCAATTCCTGGAATGCTGCCGGCACCCGTCCCGACCCTGCTGTATCGGTTCCTAACGAAAACGCACATAATCCGGCGGCGACTGCCGACGCACTCCCGGAGCTTGATCCGCCGGGTAGAAATTCCGCATCGATGGCATTTCTAGGAACTCCATACGGTGAACGTGTTCCAACCAGTCCGGTTGCGAACTGATCGAGGTTTGCCTTAGCAATCGGAATAGCCCCCGCCGCCCGCAGTAGCCGAACAACCTCTGCATCCTCGGTTGGAACGTAAGCAAAATCCGGACAAGCCGCCGTCGTCGGCCAAGTGGCCACGTCGATATTATCTTTTACGACAAAAGGAATTCCCCATAGCGGAAGATCTTTTGGCATCGCTTCCACTTCGGCGGCAAGAGCGAGTAACTCGTATTTCTCCGGCATGTGGATGAAAATTGCAGGATCATCCCACGCGATGATCTTGTCCCAAATCTCCTCGATCATTTCGGCAGGAGTGGTGCCTGTCGCGTATCTTTCCTTGAGTTCGCTGATTTTCATAAGGATCTAACAATAACAAGAGCCTGACCTGCTTTGACGCTCGCACCTTCCGACACAAGCACTTCGACGACCTCCAGATGAGCGTCGGCTTCGACGGAGATTTCCATTTTCATCGCTTCCAAAACCAAGGCAGTGGTTCCAGTCGTCATCTTCGTGCCAGACGTGACTTCGATTTTCCAAACGCTGCCGGTCACTGGGCTGTCCATGGTGTAGCAGCCATCGGGGAGCACAACTTCCTGCAATTCAATATCGGCTTCCGACGGTGCGTCCATGGAGAGCCCTGCTTCTTCCCAGCGTTTTCGTTCTGCCTCGAATGCGGCGCGCTGCGTGGTTTGGAAGGCATCGATTTCTTCAGCGTGTTCTGCTAGAAATGCTTCGTAATCGGAAAACCGAAACACTTTTTCCTCGATATCCAATTTATGTCGTCCGCGTGGAACATCCTCCCTCAAGCGCAGTAATTCCTCTGCACTCACTGGATAGAAACGCAGTTGGTCGAAGAAACGCAGCAGCCATGGTTTTTGGAAATCCACAGTTTTTCTCCAGCGGTTCCATACCGGGATCGTCCGACCAGTGAATTGATAACCACCCGGACCTTCCATGCCGTAGATGCAGAGATACGCACCGCCGATACCGACCGCGTTTTCGGGCGTCCACGTTCGCGCAGGATTGTATTTCGTCGTCACCATCCGATGGCGAGGATCTAACGGAGTCGCAACGGGGGCACCTAGATACACATCACCAAGCCCCATCACGAGATAGGAAGCTGAGAAGAAAATGTTATAAACTTCATCGATGGATTCAAGGCCGTTGATCCGTTGGATAAATTCTAAATTGCTTGGACACCATGGAGCATCGGGGCGGACGCTTTGCATGTAGCGGCGGATCGCTTCCTTGGTGCTCGGGTCATCCCAACTTAGTGGCAGATGAACGATGCGCGTCGGAACTTCGATCTGCTCCAGTGGCGGCAATGACGTGATGCCGGCGCGAATCATTTCCCACAAATCGCAACGCCCGATGATGCTTGGATCGAAATGGACCTGCAAGGATCGGATGCCTGGAGTGAGGTCGATGATGCCTGCGATGGCTTGTTCTTTCAGCCACTCGTGGACAACGTGAGCTTTGAAGCGCAGTTTCAAATCGAGATGATGCGGCCCAAACTCGATCAGGAAATAACGATCCCCAGCGCGGCGCACGATAACTTTTTCATCACCTTCGCCGAAGGAATCAATAAAACAGGAACCGCGCTCGCCGCAGACGGGATCGGTTAGTTTTGAGCGATCCCCTGCGATGAATTCATTCACTTCGATTTGGCGGTCACGCGCCCATGCTTCATCAACAGGGATAAACTCAATCAAATCGCCGGGGCGTAGTTGACCGAGTTTCCATAATTCCGCATCCACTACCACCACCGGACAGACAAAGCCGCCGAGGCTCGGGCCGTCGGGGCCGAGGATAACGGGCATGTCACCGGTGAAATCGACCGCGCCGATAGCGTAGGCATTGTCGTGTAGGTTAGACGGGTGAAGCCCAGCTTCGCCGCCATCGGTGCGTGCCCATTTCGGTTTTGGGCCGATGAGTCTAACACCCGTGCGTGCGGAGTTGTAGTGAACTTCCCATTTTGTCGCGAAAAAGGTATCGATGTCTTCATCGAGGAAGAAGTCGGGAGCACCGTGTGGGCCATAGAGGACGGCGATTTTCCATGTATGACCGATGGGAATTGATGATTGATGATTGATGATTTCCGATTTCCGATTGGAAGAAAGACCAAGCACGTCGCCAGGCAACAGGGCCCGCCCGAATGGTCCGCCGAATTTTCCTAACGTAAACGTCGAGCGACTCCCTAAATATTCTGGTGAATCAATGCCGCCTGCGACCGCGAGATAAGCCCGTGCTCCGGCGCCCTCGAAGCGTCCGATTTTAAGAACGTCACCGGGTGCCATCTCGATGCTCTCGTTCATCGATACGAGCACGCCATTTTTCAGCATCAATGCGGACGCACCCACCACCGCGATGCTTGTCGTAGAATTGAAACGTAGCGTTGGTCCTGTCATGGTGATTTCCAATCCGGCACTGCCTTCCGAATTACCGACCAGTTTGTTAGCGAGGCGGAGTGACAACGAATCAAAGGGTCCACACGGCGGCACGCCGACTTCCCAATAACCCACGCGTCCTGGCCAATCTTGCACGGTGGTCATGGTTCCTGCCGAGATGACATCGATGGTGTGAGGCGTGTAAATAAACTCCGCCATGTCGCGCATCGCCACACCGCCCTTGAGATACGGTTGCCAGCGGGTGATGTCGCGCAGGTAGCGCAAGTTCGTTTCGATGCCGGAAATTTTCGTTTCTTCGAGTGCTTGCTCGATCTTCGCGACGGCAGCCGATCGGTCGGCGGCGTGCACCATCACTTTGGCTAACAACGGATCGTAAAACGGACTGACTTCCGTGCCTGGTTCGATCCAGCGATCGCATCGCGTCCATTCAGGGAAACTCGCTTCGGTGAGCAGTCCACAGCTTGGGCGGAAATTGTGATTCGGATCCTCGGCATAGACGCGGGCTTGAATCGCACAGCCTTGTGGTATTGGTGAAACAGCAGGCATTTCCCAAGTTTCATCAAGTGCGAGACGCACCATCCACTCGACGATGTCTAGGCCGGTGACCATCTCCGTGATGCCGTGCTCGACTTGCAAGCGGGTGTTCACTTCGAGAAAAAAGAAATCATCGCGATCGGCGTCGTAGATGAATTCCACCGTGCCAGCGGAACGGTAGTTGACGCTTTCTCCGAGTTTGACAGCAGCCGTGTGGAGCGCGGATCTCGTTTTATCGGAGAGTCCCGGCGCGGGCGTTTCTTCGAAGACTTTTTGGTTGCGGCGTTGCACCGAGCAATCGCGCTCACCAAGTGCCAACACTCGGCCTTTGCCATCGCCAAAAATCTGCACCTCGACGTGGCGGCCTCGCTGAATGAAGCGTTCAAGAAAGACGCTGCCCGAGCCGAAGCTGCGTTCACTCAAACGAACGACGCTATCGTATTCACGACTGAGTTCGTCCTCATCACGGCAAACTTTCATGCCGATGCCACCGCCGCCGGCGGTGCTTTTAAGCATCACAGGATAACCGAGTTCCTTTGCTGCGATTAGGGCTGCTTCAGCATTCTCTAACAAACCCGTACCAGGAACAAGCGGAACACCGGCATCTCCCGCGAGACGACGCGCTTCGTGCTTCAAACCGAAGGCGATGATTTGCTCCGGTGTGGGACCCATCCATTTCACACCGACGTCTTCGCACATTTTCGCGAAGTCCGTGTTTTCACTCAGCAGGCCGTAGCCAGGAAAGACGGCACTGGCCCCCGAGCTTTGAGCGATTTCGATCAGCTTGTCTTTCAGTAGATAACTTTCTGAAACCGGGCCGGGACCAAGATGGTGGGATTCATCCGCGAGATCGACATGCGGTGATCCCGCATCAGGATCCGAATAAACAGCGATACTTTGATAGCCGAGTTTTTTAAAAGTGCGGATTGCTCGGGCAGCGATTTCTCCGCGATTGGCGATAAGAATTTTCATCATTAAAAGATCAAGACTTCGACCGGAGTGGGATTCCAGCCGTTGCAGGGATTGTTGAGTTGGGGGCAATTTGAAATGAGGCAGACGACATCCATCTCCGCGATCATCTCGACGTATCTTCCGGGTGCGGAAATGCCATCGGCGAATCTGAGTCCGCCATCGGGCGTGACAGGGACGTTCATGAAGAAGTTGATATTGCAGGTGAGATCGCGTTTGGTGAGTTCCACGTTCCATTCTTGTGCGCCACGGATGAAGCTGTCGCGGCAGGCGTGCATGCACTCGGTATCGTGTGAGTAACGCATGGTGTTCGATTCGCGTGAGCAAGCACCGCCGAGCGTGTCGTGACGGCCGCAAGTGTCGGCGGTGATAGTGAGCAGGGCATTACCTTCGGTGCTCATTAGCTTGGTGCCGGTTGTTAGGTAAAGTGCGGCTTGTTCTTGGATGGTACGGTCGGCGCTGTAGCGTTCGGTGGGATCTGCGGCGCTGAAGAAGAGCGTATCAGCGGCTTGGTTTCCTTCGAGATCGAGGATGCGGAGGGTTTGGCCTTTTTTGATTTCGTGGACCCACCAATCGCCTGCGGGAATGATTTCACGGAAGAGGGCGATCTCGGGCTTGAGTGTGCTTTCGATCATAGGGTTAGAAGCGTAGAGTGTGATAGGTTTGATTATTCTCCCATGCGCGGAGGTTTTCCGGACGGATACTGAGTGAAGGATCATCGGGGGTGGGTGGATCACCGGCGAAGACTTCAAGCTTCACGTGGCGGTGGCGATAGACTGGGTCGGGATCGAGTGGGTGCTGGCAGGTGTTGAGCACGACGAGTGTGTCGATTTCAAAACGCAGTTCGATGGAGTCGCCGGGTTTTGAATTTTCGGAAACGAAAGAAAGGTTGCCATTGTCATCGGCTACAACCTTACTGAAGAGATTGAGATTTGGAACGAGCTCCTGTTTGCCGAGGCCCCATTTTGCGAGCTCGATGAGAAAACAATCGCGACCATTTCGATTCCAGTCGTTGCTGGCTTGTTGATAGTTGTTAGATCCGTATTTTTTGAGAACACGTGCGGCATCGGAGTGGCCGCAAACCGTGTCGTGCCAGCCAACATCGTCGTGTGTGATCGAGGCGAGCAGGCGACCCATGTCGGAGTGGAGGCAATAGGGAGCGCGAAGATAGAAAATGTGCTGGCCCTTGAGTGTGTCGGGCATGTTGTAGCGTTCCGTGCGTTCGAGTGCGTTATAGAGCAGCATGCTGACGTTCGAACCTCCATCGAGGTCGGTGAGGCGGAGACGTTTGCCGCGCGAGATGACGGCGGACCACATGCCAGCACCATGTAGGGTGCGTTCGTGTAAGAGGAGTCTAGGAGTCATGGAAAATCAGTTTTTAGTTTCTTCGTCATCCTCAGTTTGGATTGGCGGTAACAAGGTGCGGGTGAGGTTGAGTCGAGCGGCTATTACGCCTTTTACTTTGAGTAATTTGTTCGTGATCTGCCGCAGGCGCTTGGCTGGACCTTGCACAAGCATTACTTCCATGGTGCAGGAATTTTCCAGAAGGACACTGAGCGAGCTGATGACCGCGCGAATGTGCTCGTGATGAATGTCGCTGATCTGCTGTTTGATGCCCGTGCGCTTGTTGTCGTAAAACAACGTGATGGTTCCCGCCATCAGCGAGTTTCCTTTCAAACTGTAGTAGTCGGAAATGTGCTGATTGAGCACTTCCGCGATGGCCTGCGAACGATTGTCGAACCCTCGTTCGTCCATCATTTCCTCGAATTGGCAGTGCAAATCGTCGGGGATAGAAATGGTCAACCGATGGGTCTTCTTTTTGGTCCTGGAACGTGCGACTGGCATGCACCTGAGGTATCAGCACAATCCTTGCCGTGAAATGTAATTCTCGCAAATCGTATGACGAATATGATTCAGTTATCATACTCTAAGATATCACTCTACATCGTCCCCTAGGTCGGTCATTCGGCCGATCGGTAGCTTGTCAAAAACCGGAGCCTCGTGAGAGTCCTCTGGGTGAATGATAGTTTCAAGATGAGCCTTGGTGGCGAGAAACTCCGGCTCACGGAGCTGGATGTGATTGCGCGGACGGGCGACAGGGACCTCGACGATTTCGCGCACGCGTCCGGGGCGTGGATCAAGCACCAAGATGCGGTCGGAGAGAAAGATAGCTTCATCCAGATCATGGGTGATGAAAAAGATCGTAATATCGACATTCTTCCAGATTTGCAGCAAGTAGGCCTGCATCTGCTGGCGCGTCTGAGGATCGAGAGCACCGAAGGGTTCGTCCATCAGTAAGATACGTGGTTCATTCGCGAGTGCGCGGGCGATGGCTGCGCGTTGTTTCATACCGCCGCTGAGTTGGTGCGGATAAGAGTTTTCAAACTTATCGAGACCGACGAGAGCAAGCCACTGGCGCGCTTCCGAGTCGTTGGTGAAATCATCTTTTCCGGCCATGCGCGGACCGTACATGACGTTTTGTTTGACCGTGAGCCAAGGAAACAAGGTGTAGCTCTGGAAGACCATGCCACGGTCGCGGCCGGGACCGGTTATAGGAAGTCCATCCACGAGGACCTGACCTGAGCTGGGTGTTTCCAATCCTGCTAGAATGCGGATGAGAGTGGATTTTCCGCAACCCGACTGACCGAGCACGCACATAAACTCGCGGCGATGGACGGTTAGGTTGATGTCTTGTAGTGCCACGACCTCGCCAGCCTTGGAGTCAAAGATTTTGTTGAGGTTGCGAATCTGCAACAGCGGCGGGCGCTGCTTGAGTTTATCAAAGCGCGCTTTAACGGCAGGCGACTGATCCTTGTATGATAAACCTGCGATCATGATGGGGAGGAGGAAGGGGTTTCAGGCATGGAAGTAACCGGCTGCTTGGCAGGACCAAGGATCCTTGCTCTTGCCGAGAAAAAGCGGCTCAGGAATCCTTTTTTCGGCTGGTCCATCCAAGGAAAGAAGTGGCGAGCGAAGTAGGCGAGGATCTGATCCATGAAGAATCCTGATAGGCCGATGAGCAGGATGGCTGGATATACGATGTCGAACTGAAAGCGGCGGCCGTGGGTATCGATGATTTCTGCGAGGCCGCTTTTGAAACCTAACAATTCGGCAATGACCAACCAAGTCCATGCCGTGCCGAAAAGGAGGCGGATATCTTTGTAGAGGCTTGGTAAGACTCCAGGGATGACTACGGTAGTTAAGAGTTGTCG
>JANMGO010000008.1:0-32964 GCA_031374665.1 Akkermansiaceae bacterium | reverse complement strand
CGCACGCGCTGCTGTCGAACGTTCGCGGCTCGGTGGACTCTTCTTCGAGGGTGCGGCTGTAGCCGTCTTTGAGGCCGAAGCGTTGTTCGAGGACTTCGCGTTCGCGTTCTGTTAGGGTATCGAGGACGTCTTTGATTTTGTCTTTCAACATCGAGAAGCCGGCTTCTTCCATCGGGTTGTCGGCGGCTTTGTCTTCGATGAAATCTCCGAACGAGGTATCGTCGGAATCGCCAACGGGAGCTTGGAGGGAAATTGGCTGTTGGGCCATTTTGAGAACGGCGCGGACGCGTTCGACGGGGAGGTGAATCTCCTCTGCGATTTCTTCTGGAGAAGGTTCGCGGCCGTATTCTTGGACGAGCTGCTTCTGAACGCGCATCAGTTTGTTGATCGTTTCGATCATGTGAACTGGGATACGGATCGTGCGCGCTTGGTCGGCGATGGAGCGGGTGATGGCTTGGCGAATCCACCAAGTCGCGTAGGTGGAGAATTTGTAACCGCGGCGGTATTCGAATTTTTCCACAGCTTTCATGAGGCCCATGTTGCCTTCTTGAATGAGGTCGAGGAAGGAGAGTCCGCGGTTGGTGTATTTCTTGGCGATGGAAATCACGAGACGAAGGTTGGCCTCGACCATTTCTGTTTTGGCTTTCAGAGCGGCTTTCATCCAGAGACGGAGCTCTTTGTAAGCGGGCTCGAAAGTGTCGTCGTTCAGCCAGCAACGTTGTTGGACTTCACGCATTTTGGTGGTGAATTCCTTGTCGGTTGGATGGGTTTTGAGGCGGCGTTGGTATTTCCAGAAGTTCTGGACGTATTCTTCAACTTGCTCGCAGAAGTCTTCGATGACTTTTTGTTTGTAGTAAAAACGGACGTAGATGCGGTGCATCGAGGCGAGGTTTTTTTCAAAAGTCTCTTCTAACTTTTTCTTGCCGCGTGGTGCTTTGCCGGCGAGTTGGCGGAAGATGTTGTCGTTTTCCTCGTGGAGGATTTTGAGTTGATCGCAAAGTTTGCCGAGGCCTTTCATGTAGCGCTCGCGGGACTCGATTTTTTTATCGAGGATGACGCGGTCAAAGCGCTCTTTGCCTTTGTTGAGTTTGTCGGCGAGGTCGAGGTAGAGCTCGGTGATGAAACCGAAGCGGTGAAGATTTTTTGAAACTTCGATTTCTGCGTCTTCGATGCGCTTGGAGATTTCGACTTCTTGTTCGCGGGTGAGCAAAGGGACTTGGCCCATTTGCTTGAGATACATGCGGACAGGGTCATCGAGGATATCGAGTTTCTGATCGGCTTTGACTTCTTCTTCTTCGCCATCGCCTTCGTCGCGCTTTTTGTCTTTGAAGCGGTCGACTTCTGAAGCGTCGATGATATCGAATTCCATGTTGCGGAGGCGCTCCATGATGGCCTCGACGTCATCGGGATCGACGAGGTCGTTGGGCAGGATTTCGTTGATATCGTCGTAGGTGAGATATTCTTGCTCTTTAGCGAGTTTGATCAGCTCCCGGATTTTTTCTTGGATTTCCGGGGTGTCGATCCGGCGTTTCGGATCTTTTTTGGCCGGTTTAACTTCTTTGTTCGCGCCAGGTTGGGAGGCGGCGAGGATCTCGGCGATCGACTGTTTGGCTTTTGAGGCGGGTTTGTCAGAAGATTTTTTCTCGGGAGCTTTTGGAGCGGGGGCGGCAGGTTTTACGGCTGCGGCTTTTTTCTCAGAAGCTTTTGGAGCGGGAGCGGCGGATTTCGCGGCGGGCTTGGAAGCTGTGGTTTTTGCGACTGGCTTGGCGGCAGGTTTGGAAACTGTCTTCGCTAAAGGTTTTGCAACTGGCTTAGCTGCAGGTTTTACAACTGGCTTGGCTACGGGTTTGGAAACTTTCGCAGCAGCGGCTTTCGGAGTTGAGGCCGCGGATTTTTTGGAGGCAACTTTTTTCACTTCCGCTGGCTTGGATGCCTTAGGTTTGGCGGTTGGTTTTGCAGCTTTCTTAGGGCTGGCTTTGATCGGCTTGGCTTTGGACGCGGGTTTTGCGGTCGGTTTCGCGGCTGATTTTTTGGCGGAAGTTTTAGAGGGCATAGGTAGCTTTGCTGCTGAGGAACGAGGTATATGGAGACAATCCACCCATTAGATGGGCACTAGCGAAAAATCGCTGGCGGGCGGAATGAAGAGGGATCAGAGCAAAGCGTCAAGTCCTTTGTTTGGGGGAGAAGTGATCCGTTGAAAGTGATCAGTGATCAGTGAAGAAAAAGATCACTGAGAATGAGCGAATCACATTTAATCTTTGGAGGCTTTTTGGAGGAGATTCAGGCGTTCTAGAGCAGCGCCGGATTGGATGGATTCGCGGGCGATGTCGATGGCGTCTCCGATATGATCGGCTAGGCCGGCGCAAGCGATGGCGGCGGCGGAATTCAGGAGGACAATGTCGAGTTTGGGGCCGGATTCTTTTCCGGACAGGATGTTTTCGAGGATGATGGCGTTGTGTTTGGCATCGCCGCCTTTGAGGTCTTCGATGAGGGCTTTGCGGATGCCGAAGTCTTCGGGGGTGATTTCCTCGTCTTCGAGATCTTGGTAGGAGCCTGCTTTGCAGATGCGGGTGGAACCCATGAGGGAAATTTCATCGACGCTGCGGCCGCATGAAGCTTTTCCACTGACGACCCATGCGCTTTCGCGACCGAGGCGTTGGAGGATTTCGGCGAAGGTGGAGCAGAGGGTTTCATCACTGACGCCGACGAGTTGGCATTGGGGACGAGCGGGATTGAGGAGTGGGCCGATGAGATTGAAGATGCTGCGATGGCCCTCGGCGGCGAGGTTTTTCCGGACTTGAGCGACGGCTTTGAAGGCGGGGTGGTAATTGGGAGCGAAGAGGAAACCTACACCTGCGGTTTCGATGCAGTGGCGGAAGTGCTCGGGTGGGAGATCGATGCGGATGCCGAGGGCTTCGAGGACATCGGCGCCGCCGCTTTTGGAGGTGATGCCGCGGTTGCCGTGTTTCACCACGACAGCGCCAGCGGCTGCGGCGACGAACATGGAAGTGGTGGAGATGTTAAAAAGATCTAACTGATCGCCGCCGGTTCCGCAGACATCGAGGGTGGGGCCGGGGAGGTCGAGGGATGCTATCATTGGATCGACCGCGTGTTCTAGGAAAGCTTCAACGAAGCCAGCGATTTCTGCGGGGGACTCGCCTTTTTTGGCAAGGGCGAGGAGGAGGTGTTGTTTTTTCGAGTCATCGACTGAAGGATCGAGCAAGAGATTGGCCGCAACTTCAATTTCACGCGGGGCTAGGTCGTCGCCGTTTTCGAGATGGGTGATGAGTGCATTCATAGGGCGATCCTAACTTTTAAATTCAACATCTGAAATCTTAAAATGAGATGCACTAGAGATTGAGAATGAAGGTAGCGGTGGTGAAATAGATGACCATGCCTGAGACATCGACGGTGGAGGCGAGGGAGGGAGAGGAGACGACGGCGGGGTCGAGTTTGCAGGCGCGGGCGGCGATGGGGAGCATGGCACCGAGAACGGTAGCGGAGAGAACTTGAAGTGTTAGAGCGAAGCCGACGGCGAGCGAGAGTTTGAAGAAGGAGAAATCGGGTGCTGCGGTGAGGTGGAGGTAGGGGAGGATGAAGGTGATGAAAGCGGCCATGCAGATGCCGAGGGTGAGCCCGAGGAAAAGGCCGGTGCGGATTTCTTTCCATGCGATACGGAGGAGTGAACCTTTATCGATTTCACCGAGGGCGAGGGCGCGGATGACCATGGTTGCGGATTGACCGCCGGAGTTGCCGCCAGCCGCGACGACCATGGGTAGGAAGAGTGAGAGGACGAAGGCTTTCTCGAGGGTTTCCGAGAAACGGAACATCACGTATCCGGAAGCAATGGAGAGAAAAGCGAGGCCAACGAGCCAATTCACGCGGCGGCGGAAATGGCTGACGGAGCTAGTGTTTAGATAGGAGAGTTCATTTTGCTCGCCACCGATACCTGCGAGTTTCTCGATATCCTCGGTGGATTCTTCTTGGAGAATTTCGAGCGCATCGTCGTAGGTGATGACGCCGAGGAGGTGATGGAATTCATCGACGACGGGAAGGACAACGAGGTCGTATTTGGAAAGGGTGCGAGCGGCGTCTTCTTGGTCGGCGGTGGCGAGGATGAATTCATCGGCATCCTCCATGATGTCGCGGATGGGTGTGTCCCAGGTTTCGAAGGCGAGGTCGCGAAGGCGGACTTTGCCTTCGAGTCGGCCTTGGACATCGACGACAAAAATACGGGCGAGGGTTTCCGCGTCTTCGCGATCGCGGCGGAGGACGGCGATGGCTTGTTTCACCGTCATATCTGCGGTGATACGGCCAACGTGGGTGGTCATCCGTCCGCCGGCGGTGTCTTCTTCGTATTTGAGAAGATTTTTGGTGAGTTCTTTGTCGCGGGGGCCGAGCAGGGAGAAGAAGCGGACTTGGGCTTCTTCGGAAACGACTTGGAAGATATCGACTCGGTCGTCGTCGGAGAGGTTGCTGAGGAGGAAACGAAGCTGTGCGGGCTTGAAGTGGCCTAGGGCGTCTTCGATCAGGGTGAAAGGAAGTTCCGCGACCACATCGGTGGCGAGCTCGGGTCCGATGGTTTTGAAAAAGAAGTCACGCTCATCGTCATCGAGGTTTTGGTAGAGCTCTGCGAGGTCGGCGTAATGGGCATCGTGAGCCGCAGCGAGGAGTGCAGAAGCGTCTTCTGCATCTATCGCGCGCTTGATCTGATCGATCGGGTCCATTTCAACGTCGTCCTGCACGAGCGAAGCGTGGGGGAAGGCTACTTGTAGGTAAATGCTGAAATGCTGAAAAGAAGAGTTCCTGGTTTGACTCCGCTTCGCTCCGTCCAAGCGGTCTCGACTGTGTCCTAGAGTGAAGGCTCGCTAGCGCTCACTCGGCTTTGTGGTTCCTCGTTCTTGGTTCGAAAACATGCAGCGCGAAGCACAACTAAGAACTAAGAACGGATTCTTTCATTTTGGAATTTGAGATTTTGGATTTGGAAATTAGGGTGGCGGGGATGAAAGGATTATCTTTGAAGTTGTTGCGTTATGTTAGTTTGGCGGAGGGGATTTCGTTTTTGGTTTTGCTGTATGCGGCGATTTATCAGAAGCGGATTTTAGGGGATAAGGATGCGATTGCGGTTCCTGGGATGATTCATGGGGTGTTGTTTGTATTATTTTGTTTTTTGCTGCTGCATGTGTGGATTGATCGGGGTTGGCCGTTGGTGAAAGTGGCGTTTGCGTTTCTTTGCTCGTTGTTGCCATTTGCGCCGTTTTATTTGGAGCGGAAGCTGAAGCAGGAGGAAGCGAGTTGCAAAGGTGAGCAGGAAGGATAGATCTGTGTTGTGAGCAGTTGGCAAAAAGCGGTTGATGGGTTGCGCGACTTGGTGAGAGCTGGGGTGGGTGAGTTTGTGGTGTGTGGAGGTGCGCGGAATGCAGTTTTGTTAGAAGTGCTGGCGAAACTTGAGGCCGCGGGTAAGGTCAAGGTCTGGAGTCATTTCGAGGAGCGGTCGGCAGGATTTTTTGCGTTGGGTAGGGCGATGGTGACGGGGAAACCGTGTGGAGTGGTGGTGACGAGTGGGACGGCGGTTGCGGAATTGTTGCCGGCGGTGGTTGAGGCTTATTATCAGGCGCGGCCGTTAGTGTTGTTGACGGCGGACAGGCCGGAGCATTTTCGGGGGAGTGGTGCGCCGCAGGCGATTGAGCAGGTGGGGATTTTCGCGGGGTATGCGGGAAGTGATTTAGGAAGCTGGGATGGGAAAGGTCCGTTGCATGTGAACTTGGAGTTGGATGAGGAGTTTGTGGTGGGGGATGAAAATTTCGGAGATTTCACTGTGGGTGAATTCGCGGTGGATTTCGGTAGGCCGCAGGTGGCTGAGTTGGCGCGGTGGCTGCGGGAGCCAACGTTGCGGGGCTTGGTGGTGATGATAGGAGATTTGGAGTTGGATGAGCAGGAAGAGGTATTTCATTTTTGCGAAAGCTTGGGCGCGCCGGTGGTGGCGGAGGGGAGCAGTGGATTGCGGGAGGCGTTGCAACATCTGGTGGTGGTGGATGCGGATCGGGTGCTGAAAGAGAATCCGCCCGCGAAAGTGCTTCGGCTGGGTGGGGTGCCGAGCGGGAGGTTTTGGCGGGATTTGGAAGATTTACCGAAAGTGAGTGTGTGGTCGGTGTGTAGGAATGGGTTGCGTGGGTTGGGCCGGGATGCAGGAGTTTTGCAGGGAACGTTACTAAGAGTTTTACCAGCCTTAGGTGAGCCGGAGGAGATGGGCGATGTGGGGGAGTGGTTAGAAGGGGTTGAGGGGCGCGGTCAACGGATCGAGGAGGCACTTGAGGCTTTTCCCGACAGCGAAGCTGGCTGGATGCGGATGCTTTCGGTATACGCGGCGATGGGTAGCAGCGTGTATTTGGGAAATAGTTTGCCGATCCGTGAGTGGAACGCTTATGCGCAATGGGAGCGTCCGGTGCGAAATGTGCGGGTGAACCGCGGTGCGAACGGGATCGACGGACAGATCAGCACGTGGTTGGGGGCGAGTTCGGGTGAGGCAGATGCTTGGGGAATTTTCGGAGATCTAACGGTTCTCTACGATTTAGCGGGATTGAAAATGTTAGGGCAAGTGGAGATGAGAGGACGGGTGTTGGTGGTGATCAATAATGGTGGAGGGAAAATTTTTGATAAGGTGCCGCGTTTGCAGGGGATGAGTGAGGCGGCGAAGGCGTGGATGTCTGCGGAGAGTCCGGTAGATTTCGCGGCGTTGGCGAAGGGGTTTGGGATGGATTATGTGCGGGTTACGCGGACGGATGATTTCGATGGGGCGGGTGGGGAGCGGACGATTTTGTTGGAGGTGGTGCCGGATGAGGGGCAGGGGAAGGGATTTGGAAGATAAGATTTTTCACCGCGGAGGCACACCATACATCGCTAAAGTTACGAATGGCACGAAGGCACAGAGGTCGGGTTGATATAAGAGATTTTATGGAGATTTTAACCAAATGAGGGACAGGAATGTAACTCCTCCTTAGAAATGGTTGAAAATTTACCTTGGAGATTGGGGGTTTGCCTTTCTAGGCTGCGCGCACCGAACACGAACCCTATGGCTAAGAAAGATTTTACGATTCTAAACAAACTCGGAATTCATGCGCGTCCTGCTGCGCAGTTTGTAAAGATGGCGAACCGATTCAAATGCGACATCATGGTCGAGAAGGATGGTGAAGAGGTGGATGGTAAAAGTATTATGGGCTTGATGATGTTGGCAGCCGGCCATGGATCGGTGATCTTGGTGAGCGCGGAGGGCGAAGATGAAGATGCTGCGCTGGAAGCGATCGGGGATTTGATCGAACGCAAGTTTGAGGAGGAGTGATTTCAAATTTTTAGTTATATGTCGAAGATTACGATTTTAACGGGTGACGGTATCGGCCCGGAGGTGATGATTCAGGCGCTGCGTGTGCTGGATGCCGTTGAGGGAAAATTTGGTTTCAAGGTCGAGCGCTCTGAGCATCTTGTGGGTGGTGCGGCGATTGATGATGGTGGGCATCCGTTGCCTGCGGAGACTGTGGCGGCGAGCGAGGCTGCGGACGCGATCTTGTTTGGTTCCGTTGGTGGACCGAAGTGGGAAAGTTTACCTCCAGAGATTCAACCCGAGCGCGGTGCGTTACTGCCGTTGCGGAAACATTTTGGTTTGTTCGCGAATTTACGTCCGGGCGTTTGCTTGCCTGCGCTGACCGATGCTTCACCGGTGAAACAAGAACTCATCGCGGATGGTTTCGATGTGTTGTGTGTGCGTGAACTAACAGGTGGCGTTTATTTCGGATCGCCGAAAGGACGTCATGAGGAAAACGGCGAGCCGGTTGCGTTGGACACGATGATTTATAAGAAGAGCGAGATCGTAAGGATTGCGCGTATTGCTTTCACAGCGGCGATGGGCCGTAAGAAGCAGCTGTTGTCTGTGGACAAAGCCAACGTGTTAGCCTCATCCGTATTGTGGCGTGAAACCGTGAACGAGATCGCCAAAGAATTTCCTGAAGTCGAGTTGTCGCACATGTATGTGGACAACGCGGCGATGCAGTTGATCAAGCGTCCGGGTTCGTTCGATGTGTTGGTTACGGAAAATCTTTTCGGTGATATTCTTTCCGACGAGATGGCTATGATTTCCGGTTCTCTGGGAATGTTGCCATCGGCTTCGTTGGGTCAGCAAAAACCAGACGGTTTGTATTTCGGTTTGTATGAGCCATCGGGTGGATCTGCTCCGGATATCGCGGGACAAGGAATTGCGAATCCGATTGCGCAGGTGCTTTCGTTGGCGATGTTGTTGCGTTTCTCACTCGGGAAAATTGAGGCAGCGGATGCGATCGAAGAGGCGGTTGGCAAAGCGATCGCAGACGGTTTCCGTACGGGCGATATCGCGACCGGAAAAGTAGGAGAGAAAAAAGTCGGCACCGCAGGTATGGGTGATGCGATCCTTGAAAGACTCTAACTGTTTTTCATCGCCTCCCGCATAAAGGGGAGCGCATCTTTTTCAGGAAACCAATATTGGAAGGCGAGCGCGCCTTGGTGGATGAGAAGGCTGAGGCCGTTATCGGTTTTGCAACCGACCTTGCGGGCGCTGGCGAGGAAACGAGTTTCTGCGGGTTTGTAAATCGTATCGTAGGCGCAGTGATGCGGGAGGAAATAGTCATCTGGGATGACTTGCGGGTCATCGGTTTTGAGGCCGAGCGAACTGGTTTGAACGAGAAGATCTGCTTGGTGGCAGAACTCTTTTAACGCAGGATCTGTTAGTGTTAAAATTTGGATCTCAGTGCTGGGAGATATGCTTCTAAGTCGAGCGGCTAGCGCATCGATTTTATCGAGGCTGCGATTGACTAGAGTGAGCTTCGCTGGTTTTTCGAGGCAGCATTGGGTGGCGATGGCTTGGCCTGCACCGCCACCTGCCCCGAGGATGAGGGTGTGGACTTGGCTGGCTTTAATGGAGAAAGCCTCCTCGATAGCAGCGATGAAACCGGGTCCGTCGGTGTTGTAACCAAAGGTGCCGTTTTCGGCAAAAACCACGGTATTCACGGCACCTAACAGTTGGGCTTGAGGCGATACATTTGTGCAGCACGCCATCGCCTCGAACTTGTGCGGCACAGTGACGTTGCAGCCGATGAATCCGAGTCCGCGCATCAACTGGAATGCTTGGGATAATTCACCGGGAGCGACTTCGAGGCGGACGTAGGAGGAGTGAATGGAAAAGGCGTCGAGAGCGGGTTGATGGAGACGCGGGGAGGCGGAATGCGCGACGGGATGACCCAGCACGGCAAGGCGCGCGGGTTTCGGCTCGGCGGCTGCTTCGGCGAGGTCGGAAAGGGTGTAGACCGGTTTCATTTTTAGAGAGGGCAAGAGGCACGAATGCCGTCCCGGAGGAGTTTTGCGGGCCATTGGCCGGGTGCGGTTTCGGTTTTTCCGATGAAGCCGTAGTTCAAAATGCTGCCGTTTTGGGCGCAGAGGATGCGGGAAACGGGTGCAAGGCTACCCATTCCCATGCTGGCGGTGGGGAGGCCGAAGTCGTGGGTTTGGAGCTTGGCTAGGATACTGAGATCTTCGACCCGATGGAGTCGCGCCGCGAATTTGAAGCAGGAGGCGCCTGCTTCTTTGGCGAGGCTGGCGCGGGAGGTGAGTTCTTCAAGTGTGGGTAGGTTCTCGAAGTTGTGAAAGGAGGCGATCCATGGGATTTGTTTGGTGTTTATTTCATCAATCAACGATGACATTTCTGAGATGTTTGCGGCTTCGATATCGATCAAGGAAGCAGAGGGTAGCGCAGCTTTCAGAAGGCTTTGGCGGGTTTCTGAGCTTAAATCTAATGATGAACCTTCGGCATGGCAGCGGGCAGTGAATAGCAGAGGAAAGCCGAGCAAATGCGCCCACAGCTCAGGTCCTTTTTCGGAAAATTCATGATGGAAAAGATCCAGCCTGATTTCAGCAATATCGCACTCTTCAGCGAGCGAATCACGCGATGCGGTAAGGAGTGAATCGTAGTCTCCAAAGCTTCCAACCACTGAGGGATTAGAATTTGGAAAATGAAATTGTTGCTCACTCATGGGTTAAGTGATGTGCAAGTCATGGCTTTTCGTCAATCGCTTGTGCGAGCGAACTTTTCCTTTTCTGAAAATCTAGCTGAATAATTTCATGGAGATCCATCTTTTCTCTGGTCAACCCGATGAAGAATTCCTTAGTTTTCAATAAATCCAAACATTATGCGTAATTTAAGTTCGTCCTTACTCACTGCGGCTGTTATCGCGACTCTCGGTATTTCGTTTCAAAATACTGCAACCGCTCAATCCTACAAAGTAGAGCCCTCCAAGCCAACCTTCGATGATCTCTCTTCACCTGACTTCAATGTTGGTAAACAGAAGAATTTTAAACCGAAGGATTGGCTTGAAATTGAAGCGTCGTTCAAAATTCAGATGTCTCCCGAACCTCCATCGGCAACCGCTGAGTCTGTCATGATCAAGTGGTATGTTGCGGTTCAGCATCCGGACAAAAAAGGTGCTTACTTGTTGCTCACCAAAGAAATCACTCATGTCAATGTGCCGTTAAACGAGGATATTTTCTCATCGGTATATCTTTCCCCCGCGTCCATCAAACGCCTGACAGGTCATGATCGCGCGGGTAAGGGGATAGTGGACTTGGTCGGCTATGAAGTTTTGATCAATGGCGAAAAAGTCGCCCAAGAAACCAATAAGAGCCAACCCGGTTGGTGGAATACGACATCAGATAAGATTTCACGTAGTGATACGGTGCCACTTTTGAAGAAAAATGAAACGCCTTTCGCGAGCATGTGGTGGGATCGCTATGCTGAAATCCAAGCCGACAAGCGTTAATTTTTTGTAAAATTAAACTATCTCGTCCACCTTCATAGACCTACCGTACCCATCAATCCATGGCTGAATCTCAGACTACCGTCGCCCTAAACATTGGTTCACAACGCATCAGTGTCGCCGTTTTTGAAACTTCGAAACAAGGCGATCTGATTCTAAAAGGATATGAATCAGAAACGATCGCAGCTGATCCGGCGTTTGAAGCGTCGCGAGAAGTCCAGGTAAGGGTCGCTCTGAAGGAAATAGTTGAGCGGTTAAATATCGGGAAACTAAAAGTTCGATACGCGATTTCAGCACAGGCAACGTTCATGCGGTTTGTAAAGTTGCCACCGATTCAGGACGACAACATCGAGCAACTCGTGACGTTCGAAGCTCGGCAACATGTGCCTTTCCCGCTCAACGAGGTGGTATGGGATTATGAGATGATCGAGGGCGGCAAGGAAAAGGAAGTGGTTATCGTTGCAATCAAAAGCGATGCGCTAGAGGAAATTAATACAACAGTCAATTCCTCTGGTTTATCCACCGCTGAGGTCGACGTTGCCCCAATGGCTTTGTATAACGCATACCGTTCTGCCTACGGTGTGTCAGAAGAGCCAATACTGATTATCGACATCGGTGCAAAGACGAGCAGCCTACTTTACATCGAGGGTAAACGTTTCTTCACACGTAGCGTTCAGATTGGTGGAGCCTCAATCAGTTCAGCAATCGCCAAGGAGTATCATGTTTCATTTGGCGAAGCAGAAAATCAAAAGATTCACAATGGACTTGTGGCATTGGGAGGTGGACACGCGCAAAGTTTGAACGAATCCATAGCAGCATTGGCCATGGTCATTCGCAACGCGTTGACTCGTCTAACATCAGACATTGCCCGCACCACTAACTATTACCGCAGTCAGCATGGCGGAAATTCTCCGGTAAAAGTTTATTTGGCCGGTGGTGGCGCGAATCTTCCCTACACGCTTGAGTTTCTTCATGAAAAATTAGGACTGCCCGTAGAGTTTTTTAATCCCCTCAGCAAACTTGCAATTTCAAAAGATGTTAATACAGCAGTTCTCCAGCAAGAAGCTCACATGATGGGAGAATTGGTCGGATTGGGTCTGCGTGGAATAGGAAAATCATCCATCAACATCGATCTCGTTCCGGCAGCAGTGGAGCAGTTACGCGATGCGGATCGCCGTAAGCCGTTCTTGATCGCCGCTGCGGCGATACTGATCGCTGGATTTTCTGTCTGGGCTGTGATGAAGCAGCTAGCAGCATCGAAAGCAAACGATGAATTGCGCACGATTACCGAAATCAGGGATAACCTTGCTCCGCATGAAGCCAAAATCCGCTCTTTGCTTAAAAAGGAAGAAGAGCTCAATAAGGTCGCAACAGCTTATACAGATATCCAAGAAGATCATACCTATTGGTTTGATCTGCTCACAGAAGTTCGCGAAGCATTCGCTAGTGATTCAGTTTGGTTGACTGAGGTAACTCCGATTTATGGGTTTGCTCCAAATACATCCCCAGAATCAAAAGAGCCTGCGGCAAAGCTGCAACCCGTGATCCCTGAAAATTTTGCCAATAATATAGCGGGCAGTACTAGTTTGATTAGTAACCCGCCGGTGGTGGCCGAGGTGGAGGATAGATCTAGATCCGGAAGAAGGAATTCCAGAAACAATAAACCACAAGCCCCACCAAAAGTCGTCGCCAATGCGATACTAATCCGTGGTTTTTGGCGGGAAAATCCACGTAGTCAGAATGCCGTTTCAGATCTTCTGAAAAACTTAAAAGAAAACAGTACGGTGTTTAAATTCACCATGCCAGACCCTAACAGTAAGCCCAACAAGAAGACTGGAAAGATCAATGAGATACCCCTCAGTGATGAGGATCTATTAATGCCGTCAG
This sequence comes from Akkermansiaceae bacterium, assembly GCA_031374665.1. Classification (GTDB taxonomy): domain Bacteria; phylum Verrucomicrobiota; class Verrucomicrobiia; order Verrucomicrobiales; family Akkermansiaceae; genus Luteolibacter. Next base: position 20,245 of record JANMGO010000008.1, on the reverse strand, counting down.
CTCAGGGAGCAGATGACGATCTTGGATTTACGTTTGAGTTGAAACTGCCACTCGCAAAGCCAGTAGCTGTCAAGTAACCCTCCCGTTTTACAATTTTCCTTAGCTATTATGAATTGGATCAAACAGAACCCATTACTTTCTTCTCTCCTAGGTAGCGCGCTTGTCCTTTGCGCGGCGTTGGCGTTTTTCGCGATGAAAGGCGAAACAAAATATCAAGATGCTAAAAGTAGTTTTGATGAGGTTTACGCAGCTGTTCAAAAATCAGAAAAGTTAGAACTCTATCCCTCAGTTGAAAATCGGGATGCTAAAAAGAAAGCGTTAGATGATTACAGTCAATCGATCGATCAACTACGCGACTTCTATGGTAAGTACCAAATCGATCCTTCAAATCAGATCACGACTCAGAAATTTACCGAACATTTAAAAGCGGCAAAATTAGAGGTGCAGAACGCATTCAAAGCCTCGGATATCAAGTTACCCGCTGATTTCTTCATGGGATTTGAGGCATACGGGGATAAGCTTGCAAAAACAGGTTCCACCGCACTTTTGGATTACGAACTCAACGCGATTAAGCATTTACTATTAGGTATGGCTGAGGCGCGTCCTTCTGAGTTGATACGAATCTTTAGAGAGAAAATTCCTGAAGAAAACGATGTAGCTTACGTGCCATTTGAAAATGATGTTTCCAGAAAATTTAGCTATGAATTGGTCTTTAAAGGATCAGAGGCATCCGTTCGTGATTTCATTACAAAACTTGGTCAGAAAAAATCACACTATTGCGTGATTCGGTCGATCCGGATCAATAATGAGCGAAAAACACCACCTAAGATTTCCGATGCAAAATTTGAAGCGCCGGTGGTAACACCAGTTGATGCGGGTAATCCATTTGGAGCTGGTTTTTTCGAAGAGCCAAAAGCTCCTGAGGTGCGCCAACCTGCGGGACAAGCAAAACCAGAAGCCTTACCTGAAGGTGCGCAGCCACCAGGAGTGGTAGCGCCAGGAGTGGTTGCTCCTGCTCCTGTTGCCCCAGTCGAAGCTCCAAAAGTGGCCGCTCGAGATTCATCAAGAATTCTCGCACAGGTGCTCGGTGACGAGGAATTGCAGGTTTTCGTTAGATTCGATATTCTACTGTTCCTCCCAACAAAAGAGATCACCAAACCTTAAGTTCAAATTTGTCATTATGTCTTGGATTTCCAACAATTATGAAAAAGTAGCCCTTACCGGAACGCTACTCATCGCTGTCGCTTTGGGTTACTCAGGTCTGCAGAGCAAAAATGCAGTGGAGCAAGATTTCAGCGATATTCCCACAGGTAGGGGAAACAATGATCCATCAATCAAAGATGGAGACAAAGTGGCTACTGCTAAGTCTTCATTGCAGATCGATCAGAAGTGGACCAAAGCAGAGGTGGATGGAAGACCCGTAGATTTGTTCACTGGTGTGCCGCTTTTCGTTAACAAAAACAATCTCAAGCAGCCTGTTGACTTGCAAAATAGCGCGGACGTTCATTCTCCGATCCCTAACAAATGGTGGCTCGAGTACCGGATTGACCCAGGCTTTGGCGATTCTCCACAACGCGATGAAGACGAAGATGGATTCAGTAATCTTGAAGAGTTTGAGGCAAAGACCGATCCCACGGACAAACGTTCACATCCAAGTTTGATACAAAAGCTCGTGTATGTGAGTCAGGAATCAGTCGAGTGGGTGTTGCGTCCAGGTGGATTTCCTACCGAAGCTGAACCAAGAGTAACTTTTGAATATAGTGACAACAAGGGCAATGAGAATCGTGTAGGAGCAGCTAACCCGATTGGTAAAAATGAGTTATTTTTCGCAGAAGGCCACGCAAAAGGACGATTCAAATACCTTGGTTTCGAAAATAAAATCCAAATGAACGAGCGTATCCAAGCTCAAGTTCAAGTTGCCATTGTCAAAATTGAGGATTTAAAGCCAAACAAAAAAGGTCGTGTTTATGAAATTCCAGCAAATTTCAAACGAGGTAATGTCCGTGATTTCTCCAAGCATGATCGGACCGCCACCCTGATGCTGAATGCACTCGGTTTGAAGGACCAAGAATTCAAAGTCGAAGAGCTAACAGACTTCGCTCTTCCCCCACAATCTGAGAGTAAGCCATTCCGTCTGATGGAGATTAAACCTGACCGAATCATCATTCGTGAAACTCTTGCAGATGGTAAAACCCAGCTTCACGATATTCCTAAGAGGTAGTAGCGCATTTCTGGACATATCCTGAAATCGTAACATTTCTCAAAAAAGCACTTTCCAAATCGAAAATATCCCGCCAGAAACTCCCATTCACTATGCAAAAAACGCCATCGTATAGCTCTAGTCCCACTGCAGTCTCTTTGATGCTGCTTGCTGCGACCATGCCTTTCAATATTTCATCAGCCCAATCTGGCGGCAGTAATTCAGGAATGAGTGGTATTGCTCAGCGTGAAATTACCCGCAGACAGCAAGCGGTTGTTGATGCGGATCGTCTTTTTATTGAAGGCCGTGAAGCTTATGCGAAAGCCGACTACCAACAGGCGGTCGATAAATACAAGCAAGCACTGGGAAATGTGAAAGATGTTCCTGCTCTGGTTGATAGACGTCAGAGTTTCACTCAACATTTGGCTGATGCCAGCGTTGCACTAGCCCAACAACACCGCAAGGTCGGTAAATACGATGAAGCACGCCAGTTACTTGACGGAGTGCTTGCACCGGATGTGGATCCTAATAACGCCATTGCTAAAACCGAATTGGGGTATTTAGACGACCCAATCCGAACCAACCCAGCTCTTAAATACGAGCACACTCAGAATATTGATCAAGTCCGCCGGAAGCTTTACATGGCACAAGGTCACTATGATTTGGGTAAGTTTGATCATGCGAAAAAAGAGTATGAAGATGTTTTGCGCATTGACCCATTCAACGAAGCCGCCCGTCGCGGTATGGAAAAAATTGCCAATACGAAAAGTGATTACTATCGCGCAGCCTACGACCAGACTCGCGCCGAGCTCTTGATGCAAGTTGATCAAGCATGGGAACTGTCGGTTCCGGCTGATGTTCCTGTCATTGATGAATCTTTGAATAACACCAACCGCGCTTCAGAGGGTGTGGCATACATCAATGATAAGCTACGCCGTTTGATCATTCCTAAGATTGATTTCGAGGACACGTCACTTGAAGAGGCTGTTGATTTCCTTCGTCTGCGTGCAGCTGAATTGGATACCTCCGAATTAGATCCTGCTAAGAAGGGATTAAACTTCGTAATTCGTCGTCCTCAAAGCAACGCTGTTGGTGGAGGCGAAGCACCTGCTCCTGCAGAAGGCGCTCCAGAAGGAGGCGGTCTATTAGCTGCCAATGATCCTAGCACGGCACGGATTGATGAGCTTCGACTACGCAATGTTCCTTTATCTGTCGCACTGAAATTCATCTGCGAAAAAACCAAATTGCGTTACAAAATTGACGATTTTGCAGTGACTCTTGTGCCCCAAACTGAAGGTGGAGATGAAATGTTTACTCGCACATTCCGAGTTCCGCCAGACTTCGCTACTTCCCTGAGCGCAGGAGGTGAAGCTGGAGCCGGTGGTGGAGAAGCAGATCCCTTCGCAGCAGCTGGCGGTGGCGGTGGTGGCGCTGGACTTATCACACGTCCTCCCATTCTCACACTTCTGAAAAACAGTGGAATTGTTTTTGCAGATGGAAGTTCGGCAACATTAGGTGGTTCAGGCAGTCTTTTAGTTACTAACACGCCTGCTGAATTAGATAAAGTTGAGCAATTGGTTGACCTTTACGCGAACAAACAGCCTAAACAGGTAAAAATCACCACGAAATTTGTAGAGATCAATCAAGAAAACAGTGATGAACTCGGCTTTGACTGGGTTTTCAGTCCTTTCGGTGGAGAGGGTGGTAGCATCTTCGGTACGGCTGGAACTTTGGGTAATGGAGCGGCTCGATCAGCTGCTGATTTCGTTAATCCTATTGATGGATTTCCTATTCCCGGAATCCCAACCAATGATTCTTCTAGCGTTTCGAATAGCCCGACCAGTGGATTAAGAAGTGGAGACTATGCGATTGGTCGTAACAGCATCGATGCGATTCTGAATAATCCTAACCGCTCAGCTCAAAACACTTCGGTTGCACCAGGTATTCTCGGAATCACGGGTCTGTTCTCAGATGGACAGGTTCAAATGATCATGCGTGGTCTTGCTCAGAAAAAAGGTACCGATCTCATGACGGCTCCTTCGGTAACGGCTCGTTCGGGTCAAAAAGCGACGATCGAGGTGATTCGTGAATTCATTTACCCGACCGAATACGAACCCCCAGAAGTTCCACAATCTATCTCTGCGGCCTCTAATAGTAATATTAATGGTGTTACCAGTACTCCGCCCAGTATTCCAGTAACCCCAGCTACACCGACCGCTTGGGAAACACGGAATACCGGTGTGACGCTTGAGATTGAACCAACGATTGGTGAGAATGATTTCGTAATCGATATTCGTTTCCTTCCACAAATCGTCGAGTTCGAAGGCTTCGTTAACTACGGTAGTCCAATCCTTGCTCCATCGGTTGATGCTGATGGAAATCCCGTGACCTTGGTGCTCACTGAAAACCGCATTGAGATGCCAGTTTTCTCGAAACGTAGTGTGGATACTTCACTTACCATTTATGACGGTTACACAGTTGCTGTTGGTGGTCTGATGCGTGAAGATGTTCAGATTATCGAAGATAAAGTGCCTATCCTTGGAGATATTCCGATTATTGGGAGATTGTTCCAGAGTGAGGCCGAGAACAGAATTAAGAGTAACCTTATCATTTTTGTGACAGCAGAAATTATAGATGCAACCGGTAGACCCATACGCGGCACGGATTCGGCCAGTGTCCCACTCCCTGAAGTAACTCCTGTGATTGATGACGGGGTTTTACCTCTTCCGCCAGCGGGTCTTCCTGAATAAAATTGCATCATTTTGAATGTTTTAAAAGGGCGGGAGATTAATCCCGCCCTTTTTTTGTTTCCAAATCTATGAGCTATTTTTGATTAAAAATACAAAATGACTCGGCAAATGAAGTCTTGCCAACCTGAGATTCTTTGATTAAGCCAATAACGTCATTCCTGCATTCTAGCTGTTTGACGCGCTTCGTCTGGTCCTTTAACGCCATGGTCTCAGGAAGTATGGTTTGTAATGGCGTGACTCAAAGAATAAGAAAATGGACATCTATGTGGGCAATTTGCCCTACACCGCTACCGAAGAAGACGTAACTGATCTCTTCGCCGCATACGGCCCGGTTGAACGGGTAAAAATCATCACTGATCGTGAAACAGGCCGCTCTAAGGGGTTTGCTTTTGTCACTCTCGGAGATCAAAGCCAATTGAATGCTTCAATCGAAGCGCTCGACGGGCAAGACTATCAAGGTCGCGCACTTCGCGTGAATGCATCTGAGCCTAAAGAAGCTCGTCCCGGCGGATTCCGCAGTGGTGGCGGCGGCGGTGGTGGCGGCGGCGGCGGTGGTTACGGCGGTGAACGTCGTGGCGGCGGCGGCGGCGGCGGTGGCTACAAAGGCGGCGGCGGTGGCTACAAAGGTGGCGGCGGCGGCGGTGGTGATCGTCGCGGTGGCGGCGGTGGCTACAAAGGCGGCGGCGGCGGCGGTGGTCGCGGCAATGACGACTGGGGTTGATCTTTCAATACTCGAAAGTTTCCAACGTCTACTTCCCTCGTGGAGGTAGGCGTTTTTTTATGACTCGATGTAAAGTCGTTCCACGCGCGGTGTGATGCCAGTGAACAATTCCCAGACAATCGTATCCGCGAGTATCGAGATTTCATTTGCGGAAATGTTTACGCCAAAGAGTTCAACTTCATCGCCGCATTCGACATCCGAGTCATCGGGCAAGCGGACGATGATTTGATCCATGGTGACGCGGCCGATGATGGGATGGCGTTTTCCGCGGATCCATACCTCGGCATTTTTCCCAGAGACGTGGCGCGGATAGCCATCGCCGTATCCGATGCCGATGGTGGCGATGCGAGTGGGTTGTGTGGTGACGAAAGTGCGTCCGTAGGAAATGCTGTGGCCAGCGGGGACGGTGCGGGCTAGCGTGACGCGGGATTTCAGCGACATGACCGTGCGTAGTTTTTCTTGAAAGCCAGGGATGGGCGAAATGCCGTAAATCATCAGCCCGGGCCGGACGAGGTTGCAGCAATGATCCGTATAACCGAGAATTCCACCGCTGTTAGAAAGGTGTCGCCATTTGAATTTCTCAGGACCACCCAGATCTTCGACGATGCGATTGAAGTTGGCGATCTGCTCAAGGGTGAATGCTTCGTCCTCATCGGATGAGGAAAGGTGAGAGGCGATGCCTTCGATTTCCAAGGCATCGAGCTTATGGATTTCGATGAGATTTGCGGCGAGGTCTTGCGGGAGAAACCCACCGCGCCCCATTCCGGTATCGACTGCGAGATGCACCACAAGGCGAACGCCACGGCGTTTGGCGATTTCATGGAAGGATGTAGCCTCGGTAAGGGTGGAGATGCAGGGAGTGATGCCGCGTGCGACGATTTCCTCGCGTTCCTGTTCCCATGTGGCACCTAGCAGGTAAATGGGAGTTTGGACGCCGGCGTTGCGGATGCGGCGGGCTTCGCCGATGTTTGCGACTCCTAGAAAAGCGATGTCGCAAGATTCTAAGACACGTGAGATGGTTTCCAGTCCGTGGCCATAGGCGCCAGCTTTGACGACGGCCATGAGTTCGCAGCCAGAAATCTCACGAGCGACTTCCAGATTGTGTCGCAGGTTTTGGGTATGGATCTCAACCCATGCGCGGGGCGGGGAAATGGGAATTTCAGAATCGCTCACTGACACTAGGTTTATGCTTCGGAGGCGAGTTCGCAAGAACGCTGTTGGAAAAATGATGAGAAGTTACCGGTTCTAAGGATTCGAAATCTACCCACAATAAATCAGCCTGAGCGAATCGAGGCGGATGCGGGCTTGGGCAAGAGACTCGGTGGTTTCTTTCAGGGTGGCTTTGAGAGATGCAATTTCGGCTTTTGAGATATTTGGGTTGCGGGCTGAAAGATTTTTCAGGCGTGAGATTTGGGATTCCAAAGTTTGTTTGGCGAGTTCGGTGGCAGCCTCGATGGGTTTGCTGCTTGCGCGGTTGGCGACATCTTTTGCGGCTTCCATCATCGTGGGGAAGAGTTGGGTTTTAAACGATTCCTGCGCGACGATGCGGCGTGGGTCGCTGGGTTGGAGGAGTTGGGCAGGAGGGGCTTTGGTTTGGGCTTTCCCGGTGTGATCGACAATGACGCGCAGGAGGGTGGGGGGGAGGAAACGATCGAGGTGGAGGCGGGATGGGGCGATGACTTCGAGGACGAAGGCGCATTCTAACAAAATACTTTTTCCTTTGGCGCTGGGAAGTTTAGCGAAGGCAGCATTGCCGGAGTTTCCATCGAGTAACTGGCTGAGTGCGTCTCGGAACAAAGGATGATCGAAGGTGAGAAAGGAGAGGTCTTCGCGGGAGAGGGCGGTGGTGCGATCGAAGGTGACAGAGAGGCCGTCATCGCCGATATCGGAAAAGGCTTCGGAATGACGATGGCCGTGTTTGAAAAGAAAAGCGCGCGCAGAGAGATCGGAAACATCGAGCCCGAGGAAATCGAAGAGCCGGAGGGTGAAGCGTTCGAAGCGCGCATCTTCGTCGGCGGTTTCGATGGCTTGGAGGAGTTCGGCGGATTGCGAGGCAGGTGGAGCGCCCAGTTCTAACAATAGATCGTGACCGGTACTGAGTTGATGGGTGACTTCCGCTTTGAATTTTGCGGAGCGTTTCATGAAATTCTGGAACGGCTTCGATTCGTAGGTGGCATCGGCGAGTGAATCGAGTTCCGGTAGCAAAGTGGTGGCAAGTGTGGTTGCGCCTTTGAGTGGTTCTGAAAAGACATCGAGTGCTTCGTGGAGCCATCGTGCCTGGAGTTCGGAGCGGCTGTCTTTTCCATAGGGAATGTGGATGTGAATATCTCCGGTTTGGCCGATGCGATCGAGACGGCCGATGCGTTGTTCGAGGACTTCGGGGTCGCGAGGGAGTCCGAACAAGACGAGGTGTCGGGCGAATTGGAAGTTGCGTCCTTCGGAGCCGATTTCCGAGCAGATCAGGATACGCGCGCCTTCGGATTCCTGAAAGTAGGCGGCGTTGCGATCGCGCTGAAGCATGGAGAGGTCTTCGTGAAAGAGTGCGGTATCGACATGGATTTCTTTGAGGAGTTTTTCCTGAACTGTGATGGCCGCATCTGGGGAGTTGGTGATGAGTAGGATTTTTTCGGTGGCAGGAAGTTCGCGCAGAAGATTGGCGAGCCAGGTGTAGGGAGATGTTCCTTTTTCCAACGGATGGAGTAAGGGAATGCGTTTTGGAAATCCGGTGAGGCGTTCGCGGGTGTTACGGAACAGGACGCGTCCGGTACCGAAGGAATCGATGAGTTCGGAGATGAGTGGCTTGCGTAAGCTTTCATCGCCTTTGCGAAGCGCGAGCAGATGTTGTTCTGCGCTCGGTGAAGCTTTGATGAGTTCTGTTAGGTTCGCTGGGATGTTTCCTTGGCTTAGGGCTTCGACGGCGGTGGCGAGCGGGGTATAAGAATCGGTTTCGATGAGAAATGCTTCGAGGCTCGCGTAGCGGGCGGGATCTAGTAAGCGGAGGCGCGCAAAGTGACCTTCCGGACCGAGTTGTTGGGGCGTGGCTGTGAGAAGCAGAAGCGAGGGGATTTCTTTCGAGAGGCTTTCGACGGCTTGGTAAGCGGGTGAAGCTTCTTCGGCTGACCATTCGAGGTGGTGAGCTTCATCGACGATGAGTAAATCGAATCCGGCGCTGCGTGCTTGCTCGGCGCGAGTTGGATTAGCTGAGAGAAATCCGGTGGGGCAGAGAATGAGTTGGGAGTCGGAAAATGGGTTTGCGGTTTCATCGTGAGCGCAGATCGCTTGGCAGCGTTCTTCATCGAAGATGGCAAAGAGCAGGTTGAAGCGACGCAGGAGTTCGACGAACCATTGGTGGACGAGGGGTTCTGGAACGAGGATCAAGATGCGATTGGCGCGACCCGTTAGGTGGAGGCGATGCAGGATCAGGCAGGCTTCGATGGTTTTTCCTAAACCGACTTCATCAGCGAGGAGGACGCGTGGGAATAGGCGGTTGGCGGCTTCTGCAACGATGGAGAGTTGGTGAGGGATGAGATCGATGCGTGCGCCGGTGTAACCATGAGCGGTGGAGCGGCGGATGGCGGCATTCCAGCGCAGGGCTTCAAGGCGTTGGTCGAAATCTTTGGGATGATCGGTGAGACCGGCGAGCAGGCGTTTCTCGGGTCGGATGAAGGTTAGGGAATCGAGTAAGTCGGATTCGTGAATGGATTTTCCCTGACCGTGATAAGTGAGAAGTCCTTCATCTTCGGTGACGGATTCGACGATCAGGTGGCTTTTTTCATGATCGGAAACTTCATCGCCAGGGGCGAAGCGGACACGCACGAGTGGCGCGGTTTCTATGGAATAGGTGCGGGTGTCTTCGGCGGTGGGAAAACAGATTTCGATCAAACCATTTTCTTCAGAAAGGACATGGCCAAGGCCGAGGTTGGGTTCAGAGGTAGAGATGTAGCGTTGTCCGAGAAGCATGGGAATAGTGAATAGAGAAGGGTGAAGAGTGAATGAAGGACTTGAAATGTGGGTGGGGAGGAATTACGTCGTGGGTATGGTTTCAGATGAATCGAACAGGCGAGAGCCTCTGCGGTATGCAATGATTGGCGAGGATAAATCAAGTGTTGAGGAGAAGCTTGAGAAATATACGGGAACGGTGGATTGGAAGTATTTGGCACCGCATTATTTAACTGGATCGCTCTTTTTTGTAGATTCTCAACTGACACTTGTTGAGGTGGGGCAGGCTATTTCTAATAATCATACTCAGAAAGTCGAGGGTTGGTTGAAGGCCGGGGATATGGTGAAGATTGGTAATTTGCATGCGGAGCAGTGGCAGAAGGGCGGGACCGAGTTTGAGGCGTTGGTGATTTCGCCTTTTGTGCTTTGTCGTCCGATTTAGCGATGCATTTTAAAGAAAAATCCGTTAGAGAAATTTCTCTAACGGATTTTAAAAAGTAATCAGAGAATTCGATCTTATGGTTGCTGAGGAATGTAGAGTTCTGAGCCTTTAGCTAAAATGGTCGTTGGATCAAGGCGGAGGCCATTGATTTCATCGAGTCGACTTGGGGTCGTGTTGTAGTTTTTAGCAAAGTCGCTGTAGCTGATTTCCTTGGTAATTTTTACAGGCTTGTCGGATGCACGTGGTTGACTTGCCGAGCTCGACTGACTGGAGACTGGAATGTTGGCCTGACTTGAGAGTGCTAAGCTTTGTTCGGGTTTGGAGCTAGGGGTTGAATCAGATGCTTCTAGTTTACCGGGAATTTGAACAACCTGACCGATGCGAAGTGTTTTGGGATTGATGCTTGGGTTTTCTTTGACCAGTACATCGACTGAGACATCGTGCTTTTTGGCAATGCTGAAGAAAGTTTCTTTATCGGCTACCGTGTGTTTGATGGTGTTTGACGAGGGGATCGCTGCGGGAGTGATTGATGGTTCTGTAGTTGGAGTCGGAATTGGAGGTTGAACGGACTCGGTTGAAACAGTTGTTGTAGCGGAAGGAATTTTAAGTTTCTGACCAGGGCGGATAATATCGTCGCTTTTCAGACCATTGAGTTTGTTGATCGTAGCGGATGTGGTTCCGTGTTGGCGCGCGATGGAGACCATGTTGTCTCCAGGTTTAACAGTGTAAGTCGATGAAAGATTTGTCGCAGGCTCAGGACAGGTTTCGGCAGTGGTCGTTTGAATTGCAGCTTGAGTAGAAGTCGTGCTGGCTGGAGGGGTGGAGTTGCTTAGCTGGGCAACTTTCAACTCAAGTTGCTGAATCTGCAATTCTTGCTCTGAAACAAGGGCTCGGAGTCGTTCGACTTCGCCGGCAGAAAGAAGAGGCGCGCTGGCAACAAGAATAGCCAGAAGCGATGCAAAGCGTGGTTTCATCTTCATAAAAGATGACTTTGCAGGATTTGCTCCTCATGACAATTAAAATTTAACTAAAGTTAACTAAATTTCTAGGCATCGTCGCAGCCTGCGATCAGGCATTTTTCGAGGTTTTCTGTGGCGACTTCGAAATCGGCATTTGTGAGATTTTTGGAAATGGAGATGGGCTTATCGAAAGTGACGGTGACTTTGCTGAAGGGTTTGGGGAGGACGAAGCGATCCCATGATGAAAGCCTCCAAGCGGAACTGTATTGGATGTGGATGGGGATGATGTCTGATCCGGTGGTTTGAGCGATTTTTAGGAGGCCTGGCTGGATTTGGTACCGCGGGCCTTTGGGTCCGTCTGGAGTGACGCAAACGTCTTTGCCTTCTTGCAGGGCTTTTTTCATGCCAATCAATGCGGCGACGGCGCGTCGGGATGATGAGCCGCGGATGGAGCCGATGCCGAAAACTTCCATGGCTGTAGCGAGTGTGGTTCCGTCTTTGCTGGCACTGGTGAGGACCACCGTTGAGCGATTTTTACCACCAGTGTGTAACCAGATTGGAGGCATGGTAAAAATGCGATTGTGCCAGAGTGCGAAGATTACTGGCTTAGGATTAATCTCAGGTTGGACGATGCCGGATTTGCCGTTGACGCTGTAGCGAAGGGTCATGCTCCAGAGTTTCATTGCAAAAGCAGCGACGTGACCCAACACAATGGAGCTGCGTGAGGTCTTGATGAAGGCGCTGTTAGAAATCGGCATTAGCGGAAAATCCGGCGAAATTATAAGTTAATGATTTTACAAAAATCCGCGTATGCCTGATTCCATGCATCCGTTTCTTGTGGGGTGTAGATTTTGAAATCGAAGGATTCGCGGATGAGTTCACGCCCTTCGTCGAAGGATTTGATCTCTCCCGTCGCGAGCATTTGAGTGATGATGTTACCGCAGGATGTGGCTTCGATTGGGCCAGCTTGGACTTCGATTCCAAGCGCGTTTGCGGTGGCTTGGCAGAGTGCTTCGTTTTGGATACCGCCGCCGCCGGCGTTAAGGCGGGCGTAGTTTCTGCCTGTGAGTCTGATAATTCGTTCGTAGACGACGCGGTATTTGAGGGCGAGAGAATCGGTCGCAACCCGTAGGATTTGGCCGATGGTTTCGGGAACGGGTTGGCCGGATTTCTCACAATATTGGCGGATGCGCTCGGGCATATCGCCGGGTGAGGAGAAGGATGCATCATCGGGGTCGATGTAGGCGAAGAAGGGTTGTGCGTCTGATGAGCGTTTGGCGAGCTCGGCATACGAGTGAACTTCGCCTTTGCGATCCCAATGGCGTTTGCATTCTTGGATGATCCAAAGTCCGCCGATGTTTTTTAGGAAGCGCACGGTGTTGTCGATTCCGAGTTCGTTGCAGAAACCGTAAGACAGAGCTTCTTCGCTGCGGACGGGAGATTTTTTTTCAACGCCCATGATCGACCATGTTCCGGAGGAGAGCCAGAGCGGCTCGGCCTCAGAGAGTGGGATGCCTGCGACGGCGGAGGCGGTGTCGTGGCAAGGGGCGATGACGAAGGGGATGTCGCAGCGGCCGAGGGTGTCTTTGAGTTCGGGGCGGAGGTTGCCGATGACCGTGCCGGGAGAGACGATTTTTCCGAAAATGTTGCGAGGTAAGTTGAGCGCTTCGATGACTTCTTCCGACCATGTGCCAGTTTCTGCGTTGAGGAGCTGGGAGGTGGAGGCGTTGGTTTTTTCGACGCATTGCACACCAGTTAGCCAGTAAGCGAGAATGTCTGGGATGAAAAGAATGTTGCGTGCTTGGGAAAGCGCTGCGCTGTTTTTTAAACGCATCGATAAAAGGTGAAGCGCGCTGTTGTAGAAATTGGTTTTGATGCCGGTGAAGCTGAAAATTTCCTCTTCCGGCATGAGCTCGTGCATTTTTTCCTCAACACCATCGATGCGCGGATCGCGGTATTGATGAGGCGTTCCGATGATTTCACCTTGTCCGTCGAAGAGTCCGAAATCGCAGCCCCAGGTATCGATGCCAATCGAGCTGATCTCTTCGCCATGTTGATCTACAGCTTTTTTAATGCCCGTTAGAATTTCGTGATACAAACCAAAGATGTTCCAGTAGAGTCCGGAGGGGATTTCGATGGCTGGGTTGTCGAAGCGATGGATCTCGCTTAATTGAATTTTTCCATCGACGAGGTAGCTCGATATGACTCGGCCGCTGCTGGCTCCGAGGTCGATGGCGATACGGACATTTTTATTATCTGGATTCGGCACAGTGGAATTTTGTTAGAGGATGAATGGGGATGTGAAAATTAGATTAATTCGACATCAGTAGCTTGCTCGATGGGTTTGCGCAGGGGATTAAGGATGCCTTGATCGAGGCGGTAAATCCATGAGTGAATGGCGAGAGTTTGTCCACGTTCCCATGCGTCTTCGACGATGGTGGTGCGTGCGACATGGCGTGCTTGCGAGAGGACGTTGAGTTCGCAAAGGCGATCGAGGCGTTGGTTGTCCTCGAGGGAGTAGAGTTCGGATTTGTGTACGCGGGTGAGGGTACGGATGGGAGCGAGCCAGTTATCGATGATTCCATGGCGAAAATTTTCGAGAGCTGCCTGAACGCCTCCGCAGCCGTAGTGGCCGCAGACGATGATGTCGGTGACTTTCAAGACATCGACCGCGTATTGAATTACGGCAAGGACGTTGAAATCGGATTCTTGGACAACGTTGGCGACGTTGCGGTGGACGAATACTTCGCCGGGTGGAAGGCCGGTGATTTGGTTGGCGGGGACGCGGGAATCAGAACAGCCGATCCAGAGATAACGGGGTTTTTGCTGATTCGCTAAGCGGGAAAAGAAATCAGGATCGCTCTCCCGCATTTTTTCGGCCCAGATGGCGTTGTTTGCTATGAGCTTATCAATGCGGTCCATTACTTGGGTTATGCTCAATCAAGTGTCATGGAGACTCCAGAAAAATTATACCGTTTCTTTTTTTTGTGCGGAATCGAACTCATTTTTCGCGGCCTTGCGGCACTCAGCGACGAAGTGGTTGCAGGCCTCACGGCAGAGCAGGGGAATAGCGAGTTTTTCTGGGGAGATGCAGGGAATGCCATTGAAACGTGAGGCCTCGCTGTCATCGAGGGGAGTCTGTTCGTCGAGTTTCCAGAGGATTTTCTTGGCACAGTTGTGGGCGGGTCCGCAGACTTTTTGGATGAGCTTTTGGGCTCCCGCATCGCTGATCGAGCCGGCATAGCGATACATGCCGGTTTGTCTGGCGAGTTTATCGCGGAGGTTTTCGATCGGTAAGATGCCATCCTGATGTTTGATGAAAAGCGCGGTGCAAGCAGGGTAAAACTGATCCAGTGCGCGCAATAAATCCTGCTCGTTATCGAGCGTGATGACCCAACCGCGACGCAGGTTGATTTTTCCTTTGGTGAAACGGTATTCTCCGTCTTCTGCGTAAGTGGAAAGTTCACGCGACATTTCCGGGCCGTGATAATGATCGAGTCCGCCGTAAGCGGGTTGAGTGGCTAAGTCTTCGTCTTCAATGTGAAAGAGCGCGTATTCGAACTCGCAGTAATCGCGAAGGATCTGGATTTGGCCGATCTGGTTGACGCCGCTGCGGATAAGTTTTTTTAAGTGTTCGGCAAGTTTTGGATCGGAGTTCGGCTTGGGTAGCTCAGGCGCATGTTTTTCATCGAAATCCATGATCTGATCCAAAATGACATCCGCGATGAGAGGTTCCGTGCCGATGGCGGAAGAGTAGTAGAGAGTTTTTTCTCTGAGTTGATGAGGGTTGTGGCGGAACACCGAGCGTTGGCTGGCCGCAGGGCCGACCTCTGGCTCGATCCCTAACATCACTGGAATGTCTTGATAGGAATGCAGTCCATCGGAGATGAAAAATGGAACGACTACGACGTTTTTGGTTTCCGACATTTTATCCCAATCCGCGATGAACGGAGCCTCTTCCATGTAGGCATCGGTGACGCAGTGATAACCCGCCCCGGAATTGGCGATGAATTCGGCCTGGTCTTTGATCGCTTTGGTGGAGTTTTGGTTCAAGCCCGTGCCGTGTCCGGTGATAATCAGGGTAGTGTCATTCGGATCGGCATCTGGAGCGACCTCGCGTGCGCGGCGCATGATGAGATCGGTCATCGAGCGATGGACCCCGACCGGAAGGCAGTAATGTAGAGTTTTTCCATTACGTATGGTGGTCTCGCCGTCTAATTCCAATTCGCGCGGAATGACTTCTTGGGTGAAATAACCTTCGCTGATGAAATCCGGTACGATGTAAACTTTAGGAGCATCGATCATCAGCAAGGCCTCGCGCATCGAGGGTTCTTCTTTCCAGAAGCAGACATGAACTTCAGCGAAAAGGTTTCTGCTGCGGATTTCTTGGGCGTGGTCGAAGTAAGGGGTAGAAGAGTTCGGGTTTTCCGTGGAGCCGTGACCGACGATGAGGAGAGCAGAGTTTGGTTTCGGAGCAAAAAGCATATGGGGAAAATGGCGGGCGAATTCAGGAATGCAAGTGGGTGTTTTTATGAGAAAAGATAGAATGAATTATATGTGGAGGATGCTTGTCCAACTGGCCTGATGAAAAAGCTAATTACAATATCATTAATAGGGGCGTTCGCGATCACCTCGGTGAGCTGCCACACGACCTATGATTCTTATGGAAATCCTCGCCAAGCGGTGGATCCGGGAATAGCCGTTGCAGGAGTCGCAGCCGCAGGTATTTTGGCTTACTCCATCGGCCGCAACAGAAATGATGGCTACCATGACGGATATCACCACAGGCCTAGATATCATCAACATTATTACGCAAGTCCTTACGATTGCTATTAATTAGGCAAAAACGGCTGGATTTCACACAAATCTTTAGTCTTGCAAACGGAGCGCGGTCCCCTAGGTTCGCCCTCCGTTTTTCTTTTGTCTGGCGAGCGGTTGGAGCCCCGGTGCCCGTCAGACGCATCTTTTCCGGGGCAATTGTCGGAAGGGAAACGTAAACAAACTAACCAAACCATTAACCAAATATGAGTAATGCACTTGCAGAACCAACCAATCAGGAACTGAGCGATTTGATCGACTCCAAATTCACGGAATTCCGTGAAGGTTCCATCGTCAAAGGCACCATCCTTGAAATCCGCCCGCAGATCGTCCTCGTGGACATCGGCTACAAATCGGAAGGTGCAATCCCATCTAACGAGTTCGAGGATGATGAAATCGAAATCGGCGACGAAATCGAAGTGCTTCTCGAGCGCCTCGAAAACGACGAAGGCATGGTCGTTCTCTCCAAAGAGAAGGCTGCCTACAAACAAAACTGGGACAAGATCGTCAAAGTCTATCAAGACGGCGGCCTCGTTCGCGGAAAAGTCAAAGCAGTTGTCAAAGGCGGACTCACCGTCAATGTCGGCGTCGAAGCTTTCCTTCCCGGTTCACAAGTGGACATCATTCCACCGAAAGATCTCTCCGAATACGTGGGCAACGTCTACGAATTCAAAATCGTTAAAGTTAACGACGAGCGTAAGAACATCGTTCTTTCCCGCCGCGAAGTTATCGAAGCCGAGCGCTCCGAGCAACGCCAAGCGTTCCTTCAAACCGTCAAGATCGGCGACAAAGTCGTCGGCGCGATCAAGAACATCACCGACTTCGGTGCATTCGTCGACCTCGCAGGCATGGACGGACTCCTTCATATCACCGATATGTCATGGGGCCGGATCAACCATCCTTCCGAACTGCTTCACATCGGTCAGTCCGTGGATGTTGTCATCCTCGACGTGGATCGTGAGAAAGAGCGCGTTTCGCTCGGCCTCAAGCAAATGTCCGACAATCCATGGGAAGACATCGAGCGCAAATACCCAATCGGTCAGCAAGTCAAAGGACAAGTTACCAAACTTCTCCCATACGGCGCGTTCATCGAAATCGAGCGTGGTGTCGAAGGCCTCGTGCACGTTTCCGAGCTCAGCTGGGTCAAACGCATCACCCGTCCATCCGACGTTCTCGAAATCGGTCAGGAAATCACCGCAGTGGTTCTTGGCATCAGCATCGAGGAACAAAAAATCTCGCTCGGTGTTCGCCAACTCGAAGGCAACCCATGGGACGAAATCGAACTCCGTTACCCAGTTGGTGCAACGATCACCGGACCTGTCCGCAACCTTACCGCTTATGGCGCGTTCGTGGAGCTGGAAGAAGGTATCGACGGTATGATCCACGTTTCCGACATGTCTTGGACTCGCAAAATCAATCATCCTTCCGAAGTTCTCAAGAAGAACGACGAAATCGAAGCCATCGTTCTTGCGATCGACAAAGCAAACCAACGCGTCTCACTCGGTATCAAACAAACCGAAGGTGATCCATGGTCCGCTATCGATGACCGCTTCAAGGTCGGCGACCTCGTTAAAGGCACAGTTGCGAAAATCGCTTCCTTTGGTGCGTTTGTCTCCCTCGAAGGTGATATCGATGGCCTCATCCACATTTCGCAACTCAGCGAAGATCACGTGGAAAAAGTCAAAGACGTCATCAAAGTTGGCGACGGAATCGAAGCCCGCGTCATCAAGGTCGACAAAGTCGAGCGCCGAATCGGTCTCTCGATCAAAGCCGTTGGTTACTCCGAAGAGCAACTTAAGAAAGAAAGCGCCAGCTTCGAGTCCCTCCGCCCATCCAGCGAGATGGTCGGCCTCGAGCAAGCCTTCAACCTTGCCGCTGCTGCTTCCGAAGAGTGGAGCCCAGGCGACGACAAATAAATTCCATCCGGGCTGTAGCGATACGGCCCGAGATTTTCACAAAAGCCGGACAGGTTTCCTGTCCGGCTTTTTCGTTTAATACACAAGAATTCTTGCGTAAACAGTTTCATGTCGTTGAATAAGTTTTTATGAAGCGCAGACAATTTTTCAAAGGTGGCGTGGTGACTGGGGCATTGGCTGGGATCACTGGAGTATCGGCTGAGGATTTGACAAAAACGCCGAAGCAGATTGAGGGTCCGTTTTATCCAAAAGTGGTGCAGAAGGATAAAGATTTTGATCTAACAAAAATCGAAGGACAGGAAGGCTCCGCCGAAGGTAAATTGGTGATCGTTTCTGGGTATGTGTTGAATACGGATGGCACTCCAGTCGAGGACGCGACGGTGGATTTGTGGCAGGCGAATGCGGCGGGTCGGTATCGGCATCCCAGTGATACAAACGAGGCGCCGCTGGATCCGAATTTCCAAGGATGGGCGATCGTGCCGAGCGGAAAAAACGGTGAGTTCAAATTCAAAACCGTGGTGCCCGGATCTTATCCGGCATCTAAAGATTGGTCGCGCCCGCCGCACATTCATTTCAAAGTCTCCAAGCTCGGTTACGTGGAATTAATCACGCAGATGTATTTTCCCGGAGAAAAGCTCAATGATACCGACAAGCTCTTGCAGCGTGTTCCTGAAGCGGCGCGTGGATCTTTGATTGCAAAATTGATTCCTGGGGAGACGGAGACTTACGAATTCCGTATTGTTCTTGAGAAAGCATGATCGTTTCTCTGGCGATAAGGATGGATTTTACGAAGATCCATCAGATCTGATGAAGCACCTCGACGTCATTGTGGTTTCTATCTAATATCCGGTCATGAAAAATGAGATACCGGACGTAAAGCCAACTGCGAATAGAAATCATTTCCGACATCATGAGCAGCACAGGCACCTCGATCCGGTTTTTGGCGGCGACTGGTTTGCCTTGAAAGCGGAGGCGTTCGCTCGTTTTTTCGGAACGCCTATTTTTTTAATATCCCAGACTTTAGTTGTTTTGATCTGGATAGGGCTGAACGCGGCGGGCGTATTTCATTTCGATGTTTATCCGTTCATTCTCTTGAATTTGGCTTTCAGTCTTCAAGCTGCGTATGCTGCGCCACTCATTCTTCTCGCTCAAACCCGTCAGGCGGATCGGGATAAGGCGCATGCTGATGCCGATGCACTGCACAGAGAAGAGCTTGCCCAGTCCTCGGAGAGAAAGTTAGCTCTCGCTGCCGAGCAAGCGGAACAGATGATGAAGCTCATCCAGCAGAATACGGAGCTTACGGAGATCACAAAAACGCTATCCGAGCGGATCGAGGCACTCACGCAAGAAGTGCACCGAAAGATTCTATTAGTTTAGTGAAAACAGCCTAAAGCTCCGGTGGTCTGCGGAGAGATTTTTTCTGAGAAAGAATCCGTTTGTCGGCCACGGATTGTTGTTTGGACCTACGTGAACGTCTGCGTTTTTGACGGCGCATTTTCTCAATAGCTTGGGTTTTCGCGGAGGCTTTTCCGTTGGCGATGGCGTCGAATTGATCACAGAGTTCGCGGCGGGCGAGAAAGCGGTTCATTTCACGGGATCGGTCCATCTGGCACTTAATCGCGATGCCGCTGGGCAGGTGCTTGAGGAAGACGCAGTTTGAGGTTTTGTTTATTTTCTGGCCTCCTGCGCCCGAGCCACGGACGAATTTTTCCAATAGATCCGCTGGTTCGATCCCAAGCGACAGCATCCGCTGTTCGAGAGCGGCGATTTTGTCGGGAGATGGGAGGTTCATGGGGATATGAGTTTATCTGTAAAAACGAATCTAATTGAAAGCTGGAGCGTATACCGCTCAGTATTCCTCACCGATGAAAAAAACCATAATCTTCTCGTATGCGACTGCAGCGTTATTTTCTACAGCGCTCCACGCCCAAGTGATCGACCGCACAGCTGATTTCAAAGTAGCCTCTGGGTTCAAGCTTGAACAGATTTACGAGGTAACGAAAGAAGAGGGAAGTTGGGTGGCGTTAACCGAAGATGGACAGGGTCGTCTGATTGCGGCTGATCAATATGGCGGCCTATTTCGCATCACCGTTCCGCCGCTCGCAGGTGGCGAAACCACGGTTGAGGCTTTAGATATTCCGATCGGTGGAGCCCATGGGTTGCTCTGGCATGAGGGTATACTCTACGTTTCGGTCAATGAGCGGGCACAGAAAAACGCAGTGGAGACGGGTGTTTGGAAAGTGAAAGAGACGGCAACGGGTTGGGAAAAACCGGAGCTGGTCAAAGCGATCAAAGCGGGTGGTGAACACGGCGCGCATGCGTTGGTGCTCTCTCCCGACAAGAAGTGGGTCTATTTAATCACTGGAAACTTTACCCATATTCCTGAAGTAAACGATTCATTCGCTCCCAAGTTATGGGCCGAGGATCAGCTGCTGCTCCGCAATCCTGATGGCAATGGCCATGATCCGAACGTAATGGCTCCGGGTGGATTTATCGCACG
>JANMGO010000107.1:0-9229 GCA_031374665.1 Akkermansiaceae bacterium | reverse complement strand
GCACCACTGAGACACTCTCATGGGCGAAGGTGGTCGGAGAGCTGGAACATATCTTTCACGATATAGTCACAAACGCCAATTCCCCAGCTTCCTGAACAAGTCCTCGCCTTAGCCTCAGAAATTTCCTTGATCTCCCGCCATATCGAGTGCATATCGCCCCCCGCGACTCGCTTGAGTTTCCCTAACGGAGGGGTGGTAGAGTGGTCGATTGCGCCAGTCTTGAAAACTGGAGAGCCGAAAGGTTCCGTGGGTTCGAATCCCACCCCCTCCGCCATCACCCCTGCCCAGCTCGTCTGGGCAGGGGTGATGGCGTTTAGGGGGCGGGCCGAGAATCCCTTGCCGCAGCCCCGACGGATCGGGGTGAAGCAACAGGGTTTGACTGCCGAATTTTGCGAAACGCAAAACCTTCATCTCATCCGCGAAGCGCAAACTGCAGGGACGGAGCAGAGCGTAGTCAATCCCTCTCGTTCCGCTCATGAAGTGCCATTGACGCATCGCGCAGCTCATCTCCCTCACTCCCCAAACAACTCCGGATATCGCTTCCGTATCATCTCCCTATCTTTTTCTAACAACTCATTCAACCGCACCGGCTGGTCCTGAGGCCTAGTGCCTTTTTGATTGATGCGGCCCATCAGACTCCAGTTGCGAGAGTTTTTGCCGTCTTTGGGATCGGCGGGTTCTTGGGCGGGTTCGTCGTAGCGGGTGAAATCGATGACTTGTTCCTCGCCGTTGTTTTTCCAATCCCGCAGCAGGGCGAGGCGGAAATCCTGGTTCATAAACCAGCGAATTTCCTTATCCGCTTCCGAAGCACGGATGCCACAACCGCGGTGCACGAACTGATAGTTGATCCCGTCGTTGTTTTTAAAATGCGCGCGCCAGAGTTCGCCGAATTCGCCTTGAGTGATAAGCTTCGCATCCGGCCAACGCTTGCGGATACCTGTGAGCCATTGATCGAGTCCTTCCATTCCGTTGCGTCCGCCGTAGCCGTAGATTTTCCGTGCTTCGACCAAGCCCAACTCCCAACCGTTCGTCACCCATGCGAAGCCGTTACGTTTGAATCCGTCATCAAAGTGCGAGCTAGTAGCGGCGAACATCGCCTCCAAGCCGCGCTCCGTGCCCATATCTAACAACGTTTCGATCGGCCCCACGCCTTGTCGACTGCGCCATCTCTCGCCGTTCACTTTTTTCGAACCCGCAATCCTCGCCGCCAGAAAATCCACCGTCCAACCATCGAGATTCACGCAATCGATGAAATCCTTTTCGCTCCGGGCGGGTTTGCAGAAATGTTCCCGGGATGGGTAGTAAGGATAGGAAATGGAACCCTCGCCATCGCCGTTATCCACGGCATATTGACTCCAGATGTTGCCTTGGCAGACATGAATTCCCTCAACCTCCGCGAGGTATCTGAGGTTGTCCGCAGAGAGAAAACCTGCCACCACGCTCTTGGGTCGGTATCCATTCCCCATCATTTCGGAAACTTTCTTCAGCCCATCATGTAGATCGCGGCTCACTTGCTCGCGGGTGTTGTACATGTTGGAAAAATAGGCGCCCGGAATGAACGTGATCTCATCGCCGAATTTTTTCTGATAGCTAACAACCAGTTCCCTGAGTTCCCGATAATTTTCACGCTCATCATGCAAGGCCAGCCAACTGAACGCCCATGTAATTTTCGCCCCGGGCCATGCTTTATCAATCGCTTCCCTGAAAATCTTCGCCTCTGCAGGTGAGTGGATTTCGGATTCGTCAGGCCCGTGTGATGTATCACGCGTGACCTCGATCTGCTTCACTCGGATGATCGTGTTGAATGTTAGAAACCGACCTCCCATCAGCTGGTCTTTGGATGGATTATCCTCCGCTGCGTTGACCTGGCTGAGCATTCCGATCCCCAGAAGCATTGCACAAAATTGCCTCCCTATGGAATGATCCCATCTCATCTTCTTTCTCTTCTGGATTGCGGGGTGGAACTCACTTCTTCACCATCTTCAAAAACACCTCGGCATAACGTTTACCAAGCGCGCGGTAATCAGCAGAGTCATAGTGGAGTTGTTTTTTTCCGAGGTCAGCGGAGCTAACGAGCGCAGCGGTAGTTGTATTTTTCGCGGTCTCGGCGAGGGCAATGTTAACCGCATCATGGTTGCCGTGGCCGGGAATGACTTCACCGATCAAGACGGGAACATTTTCCGCGCCGAGATCTGTGCGGAGTTGTTTGATCATCGTTTCAAAACGGGCGGGATAGGTGGCGATGAGTTCGGGTTTCGCATCCGACTCGCCTTGATGCCAGAGGATGCCTGCCAGAGTTCCTTGTTTCATGGCTTCTTTCGCTCGCGCTACCGCTGTGGTATAGAGAGGTTTTCCCGGCTGCCACTGATCCAGAGAGGATCCACCCATCGCGCAGGGAATCAGGCCGATGGCGGATTTGGGATCGGCTTTGTGGATGTCACGAGCAAACTCTGAGCAGAGTCCGACTCCCGCCGCGCCTTTATCAAAATGCACCGGGTCTTTGGCGATTACCCATTTGAGCTCTTTGGTGAGCATGAAAATGTTAGGGTTTTCCACTTTGTCCTGCTCTTCGACTTTACCGCGTCCAGCCATGTTTGACTGTCCGATGAGGAGAAACAGTCTCATGTCTTTTGGTGCGTCTTGCGCGAAGACGGGTGCTGAGACGATCAACGAAGCGATAGTTGTGAGGAAGAGTTTTCGGGTCATACGGATACGCTAAGCCTCACTTACTGCGCTCCGCAAGTCCCGAACCTCAGTCTGGCGAGACAGCCGATGGCGGCTGGCGCTTCAATTTTGCCCGAACGATTTCAATGACCATAGGCAAAATGGAAATGCCGATGATTCCGAACACCACCAACTCGAAGTTTTCCTTCACGATAGGGAAGTTTCCGAAATACCAACCTGCGGGAAGCAGCAAACCCACCCAGAGCAATGCTCCGGTGGTATTGAAGAACATGAATTTTTTGTAATCCATGGATCCGGATCCCGCTACGAAGGGAGCGAAGGTGCGAACGATGGGAACAAAGCGTGCGATGATGATGGCTTTGCCGCCGTAACGCACGAAGAAGGCCGAGGTCTTATCGAGATGACTTTGCTTGATGATTCTTGGAAACTTTCTCATCGCCCAGCTACTGAATTTATTGCCGATCCAATAGTTCACCGTATCTCCTAAAATAGCTGCGACGAGGAGAACGATACCAGCGATCCAAACATTGATGCCGGAGTTTGGATCTGCAGCAATCGCTCCAACCGCAAACAACAGAGAGTCGCCAGGAAGAAACGGTGTCACCACTAAGCCAGTTTCGCAGAAGACGATGAGAAACAGCAGCGCATAAACTAATAGTCCATATTGGCGCGTGAACTCATTCAAGTGATCCTGCAAATGCAGCATGATATCGAGCAATTCTTTGAGCACTTGCATAATGGTAGCTTCTTTAAATTAGGAATGAGAATTTCCCTCATCCTTATTACCAACGATGAGAGAGGTGATGACTCCCGTCGCTAGAATGGCGAGGATGACGGCGAGAACGGTTAGATTGAATGAATCTCCCAACCAGAGTTTAAGCCATTTGGCAGCGAGCATTTTCACGCCGACCAAAACCAAGATCAACGAGAGCGCGGGCTTGAGGTAACGGAACTTGCTGATCAAACCGGCCAAGGCGAAATACAACGAACGCAGGCCGAGAATGGCAAAAACGTTACTGGTGAAAACCAGGAAAGGATCGGCGGTGATGGCGAAGACCGCAGGGATAGAATCGACCGCGAAGATGAGGTCTGTCACTTCGACAAGAATGAGCGCAACAGCGAGCGGAGTAAGCAACCATTTACCGACAGGCGCGGACTCCACGATGGGATCGGGTTTCGATTCCACACCTGGTTCTGAAGCTTCGCGTGACCACTCACTACCGGCTCTGACCATGAAATGTTGGCCATGAAAATCCCGAGTGATAGGAAAAAATTTGCGAATCCAACGCACCACTGGATTATTTTCCGGATGCTCTTCTTTTTCTTCCATCACCAACATTTTGATTCCGGTGAAGATCAGGAAGGCACCGAACACATATAGAATGGCATGGAAATTCTGCACAAGCACCGAACCGAGACCGATCATCGCGCCGCGCATGAGCAGCGCACCGAGAATCCCCCAAAAGAGAACTCGGTGTTGGTAACGTGCGGGCACTGCTAGCGAACTGAACACCATCGCGATGACGAAGATGTTATCCACGCTCAGCGATTTCTCGACGACGTAGGCGGTTAGATATTTGGTCGCCGCTAATTTTCCGGTGTTCACCACTTCATCTACGGCATCGACCGAATTCCCGAGATCGAACCAATGTTGTTCGTAGGCGAAATAAACCAGAACCGAAAACGACAAGCCGAGAGTGATCCATACCGCGGACCATCCGAGTGATTCCTTAAAACCGACGACGTGAGATTTTCTATGGAAGACGCCCAGATCGAGTGCCAACATTGCAAAAACGAAACCGATAAAAATTACCCATGCCCAAATCATGCGCGGCTTATGGATGAACTCGCTTGGCATGGCGAATCAAAAATCATCCTAAAAACGAAGTCTCCTGAGCCCAAGGCTCGTTCTAGTGAAGAGGCTGAGCCCAAAAATAACCTTTCTATCCGCTGCCCCTGAGCTTAGAGATTTCCCCGCATGGATGAAGCGAGTGAGTCAGGCGAATCCGCCACCGGCCTGAAAATTTGCCACCTAGTGCTGCATCCGCTTTTGATGCTCAGTTCGGCGTTTTGCCTCCTGAGCCTTGTCGGCTGGACCGGTAAAGTGACTGGCTGGCAACATTGGTTAACCATGGGGACAGTTTTCGTCTTCGCATTGGAACGCAGTTGGCTGATGTGGAGGGTAAGATCTAGGGGACAAGAACGTCGGCGTTTGATTCTCCATGAATCTCTGGCTTTGATGGTTTTCTCCGTTTCCTTGGGCTTGATGACAAGCGAGCTGTTTGGCGCGGATTCTCGCTCCACGGGCTGGCATGTGTTTATTCAAATGGGGGTTTTGTTTTCTGGGATCGCATCGATCATTCACCACCAAACCCGCTTCACAGCCCGCGCATTTCATCCCGGCATGATGCTGATTGGTTCATTTTTCGCCATCATTGTAATTGGTACTCTCTTACTCAAAATGCCTCTTTGCGTGCTGCCGGGAGAAACATGCTCTTGGTTAGACGCGGCGTTCACCAGCACCAGTGCGGTATGTGTGACTGGATTGTCTGTGCAAAACACCGCAACATTTTTCAGCCAGACCGGACAAGTAGTCATCATGATATTGATCCAAATCGGCGGACTCGGCATCATGACGCTGACGTTCTTCGCCGCTGTCGTGTTGTTCGAAGGACTTTCACTACATGATCGTTTGTTGCTAGGCCGGATGATTTCTGAAAACCGGCTTTCGCGGATCGGTAAAACTCTAACATTTATTGTGCTGTTCACTTTTACCTTTGAGGCGATTGGAGCGGTGGTTCTCTTCTCAGGGATGGATCCCGGAATGGCGTGGAGCGAGCGAGCTTTCCACTCCGTCTTTCATGCGGTCTCAGCATTCTGCAACGCCGGATTTTCCACCTTCCCAGATAACTTGGCCAGCGGAGCGCTCAAATCGAACGTCACATGGCAGGTCATGATCATGATGCTGATTGTCGGCGGCGGACTTGGCTCGATAGTGGTCGAGGATCTATGCCAATGGGGTGTTGCTCAATACCGGAAGATTTGTGGAAATGAGTATACTCGTCATCGGCTCCGCATCCATACACGCATCGTGCTTGTCACGACTGGAGTGCTGGTGTTCGGCGGCGGATTAGTGATTATGGCGACGGAGTTTGCTCTGTGGAACGGCCCCGAAAACGGAGGCAAATTCATCACCGCGATGTTCCACTCCGTGACCGCAAGGACAGCAGGCTTCAACACCGTTTCCATGAGCGCCATCGGGCCCATGACCATCAATGTCCTGATGATTCTCATGATCATCGGCGGATCACCCGGCGGCACAGCAGGTGGTATCCGGACCACCGTGGTGGCACTGGGACTCGGATATTTATGGAGCCAGTTGCGCATGGGCAGACGCGGCTTGGTCGCCTTCAACCGCACGATCCCGGCCGAGTCAGGAAGCCAGGCCCTAGGCTTGATCTTGCTTGCTGTAATTTGGCTGATTGGAAATTTTATGCTGTTCCAATTTCTTGAAACAGGAAATGGCATTTCCGATACCAAACTTCTTTTCGAGCTGATCAGCGCGTTCGCTACGGTTGGGCTTTCGATTGATCTAACTCCTCTGCTTTCAGATGGCGGCAAAACTTTGCTAATCGTAAATATGTTTGTGGGACGGATCGGCTTGCTGACTGTCATGGCAACTTTGATCCCACCCGACACTCGCCCATTATCAGGAAAACCCCACGAAGAAATTCTCCTCAACTAACATCCATCCCATTATGAGATTCTGTATTATAGGCCTTGGAACTTTCGGCACCCACCTCTCTCGCCAACTCAGTCGAGAAGGACATGAGATCGTCGCCGTGGATAACAATCCCGCACACATCAACCAACTGAAGGACGAAATCGAATTTCTCATCCAAGCAGACTGCACGGATATAAATGCGTTTCATGAAATTCCTATCGATGCCTGCGACGCAGTAATCCTCGCGATCGGTGAGAACTTCGAAGCTTCGCTTTCGATTGCATCCAACGTCCAACAACTCGGCGCGAAAAAAATCATCAGTCGCATCATCAATCCGCTCCACGGACGTTTGCTGAAACTTTTAAAAATCGATGACCTCCTGATTCCCGAGGCAATGGCCGCTGCTTGGCTTGCACGTTCACTTAAATCCCCAGATCTGCTCAACACACTGGATCTTGGTGGCGGATATGAAATTGCTCAAATCGTCACTCCGTCACGCATGGTCGGACTCACTCTCCAAGTCGTTTCGCTACGCGATCAATACGAACTCAACCTCATCACCATTGGTAAAAGCCGTGGGACTTCGACCACCGCATCAAGCCAAACCGCGATTCAAAAAGTGCTGGGGATTCCTCAACCCGATCGCAGTTTCGAGGCCGACGATATCCTCGTGCTTTTCGGAAAAGGACAAAACGTCCGGCGCTTGATGCGTGAGTATGGTGAGTGATTAAAACTCACAATGCCCCGGAGTGCGCGGGAAAGGGATCACGTCGCGGATGTTCGGGATACCGGTGACGAACATCAATAAGCGCTCGAAGCCGAGACCGAAGCCCGCGTGTGGAACGGTTCCGTATTTCCTAAGATCTGCATACCAAGCATAAGACTCGGGATCGATGTTGTGATGCTTGAAATTTTCTAACAGCACATCGTATCGTTCTTCACGTTGGGAACCGCCGATGATTTCACCGATTCCCGGCACCAGCAGATCCATTGCGGTTACGGTCTTACCGTCCTCGTTCAGGCGCATGTAGAAGGGCTTAATTTCTTTCGGGTAGTTGAAAACGGTGGTCGGTTGTTTAAAATATTCCTCCGTCAACCACCGCTCGTGCTCGGACTGGAGGTTGAGTCCATATTTCACGGGGTATTGAAATTCCTTGCCGGAACTTTCTAACAATTTAACTGCATCGGTGTAAGTGATGCGTTGGAATGGTTTCTCGACAACGTGCTCCAACCGTGCGCGCAGGCCTTTATCTATGAATTTTTCGAAGATGGAGAGATCAGGATCGGCGAGCGCTTCGCTGACAAGGAATTTGATCATCGCCTCAGCGCAATCCATATCTCCAGCGAGATCGCAGAAAGCCATCTCAGGCTCGACCATCCAGAACTCCGCGGCGTGGCGGGAGGTGTTAGAATTTTCCGCACGAAAGGTCGGACCAAAAGTGTAGATATTGGAAAGCGCACAGGCGAACGTCTCGCCCTCGAGCTGACCCGATACCGTGAGGTAAGCGCGCTTGCCGAAGAAATCCTCGGTGTCTTTGGAGATTTGGCTATCTGGTAAAGTGGTGACGCGAAACATCTCGCCCGCGCCCTCACAATCGCTGGCAGTAATGATCGGAGTGTGGACGTAAACAAAGTCGCGCTCTTGAAAAAAGCGATGAATCGCAAAAGCCATGCGAGAGCGGATGCGGAACGCTGCGCCGTAGAGATTCGTTCGCGGGCGTAAGTGTGCGATCGAACGTAAAAATTCTTGTGAGTGGCCTTTTTTCTGGAGCGGGTAATCTTCCGGCACTTCACCGATCAAGCGAATCTCCGTCGCCTGCATTTCCCAATCCTGACCTTGTGCCGGCGATGGGATCAATTTCCCCGAGACCGTAATCGAAGCACCGGTCGCCATTTTAAAAATGTCCTCGTAACCCGGAATCCCCGCATCAGCGACGATCTGCAAATTTCCCAAACACGAACCATCGTTGAGCTCAATAAATGAAAAGCCTTTCGAGTCCCGCCGCGTGCGCACCCAGCCCGCAACCACTAAAGTATCCGTAGGTTCCGTGCGGGCGAGGACGTGCTTGATGAGAGTGCGCATGCGGAGACTTTAAATTTCAAGTTTCAAAGTTCAACTACCAAGAGAACGAAGACAGAGAAGATTTAACCACGGAATGCACGGAATGCACGGAATGCACGGAGTGGGCGCTGTCGCGCTGAACATCAGATTTGATAAACGCTTAATTTGAGACGCGCTTAATACCCAGACTCGCGAATTTAAAATTGAGTAGTAGTGCGGTTTTAAGACCCGTAATATTTAAGTATCCTAGCATTTGTGCAAGGTGGTTATCATTGAATCCGGTGACAACTTTGGGATCGACGATGATTTTTCCTTCTACAATGAGATCCGGAATTAGCGTTCCGATAAGTTGTTCATCGTAATGGACGGGATGCTGTTTCTGCTGATCACATGTGAGTCCTTGTTTATTCAGCTCAATAATGAGCGCTCGCTCGTAAAGCTTCTCATCAAGACCTGGCTTAAGGACAAATAACACCTTATGTGCCGCACCAATAATCTTTTCCGTAAATGATTCCTCATTCATTTGCTGTTAGAAAATTACTTATCATGGATTTTTACAATCTCATAATGAACAACTTCAACCCGCCAGATATTGAAGCGCACAAATATCAAATGATCTGAGCGGCAGCGCCCATTCCGTGCATTCCGTGCATTCCGTGCATTCCGTGCATTCCGTGCATTCCGTGCATTCCGTGCATTCCGTGCATTCCGTGCATTCCGTGCATTCCGTGCATTCCGTGCATTCCGTGCATTCCGTG
>JANMGO010000060.1:0-1669 GCA_031374665.1 Akkermansiaceae bacterium | reverse complement strand
CGAAGGTCTGGAGGCGGTTCGCAAGCGTCCAGGCATGTATATCGGAGATCCCGATGAGCGCGGTTTGCATCACTGCGTCTTCGAAGTTCTGGATAACTCCATCGATGAACACCTTGCCGGTTACTGCTCCAAAATCAAAGTAGCGATCCATGTCGATGGATCGATTTCCGTTTCTGACAACGGCCGTGGTATCCCTGTGGACATGCACCCGAAGTTCGGCATCCCAGCAGTCGAGCTGGTTCTGACCAATCTTCATGCCGGCGGTAAATTCGGCCAAGGCGCATACAAATATTCCGGCGGTCTCCACGGGGTTGGCGCAAAATGCGTGAACGCCCTTTCCGATTGGTTCCGCGCGGACATCACTCGCGGCGGAAAAGTACACCGCATTGCTTTCGAGCGCGGCAAAACCACTGAACAACTCCACGTCGTCGGTGAAGCCGATCCCAAGAAAACCGGCACCGCGATCACGTTTTATCCAGACGCCACGATTTTCGTCGATACGATCGTCTTCCAATTCGACCGCCTCGCCACCCGTCTCCGTGAGCTCGCGTTCCTCAACCCGGGCCTAACCATCGAACTCGATGACGAGCGCCCGGAATCGGCGAAAAAGACCTCGTTTTTCTACAAAGACGGCATCGTCGAATTCGTTGCGCAGCTTTGCGAAAACAAAACTGTTGTTCATGAGTCACCCGTCATCATCAGCGGTAAGCGCGAGATCGACTACGATTACGATGGCAAACAAACCAGAGAGGACGTCTTCACCGATGTTGTTTTCCAATACAACGATTCTTATCAAGATCAAATCCTCTGCTTTGCAAACAGCATTCCGAACGCCGACGGCGGAACTCACCTAACAGGTTTCCGCACAGCTCTGACACGTGCGATCAATGCCTACGCTAAGGCTAACAAAATTCTAAAAGACAAAGACCCAGCACTTTCCGGCGATGATGTTCGCGAAGGACTCGTTTGCGTTATCTCCGTGAAGATGCCCAGCCCGCGCTTCTCTTCTCAGACCAAAGGCAAACTGGTGAACTCCGAAATCGAAGGCGTGGTTTCATCGATCGTTTACGAAGGTCTGAATACTTACTTCGAAGAAAACCCATCACTCGCTCGCAAGATCATCGAGAAATCGGTCAACGCCGCTCGCGCTCGCGAAGCTGCTCGCAAAGCTCGCGAGACCGTCCGTAAATCCGCGCTCTCTGGCGGTGGACTTCCCGGTAAACTCGCTGACTGTTCAGAGCGAGACCCTGCGAAATCCGAACTCTATATTGTCGAAGGAGACTCCGCCGGTGGTTCAGCCAAACAAGGTCGTGATCGCCGCACTCAAGCGATCCTTCCACTTCGCGGAAAGGTCATCAACGTAGAGAAGGCTCGCCTCCACCGCGCGCTTCAAAACAAGGAGATCCAATCGATGATCACCGCCATCGGAGCGGGCATTGGTGATGGAGATCAAGATGGCTCATTCAACATCGAAAAAGTCCGCTATCACAAAATCGTCATCATGACCGATGCCGACGTGGACGGTTCGCACATCCGCACCTTGTTGCTGACTTTCTTCTGCCGCCACATGCCGGAGCTGGTGAGAAAAGGCTACCTCTACATCGCTCAACCACCGCTGTATTTGGTGACTCGGAAAAAGCGCTCCGAATATGTTCAAGATAATGACGAG
>JANMGO010000040.1:0-23145 GCA_031374665.1 Akkermansiaceae bacterium | reverse complement strand
GAAGTGTTCGGGGTTGTCGGGGGAGCGTAAGTGGTAGAATTTGTGGTGAGGGGGATGGAGGGTTGGGGGTAGAGTGAATGATATTTTGCTGAGGATGGGGAGGAGGATTGGTGGAGCGGAGCTTGTCTTAGAGGATCATTTGGTAAGATATTTGGAGTGCGGCTGGAAATATTAGTTGTGTAAGGATTGATTCTTCTTGGTGTAGATTGCGGTGAAATGGTTGCGTTCCATAGTCAGGATCTTGGATGGAACCGGAGGAATTATTGTGGAATCAGTCAAAAAACAACGAGCTCACACTTAGCCTGAACAATTACAATACATGAACAAAAAGCATCTTATCAGGCCGATTATAGGCTCAAAGCCATTGCTTGCAGAAATAGATTGAATCTACTGCACCGTTAGCGTTGGGAAATTCCAAAATCCCCCTAATAAAATCTTGCTAAAACATCCATATCGGATATTTTTGCGATCTTCTTTATGGATTTAAGCCAACAAAATTTGGAGGAAGCTCTGCAGCTTCTGGGAAATCTACTCGCCACTAAAAGGGATGAAAGCTTCTGGCTAGTCGTGTGCGGAGGCTCCGCCCTTTTAGCTCAGAAGATCATCTCCCGCTCCACCGAGGATGTCGATATTCTCGCCATGCGTGACTTGGACGGAGGGGTTGACCGCGCGTACCCAATGCCGGAAGCACTCAAACTGGCTGCGGCTGAGGTGGCAGACGAACTCAGTCTCCGTGGAAACTGGCTCAATAGTGCAGCATCATTTCATTTCCCAGACCTACACCTACTGCCTAACTCATTCTGGCAGGAGTTGGAGAACCGAGACTACGGCCATTATTTGAAAATCAGTTTCGTCTCTCGGAGCGGGCAGATTCAACTCAAACTCTACGCCGCTCTCAACCGAGCGGAACCCCGCGATTTTGCGGACCTCAGGTCTCTCGCTCCTGATGCAGCCGAAACGGAAAGCGGTCTTCGTTGGATCATCTCCTCCTTTCCCATCCTCACCCACCTCAATCGCCTTCCAGAACTCCTCACCTACCTTGGCCATGCAGAGCTCATTAGAAAATTCGAGAGATAAACTGCTGGAACAGCTCGTCAATTTCCTCTGGCGTCAGTGGACTGCGCTTGGCGTCCCAGGAAATCGTATATGCGATGGAGATTGGATCATTGATCCAGAATCGCTCCTTCTTATTACGACCGAGATCGGGCGTCACGATGCCCGCCTGCTTGATCTGGCGATTGACTGGCTTCATTCCTATGGGAAGGGCATCAATCTGCAGCGCTTGCGCCGTCTACAGGGCCAATGGGGAGGTTCTGATGCAAGAGTGCTCAGTGGGATCGCCGAGATACTCTCCGAGCAGTCTGTAATGAGAAAATGGCAACCACAGGTCAATAAGAGCACTTGGAAATCCGTGCGTGAGACCCATCGCTTCCCTGACCCACCCGATCCCCTGTTTATTTCCTACGCAGACACCTCACCCCCTGTATTTGGAGATCCAGACCCACGCTTTGAGAAATACGGCCTACTGAGGAGCCGATGGGAACCACGTAGCGCATGCAAGCCTCCTAGGACGGACCTCCCTTGCAATCTTCTCTGGACTCTTCGTTCCTTGTTTGGCGTGAACGCTCGTGCCGAGATCATGGCATGGCTGCTCACGCACGAATCAGGACACCCAGCGGCCATCGCCAGAGACACTGGCTACTTTTCAAAGTCAATACAGCTAACCCTCAACGAGATGGAACAATCTGGGCACGTGCGCTCAGATAGGGATGGCAGGGAAAAAAAATTCCGACTGCATCGACCGAATTGGAGTTTCCTGATCGCTTGGCCAGAATCTCGCGGTTACCCCCGTTGGATCAATTGGCCTCCGGTCTTCTACTTCGCATTTCGGACTCTGAATTTGCTTAACAAGGCTCATACTCCAGGAGCTTCGGAAAATCTACGAGCAATCCAACAGCGCGGATTCCTCGATGAAATCGCGCCCACGCTGCAAGAATCCGGCCTACGCTCTTTAATGACTGCTCACAGGGACCTTACCGGCAAAAATCTGACGGATGCCATTCTTCGAGATGTCGGGGAACTGGGTCGATTGCTCGATACGGATTTTATGCGGCATTAAGGCGATTCCTGATTCTAGGCATGAACAGGCGGGATTCGTGCCATCTGACTCTGTCGCAATTAAAACCAGCAGTGTAAATCTCACCCACTCACAATGATGAGAGAGGTATTCAAAAGTCCCATTATTTTCGGAAATCCCTCCAAAAAATGCGATTTGAAATAATATGGACGAGATGACAGGCCTGAATGAACCCTGATGAACCATTCTAAAAGTGGCACAGAAGTGGCACAGTTTGAAAACGGAAATCACCCCCTAGGGGCTTAAATCATTGTATTTAATGGTGGCAGGGGGCGGATTTGAACCGCCGACCAAAGGCTTATGAGTCCTCTGCTCTACCACTGAGCTACACTGCCATTTTTCGTGTTTCCGCCAACGGCGGGGGCGAAGGAAATGCATCAAGCCGCCGGATTTGTCAAACGGAAGATCGTGGAAAGTTGAATTTAGAATGTTTGCCAGTCTAACCTTCGCCGGGAGGAGACATAACGACGACCCGCTCGACGCCGTTTTTTGAAAATTCATCCCAGTAGCGTTTTTCCCAAGAGACGGTGCGGGCGCGGCGCTCTTCTTCTGTAAGCGCTTCCCATGCTGGAAGGCCGATGGATTTGACGAGATCCCGATCCGCCATACGGATCGTCATCTCATCCCAGAAACTCTCGTTGCGGAATTCCTCGTAGCATTCGTGGTAAAACATTTTCTCCTCGATCTCTTTTTTGACCCGGAAACGTTTGGTTTCCTCGTCGAATTCAATGATCGCCGCCAAGCCATTTTGCGCAGCTTTTTCTAGCATCTTGCTTTCGAAATCTTCGTATTCGGAAATCTTTTGATCGGCCGATGGCTTTTGATTCCATGAAGCCACGCTCACCGCAAGGCTGAGCATTTCAACCAAGGTGGACAATTCCTGTTCGGTAAATCTGATGTGCATCTGAGCGAAGAAAAGCAGGGAAACCTAACAAAAGAAACCTCAACTTTACTTCACCTCGTGCTTCTGAACTAAGCGCTTCCAGTAATCCTTCCAGTATTCATCGTAGTAATCAAGCCCGGCGATTCGGATTTCTTCTGAATCCACGACGACGGGCGCTTTGGCAGGATCATAACCTGCGAGGTGATCTTTTCCTGCGCGCTTGCGTGGCGATACGAAACGCCATTCACCGTTGCCTAAAACCTCTTCACAAAATTTCGCGAGATCAGGATCGTAGGCTTTAAGTTGCTCACGAGTCGAGATGTGGTTGTGATCGTGATCCATCGTCCGATTCGTGTTGAACCAGCACTGCACGCCTTCGGCAAAATACTCTCCGCGGTTTTTTGAAGCATAACAATCTTTCGGTCCGCCAAACACAATCAGCACCTGATCTTTTCCGGTTACCTTGACCTCGGAAGTCGTGGTTTTTTCGTTCACTAAAACATCTCCGCCATCCAAGCATTTCTTCAAAAGTTCAGGTGATTGCTGAGGAAATGCTTTGATCAACTCATCTAACAGAAGCACCGGTTCATTTCCCTGCACCCTGCGGAAACGTTGTGCCGCAAGGCCATCCTGCCATCGTTTATTCGCCATGGATGCCTCGAAAGTTGCCGTCCATTTCTTTTTGAGTTCCTCATCAAACCCCGGGCCGTGAATCACATGGCCGAACTCATGGATCAGAATACTTTCGATCTGCATTCCGCCCTCGTATTCCATCACATCTTCCTCCGCGAACAATACCACAAACCTATCGTTTTTCTTATCGAGAAATCCGCGCTGCCGCCAGTTGTAGAAATTCAGTTCCTTGCCTTTTAATTCCGATTTATATTGGGGCAAATCCGAAGTCAGCTCGTTGTGACCGACTAAAATGCAGAGCACTTTTTGATCGCGGATCCGTTGCGCGATTGCCGGCTTTAATTCCTTCATCATCTGATCAAACAGATAAGCCGTCTCCAAATGCGTGACATCCGGAACCTTTTCCGAGGTCGCGATCAAAATGTCCTGAACCATCGTGCCTTTTTTGTAAAATGCTCCATCCAGATTGTATTCTGTTAGAAGCTCTGGAGTCAGTGGCTTGGCCTCGTGAGCTGATGTTGGACCGCAAATAGTAAAAGTGAGGGCCGTGATGAGTGAGAGCTTTCCGAGTCGATAAACGTTCATAAGTTGAAACAAAGCAGCACATGCCGCGCCATGCAAGCGAGCTTTGTATTTCCGCCGCAGGCTCTGGACTGCTGAGGAAAATCCCCCCATTCGCGTCTCTCTCGACACTCCACCTTCCGGTTGCCTAGCTTTTACGTTAAACAAAAATCATGATCTGGGAAATTCACCAACAACAGCAAATCGACAGTGCGGGAATCACCGAGGCCGAGCATGAAACAAAAATTCTAGAAATCGATGCGCGGGACGGTCGGATCGATGGAAAAATGGGCACAGCGCCTATCAATTGTCCCGCATGCGGGAGAACGACAGACTCGACCCGCGACACCTGCGTGATGTGTGGCGCGCCGACGAGACGGAAGCACCAGTTTGAGGATTAATTTTTTTATCATATTTAACAGACGTTCGCTAACATCCTCACTCGAAGTATCGATGAGTGACAATTCCTGTTTACCCCCTCCCCTTGCCGCCGTATCGTCATTGAATGATCAACGTCGAGAAAATCAAATACACGATCTGGGCCGCTGATACGGTTCGGGCGACTGAATTTTACACCGGCCTTTTTGGTGCTTTGGTCGTCAGGCAGAATCCGCACATTACGGAATTGGAAATTGCTGGTGGGCGCATCGCCATTCACGGCGGAGGTGAGGGTCTCCGAACCTGGACTGGAATCACCCTGCAGGTGCCGGATGTCTTGGTCGGCGCGGCGGAAGTCTGCCAAGCGGGCGGACAATGCCCGCGCGAACCGCAACCCGAGGACGGGGAGCCGCCCCATCTCGCAATGTGTATCGATACCGAGGGAAATGAGTTCATGCTGACGCGGGATCGCAGCAAATGAGAAAAACCTTTTCTCTCGAACCCAAAGGTTCTTAATCCATTTTAACACCCATGCCGATCTTCATTGTCGTCGTTTTCCTGAGTGCTTTCCTGCTGTTTCAGGTTCAGCCTGTCATCGCTCGCTACATTCTTCCTTGGTATGGCGGTAGCCCGGCGGTCTGGACGACTTGTCTGCTCTTTTTTCAGGTCGGGCTACTCGGCGGATATGCCTATGCTCATGGGCTCGTGACATTCCTGCGAGAAAAGCGGAAGTGGCAGGTCGGGATTCATCTAACCCTACTCGGGATCGCGATTCTCCTTCTTCCCATCACCCCTTCCGATGAGCTGAAACCCGGTGCCTCCCTTGAAAATCCACTAGGTGGAATCGTTACGCTCCTCGCTTACACGGTTGGCTTTCCCTATCTTTTACTCTCAGCTTCGGGGCCGCTTCTGCAACACTGGTTCAGTGAGGTCTTTCCAGGACGCTCGCCCTATCGGCTTTATGCGGTATCGAACCTAGGAAGCCTACTCGGCCTGCTCACCTATCCTTTTTTATTCGAGCCTCTCCTAAATGTTCATCAGCAGACAAATCTCTGGTCCGTGGCCTTTGCCGTCTATGGAATGTTTGCCATCCTTGCTGCCGTGGTGTTTTGGCGTCGCGCTAGTTCGGGAAAATCATTTTCGCCAGACTCTTCGGCCGCGGTTCCTGTTTCTCGGCTGAATGTCCTGATATGGATCGCCTTCAGTGCTTGCGGTTCCATGCTACTGCTCTCGCTAACGAATCAGATGTGCCAAGACGTCGCCGTAGTTCCTTTCCTCTGGGTTATTCCTCTCTCACTGTACTTGCTGACCTTCATCATCGCCTTCGATCACGACCGCTGGTATAACCGCGCCGTTGCGTTTCCTCTCGCTGCCGCTGCCATCGGGATGACGATCTGGCTGATGAACCGCCAGTATGCGGACACGGAATGGCCCCTCGTCTGGCAGATTGTGATCTATTGCTCGGCGATCTTTTTTTGCTGCATGATTTGCCACGGCGAAGTCGTGCGAATCAAACCCGGCGTTCGCCATCTCACCGGATTCTACCTTTCTATTTCACTGGGCGGAGCCATCGGAGGCTTATTTGTCAGTCTGCTTGCTCCACAACTTTTTGATGGTTTCTGGGAACTTCATGTCGCGTTTGTACTGCTTGCCCTCCTCACCAGTATTCAACTCTGGAGGATATCCCCACCACGCTGGAAGGACCCTTTTTTCGTCACGGGAGCCACGATTTGGATCATCGGTATCACTCAGATGTCAGTATCGCTTCATCACCATATGCGCGCCAGTAAGGATAAAGCCATAGCGACTACACGCGGATTCTATGGCGTCCTAAACGTCGCTTTGGAAAGTGCCGGCACCGAATATGAGTATCGCTCGCTTTACCACGGACGCATCAGCCATGGGCGGCAGTACATCAGCG
This sequence comes from Akkermansiaceae bacterium, assembly GCA_031374665.1. Taxonomy (GTDB): domain Bacteria; phylum Verrucomicrobiota; class Verrucomicrobiia; order Verrucomicrobiales; family Akkermansiaceae; genus Luteolibacter. Next base: position 16,632 of record JANMGO010000040.1, on the reverse strand, counting down.
ACGACTACCGTGTAATGCCGACGAATTACTACGGCCTGAGGAGCGGAGTCGGGGCGGTCTTTAAACTCCTGCCGCGCGATTTAAGCGGAGCGCACTCCCTACATGTCGGGGTGGTCGGTCTCGGCGTCGGCACGATCGCAACTTACGCCCAGCCGGGAGATAGATACCGCTGCTACGAGATCAATCCACAGGTCGAAATGCTTGCGAGAAAATACTTCACCTATCTTTCCGATTCCCAGGGAAAGGAATCAGTCATCCTCGGAGATGCTCGGATTTCGCTGGAACGAGAACTTGCAGCGGGTGAGAGCCAGCAGTTTGACGCTCTTTTTGTAGATGCTTTTAGCGGCGATTCCGTTCCCATCCACCTACTCACTCGCGAGGCCTTTGCCCTCTATTTTAAACATCTAAAACCAGGCGGTGTCCTCGCCATCCACATTACGAATCTCCACCTCGATCTCTCCGATCCTGTCCGAAACCTCGCGACAGAGTTTGGCCGCAGCGCCTTTCTGGTCGATCACATTCCCGATGAAACCGAGAATCACTCCTACTACTCTAGCTGGGTTCTGATTACCAAAGACATCGATTTCATCGCAGCCCTGAGGGGATCGGATTTCCTCTCGAAATGGCATAGAGAGACGCCCAAGAAGATCCATTGGACAGACGATTACAGTAACCTTTTTGAAGTCACGTTTTAGCCCCTGTTTGCAACGACATGATCCGAAAAGCCTTATACTGCCGAGCTTGTGAAAATTTTCACAAGCTCAGTTTGCCCTTTTGAATAAAGCATGTCACCCTTTCGGCATGACAACCAAGCAAACCGCACCACGCCGAGTCATCATCATCGGAGGCGGCTTTGCCGGGCTTGAATGCGCGCGTAAGCTCGCGAATGACAAGCGCTTTGAAGTGATCCTCCTGGATCGGACCAACCATCACCTTTTTCAGCCGCTGCTTTATCAAGTAGCCACCGCATCGCTCGCCGCTCCGGACATCGCCCGCTCGATCCGCCAAATTCTTCACGACGCCAAAAACGTCACCGTGCTGATGGATGAAGTCGTTTCCATTTCTCCCAAAGAAAAATGCCTGACTGGAAAATCTGGTGAGGTGTTTCATTTCGATTACCTAGTGCTCGCTGCGGGTGCGAAAACCGGATACTTCGGAAACGATCAGTGGGAAGAACACTCACTCGGCCTAAAATCCTTGGCCGATGCGCAAGACATCCGCCGCAAAATTTTATCCAATCTTGAGCGCGCCGAGTTGACCAAAGACGAAGCCGAGCGAAAACGTCTGATGACCATCGCCATCGTTGGTGGTGGCCCGACCGGTGTTGAGCTCGCTGGTGCTTGCGTGAATCTGATTCACCGCTCGTTGAAATCGAATTTCCGACGAATCGATACCAGCAAGCTTCGCGTCATCCTCATCGAAAACTCCCCCACCATTCTCGAGCATTTCGCCCCGCATCAATCTGTTTACGCCAAGCAGCGACTCACCGACCTCGGGGTCGAGATCCGCAATCAAACCCGCGTGACGGATGTGCAAAAAGGCAAACTGCTTTTCCAAGACGGCACGTCTCTTGAAGCGGAAGCGATTGTATGGGCAGCAGGCATTGCGGCGAATCCACTTACGAAAGATCTCGGCGTGGAGATGGATCGCGGTGGCCGCGTCACGCCGAACCTTGACCTCTCCGTTCCCGGTCATCCGGATATTTTTATCGCCGGCGATCTAACAAACATGCGGGATCGCGATGAGAAATTTGTGCCGGGCGTCGCTCCCGCCGCCACGCAGATGGGCGATCACATCGCCAAAGTCCTCAAAGAAGAACTCCGACTCGAAGGCACCCGCTTCGCCGATAGCAAACACAGCCTGCGTCCGCAATTCCGCTACAACGATAAAGGCATGATGGCCATCATCGGGAAAAATGCTGCGGTGATGAAAGTCGGCAAGCTCACTATGAATGGTTTCTTCGCATGGATCGCGTGGTTGTTGATTCACATCCTGTTTCTCATTGGCTTCCGCAACAAAATCGCCGTCCTTCTCGGTTGGGCTTACGCCTACATCGTCAACAATCCGGAAGCTCGGATTATCGTTTATCCATCAGCCTCTGGAAAGGAACCGCGATTTTAAATCGCGGTTCCTTTCTTTGCTCGCTTCGTGAAATTCCTTATTGTTAGATGAGCGCCAATTGATTTAACTCCACTCAAGCATTGATTAAGAAATAGGTAACGCCCCCCGCCAAAAATTCAAACTCATGAATTTCACAGTAATAGAAGGAATCATTTCAGGACTGGATCGGACTAACCACATAAGTGGCGGAGGAGAAACCATGGCCAGGACATCACATATTTCCATTTTCAACCTATCTGGAGAGCGAGTCATTCTTACGTCGAACTATCCCGCGATGATTGCTGATGGAGATCACTTGAAATTAGTGGGTGTTCGAGGCCAAGGTCTGTTTTCTGCCATCGCATGTAAAAACCTCACGACAGGTTGGATGACTACATTCAAAACCGAAAGCTGCGCCAAGATAATGCTTAGCTTAGTCATTATTGGGAGTATTTTAGTGAATATTCTAGTTATCTATTTTTTCCCTGCGTTCAGTATTACACTGATTGTACCAATTATTTTCGGTGTGTTTTTATTCATGATTATCAGAAGTGAGGCCCGAATGAAACGTGCATACAACATGCTGAACTCATAGCGTACAGAATCCACCCCAGCTTTCTCATAAATCCATGAAACGCAAAATAGCATGGGCATTGATTCTCGCTTTCTTACTGGCAGTTGGCTTTGTGACTTTAAAACTCACCGTTCCTTTTTCCTTTGCCCAAGCTAATTTAAATCCTCCAGCCCTTGCATACGTTTCGGACCTTCAAAGCGCCGGTGATACCGATCCGAAAGAATGTGCGGCGCGCTACCTTTACTTTAACTCAGATTACCACGCTGAGACACCTAAGCGGATCAAGATCCGGATGAAACAGATTTCAGAGAACGAAGTCCGAGTCACCCTCTATGATCCAAGTTGCCAGGACGATAGCATCCATTCGTCCATTGATCGAATCTACCTTCAACGAAAGGATGGAAAAGAATGGATTCCGATTCGCCATGAGTGCTCACATACAGGACGAGGTAAATTTGGTTGGACCACTGAGCCAACGAGTTAAATATGTTACAGTGAATTACATAGCATGGGATCACAGTGGGTTATACTTATCCCATCCATCCCCTACCCCAAAATCCCTTTCACCACATTAGCTAGCTCCACTCCGGTGGATTTCTGGTTCAGCCCCTGGAAGCGGAAGGTGAAGCGGTTGTGATCCATGCCTAGGCAATGGATTTCTTATGATAGCTAATATGATCCATTCAATCCCCGCAGCACGCGGACGCTTCATGTACGCAGTTTTCGCAGAGAAATTCCTCACCTAAGACTCCTAGCGCATCTCCACCGCAGCGATCACAGATTGCTGGTTCTAATGAAATTTCTTCCATCACTCTGCGAATCGGATTTCTTCCGTAGACCCACCACCTCCTCTGCCAAATTTATCCCCGATGTCTTTACTAGTGACATAGAGCATCAGCGAAATCAGCGCCAGTGCACAGGCAGTCTGGATGATTTCCATGGTCTTCATCTGGATGGGCTTGCCGCAAATTTTTTCAAGAATGGCCATTGTGATATGTCCACCATCCAGTACCGGAAACGGTAGCATGTTCAGCACCGCGAGGTTCACATTGAACAACACCAAGAAACCTAGAATCCGTCTCCAACCATCTTCCGTCTGTAACAATGCAAACAACATCTGACCAATACCCACCGGACCACTGAGATGATCCACTCCGATACTTGATCCCGGATCAGCCACCGATGTGATCGTCACCCACATCATTTTCAAACTGTCGGTGACTTGAGAAAGTGGATCTGGGTGTACGATACGAACGTCAATCTCTCTTGTTTGATCCCACGAGATTCCTAGCATTGGATCGCGATCCGTCGGTGGCATTGGCTTCGCTGGCGCCACTTCGATATTCACAAGTTCGCCGCTCTTTTTCTTCACTTCCAGCGTAACCGTCTTGAAATCCTTTTGCTTCAAATACTGAGAAAGCTGAATATCGCTATAAAGTTGATTGCCATCAACCTTGAGAATTTGATCGCCTTTTTCTAAACCCGCTTTGGCAGCGGGACTATTTTTTAAGATCCCGGCAACCATCGCAGGTCCAGCAGGAGCTAACCCAACCTGACGCAATCCGCTCCGCTGAAACCAACGGCTTTTCGGCCGATCGAATCCGCTGGTTAGCACGATTGGTTCTTCCACCCCGGGTCTCTGAACCGTGAATTTAATCTTATCGCCACTGCTCAGAACGATACGCTCGGTGATGCTATCCAAGGATCCTGCAAAGCCATTCACTGGCTCACCATTAATCTCTATAATTTTGTCTCCTGGACGAATGTTCGCCTTATCCGCCGGCATTCCTTCTTCCACATAACCCACCACTGTGCTCGGAACGAAGTCTTTCGGCTTGCCCACCGCCCAAACAATCACACCCGCCAACAGCGCAAGCAAAATGGAAAACAGCGGCCCAGCAAACGCGACGATAATTTTATCGAGAGGCGTGATCGGCGGCAACGGCTTACGATCTTTATCGCCTCCTTCAATCGCTTCCATCGGCGCCATCTGCGGCAATGCCACAAATCCACCAGCCGGAATCCAGCCAAGACCGTATTGCACACCTTTGTATTCCTTTTTCCAAATCGGCTTCCCGAACCAAATCTGAAACCGATCGATCTGCAACCCACGCCATTTCCCGGCCAAGAAATGACCGAGCTCATGGACAAAAATGATGATATTGAATAGCATCACCACTACGAAAACGAGCAGGGCGACATTGAGAACAGTTTGGAGAGTGGTCATATGAATTCAGCGAATGCACAAAACCTACCCGCCTTCCCAAATCCCGCAAGTCTTTAGGGTTTCACGTGTCCGCGATCATGGGTCACCGAGCGAAACAATCTGTTTCTGAATCGACCATTCTTCCTATTTTTGAGGTTTAAAGTTTAAAGTTTGAAGTTTCCCGCCTGAAATTTGATTTTACCCCTCGTGACCACTGGGCAAACCGAACTCTCATCCCTGCCCGCTCTCTCGGCGAAAGAAATTCAGGCACTTGCCGCCGCCGGAATCTCCACGGTCGCCGAGCTGTTAGAATATTTCCCAAAACGCTACGAAGATCGACGCCAGTTCGATCGCTTTCCCAACCAAGCCACTGCCAAAGCCGTATGCCTCACCGGCGGCGTGATCGATGCGGGACACAAAGGATTTGGTAAAACGCGCTTTTACGAAGCCATCGTTATGGACGGCGCGGGTAGCGTTTTTGGATCGGGAAAAGTGACCTGTCGTTGGTTCAACATGCCGTTCATGTCCAAAGTGATCGCCGCGGGTCAGCAAGTCATCGCTTACGGAAAAGTTAAAGAACAAGGAGGACGCCTCATCATCGATCACCCAGAAATCGAAGTCATCGATGACCTTGCAGAGACTGAAACCATCCATCTCAACCGCATCGTCCCGATCTACAAAAACATCTCCGGCATCAACCAACGCCGACTCCGAGAGGCTATCTACGTTTTATCCGACTCTATCAGCGATGCTGATTATTTTCCCTATCGAGTTAGCGAATCAGATAGAAAAGTCGATTTAAGAGAAACCCATTTTCCCACCTCTGCTGAATCTTCCAAAACCGCTCGTCGCCGCTTCGCGCTCGAAGCTTTCTTCACACTTCAGCTCAACGTCGTTTGGCAACGCAACCGCTATCGTTCCCATCAAGGCCGCGTGCTTGGCAAAAAAACCACCCTCCTCAAAGCCTTTTACTCCAGCCTCCCCTTCGATCTCACCAACGCGCAAAAACGCTCGATCAAAGAAATCATCGCCGACATGCGCGAGCCACGCCCGATGAACCGCCTGCTCCAAGGCGATGTCGGTGCGGGAAAAACCTTCGTCGCTATGGCGGCCATGCTCCTCGCTATCGACTCTGGTGCCGATGCCGCGTTGATGGCTCCCACCCAGATTCTTGCCGAACAACATTTCCTCACCTTCCGGAAATGGCTCGAACCTCTCGGCGTCAAACTCGTCCTTCGCACCGCGAACAAACACGAGTCCACGATCGCCGAGTCCCATGCGCCGACCATTTTCATCGGCACTCACGCCCTGCTTTACGATCCTGAATTATTCACCGACCTCGGCCTCGTCGTCATCGATGAGCAACATAAATTCGGAGTCGTCCAACGCGCCGCTCTCATCCGCCACGGCACGCTTCCAGATGTCCTCGTCATGACCGCCACGCCGATTCCGCGCACGTTGACCATGACGATCTACGGCGATCTTGATGTATCCTTGCTCGATGAAAAACCTGCGGGTCGCGGAAAAATCGTCACCGCTTTACGCAACAAGCCGAAACAAAAAGACATCACCGACTTCGTCAAAGCTCAGCTCGCGGAAGGCCGCCAAGCCTACCTCGTTTATCCCCTCGTCGAAGAAAGCGATTCTGTTAAAGCCGAGTCCGCGACCTCTGCTTTCGGTGCATGGCAGAAACGCCTAGGTGCAGGAAATGTCGGGCTAATCCACGGCAAACTCCGCCCCGAAGAAAAAGACTCAGTGATGGAAGATTTCCGCAGTGGAAGAACTCAAGCTCTGGTTTCCACCACCGTCATCGAAGTCGGCGTCGATGTCCCGAACGCCAACCTTATGATTCTCCACCACGCCGAACGTTTTGGCCTCGCGCAGCTCCACCAGCTGCGCGGACGCATCGGCCGAGGAAGCCACAAATCTTACTGCATTCTTCTAACAGATTCAAAACTCCCCGAAGCACTTGAAAAGCTTGCGGTGTTAGAAAAAACCAACGACGGCTTCGAAATCGCCGAGGCTGATCTAGAACTACGCGGCCCCGGCGATGTCCTCGGCACCGCACAATCCGGACTGAGTGATCTACGCTTCGCCGATTTCATCACGGACACCCAACTCATCCGAGAAGCACGTGCCCTCGCCGAACAAGTCTTACAAGGAGACCCCGACCTTTCCCAACAATACCTAAACCTCCGCTCTCTCATTTCTGAAACCCAAGCTCCGCAGAGTGCGTAAATACAATTACTTCCCAACAATCCGATACACAGCACCGGAGTGATCCACTAGATACAGTTCTCCGCTGGCGTCTTCAGCAAAGGCTGAAATAAGATTGATCCTGCCACCATTAGGTTGGAGCTCGCTGGTGTGATCTTTGAAATCATCTGCCTTACCGTCTTTCATGACAAATGACCAGATCCGGGGATTTTGATAATCCGCAAACAAGTAGCGGCCTTCAAATCCAGGGATTTTCGATCCGCGGTAGACGTAACCACCTGTCACTGACAGACCTTCTTTTGAACCGTTGCCGTGTTTGTAAACATATACCGGCTCGACGTGAGCTTCTGGAGCATCGCCACCAACCGATTTCTGCGGGGTAGCAACATCTCCTTCACGCAATCTCCAGCCGAAGTTCTTTTTAGAAATTTCCTTCAAACTCACCACATTGATTTCTTCCCATGCGTTCTGTCCAACATCGGCGATCCAAAAATCTCCGTTCTTGCGATCAAACGAGCAGCGCCACGGATTTCGTAAACCACTTGCTACAATCAATGGATGAACGTCCTTTTCTTTTAAATAGGGATTTTCTTCAGGAACTTTGTAGCCTTTTTCACCTGAGACGTCCAGACGCAGCACTTTTCCAAGAGGCGAACTCATGTCCTGTGCTAAGTTTTTTGGATCATTTCCTGAACCACCGTCGCCAGTCGCGATGTAGAGATAACCATCAGGACCAAATTCTAGCCAACCACCATTGTGGTTAGAGAATGGCTGATCATATTCTAAAATAGTCTCGCCGGATTTCCCATCCGTTGTCTGGCCATCTTTGGAGACAAATCGCACAATCAACGAATCTCCGTCCTGCTCATTGTAGTTCACATAATAACGACCTGTTTTTTCATAATCTGGAGCGAACGCCAAACCAAGCAGACCTTGTTCGTTACCTTTACGTGTGACTTGATCGTTGATTACTAAAAATGGCTTTTCCGAGCGTTTGCCTGATTTTAGATCAACAATCCACACCGTCCCTGCTTGCTCCATGATCCAGAGTTTATCACTTACCGAACGCGGCGCGCCCGCCCAGACTGGTCGCTCGAAGCCTTTTGCTAGTAACTCAGTCTTTAACTGCCCGTGTGCGAGTGAGCCTAATAAAAAAGACCATACGAGTAACGTCTTGGATAAATTCATAATCGCAGAATTTATCCACAAATCTCCTTATGACAAGGGGGCGATTTTAAAAATTTGTGACTCTTTCGGCGAGGACTAATACCAAAACAGCTCATGAGTCATACAAACTGCGATCTCTCCTATTACAAGAACCGCAAGTAGATGAGAACTTAGGTGATTTTATAACTTCTAGCGATTTTGAGATGCCCGATTCACCAAAGACTGTTTTTTGAGCCATTCTTTAAAATGTGCATCCCGAGCTTCTTTTTCTAACTGCTTCAAATCATCAATACCCATCATTCTGAGATCCGCAACGGGGCGCTTTCCGAGAATTACAGGAACCTCAATCAACTCAGCTTCACCCACACGTTTGACCTGAAATATAACTTTTCGTAGCGGCTTATGTGATGAGATTATCTGAATTAATTCATTCATCGCTCCTCGCTCGTACCATTTTTTTCCATCTAGTGCAGTGAGCACATCACCAACTCTGATTCCAGCCAACTCCGCCTGACTATCCGGCATGATAAACGTGACACGCGCACAAACTCGCGGCTTATCATCCCCCGGCAATCCAACTATCTCTTCCCATAACTGAACCCCAAGGTATCCCTGACCTTCATTCAAATACTCTTTGTCACTCTGCGCCCGCAAAACACGTAGGCACCGACTTCTAACTTCTGGATCATCAGATTTTGTATAGACTCCATAAATCGAAGAAATTGCAGTGGCACCTTTGTCATTCACCCATTTCTCAAGTTCAACCTGATATTCCTCACGTTGCTTGTACTGATCCGCGGATAGTCCGTCTAAAAGTTGCTTGGGGACTTCTTCACCTGATGCAAAAACGGCCAGTAATACTGAACATATGAGGCATCTGTTCTGAATATTCATGGCCGTATTGAGATACGATACGCCATCAGATTATTTACCCAGCCAATTTTTCTGAGGTACATCAATGGTATCGTCAGGTTGCAATTGAATCATCATAAACTTCGGATCTGACACATCATAAGTTTTTGGCTTGCCTTGTCGAAATAGAACAACCCTTTTCATACTTCCAAATTCAGTCGCACCACCTGCAGCTTGAATTGCCTGAAAAATCGTGAGGTTGTTATTATATTTAACTGGGCCTGGACGACGCACCTGACCACCTACGTGAACCATCTCCTCTTTGACCCCAGCTCCTTCAAGAGTGGAAACTACTTGGATTGTCGGGCTACTATAAATTTCCGCGGCCTTGTAAGCATTCTGAATCGAAACCGCTAATGTTTCCGGAGCGAGTCCTGCCGCTCTCATTACGCCGATATATGGCAAATTCACTGTGCCACTGTGGGAAACAGGGTACATCGCATCGATTTTAGCTTTCTCCTCAACTGGGACGCCCATGATGATGATTTGCACAGATGTACCCGCCTCAATTTGTGACATCAACGGAGTCGTCACAATGAACAAACTAAGAATAATCTGAAATATCGGTTTCATGATGATAAGGGGTTAGGATTTTGAATACTTCAGGTAAAATAAGGCCTAAAAGATTTAATACAAATCAGAATCTTTTACTTCGCCTGGAAGAGTCACTGCATTTCCAGATGATTTACTGACTGCTACGGCTGGACCAACTTGAGACTCAGCTGGAGCGTAGTAGGTGTAGTAACTCGTGTAGTACTGATACTGACTATCGCTGCGAATATCAACATTGTTGAGTACAACGCCGATTACATGACCTCCTACATTTTCCACAGCCTGCTTTACTCGTATCAACATGTTACGGGGAAGTTTGCGATGTTGAACAACGATCATGGTTAAATCGACCTCACTCGCCAAAACTGAGGCGTCGCTCACACCAAGAATCGGCGGACTATCCACCAACACGAGATCAAAGCGCTGCTTCACGTCTTGAATCAATTCAGACATACGGCGTGAGTTAAGAATACCCGCTGCATCCGCAGGTAATATTCCAGAAGGCATGAAATAAAGATTATCCACAGGACTTTGAAGAATGACATCCTCCAGGGTAAGCTCTGTGGTGAGATAATTAGTCAGACCAACTGAGTTATTGATATCAAAAAAGGTATGCAAGCGCGGCCGCCTAAGGTCGGCATCAATCATCAGCGTTGTGTATCCACCTTGCGCACAAATGTATGCAAGGTTGACGAGAGTCGTTGATTTACCTTCACCAGCTCCCCCAGAAACCACCGTGATGGCGTTGTCTTCTGGATTCTTACGGTTGAACTCGATGTTTGTTCTTAGAATCCGATACGCTTCAGCATCTGGGCTCATTCCATGTTGTTTGAAAAGAACACCAACATCTTTGGGAATCACTGCCAAAACTGGCACTTGTAAATAACGTTCCACATCTTCCAGACTCTTCACAGAGGTATCGATGTATTCTAGGAAAAATGCGATACCCACTCCGAACACAAGTCCTACTACCAAACCCAAAGTTAAATTCAGAGGGACATTCGGACTGATAGGTGCTTCCGCCAAGGTCGGAGAATCGTGAACAACAATGGTTTGTTCGGTGATGTCATTTTCAATTTCCGCGCTCATTAGTTTGAGCTTCAAATCATCAAGCACACGTTGTTCACGCTCAAACTCTGTTTTGGCTTCAACGTAATCCTGAGTGTCGATACTCCGATCGAGAGCCTCTCGCTTGGTTTCATCTTTTTTAACTTCAACTCTGGCCAAACGTTCTTTGAGGATATCGAGTTGCCCTTGCAAGCGGGTTCGTAGATTCACAACACCCTCATTTAACTGAGTTTTCATAGAATCTAGTACTTGCAAATTCGCGACGATAACGGGGTGTTTATTCCCATAACCACTGGCTTTTAGCCCATCTATATTACGCTTAAGCTCAAGATACTGCGGGTATAAAACCTTAATCGTGTTGTCGGGAAGATCCAAACCGGATGTGAACAACAATAACTCTTCCGAATCGTATTTATGAAGACTCTGAATCTGTGATTCCAGTTGCTCCATTTCACTTTCAAGCTTCGTGAAATTTTCCAGCGCAAATTTTGCAGTCTGATCTTCATCAAGCCCACCCGTGTACTGCATGCTTCGGTCACCGTAATAAATTAGGTTTTGGGTTCGGCTGATCGTCGTCAATTTTTGTTTAGACTCTTCGGTTTTATCTTCTTGAGCTCGTACCGCTTTACTCAACTCTTTAATTCCTTTTTTTAAAGATTCACTCTCTAGTTCGGTTCGATATTCTTTGTAAGCTTCAGCAACCTCAGTTGCAATATCCCGTGCATCATCTTTGTTGGTATGACGAACGGTGATAGAGATCAAATCAGTGCCCCGAATGTCTTTTGTTTTGACGATATTTTTAAGTGTCTCGATTGTCTTTTCGTTACTGGTCTCCCATTTATTTACCAGATCAAGCTTATCGACTACTCGAATCAAAGAATTCGTACTCCTGATAATCTCGAACTCCGTTCCGAAAAACTGAGGAGTCATCATCTGTGCTCTTGATGCCCCGACACCATCAAGTGGTTCAATAGCTCTACCACGAGGCTTAACCTGAATGACAGCAGTGCTCTCATATTTTTCAGGCATTACGTAAGTGATTACGGATGCCGTCATGAAAACCAAAGCAAGGGTTAGTAAGATGATTCCATAGCGATTTTTAACAACCTGCCAGTAGTCAACTGCATGCAATGAGACTTCGTTTTGCTGTTCTGAGAGATTCATGAATTCTTTGAGGAGGTAATCAGAATTATTTTTGTAACATATCCGAATAAAAAGCTCTCGCGACTATTGACAGTGCGAGAGCTTGAAATTTCGAGGTTAGGTAACGACCTTACCATGTATTAAAATTTAGAATTCAGCTTTGAGACCCACACTGATACGGCTACGGTCATAACTACGGTTAGGGAGGTCAGAATCTGCATTCGTAAAGTTGTAGGAAATGGTTCCGTCAAGATACTCGGTGAGTTCCAAGGTAGCGCCAATGTAAGCATTCATGAGCGTTTCGTCTTGGTCAGCAACAGCAACACCGCCGGGAATCGTGCGACCTTCTTCGAAAGAGGTGCTGATCACGTCAATTCCACTGAACAGAGACAATTTCTGAGAAACCTGATAATTCGCTTGGGATCCAAGACGAAGTGTCAAACGACTGTCATATTCAGCTAGTGCAGGAAGATTGACGACGGTGTCGTTAACTTCAGCGCCGTAGCGAGCAAATGTGCTTAGGGTGAATTGTTGATTCACTTGTGTGCGCAAGGTAATTTCAAAGTATGGACTGGTACCGTCGTTACCATTCACGTTATCTACTTCACGGATTTGGGCACCCACGTTTGCAATCAAGATCGTACTTGGGCTGAAGCGATGCTCGGCACCTAAGAGGAGATAGGTGTCCGTTGAATCACTGGCTTGGCCGTCAGCTGTGGTTTGAGCGTAACGAATGGATGCGGTTCCTACCGTTTGTGGTGAAAGCACATAACGGAACTGGTTGTATGCCGTCCAAGTAAAGCGATCCGTGTTAGTAACATCTGCGTAATCCAACATGGTCAGCTTAAGACCTGTGTAGGTTGCAAGTCTATCTGTCCAGCGGTAGCCGATGGAGTTATCGGTGTCCCAGTAGATGAATTCGCTGGATTGGCGGTTGGTTGCAAATCCGTAAGAATAATCCGGCTCAAGTTCGTAAGAAACAAAGTTTCTGCTGGTCAATTGAAGTCTTTCGTTGAAGCGGTGAGTCAAGTTGGCGCCAATACGTACTTGGCCGTAGACATCATCCGATCCGGCAGCTACTGGCTCATCAAGGTAATAAAGAACACCCAGCTTTGCATACACATCCCAGACCGTTTGTGAGGTGCCGCTGACGAATTTTGTCTCAACATATGGATTGATCGAAAATGTCTCGTCGTCTGGACCTGGGCTACTCGGAGTTGTGTTACTATCCCAAATAGCAGCCAAACCTACACCCCACTCGATTGGCAATGGAGTTTCATCTGTTTCGCTCGGAATATAATAAAGTCCTCCTGCTTGAGCAGAAACAGCTGCGAGGGAAGATAATAAGCTAATGGTGGTTTTCAGTTTCATAGGCAATATGGAGAGGTAGAAAAATAAAGGGGATCTTTTAACATAAACGAATCATCAGGGATTCTGAGCAGGAGTCAAAGGAGGGGGATTAAGGAGCACTAGCTTCCACAACAGGAGGAAGAGTAGCTCCGTCACCGCCGCCTTCTTCGGTTTCGCCACCACCTGCACCACCACCCGCATCTCTAGCTCCTTCTTGGACCATCTGTATCGATTCAACAATTACATCACGTGCTATTTCCGCCGTATCGCCACCGCCGCCAGTTCTTGCTACGAGGCTGGTAATCGTCCCACTCATGGAAGAAATTGCTAGTGTGATCTGGTTGACACTACCTGGTGCAGCAAAACCTGCCGCATAGGCTACTTGTACAATCATACCTGGGCTAGTAGCCGATCTGATTGCTGCGATAACTAGGGCTCCAGCCATTTCAGGGAAAGCTTGAGCCGCCCGAGACATCGCCTCTCTGGCTGTCTGAGTATTACCAGTCTTCACTGCGTCTTCGACGGCTTTGATCGCAGCAGCTTGACCGGGAGTTTGCTTTGAAGAATTACCACCACCACCACCACCACCAATACCAATACCAATAGCGCCAATACCGCCGCCGCCACCGCCGCCACCAGGTCCTTGAGCATTAGCCGTCGCGATGCCTAATGCAGCTAGGGCGACAATAAGTTTAGAGAATGTTTTCATAATATTATTGGGATTTGTTGGATTGGGATGCAGCGAGTTACTTAATTGGAGCGGGCAGCGGGAATCGAACCCGCATGTCTAACTTGGAAGGATAGCGCTTTACCACTAAGCTATGCCCGCTTGGTTATACCTGAATATTCTCTCCCTAATAACATCAATCAAGTATATTTTACGCATTTTTGACTGTGTGACTAATGTGTCACACAGCACGAACCACGATAGATAAGAGTTTCCCATACCTACAAGCCGCCGGGTCGTGCCAAAAACATGGCTTTCAGCCCGAATTTCTCCGCAATCAAATCCCCCAGAGCCTTTACCCCAAAGGTTTCCGTGGCGTAATGACCGGCGTAAAAAACGTTCATTTTTCTTTCCTCCGCCTCGATAAAACTCCAATGCGGACCCTCGCCGGTGACGAAGCTGTCGATCCCGAGTTCGGCTATTTTTGCGACCTCTGACCCCGCCCCGCCGGTCATCACCGCGACTTTGCGTGGCATTTCACTGCCACAAGCGCAGATCTGGAGCGGCCGACCTACTGCGTTTTCGATGGTTTTTTGTAAATCATTTCGCGAACCAACCCATTCTCCGACGACCGCCGAGGCAAAACCGTCTTTGGGTAAAATCGGTTGGATAGCTTTCAGACCAATCGCGCGAGCGAGGAGGATGTTGTTGCCGATTTCAGGATGAAAATCTAACGGCAGATGCGAGGCATAGATCGCGAGATTTCCATCGATCGCTGCTTTGAGTTTCTGAAAATACGGACCGGTGATTTTTTGTGCGCCCTGCCAAAACATGCCGTGATGCACTAACAGAAGTCCGCCTTCTTTTGCCGCTTCCTCAATCACCGCGAGCGAGGCATCGACCGCAGAAATCACTCGGTTCACGTTGCCATCGTTTTCTAACTGCAAGCCGTTGAGCGCACCCGGATAATCCCGAATTTCCGAGGTTTTCAGTTCACGATCCAGAAAGGTTACGATCTCTTGCAGGTCAGCCATGCATGAGCCTTAGCCTTTCCTGCTCCAGATGACAACGCCTGACATGAAGTCCACTTCGCGACCCTCGATGAAATCCACCAAGTCTTTCGCCAGCTCAGCTTCCCAGGAAATTTCTGCACCGTCCCACGGGATTGTTAGCTTCGCGGCATGCAATGCCTGACGCGGCAGCAGTAAACGTTTTGCCAGAGATTCGCTCCAATCCTGCGCCATCCATTCGAGATACTCACTGCCATCGCCCGAGTAAATTTTATCGCCTACAATCGGAAATCCACCATGCGCAAGATGCACGCGAATCTGATGCATCCGACCAGTTTTCGGAAAACAACGCACCAAACTGAACGGTCGACCATCGCGTTCGAATCGACGTTCCACCGCAAATCCCGTGGTGCAATCTTTGCCCGAGGGATCGACTACTTGTCTCACCCAAATTTCACTCGGCCCTAGTTCGCCGGCACGGCAGATCGGTGCATCGCATTCCCAGCGATCCTGCTCCGGCCAGCCGGAAACGATCGCGAGATATTCTTTTTTTGCCTCGCGTCGCTCAAAAATCATTCCGAGCTCACGTGCTGCGGCGGTGTGCTTCGCGCACAAAACGATGCCGCTGGTTTCGCGATCTAAGCGCGTGATGATTCCCAAACAAGCGCCGTTCTCCATTTCATAAGCGTAGAGATTTTCCAACCCACCTAACAGAGTTGGCTCGGGCTTTTGATTCGCCGGATGCACAATGAGAGGCGCGGGTTTGTCCACGACTACCCAATCATCGCTCTCATCAATCACCCGGAAATCTGGTATTACCTGCAGTGCCATCGCGTTTCTTTTATAGGCTTAAAAAATAAAAAAACACGCCGGAAACCCGTCTTAAAAAAACAGGTTTCCGGCGATGATCAAAAATGCGTGTGGTTCACACACCCTAGCGGACTAGGACTTGTAGCGGAGACGCTTTTTATGGCGGTTCTGCTTCATGCGCTTTTTGCGCTTGTGCTTGTTGATCTTTGTTTTACGGCGTTTCTTAATAGAGCCCATGGTATTATACGGGGTTGGTGTTCAATGAAAATTAGAGGACAAGTTTGTTGAGAGGATATTCGATGATCCCCTCTGCCCCAAGGTTCTTGAGGTCGGGGATCATGTCTCGAACGAGAATCTCGTCAATCACGGTTTCTACCGCAACCCAACCTTCTTCCGAAAGGGATGAAATCGTTGGGCGACGAAGCGATGGTAATTTAGAGAGCATTTCGTCGAGACGATTTGCTGGAAGGTTCATTTTAAGGCCGACCTTGTCGCGAGCGCACAAAGCGGATTTGAGAAGCATGGTGATGCGCTCCATTTTCTCGCGTTTCCATGGATCGGCTGCTGCGGCTTGGCTGGAATAAAAATGCGGGAAAGAAGTCAGCAGGGTGTCAACGATACGAAGGCGATTCGCTTTCAGGGACGATCCGGTCTCGGTGACATCGACGATGGCATCGACCAAATCAGGTACTTTCACTTCGGTTGCACCCCAGGAAAATTCCACTTCAGCTTTGATTCCGAGTTTATCGAGATAGCGCTGAGTGATTCCCACACCTTCGGTAGCGATGCGTTTTCCTTCGAGATCCTGAGGCTTTTGGATAGGAGAATCTTCTGGCACCACCAATACCCAACGGGT
>JANMGO010000020.1:0-29978 GCA_031374665.1 Akkermansiaceae bacterium | reverse complement strand
GTGTAATCTTGGCGATACGCGTCGAGGCTGGCCGCGAGCTTCGCCTTGAGCGCGGCGACGTCTTCAGCCTGCGGATGCCAATCCACGTAGAGCGGCTTGATCTTGGTGCGGAGGAAATGGTCTGGGCATGAAGTGCCGAGCTCTGCAAGACGTGGTGCGTCGGCTGAGTTGACGAAGCGGAGAATTTTTTCATCGTCCTGAACGGTGCCGATGAAACGTTTCTGTTGGGAAACTTGACCACGTAACCAAGGAAGAATTTTCGCAAACGTGTCGCGGCGTTGCTCTTCGGCAAGGGTTTGATATTTCTGACCGCCGAATGCTTTCGCGTCGCCGCCTTTGGCTGCGTATTTATCCTCGATGTATTGTGCGGCTTTATCGATGAGGCGGAGGGTGAGTTCGTAGCACTTCTTGTCGTCGTTGTCCCATGAGATGAAACCGTGCTGGCCCATCATGATCGCTTGG
The DNA here is from genome assembly GCA_031374665.1 of Akkermansiaceae bacterium. Taxonomy (GTDB): domain Bacteria; phylum Verrucomicrobiota; class Verrucomicrobiia; order Verrucomicrobiales; family Akkermansiaceae; genus Luteolibacter. The sequence continues at coordinate 29,516 of JANMGO010000020.1, read as the reverse complement.
GTGCTAGGAGTTGTTTTCTCGATCTCCTGCATTGCAAGGCCGAGCTCGAAGCCAGGGCGCATCCATGGCACGTATTCCATTTCGCCACCGAAAATCTCTTTGGTGAGTGCTTGGCAGTTTTTGGAAGCGGCAATCGCGATGATCGCGTTCGGGTGCATGTGATCGACGTGCTTTCCAGAGAGGAAACTGTGCAGCGGTGTGTCGATGGAAGACGGGCGTGGGTTGAGGTTAAAGGTTGTGTGGAAATACATGCCGACCATTTCGTCTTCGGCTGGGGTTTTGAGGCCGTTGTTCGGTTTTGCGGCGTAAACCGACTGGAGACCGATGAGTTTGTCCTGATAGAGAGAGGAGAAATTTTCGCGCTTCGAAGTGCGGAGGTCGCCGCCGGAGCCTTTGACCCAGAGCACTTCGGTTTTTTGGCCGGTGAGGGGATCGGTCTCCATGATTTTGGAGGAAGTGTTGCCGCCGCCGGTGTTGGTGATGCGTTGGTCGGCTCCGAGAATGTTGGAACGGTAGACGAGGCGGGCTACGGGATCGAGGGTTGCTGCGTGTGCGTCGTCCCAGGAATAAGTTACATGGTTAAAATTGGACATGGGTTGTTGGTGTTATTGGTTCTTGACGGCCTTTGGATGAATGTCTCAGATACAAAGAGCAAGAAAAAACCACAAAAAACCACAAAAAACGTCATGCTAGCGATTGAGCGTCACAGAAGGATATTGGAGGAAGCTCGCAAAGAGGGAGCGGTGAAGACGCAGGAATTAGCTACGATTTTAGGGGTTGCGGAGGAAACGGTGAGGCGGGATTTGGATGGGCTGGCGCGGCAGGGCTTGTTGCGGCGGACGCATGGTGGGGCGGCGGACGTATCCATGGGGTTTCACGAATATTCGCAACATGAGCGGGAGGTGCAGCAGGCGGCGGAGAAAACGGCGATCGCGAAAGTGGCGATCAAGCACATCAAGGAGCATGAAACGATTTTATTAGACGCAAGTTCGACCGCGCTGGAGTTGGCTAGGCAACTTCCGGAGGGTAAGAGTTTGCGGGTGGTGACTTATGCGCATTCGGTGGTTGAGCAGCTTGCGATAAGGAGTGATGTGGAACTGATCCTATTAGGTGGGACCTACGAGGCGAAGGGTAGAAGATTCCGCGGCATGCTCACGGAAATGGGTGTGCGTGCGCTGAGGATTGATCGCTTTTTTTTCTCAGGTGGAGGTTTTCACGCATCGCGAGGAGTGGGAGAACCGAGTGCTGAGGAGGCAAGTCTGAAAGCCACGATCATTGCCCATGCGAATTGGAAATGCGCGCTATTAGATCACACCAAACTTGGCCGCATGACAGATCATTTTTTTGCGTCGCCAGGTGAGATCGATTTGTTGATTACAGATGCGCAGGGTGCCGAATTTTGTAAATCAAATGCGATGAAGGGGATGAAGGTGAGCGTTGGGTGACTTGCGAATTCAGTAATTGGTATCACAAACTGTGATACCATTCATCTTATGCTTCGTTTCGAGAGTTGAAATAGACTGAATAGTTGCATCATTTTCACTGGCTTAGTGTGACTGACAATTGATAGGCTGGCGATTGGAAGAGAGTGGGCAGCCGAAGGCAGCCCCTCCTTGGGGGTGGGTATTCCCGTATCGTAAAAAAGGAGCGGGGCTCATATTGTGAGGGTTGGGGTAGCGGATGTTCCGTTTTTTCCGCGAAGGTTGAATGAAAGAAAAGCACGAGGATACAACGAATCCGCCAAGAGCTGTCTGGAAGAAAGACGGTGAAAGGCTGATTCTATCTTTATCGGGCGACTGGTTGCAGGGCAGCAAAGCGGATGTGGAAGATGACAAGGCGGCGAATGGGGAAAATGCAGCGAAATGGCCGGATGTTTTTGAGACACAAGATCTGGGGAAATTTGATTCGATGCTGCCTGCGTTTTTATTGATGAACGCGCGGGAAGCGGAAGTTGAGAATCCGGGGCTGGAAGGTTTGCCCGATGAGTTGCGAGGTTTGATGGAACTTGCGCTCAGTGTTCCGGAGCGGAGTGAGGCGAAGGCACAGGAAGAGGATGCGAAGGGATTGTTCGCGCTGGGATTGAAAGCTAAGCTGGCTTGGGAAGCGGTGCAGTCTCTGTTAGAATTTATCGGTGATGTGGTGTTGGCGACGATGCGTTTTTTCGTGGGGAAGGCAAAATTCCGGTCGCAGGATTTCTGGGGTGTGATGCAGGAGTGTGGGGTCAACGCTTTGCCCATCGTTGCGCTGATTAGTTTTCTGATAGGAATGATCCTTGCCTTCGTAGGAAACGTACAGCTCGCGGACTTCGGGGCAAGTATCTACATTGCGGGTCTGGTTGGAATTGCGATGGTGCGTGAAATGGGCGTGATGATGACGGCGATCATCATGAGCGGCAGGACGGGTGCTGCTTTCGCCGCACATATCGGAAGCATGAACGCGAACCAAGAAATCGATGCACTGAAAACGTTCGGATTTAATCCCTTCGATTATCTCGTTCTTCCGCGGGTCTTTGCGCTGGTGTTGATGATGCCGTTGTTGACGATCTATTCGAATATCTTCGGCATTCTCGGAGGGATGTTAGTTGGAGCGGCGGTTGGAATTCCTCCCGCATTATTTTGGACAGAAATGCTGACGGTCGTTGATCTTACTCAGGCTTCGTTGGGCGTGATCAAGAGTGTTTTTTTTGGAGCAACGATCGCGATCGCTGGGTGCTTGCAGGGAATGAAATCCGGTGGCTCATCGGCAGCGGTCGGTAAAGCCACGACGCGGGCGGTGGTGGCTTCGATCACGACGATCATTATTCTGGATTCGGTTTTCGCGGTCATCTTCACCATTTTGAATATCTAACAAATATGGAACAGCCAAACAAAGACGCGATGATTTCGGTGAGGGACCTAAAGATGGCTTTTGGTTCCGTTGTGGTCATGGAGAATCTGAATTTCGATGTTCAGAAAAAGGATATTTTCGTGATCATGGGCGGGAGTGGGTGTGGGAAGAGCACATTGCTTAGGCACATGATCGGACTCAAAGAACCTGAGAAGGGAGCTGTCTTTTACGAGGGAGAAAATTTTACCGAAGCGGAAGCAGATGAGCGCAGGAAATATATCAAGCGATTTGGGGCGATGTATCAGTCAGGTGCACTATGGTCTTCGATGACGCTTGCGGAAAATATCACGATGCCGATCGAGGAAAACACGGATCTCACTGCAAAGGAGATCCGAGATCTGGCATACTACAAACTGGCACTGGTTGGGCTCTCCGGTTACGAGGAATATTATCCGGCACAGGTCAGTGGGGGGATGAACAAGCGGGCGGGGATCGCGAGGGCGTTGGCGTTGGATCCGGAGATTCTGTTTTTAGATGAGCCGGGAGCCGGGCTCGATCCGCTGAGTTCGCAGCGGTTGGACGAACTGATTCTCCGCTTGCGCGATTCACTGGGCTCGACCTTTGTGATCGTGACCCACGAGCTTGCAAGTATCTTCGCGATTGCTAACAATTCGATATTCTTGGATACGGCGACAAGAACTCAGGGGGCGACGGGTGATCCGAAGGAACTGCGTGACCAGACGGAGAACGAGACGGTGCGATTATTTTTAAACCGCGGAGTGAACGATAAAACAAAAGACCAGTCATGAGTAAGAAAACGAATTCGACACTGATCGGCCTTTTTACCTTGGTTGGTTTACTTATTGCGGGCGGCGCTCTGGTGTTGCTGGGAGCAGGGAAGTATTTTGAGAAGTCCTATAAAGTGCTGTTGTATTTCGATAAGAGCGTGAACGGCTTACAGGTCGGTTCCGACGTGCGGTTCGGTGGGGTGCGCATCGGCAAGGTTGCTTCAATCAGCGTGATTATCGATACCAAAGAGAATCGCAAGATTATTCCAGTGGTTGTTGAACTAACGGAAAAGGAGCTAGCTAACATCTCGGGAGGTAGCAAGGGGGTGTTAGATTTTACCACGAAGCAAGGAGTTCGACGTGCGGTGCAGCAGGGGTTGCGAGCGGGTATGAAACAGCAGAGTTTGGTCACGGGCCAGTTGTATGTGGAGTTCGACATCAAGCCTGAAATTGAGGGGTTTATTTACAAAGCGGCGGGTGAAGAAGAGTATCCAGTGGTTCCGACGATACCGACGGAGATAGACGAAATGATTTCCGGCATCACAGATGGCCTCAAGAAAATTACCGATCTGGAGCTAGACACCCTTATTGATGAGATGAGGGAGGTTTTAAAAAGCGCCAATGCGATAATTTCTGAGATCAACCTGAAAGAGGTTAGTGAAAATCTAACAGAGATAACGAAAGACGTGAAGGGTTTCACCAGTGATGAGAAGCTTACAAGCTCTCTTGAGAACCTAGATGCGACACTTAAAGAAATACGTGCGTTGAGCGAGAAGGCGAACAAGAACATCGATCCGATATTGGCCGACCTCACGGAGGTCGCTGAGAGTACGAAGCAGAGTGTCAAAAAGATCGATGCGATGGCAGAGGACCTTTCCAAAGTAACGGATCCGCGCTCGCCGACGCTTTTGAAATTTCAGAATCTGCTGCATGATACCGAGCAAGCCTCCAAGCAATTGCAAGAACTGGCTAACGATCTCAAACGAAACCCCAGCACTCTGCTGCGAGGAAAGGAATCCCAATGAAATATTTTCTAATCATATTCATCCCAGTTCTTCTGGGTTCGTGCAGTGTTAAAGATGATGCGGTGCGCTATCTTTTGGAGCCGGCGATTTCTCAGAGTTCGACGAGTTCATCGCGGCCTGGGGTTGCGATCGCGCGCCCAACGCTTCCGCCGTATTTAGAGAGATCGGAGCTCGTGACTCGATCTGGATCGGGGACGTTGGAGATTCATGAGAATGAACTTTGGTCGGAGCCACTCGACAAAGGGATCGCGCGGGTTGTCGCCGACAATCTACGGAGGCTGACCAAATCCACGAACGTGCAGCCGGCGGAAAATTTCGTCGCACAGGATTACGTAACGCTCGTGGAGATACGGATCGAGCGGTTCGATCCTTTACTTGACGGTTCAGTCGTTCTCGAATGCACATGGAAGGCGCAACCCGTGGGTGGTGGGGACGCTTCTATGAGATCGTTCAGCACAACGGTTCCAGTGACGGGCGGTGCAACTGGTAAACAATCGAGGATTCCCGCGATGAACGAGGCGCTAGCGCGGCTTTCGAGAACGATCGCTAAGAGTCTTTAGGTTTCACGCCTCAACTATTTGGCCTCGGCGACTAACAGGTCGATGAGCGGCTTTGGATCAAGTAAGCCGTGTGGATGGTGATCTCCGTTCTCTTTCGTGAAAAGTTTCACGCGTCCTTTGTTTTGCTCCCAAAACTCGACGAGTTTGCCGGCGTTATCTTCGTAGGGAACCGTGCGATCTGCGGTGCCGTGGCAGGAGATGAGTAGGACATTGGACTTGATGGCGGGGAGGAGGTTATCGCTGGGGCGGATGGATTTTGCGATGGCGGTTTCATCATCTGCGAAGCCGAACTCGGTTTTGTATTTCGCCCAATCGCCTTTGCTGCCACCGCTTTTTTTGGTGAGTTCAAAACCACCGGGCCAAGAGCGGATGTCGCAGACGCCGTTGTCGAGATAAAGGATACTGGCGCGGTCTGGATGCAGGCGAACCCATGAGTTGACATAAAGGCCGCCGCGAGAAATGCCGAGCAAGGCAGGCTTGGCGGATAGCCCGCGTTTATCGTGGAGTTCGGTGTAGAGTTTTTCCCAAACCGCCATGGCATTTGGAGAACCAAATTTGTTGCTCTGTGAAACATAGGCAACGTGCCAGCCTTTTTCGACGAGGCCGGATTCCAGTGATTTCAGATGACCCGCAAACTCACCAATCCAGAGCCATGGTTTTCCTTCTGCTGCTACGGTTGGAACTTTCAATGATACATTGGCGCCATCGATTGTAAATTTCTCTATAGATTCTGCGTTAGATAAGGTGAAGAGAACTAAGCTGAGAAGTGTGGAAATGATGTGGAATTTCATGATATGTGTATGGATGATATGATTATCATAGGTTTAGCAACCATGGAAAATATCCGGAAGATTGAAATGATATTCATAGCTATTGCTCCGCTCAAATTTTTAGCATCGCGCGTTTCAATACGTTATTGAGTGACTCAGTGGTGATGGGTTTACTGAGGTAATCATCCATTCCAGCGGCAAGGCATTTTTCACGGTCGCCTTGCATGGCATGAGCGGTCATAGCAATGATCCACGGACGAGATTCTGGGGAGAAATTATCATGAATGCGCTGGGTAGTTTCAATCCCATCAAGATTTGGCATTTGGATATCCATAAATAGGATGTCGTATGGATCGTGCATCAAGAGTTCTAACGCTTCGAGTCCATCGGAAGCCATTGTGCAAGTGTAGCCAATTTTTTTGAGCAGCAACGTGACCACGCGTTGGTTCACAGGATTATCTTCTGCAACTAAGATTCGTAGATGATCTGAGCTGATTTGATCCGTTTTGACCTCAGGTGCTTCATGATCAAAAGGATAGTGAATGAAAGATTTTGGTGGGACTTCGAAAGGGATTTTAAATTGAAAATCTGAACCTTGGCCGAGTTTTGAATCCACCCAAATTTCGCCACCCATAAGTGTGACTAAGCGATGGCAGATTGCCAAACCCAGACCGGTGCCACCATACTTGCGGTTTACTGAGGCATCAACTTGAGAGAAGGCTTGGAATAAGCGGCTGATTCGCTCAGTTGGGATGCCAATGCCGGTATCTCTTACCGATACAAGTAACTCGGGCTTTGATTGATTAGATTTAGTCAGGCTTGCGGATATGACGACTTCGCCCTCTGAGGAGAATTTCACCGCGTTAGCAATGAGGTTAATCAGGATTTGGCGTAGGCGAATGTGATCTCCAACGATATGAGATGGAACGTCTTCTCCGATGATGAGGCGCATTCTGAGGTCTTTTTTGAAAGCTGTCTGCATGTTGATATCCAACGCATTTTTCATGCACGTTTTCAGGCAGAAAGGTAGATGTTCAAACTCCAAGTGGCCGGATTCAATTTTTGAGAAATCCAGGATGTCATTGATGAGTGAAAGCAGGGATTCACCACTGGTTTTTATCGTTTCGACGAATTCTTTTTGCTCTGAGGTTAGAGTCGAATGTTGGAGTAACTCGGCCATGCCTATAACAGCATTCATCGGAGTGCGAATTTCATGACTCATGTTGGCGAGAAATTCTGCTTTGGCGCGAACTGCGTCGTTTGCAGCACTTGCGAGTTTTTCGGAATGATCTTTGGATTCTTGGAGTATGAGGTTGTGCTGGCGTAATTCGATTTCAGTCATTACCAGCGCGGATAGATCTTCTAATAGTTTGATATCAGAGTCCTTCCAAATACGCGGCTTATTGTCTATGACGCAGAATGAACCAAGCGTATAACCATTTACGTCACGGATGGGACAGCCGAGGTAGGCCGTGACCAAGCCATCCAATGTTGATAGATTATCGCAAACGATCGGATTCTCCTTGGCATCCTCGACTATAAGCGCCTCACCGGTCGTGACGACGTGTTTACAAAATGAACGATCCAGAGGAGTTTCGCGCTTTTCCAGTAAAGGACCGGTTAGTCCCACAGCTGATTTGAAGAACTGGCGATGATCATCAACCAAGGAAAGTAGTGCCACAGGGGCATTCATAAGCTTTGCCGCAAGACGGGAGACTCGGTCGAAATTTTCCTCCGACTTAGTATCGAGAAGATGCAAATGATGTAATGCAGCCAAGCGATCAGGATCATCAATTCTTTGAGGAGAAGGCATGGGGTTAAGAATTTTGCGCAAACGAATGCGCTGAGTAACTTAGACCATATATCGGCGAAGTGAATGATAATCTCGATTTATCGGGTTAAATCTTGGGTGTGGTCTGACTCCAAAAATTGGACAGTTCTAAACTAGAGTCATTGTGTTGGTTCTTGGTTTAATGTGAATGGCGGGTGATGGGGATATGGCAGTTTTTTGAAGGTACAAAAGGTTGGGGCGATCTGCAACGCCGCGGATTTCAAGTCAAACCCAAGAACTGAAAGCCCCACGATTTACATCAAATCAATATCCGCAAGAGCAGCTTGAGTTAGTGGTATGAGATGTTGAATGCGTTGTAAGGTAGCTTCGCGTTCAGAGTTATCTTTGTCTTTATGTTCTGCGGTGCGGAACTCATCAGCGAGAGCAAGAAATCCCAAGGTGGCTGTAGCTCCTACTGAGCGGTGAGCTGATGCTTTCCAAGCTGCCGCATCATCATCGGATATCGCCTGTTTCATAACAGCTATACGCGTTGCGATTTCTTCGAAGCAGCTACTGATCAAATCTCGATCTAAATCCAATTCGCCGGTCAAACATTCACTGAGTTGGGTTTTATCGATAATTTGCATAGGTGTGATTTTTGAGGGGCTGTATTTTTGTGATTACTGCCTAGCAGAACGACGCAAGCTTAGTTCTTTGCTCGCACGCATCAAGGCATCAGTGATCGCCTTACTATTAATAGGCTTGCTGATGTAATCGTTCATACCTGCGTTCAAACAGAGTTCACTATCACCTTCAAGAGCATTTGCAGTCATTGCAATGATCCAAGGGCGTGACTCTTTAGAATATAGTTTACAGATTTCTTGTGTGCACGTGAGTCCATCCATTTCGGGCATTTGCACATCCATGAAGACAACATCAAACGGATGGCGACTAATTGATTCTAAAGCTTCGATTCCATTATTAGCGATTTCGACGGAGTAACCGAGACGTCCAAGAAGTAGTTGAGCAACGCGTTGGTTGATAGGTAGATCTTCGGCAAGTAAGATCCTGAGCGGGTGATCTTTGGCGATATTTGATTCAAAAGTGTTCTCTTTATTTCCGTTTTGAGCTATCTCATCTGTAGCATGAAAAATTCCGATTATCGCTTCGAAAAGAGCTACTACCTTAGTTGGTTTAAGTAGTATCTTAGAAACATCGAGACCATTGAACCCTTTGCAATCATCACCCAAGGATGTAAGCGCTAACAGAGGAAGTTGATTCTTCGTTAAACGTTTTCGAATTTTTGCAGCTAGTTCGTAGCCATCCATTTCAGGCATTTGGACATCTAGAATAACTAAGTCAAACTGCTCTCCTCGATCAAGGCATTCGAGAACCTCATGTCCTCTAGCAAGAGCAAAGGGGAGCATGCCCCAGCTTTTAATCTGCAAGCTTAGGATGCGACGATTGGTCGCATTATCATCAACAATGACAACACGTTTTCCTTGGATATCCGCTGGAGGTAAAACTTGTTTAGTAACTGGAGAATAGATGGCGGACTTAGTGGGGATTTCGAAATGGAACGTAGAACCTTTTCCTGTAACGGATTCTACCCAGATTTCACCTTTCATTAGATGGACAAGGCGTGCGCAGATCGCCAGTCCAAGGCCTGTGCCGCCGTATTGGCGAGTTGTTGATGCATCAACTTGACTGAAGGATTTAAAGAGTCTGTTGAGCCGGTCTTCAGGAATTCCAATTCCTGTATCACTGACGGTAAAATGAATTCTCTGATCGTATTGTCCATCGATGCTAGTTTCTGTTTTAGATAAGCTAACCAAGACTTCACCTTTTTCGGTGAATTTGACCGCGTTACTTAATAGATTGGATACAATCTGGCAAAGTCGAGTGCTGTCACCATAAATGGCTTCAGGTACATCTGGCTCGATGGATACGAGTAAATCTAGTCCTTTTTTTGCTGCAGGGCGCGCCATGAGATCCATTGCATTTTCGAGGCAATCGCGCAAGCTAATCGGGATATGCTCAAGTTCCAAATTGCCGGATTCGATTTTAGAAAAGTCCAGGATGTCGTTGATTAGAACCAACAAAGTTTCTCCGCTATTTCGGATTACGTTTACGAAATCTTCTTGTTCCGCATTAAGTGCAGTGTGTTGAAGTAATTCAGTCATTCCAATGACTGCATTCATCGGGGTTCGGATTTCATGACTTATGTTAGCAAGGAAGTCAGCTTTCGCTCGGTTTGCTTGCTCCGCTGCATTTTTTGCTTCATCTAATGCAATGCGTTGCAGGTGATCTTCTGTGGTGTCTTGCAATGCACCACGTAGAGCTACCGTGACGCCATCGACGCACACTGCTTCACCCATTGATCTTACCCATTTTTTATTTCCTTTGGCGGTGATGAAAGGGAGTTCGATATCGTAGGACTCATGCTTGTCGATGGCTTTCTGAACCAGATTACTTATCGTTATAGCAGCCTCGTTAGGATAGAAAGCTATGGCAGTATTTAAGTTCGGAATATAATTTTTATCCACTTCATGAATCGCACGAACTTGATCACACCAGTAGATGGAATTGTGATTGGTAATATCCAGTTCCCAAGTGCCTACTTTTGCTAAGTTTCCAGTATTTTTAAGTGCGGCAGTCTGACGCTGAGTTTCTAGTTCGGCGGTATATTGATCAGTGACGTCTCTGTGAGTGCCTACTATTCTGAGTGGCTTGCCATCGTTAGAGTAGCTGACCACTTTGCCGTTATCGACGATCCAGCGCCAAGATCCGTCGCGATGTTTCATGCGATGACGAGTTTGATATTGCAGCGTTTCTCCAGAGAAATGTCTTTCAAGTGCTTCTTGGGCTTCAGGTAGATCATCAGGGTGGCAACGTTTGATCCATTCATCTACATGAGGTGTTAGATCTTCAACTTTCTCTCCAAGCATACTTGCCCAGCGTTCATCAAATAAAGTGTGCCCAGTTTCAATATTCCAGTCCCATGTACCGAGTTCACCGGCAGCTAAGGCAAGGGCAGTTCGCTCGGCTTCTTCTTTGAGTGATTTCTCGGCGGCTTTCCGCTCAGAGATATCTAGCGTCATGCCCATGAACCCGGTTATTTTTCCGTCATTATCTTTGAGTGGAACAATATCCATATCGATCCAGTAATACCTTCCGTTTTTTGAAGTATTGATGATTTGGTAATGGAACGGCTTTCCTTCATCCAAGTTTCTATGCATGGCCTTGATTGTTTCTTTATCTGAAAGTTCACATTGGAGTAGCTCGCCTGGTGATTTTCCAAGAGATTCATCCAGCGTGAATCCGGTTAATCGGGTGTATTCTTCATTAGTCCATGTAATTAGGCGATTTTCATCGCAGATGACGACCGCATTTGTTGTGCGGGTGGCTACCATTGCCAGCATCTCAACTCTTTTGAGAGTGGTATTAAGTTCGGCGGTAATTTCTTCGGCAATTTCACGAGCTCGCTGTGCGGTGCGTCCCATTGAGTAAATGAGCGAGGTAAGTAATAATGTTATGACAATACCTCCAATGCTTGCTCCGTAGACTTCGGTCCGGCTTGCACGACTAAAAGTCTCTTTAGTACTAGTAACGATCGTCCACTTTACTCCTCCGATAAAGATAACCTCAGATTTGCTTAAAAGGCGGTTGTCGTATGCGTTTTCTGTGAATGAATCTCCTATATTCGGATTGAGATGGTGATCCGCATCATAAATGAGGTTTTCTGGTTTTTTGTCAGATCCGCTAAAAATTTCGAAATCCAGTTCATCGCCAAGAAACATAGTCGTTCCATCAAAAATTTTGGAAGCAACGATAGGCATGTATGTCCAACCTATAAGATTTTCTCTGCGTTCTTCTTCATTGGATAGCTTGCTCCCCTTCTCATATACTGGATACAAAATGAGAAATCCTGGAGATCCGTCTGTAGCTTGTACTAGCTTGATAGGTGAGGTAAGTGCTGCCTTTCCAGTGAGCATCGCTCGTTCGGCAGCGGTGCGTCTTGCTGTCTCTTGATTGATATCTAGACCAATTGCAGCATGGTTCTTTGCCTCAGGAGCAATAAATTCAATCACATACAAATCGGAACGATCACCAGATGTTTTGATTTCAAAATCAGGAGCTCCATCGGCACGAGTTTCTGCAAGAAAGGTATCTAAGTCTTGTCTGTGAACGCGACGAATGAAACCCAGTCCTAGGCTGCCTTTGAATTCGGTATCCAAATCCCTGTCGTTGACCATTGCTCTGAACGCGTCTCGATTCACCTGTTCACTGGCTGGCCAGAGCGAACGTGCGCCTCTCAAGCCATAAACGAACTGAGCCACTCGTCTTTTAATTTCGTAATTCAGTCTCTCTGATATCGTGGCAAATCGTTGTTGGTCTATTTGCCTTGCGGATATTTCTGCTTTCCAAGTTACGAAGCCGCTGATTCCAAGTCCGAAGATCAGAAAGAGAGGAACAAAGCGCTTTAAATTAATGAACTTGGCGTTGGACATTGGTTTTTTTGAAAAGGAGCTATGATGTCAAAAAATAGACTCAGTTTATAATCAGAGGTTTGGTTACAGACTGTCTTCTGATAAGGAACTCTCTAGAATAAATTATTAGTAGACTCGGTGTAGACCCTATTCAAGTTTCAATCCTACTCAAGCAGCCCTACTTCGTTGCCTGCTTCGCTACCACCGTCGCTAAAGCTATGGTGGTCAAGAAAGCTACGAAGGCATTCTTCGTCAAGGCCTCGGCTTGCCATTCGTAGCCCCGTAAAACGGGGCGAAGAATGGTGCGCGCTGCAGGGTTCGAACCTGCGACCCCTACCGTGTGAAGGTAATGCTCTACCACTGAGCTAAGCGCGCGATTGGGGGGTGGGAGAATGAAACTATTTGGCGTGATTTGGCAAGCGGATTTCCTGGATAGCCGTGTTTGATCTAGTGAATCGCATCGATTAAAAAAGGCAGCGCGGAATAAATCCGTGCTGCCTTAACTATACTTACTAACTAGGAAAACTAGAAGTAGAACTTAAGACCTATGTCGACCTGTTTAGCGATGCCATCGCTACCACCGTCGCCGGTCACATTCCAGTCGCCGCCCATAGAGGCGTAGATGGCGAGGTTTGAGCGCATGAAGTATTTGATACCTGCATCCAAACCGAGTGTTACACCGCTATCACCAGCATCTGGGTTTGAATAACCGAGTCCAGCGCGGACGAAAGGAACCCACTTGGTTCCTGTTAGGAAATTGTATTCCGCGAAGACGCCTGCACGGTAATCTTTGTTGCTATTAATGCCGATAATACCAGCATCAACGCCGAGGATCCAGTTTGGTGTAACGAAGCGACCGTAGCTGATATCAAATGAGTAGTCAGTATCGTCTTCCCAGTTGAGATGGCCACCGAGGCTTAGTTCTTGCACGCCGGTATCAAGCATGGGTAGTCCATTGCTCGCGTATTCATTTTGTTGGGTGTGGCTGGTTGTGACCATGCCGTCTTTGCCTGAAGTGGTTGCGGCAAAAGCAGCGCCAGTTGAGAGGAGTCCTGCAAAAGCGATGGCTCCCAGCTTGTTGATTGTAGTGATATGTTTCATGTTGTGTTGTTGTTCGTCATCATAAAATGCTCAATCAGGGATGGAGCGATTTCATGACGGCGCTATTAAACGGCAAGTGTACAGGCTTCGCTATAAGGTGTACACCCCATACGAGAAAGCAGCCGGCCGGAGGCACGGCTCTCCAATAGGCTCTGGATATTAGCGATCGAAGAGCGCGAATTTGAGATCGGCTTCGGAGACGACCTCGCCGTTGACTAGGCAGCGGCAGGAGGTTTGGCCGATGTTGCCACGGACTTTGGTGATCGTGGCTTCGGTGATGAGAGTATCGCCGGGCATGACAGGTTTGCGCCATTTGACGTTATCGGCGGAGAGGAAGTAACCGATTTTTCCGAGGTTCTCGGGTTTACGCAGCATGAGGATGGATGAGACTTGCGCCATGCCTTCGAGTTGAAGAACGCCGGGCATGATGGGGTGGCCGGGGAAGTGGCCTTGGAAATAGGGCTCGTTGATCGAGACGTTTTTCAGGCCGGTGCAGGAATGTTCTGCGAAGTCGACGACGCGATCGACCATGAGGAAAGGGTAACGATGCGGGAGGATGCGCATGACTTCGTTGACATCTAACACACTCTCGCCATCTGGGATGGAGATGGGTGCGGGCACCATGGCGCGCATGCGGGCGTATTCCTTTTTTAAGGTGGCCGCCATTTGGGTGTTAGGACCGTGGCCGGGTTTTACGGCGATGACGTGACCGAGGATACGTTTGCCGGAGAGCATGAGGTCGCCGATGAGATCGAGAGCTTTATGGCGTGCAAATTCGTTAGTAAAACGAACAGGCTCTTTGGACATGACCTCATTGCCGCGGATGACGACTGCGCTTTCGAGTGATCCGCCTTTAATTAAACCTTTTTCGAGAAGAGGTTTGACGTCTTCGTAATAAACGAAGGTGCGTGCTGAGGCGATTTCCTTTTCGTAGGTTTCGGGATTTACCTCGCAGGAGAAATATTGGGTGAAACGGCCATCGGGGCCGACGTTGGTGACGGATACGCGGAAGGTTTTGCTAGGGACGATGGTGATGATCGTGCCGTCTCCCATTTCTTGGTGAATGGGTTCGCGGATTTCCCAAACTTTGCGTGCGGCGGCTTGTTCTTGGGTGCCGGCCTTTTTGATGAGCTCAACGAAGGGGCGAGATGAACCATCACCGATGGGTGGTTCGTTGGCGTCCATTTCGATAAGGGCATTATCAATGCCCATTCCTGTTAGAGCAGAAATCACGTGCTCGACGGTGTGAACTTTTACGGAGCCTTCTGCAAGGGTGGTGGCGCGCTCGACGGTTTGGACTTTATCGACGTCGGCGTTGATGAAGGGTTGATCAGGAAGATCGACACGGCGGAATTTGAATCCGTAATTTTCTGGAGCGGGTTTGATCGTGAGGGAAACTTTTTCTCCGGTGTGGAGAGAGGTTCCTTCTAGAGTGGCGGAGCTTGCGAGAGTTTGTTGGCGGGACATGGTGGAGAGTGGGAAGTGCAGAGTGATCAGTGATCAGTGATCAGTGGAAGAGGTTTCTGGTTCTTCGGGGGTTGCTGGCTCTGGTATGGCTGTTAGATCGGTCTGATCTGACTGACTGGACGGATTTGTCTGATCTTCGGATGGTTCTGGAGCTGTGTCTTCTGCGACGCTTTCTGCAGTAACTGCTGCTGCGGGCTCTGCGGCAGGTTTGGCCTTTTTCTTGGGCGCTTTTGGCTTTTTAGGCTCTGGGGGTTTGGGTGGTTCTTGGACGACCAAGGTATCGTCCGTGTAGAGCAGGATGTGGCCTTGTTGGAGGAGCCAGAAAAGATCGGCGGCGTATTCGGCGGGTGGGGCGGTTGCTCCTTCTGGGAGGACCGCTTTCCAGAGGCCTTCCAATTTTGCGGGAGGGTTTTCGCGAATCCATTTCACCATCTCGCCGGGGCGTGGCGCGAGCACGGCATCGAGGGCCAATGCACTAGGGCGGGCTGGGCCGGTGAAAAGTTTGCCTTTGCGTTTGAAGACGGCCATGTGCTCGGCTTCTAGGGCTTTGCAAACGGCAGGGATAAGAATCGCTGCGTGTTTGCGGATGTGGTTGCCGGTGCCTTTGAGACGGGCAAGCAAACCGGGGGATAGATTTTTTGCAGAAATGGCTGCGGAGACGTTTGCCTTGCGAGTGGCTTTGAATGCTTTATCCAAAAGTTCGGAAGCGATCGCGCGTTCGAAATCGGCGCGGTCGGTGAACCATTTAATGTCGGAGGCGGGAGTTTCCTCTAGCGCAGGAGTTTCCTCGGGCGCAGGAGTTTCTTCTGTATCTTCTTGAGATTCTTCTGCAACGGGAGTTTCAGATATGGACGGCTCGGAGAGACCGTCCCCGCATTCTTCGGAAGATTCGTCTGATCCGTCGGATTGGACAGATCCGTCTGATTCTTCTGTCGTTGCGGGAGTTTCTTCTGGAAGAGGAGCTGGAGCTTCTACCGGCTGCGGTGGCTTGTCCCTGGCTTGGATGTCATCTGCTGTTAGAATCCGCCAGCGGGTTTGGAGTTTCATGGAGTCCAACCAAGCGTTGACCGCTTCTTCGGAGCGCTCGGTGCGGATTTTTGCCATGTAGGATTCGAGCGGCATATGGGAGAAGCGCTCGCGATGGATACGGCGGATTTCCGATTGGTAGGCGTGGTAGTTCGGTGGTCCGAGCCATTCGCCGGAGATGCCGCATTTGGCTACGGATTGGAAACTACCTTTCGGTGGATCAATCTCGACGGTGGATTCCTCGATGTATTGATTCCGCCAATCGGCTTTGAGAAAATATTGGAGAGCTTCTTCTTTGGTGAGGAAGATCGCCTCTTCGAATTTACAGCGATAGAAGGCGGATTGTTTTTCTGAAATTTCGAAATGGGCGCGGCAGCGTGCGCGCTCGGCGAGGATAATTTCTGCGACGTCGAACAGCGGATAAACGCGGGCGACGTGATGGATTTCTTTGCAGACGAGCTGGATGGCAGTTTTGTCTGGAACGAGGGTGACGTTGACGCCTTCTGCGGGGGTGATTTCTTCGCGTTGGGGTTCGTGGCGGGGGGCTCCTTTATCGAAATTGCGCCGGTTGCCGCCGCCTGCACCACCGCCTTGGCGACGGTCATCGCGTCTGTCGCCTTGGCGATCATCGCGCTGGTTGCGGTTGTCGCGGCCGCCACGGTCGTCTCTGCGGCGGGGGGCTAAATCGCTTTCTTTAGGTTCGCGAAATTTCTTTTCCGTGCCAGCGGGTTTTGCACGCGCCCATGCTGGACCAAGAGCAAATTGGTCGAGAAGGCCTTCTAACGGATTATTTGGAGAGTCGCTCACGGGCGGAAATTATGGAGTAGGTTGAGAAAAGACAAACAAGGTTTTGGGCATTCAGGCAGTTTTCGGCTGGGGATGCAAGACCTTGAGGTGGCGTTGGGTGGCGCCGTGGTGGGTGGAAAGGATAGCGGTGGCGTGTTGGGTGAGCTTTTCGGCAATCATTGGGTTGAGTGCGCGGCGGATGGCGGAGGAGATTTCATGACTGTCGCGGGCGAGTAAGGCGGCCTCGGCGGCGTGGAGGTGGCGGACGAGGGGTTGGAAATTTTCCATGTGTGGCCCAAGAATGAGGGGTTTGTTGGCGAGGATGGCCTCGGCTGGGTTTTGTCCTCCGGTGGAGAGAAAGGATTTTCCGATGATGACGACATCTCCATGGGCTGTCCATGTGGCGAGCTCGCCGGTGGTATCGATGACAAAGACGGCGTTTTCGGTTTGGAGCGGCGTTTCAAAAGCCGATCTCAGGGTGGCGTGAAATCCGGCCTGGGCGAGGGATTGGGAAACTTCCTGGCGTCGCTCGGCGTGGCGGGGGACGATGACGGGTAAAGCATTAGGATCGGCCTCGCGGATGGCGGAGGCGATCATGACTTCTTC
Organism: Akkermansiaceae bacterium; assembly: GCA_031374665.1. Taxonomy (GTDB): domain Bacteria; phylum Verrucomicrobiota; class Verrucomicrobiia; order Verrucomicrobiales; family Akkermansiaceae; genus Luteolibacter. The sequence goes on along the minus strand of JANMGO010000020.1, from coordinate 12,300 downwards.
GCCGGGAAAAGTGGAGGCGGCGAGAATGATGGGTCGGCCTTTTCCAAAAGCGGCTAACATTTCGCGGAAGTCGGAGCGCTGTTCGGGGATGGAGGAAGATAGTGGATCGAATTTGATGCTACCCGTTAGATGAATGTTTTCTGGGGCGATCCCGAGGTTTTGCCAGAGTTGTCGGTGGGTTTCTTCTTGGATGCAAACGCAGGTGAGGCGTGAAAAAAACGGGCGCAGGTATGGGGCGAAGAAATTGAAGCGTTTGGCGGAGCGGGGCGACACGCGGGCGTTGGCGAGGGAGACGGGGATGTGGCGTTTTTGCGCGATGCGGAGGAGGTTCGGCCAGGTTTCGCCTTCGATAAGGACGATTTGGGAGGGCTCGAAGCGTTTGAGGTAACTCCGTATCATCCATGGAAAATCGAGGGGAGCGTAGGTGACGCGTAGGTTTGGAATAGCTGCGGCGGTTGCGGTTTGGTGGCCGGTGGCGGTGCCGGTGGCGAGCACGAAGCGGGCGTCGGGATGCTCGTTTTGCCATTCGCGCAGGAGTTTGAGTGCGGTGATGGTTTCACCCACGCTGATCGAGTGGAGGTGGATGGCTCGGCAGGGCTCGAAGTCTGGCGGGATGAAATAGAGGCCGATACGTTCATTGAGGGCGGTTCCAAAACCACCACGGCGCAGCATTTTCAGAATCCATCCGGGAAACGCGACGAGGAAAAGCAGCGGTAGGATCGCGCGGTAGATGAGTAGTGTGAAGAAAGCTTTCATGCGTCGGGATGAGCGAAGATGAGGATGGCGCTGCTGCCATATTCGCGGCGGTCGATGAGTTGGAAATGCGCAAAGGCCGGCGTGGGCTGGTTTGAGGAAATTTCCGCGATCAAGTGACCTTTGGGGCTAAGTCGCTCGGGAAGATTGGGGAGTTGGAGTAATTTCGCGACCAGATCCGTATCGCCGTAACCTTTCCAATAAGGCGGATCGGCGAGGATGAGATCGTAGGTGGTGGGATCGCGTTGGAGGAAAGAGAAGACATCCGCTTTTACTGTGCGGCCGCCATCGAGCTTGGCCTTTTTCAGGTTTTCATCGGTCACGGAGATGGCTTGGCGGTGTTCGTCCACAAATATGCACGAGGCAGCACCACGGCTGAGGGCTTCGAGTCCGAGCGCGCCGGAACCGCAGAAGAGATCGAGGACGCGGGCATCGAAGACGTGTTCGCCGAGAATGGAAAAGATTGCCTGACGGACAAAATCGGTGGTTGGACGCGCGACGGCCGATGGGACTTTGATGGCGATGCGGCCAGCTTTTCCTGCGATGATTCTCACTGGCAAGGGATGGTAAGTTGCGGGGAGGAAAGCTCAAGGAAGAGTTGATGAAGAAATTTAACCACGAATTACACGAAGGACACGAAGGACACGAAGGACACGAAGGACACGAAGGACACGAATAGGGGAGAATATGGAAATTTTAACCACGGAATGCACGGAGTACACGGAATGATGCAATAGTTAAAATCCAAGACTTAAGAATGCAGCCACTCAATCATACGCAGTTATCAAGAAATTCTTCTACATTCCGTGAATTCCGTGCACTCCGTGGTTAAACCTCTTAGGTCTCATAATTTTTCTAAAAGGTTTTCAAGTTTGGGAATCGGTGTAAAGTGGCGGCGATGTCGATTGAACCCATCAAAGACGGATTGAGATCCCATGTGCGGATTGATTTCTATGGAAATGTGCACAAAAGAATGCGTGGGACGGATGTGGCGAATCGTTACGCGACGGAAGTGAAAGTTTTGAAAGTTCTTGAGGAACGCGGTTGTCCGTATGTGCCGAAAGTTTTGGAAGAGCATCCCGAGGAGTTTTATTTTGTATCGACCAACTGTGGCCGACCTGCTCCGCAGATCACCAAGGAAAAGGCTGACTCTTTGTTTGAAGCGTTAGAGAAAGATTACGGTGTGCGGCATCTTGATGCGGAGCCGCGAAACATCACTTACTCGGATAAGCTCGGACGGTTTTGCATCATCGACTTCGAGCTTGCGGAAATTTTACCAGAACCACATCCAAAAGAACCCTCTTAGGCAGTGTCTCAACAACCCAATATTCGCTGGGCGGGCGCAACCGTCAGTGGAACGCGTAAACCACGCAATGACGATTCATGGATCGTCTTTTCCTCAAATCTCGGGGGAGCCAAAGTGCTCGGAGATATTGGGGAAAGTTCGGTGACGAATCAGGACATGGTGTTTGCCGTATCGGATGGTATGGGAGGAGGAAACGCGGGCGACCTGGCGTCGTCACTAATCATCGAGCAGATGGCGTTTATGATTCCCGAAACATTTAAAGCGGCAGCGTCTGGATTTTTTCCAGATTCAATTGCCCATTTGGGTTTAGCGCTGAAAGAAGTTCACAAACATATCAATCAAGCTGGATCGCAAGCAGAGAACGTTAAAGGCATGGCGGCGACCCTTGCACTTGCGTGGTTCACGCCGGAAAATATGTATCTGGCCAACGTCGGTGACTCGCGGATTTATCTTTGCCGAGATGGAAAGACCGAGCAACTAACAAGAGATCACACAGCTGCGTGGTCGTCTTGGAAACGCGGTGAGATTTCTGAAATCGAGTACCGCCAACATCCACGCCGCGCCGCACTTTACGAAGTCGTGGGTGGGGGACATCCAACACTCTGTCCGTATTTCGCCGCCGTGCCTTATGAAAAAGGCGATCGATTTTTGGTTTGTTCAGATGGCCTCATCGATGGCGTCTGGGAGCGCCATATCGCTGAGGCTTTGCACGATAGTAAAACTCCAGAACAAACCTCAGAGGTGTTATTAAAACGCGCTATTGAAAACTCCGGCGTCGATGACACGACGCTGGTAGTGATTCATGTGGAGTGAAGACACAAGACACAAGAGTGATAGATGGAACTATCGGTAAATAGCAACTGACAATTTGAATTAGGTATTTGCCTTTTAAAACGATGCTTCCATTTTCACCGTGGATGGACTACTTGTTGTGCTAAGAAATGAAACCCCTCCGAGCAGTTGTCATATTGTTTTCCTTGCTATCTTTCGCTGCGTGCACGTCCCTCGAGTATAATCGACAGGCTACAGATTTCCGCAAGAGATCAGCAAAGACTGAAGCTGAATCGGATTACCGTGCGCATAACTATAAGATTTATTCGGCCATGGGAGTTGGGCACTACTACCCTGGCCTTGATCCTGACGTTGGAGAACGGATTGCTAGAGAACATGGAGAAATGATGCTTTCAGGGACAAGCGATGCATCGGAAGGCCGCTCTCATGCTAACTATGTTTTCGCTGCGACAGGATTCGCGTCTGATTACAATAAGCGGAAAGCTTCTCTCATTGCAAAAAGCGCACGATGAATTCTGGTAGTCTAACAAGGATAGATGGTATCAATAAAGCTCACGTACAATAATCAAAGGTATAACCAGTAAGATATTTCCATGAAATTTACATCACTTATAATCATAGCGTTTATGCCCATTGGCTGCAATTCCTGCTATAACAGGAATGACATTCCCTCCACTTCAACTCAAGATCTCAATCCGAAGGTGAGTGAGAGAAAAAAAGGATCGAGGGATTCTGTTCGATTTGCCGCAACAAATGTGTCCGGAGAATATATTGTAAAGATCGGCGGAAAGCCTATGGGAATACACAAGAGACAGCGCAGCCAGTCCAAAATGTGTGGTCATCTCAATTCTACGCAGACTTGGCTAGTGGTTGAAGATGGTTGCGGTGGTGACTCATACCCTAAAATCACTGCCTATGAACTGACTAAAGTTGAAATGCGGAAGTCATTCGAAATGGAACGGATCGATAAGGAGCATTATTTTAAATATTCTCAGGGCGGGGGAATGACGGATCCCGTATTTCTCGGCTTTGACCCATCCGGCGCTCCGATCATTAGTTCTGCGACAGGTATGCACACATTACAGGACTCACCCTTCTCATTTGGAACAAATCACTAAAACTTGCCATCGAAAACTACGGCGTCAATGACACGACGCTGGTGGTGATTCATGTGGAGTGAAGTTTTCTAACTATTGGTTCGTCACTATTTCATAAAATGAAAATCCTTATTCTAGCGATCATCGTCTGCTTCGTTTCAAGCTGTACGAATCCGAATGCCTTCGGGCCAAATCGACCCAAAGCGCATTCTACAGATTATACCTTTCGTCAATTAGAGGTGGTGAGAAAGGTTGATATCAAAATCGACTCCGAGACTGTCACCACCGTTTCACAAGGCCATCAATTCAAGGCAGTTGTGCGACTTAGGCCCTTCACGCAACGCGACATCCAAGATCAGAAGTATTGGTTTGGTGTCGACGGTGATTTGCCGAGGCGCGTTGTAGATAGCATAAGGTTAGAGAGGAATGGGCAGGAACTAACTATTCCAGCGCGAATCTATCCCGATTTTGGTGCCATTCCAACAGAGCCGCAACAAAGGCTCATAGAGCTATTTGCTGATGGAGATACGCTACTGCTGCAATATTCTGGCAGCGATGGCGCGGGTTCATACGAGTCCAAGTTTTATTTCAAAGGCGAATCCTTTGATTATGCCACTATCCAAGGTGGGACACGAAAAGTCTTTCGCGATTAGCAAAGATCTCCTTTCAATCAGATAAAAGCCGACAATTTTCACCCGAAATTAATTAAAAATATGAAACGAATCATCATATTGCTAAGTTGGATGTCCATTTCGTTACTGAGTTCCTGTAGTCTTTTTAGTCCAGAGAAAGATTTCGAAAGGCATCTGAGATCTGAAAATCGCTGTAAAGTAATTTTTTGGAAAGCTAATGACGGGACTAACAAAATCACCACTGAGATAGTTTATCCAAATAATAGATCGATCTATGTTGACGGTGCCGACTTATCGAATGTTTTGACTGAGACGGAACGGAAAAGAGCTACTTATCAGTATGTGGGTTTTTGGGATGAATCTGAGAAAAAAACCGCCCAAAATTTTTACCAAGAATATCAAAAATGGTATTGGAAAAAATGAACACAGGAAAAATTTATAAAACTGTGCTGTCTAAGGTATGCAAACAGTCAGATTAAAAAGGATGCCTTAGTTGAGCTAATGCGCTCACTTCGGTTTAATCTTACTTTTTCGTTTGATTTGTATCTGGCCGCTCCATGCCGCTCTCACGAAGCGTTCGGTAAAGCCGGCAGGTATTCGCTGCGGATGATTTTTCTGCCGCCGGTTTGGAGGTGATTATCTGCATTTACGCTGACGACTTTGAGGCCCATGTAATAGGTTTCATTCAAGGTCATGACGGAGGCTGCGCCAAATGCTTGGGCGAGGTGATCGCGCAGGAGCTGGGTCTCGTTGCGGCCTAGGTAAAGAAAGGCAGGGGAGATCTCCGTGGTGGAGTTTTCTCGAATTAATCTAGCAACGGCGAGTGTATCCCAGTTTCTAACAGGATTTGCTGCGTAGGTGTGCGAATTAAATTTCGGACGGCTTTGTTTGTTTAAAATCTTTTTCATCGTGTATTGGGGAGTTCATAGCTGATGGGTTTTTATCGAATTACTTAAGCTTGCTTGAGCAATTTCGGCTGACAATTACGACACATGATCCAGGTTCTTTCGTAATCTGATCATTTTTTTGAAATTTGTTTGATGACTGCGGTTGACTCTTTCGGTGTGGGGTCGGAATAATCCGCGGCAGTCACACTCTCAACCACTCATCTATATGGAAAACGTCATCATCATCGGAACCGGCTGTGCTGGATACACAGCAGCCATCTACACCGCCCGCGCGAATCTGAATCCCTTGATGATTTCCGGCACACAGCCGGGAGGTCAGTTGACGACCACGACAGAGGTTGAAAACTTCCCAGGATTTCCCGAGGGGATCATGGGGCCGGAGATGATGATGAACATGCAGAAGCAGGCGGAGAAATTCGGCACACGCATTCAGTATGCGACAGTGGAGTCGATTTCCAAAAATGCAGATGGCACGTTCAGCGTGAATTTGAGCGGCGAGACTTTGCAGTCGAAGACCGTCATCATTGCGACCGGTGCCGCGCCGAGGCATTTGGGTTTACCTAATGAAAAAGATCTCATCGGCCGTGGCCTGACTTCATGCGCAACTTGTGATGGTGCGTTCTACCGCGATGTGCCGGTAGCTGTCATCGGTGGTGGCGACAGTGCCTGCGAAGAAGCGGGTTTCCTGACTCGTTTCGCGAGCAAGGTGTATCTCATCCACCGTCGTGAAGAATTACGTGCTTCCAAAATCATGGCGGATCGTGCGTTGGCAAATCCGAAAATCGAGCCGGTATGGAACAGCGGCGTGAGCGAATATCTTACGAATGAAAAAGGTGAGATGCGCGCGATCAAATTGAAAAATTTGGTGGATGGTTCGGAGAGCGAACTGGAAGTTGACTGTGTTTTCGTAGCGATCGGTCACGTGCCCAACAGTAGTTTCGTGAGTGGCTTGGTGGATCTCGATGAAAACGGTTACATTCTTCAAGTGCCGGGTCGGACCGCGACCAAGACTCCTGGGCTTTTCGCCGCAGGCGATGTGGCGGATCATTATTACCGCCAAGCGATCACAGCTGCGGGTCAAGGATGTGCTGCTGCGTTAGAGGCGGAGCGGTATCTTACTGATCACGAGTAGTGGAAGAGTGAATGATGAAGAGTGAATAGTGAAAGAAGAGTGCGCAGCAGAATTCACTCTTCACTATTCATCATTCACTATTCTTTCCCTTGCTTCAACACTTTGAACACCTCCGGGGGGACGTAGCGTTTGACGGTTTCTTCCCAGCCGTCTGGACCAGTTAGGGATTTGATCATGCTGGAGGAGAGTTCGGCGACGTCTCGCGGCGGCATGAGAAAAGCGGTGGTGATTTCCGGAGCCATGTCCGCATTGATGTGGCGCATGACACGTTCGTATTCGTAGTCGTTCGGGGAACGGATGCCGCGCAGGATATAGGTGGCGCTTTTCTTTTTCGCGTAATCGACGAGGTAACGGTTGTCGAAGTAGTCGATTTCAAGTCGGTCGCTCGAGGGGACAGAAGCGCGTAGCATTTCGAGTCGTTCCGCGACGGTGTAGGAATAGGATTTCGATGTGTTACTGCCGATGGCGACAATCAGGCGATCAAACATTTCCAGTCCTTTTTGGATCATCCAGAGATGACCATTGGTCGGAGGATCGAAGGAACCGGCGTAGACTGCGATGCGCATGGTTTATAAATGTTAGAGACCTTTGAAGCCGGCAAATTCTTGGTAGGTACCGGTGGGGACGGCGACTGGGCGCCACTCTCGATTTAGGCGTCGGTATTTGGTGATGAACTGGGTTGGGTCTGCCCAGTGATCCATGGTGGATGCGGCGGCGTTGCGGTGCATGCCAATGTTGATGTCGTGGCGCATTTCAAAATGAAGGTGCGCGGGATACATGCCGCGGTTGGTGCCAATAGTGCCAACTTGTTGGCCGCGCTTCACAGACTGGCCGACTTTCGCGATCATTTTATCGAGGTGACCGTAGAGAGAATCAATGAATTTGACTTGGCCACTTGAGGGGTCGCGATAGGCATGGCGGATGAGCACCACATTTCCCCAACCCATTCTCACATCGTGTGCAAAGGTGACTATCCCATCGGCGCAGGAGAACACGGGATCGCCGAGATCGGAGTTTCCACCGGCGCGACCGTTCCAGTCTTCGCCATAGTGAGCAGGCGAGCGCAGGCGCAAGCCACGGGATTTGTAGTAGCTTTTGGCATCGGGTTTGCCGACTGGGAAGTCAAAGCCATCGGCGATATTCACCTTGGGTGCGGCATACGCAGTCGTCGGGGTGAAAACGACCAGAAAGAGAATCAGAAAAAAACTAACCAACGCGGTCCGATGGATTCGGCTATGCAAGATCTGGATATTTCTGAGGAGACTTCTCATCCGCACCTATTTGAGCCTGCGAAGGCAAGTTCGGGCAAGATAAAAGAAAAACGGCGCACCTTTGTAGGGTGCGCCGTTTGAGGGAAGAGTTTCAGATAATCTTAGGCTTTGCCTGAGGATTCTTCGACAGTCAGGGGTTTGTAGCCACCGATAGTTTTGAAGTAGAGCAACATCAGGAGGTAGATGACAGCCATAGCCAATGGGATGAATGAATCGGCTTTGAGGGTGGCGCGATCTCCTTTTTGGTCAGCTAAGACCACGGTTTTTTGGGTGTCGGTTTTCTCTTTAGCCTCTTTAGCTTCGGCTAGTTTCTTGCCGTCGAGGCCGAATGCTGCGGTAGCTGGAATATTCAGGAATGTGGAAGGCTTCTCTGCTTTGTATTCTTGATAAAGCGCTGCGTCGGATTTTTTCAATTCTTCGCCAGCAAAGCGATCCTTCGCGTAACCGAGGCCAGGGCCGCCGATAAGTCCAGCGGAGAGCATTCCGATGCCGCCCATGATGGACATGGCGACGGCGCCAGTGTGAGGGAAACGGTCACCGATCACGGCAAGCATGGTGGGCCAGAAGAAGGTTTTGCCGACTGCATAGATGCCGAGTGCGACAAGTGCCATAACGAAGGTGTCCATCGTGCTGGCCATAGTCAGGCCGACGCAGGCGATTACCGAGCAAGCTAGGAGCAATCCGATAGGGGAAAGCTTGAGTTTGGTTTCGAGCCAATGAGCGCAGAAGCGAAGGCCGAACATGATAGCGGAGGTCCAAAGGAAGAGGTATTTACCTTGTTCGGAGGTAAAGAGGTTTCCTGTGATATTCTGAATCCATCCGTCTGTTCCAAGCTCGACAGCGCCGACGAGGGCATGAGTAACGAAAAGAACGAATAGGAGAATCGAACCGATGGAGAATTTTGTCATCACAGCGACGACGATGAGGAGAGCGCCTCCGATACCGTAACCGATCAGGTTGGCGTTTTCTGGGGAAACGGCTTTGAAGATATCGCCGAAGAAGAGAGCGAGAAGATAGCAGGCAACGAGAGCGCCGAGAATACCGACGGATTTGAACATTTCCACAAAGCTCGCGCCTTTTTCAGCAGCTTCAGATTTGGGATATTTCTGACCGAGGAACATGAGTCCGTATGCGGCGGTCGGGATGAGATAGAGAGCAAGCTGGATTTTCCAATTGATAGCCATTTTATCATCGAGAAGCCAACCTGCGGTTACGCCGAGGATCATACCAGCAGGCCATGCTGCGTGAAGCATGTTGAGGTAGTGTGTCCGTTGTTTCGGGTAAAGTGTAGCAATGAGTGGGTTCGCGACGGCTTCAAGGATGCCGTTAGCAAGAGCGAAGATGAACATGCCCCAGAAGAGGAAGCCGTAAGCATTTTCAGGAGTGCTTGCGCCAAATGTAACGAAGGCAGAGAGAATGTGGCAGAGGAGCGCAACGATAACCAGCTTCCCGTAGCCGATCTTATCGACGATGACACCGCCGATGATGATTCCGAAGCAGAATCCAGAGAAGCCTGCGCCACCAATGGCACCGAGCTGAGAGGCTGTGAAGCCGAATTCTTTGGACCAGTTGTCGAAGATGCCGCCACGGATGGCGAAACCTACGCCTGCAGCGAGGATGGCGATGAATCCGGCCCAAAAGAGTCGGCTAGCGTTTGGTGTAATTGCGTCGTTATTACTCATATTGATTTTATTAGATATTAGGGGTGCCGTTGGGATTATCGGGTCGGGAGAGGGTTGGCAAGAACTTCGGTGAGTCAGGTGGGAAAAAAATCCGATATTTCCTTTATGATGGAATTCTATTCGGCGAGTTTTTCATCTTAAAATTAGTGGCTCAGAAGGTTAATTTGTCGGCGATTATGCCTTATTGTGTATATGATTGGCAGGACTTTTATGTTGTATTCTGAAATGAGTATCGCTAGTTAGTTTAGCTAATTGTTATGGTGATTTGGCTGTATCTAAAACGTGGTTTTTTGCCGCTATTGGCGATTTTATTTTGCGGATATTGCCTAAGGCGCGTCTTTTTTGGGGGATCGTCTTCTACCGCTGAATCGGCGATTTGGTTGTTATTGGCGGCGGCGATGTTGATTATTGTAGCGATTCATGCGGCTTTCCCGATATCAGAGTTTATCGGAACTTGGGTTTCTCGCTTTTACATGCCAGCGGCGACAGGAATCCCTCCAGTCTCCTATCTGCTAGCAGAGCGGTATGAGCTGGAGCACCAGTGGGAGAAATCTTTGGCTGAGTATCAGAAGATCATATATTATCACCCAAAAGAGCTACCTGCTCATTTGGGGCGTATGCGGGTCATATCGCGCGGTTTTAACGATGCAAAAGTTGCAGAAAGCTTTTTTCGAAAGAGCCGGCGGCAATTTCACGAGCAGGAACAGCGCGATACCCTACATAATGAGTGGGAGCAATTATGCGCGGAACAGCAGACACGAGAAATTTGAGTGTTTCGGATCTAGAAACATCCGAAACAACCATGACCTGAAGTGTAATGGCCAACATGACTAACAGGAAGCGGTTGCCGAAATCGGGTCAAGGGGAGCTTGGCAAGCTGCTAGAGTGCCCCGAATCTTCTGTGGCGTTTATTGTATTCTTCGACAGCGGCGAAGAGGTCGCCTTGGCGGAAATCCGGCCACATTTTTTTGACGATGACGATTTCCGAGTAGGAGATCTGCCAGAGGAGGAAATTGGAAACGCGCATTTCGCCTGAGGTGCGTATGAGGAGATCGGGATCGGGGATGTCTTTGGTGTAAAGATGTTGGGCGATGAGTTCGCCATCGATCTGATCTGGTGAAATTTCACCTGCGACGGCGGCTTTGGCGATAGAGCGGACGGCGGCGGTGATTTCTTCGCGCGCGCCGTAGGACAGCGCGAGCACCAAGGTCATGGTTTGATGGTTCTTGGTTTGCTCTTGGATGCGATCGAGGCGTTTGCGCGTAGCGGCGGGAAGCCGGTCGAGATCGCCGATGGCTTGGAGGCGGATGTTTTGTTTATCGAGCTCAGCGGCTTTATCGTCGAGGAATCGATCCAACAATTTCATCAGGGCATCGACTTCGGTTTTGGGTCGGTTCCAATTTTCCGAGGAAAATGCGTAGAGCGTGAGATATTTGACGCCGAGCTCGATGCAGGCCTCGGTGACTTCGCGGATGGATTCGGCGCCGGCGCGATGGCCTTCGGCGCGAGGAAGTCCGCGTTCTTTCGCCCAGCGGCCATTGCCGTCCATGATGATGGCGATGTGCATATGACGAATTAGAGACGAAGCGTTTGTTTGCGATCAGGTCCGACTCCGACGAATGCGATGGGTGCGTCGCAAAGTTGGGATAGGCGAGTGAGGTAAGCTTGGGCGTTTGGCGGGAGTTGATCGTAGCTGGTGCAGGCGGTGGTGTCTTGTTTCCAGCCGGGGAGCATTTCGTAAATGGGTTTCGCGCGATCCCAGAACGAGCGGTCAGCAGGTGGGAGATCGTGGCGATGGCCGTCGACGTCATAGGCGACGCAGATTTTCAGATGCTCGTATTCGTCGAGTCCATCGACGTTGGTGACGGCGAGTCCGGTGACGCCGTTGACCATGCAAGCGAAGCGGAGCAGGACGGTATCGAGCCAGCCGCAGCCGCGGGGGCGACCCGTCGTCGCGCCGAATTCGCGGCCGAGGTTATGGAGGTATTCGGAGAGTCCTTCGTCGCAAGTCGGGAAAGGACCAGAGCCAACGCGGGTGGTGTAGGCTTTGCAAACACCGATGACTGCTTCGATGGCGGTCGGCGGCAAGCCGGTGCCGGTGGTTGAGCCGCCCGCGGTAGTGTTAGATGAGGTGACGAAGGGATAGGTTCCGAAATCGATGTCGAGCAAGGTTCCCTGAGCCCCTTCGAAAAGGAGGTTTTTCTTCGCCTTCCATGCTTTGTGCAAAACCGGGATGGTGTTGGTGACGTGCGGGCGGAGTCGCTCAAACGCGGCGTAGGTATCGGCGATAACGGCGGCAGCGGTGAAGGTGGGGAGATCGTATTTTACGAGGATCTCGTTCACTTCTGAAACGCGGCGGGTGATTTGTGCTTCAGCAAAAGGACGGTCTAACAGATCTGCCATGCGCAGACCGCAGCGGTTGACTTTGTCTGCATATGCCGGGCCGATGCCACGTTTGGTGGTGCCGATTTTTTGATCTCCGAGTGAAATTTCGCGAGCGGCATCGAGTTCTTTATGGAAAGGCAACACGACGTGAGCGCGGTCTGAGATGAGAAGTTTTTCGGGGTCGATTTTGACGCCTTGGGATTCGATGCGTTCGATTTCGATGCAGAGGCCGATGGGATCGACGACGACGCCGTTGCCGATGACGTTGATTTTGTTATCCCAGAGAATACCCGAAGGAAGGAGGTGAAGGACGTATTTGGTGCCTTTGGCGATGACCGTGTG
>JANMGO010000081.1:0-2864 GCA_031374665.1 Akkermansiaceae bacterium | reverse complement strand
GGATTGTGGAAGGCTTCACCGGTGCGGCCGTCATAGAGTGTGGATTTACCGGCGATGCTGCCGTCTTTGCCGTCACCGATCCAGGTATATCCTGGGGTTTCTGGCTCACCTGGCTTACGCTCACGGGCTTTTTCGCCACCACCGATAATATTCACACCGTCGACTTTTTTAGCCTCGGACATGAAGTTCCAGATGATGTCTTCTTTGATGCCATCGAAAATTGGGGTCGCGACTTTGAAACCAAGTGCTTTAGCAGCAACACCGAGGTGAGTTTCAAGAACCTGACCAACGTTCATCCGGGAAGGAACACCGAGTGGGTTAAGGCAGATGTCAACTGGAGTTCCGTCGTGAAGATAAGGCATATCTTCTTCAGGAACGATGGTTGCAACCACACCTTTGTTACCGTGGCGTCCGGCCATTTTGTCACCGACGGAGAGCTTGCGCTTGGCGGCGATGAAGACTTTGACTTCTTTGATCACGCCTGGATCGACGTCGTCGCCGGACTCGAGTGAGTCGAGTTTACGTTCGCGGTCGGTATCGAGTTCTTGGAAGCGGCTTTCGAAGGAATTGATGATTTCGACGATCTTGTTACGGATCGGGGAAGGATCGATTTCGATGTGATCGTGAACCGAAGCAAGTTTGCGGAGCAAAGTCTTGGTGATCTTGCGGTTGGCAGGAATGATGATTTCACCAGTCTGCGCGTTGACAACGTCGAGTGGGATTTTCTCACCGAGCAGAATGTCGGAGAGTTTCTCTGTTAGATCGTCGGTAAGTTTGTCAGCCTTTTTCTTGTGCTCGTCGTTGATCTTCTTGAGTTGTTTCTTAAGCTCAACAGGATCGACTTTTTCTGCACGTTTCTTGGCAAGGCCATGTGAGGAGACGCGGACATCTTGAACGATGCCGGTGCAACCCGAAGGAACACGGAGTGAGGTATCTTTCACGTCAGCGGCTTTCTCACCGAAGATAGCGCGAAGGAGGCGCTCTTCAGGAGCAAGCTCGGTTTCGGACTTCGGAGTGATTTTACCAACGAGGATGTCGCCAGGTTTCACTTCTGCACCGATGCGGATGATGCCGTCGTGGTCGAGGTTGCGGAGAGCTTCTTCACCGACGTTCGGGATATCACGAGTGATTTCCTCTGGTCCGAGTTTGGTATCGCGTGCAGCAACATCGAATTCAGAAATGTGGATCGAGGTGTAGACATCGTCTTTTACTACGCGCTCGGAGATGACGATAGCATCTTCGAAGTTGTAGCCGTTCCAAGGCATGAATGCGACGAGAACGTTACGGCCGATGGCGAGTTCGCCATTTTCGGTGTTAGGTCCGTCAGCAAGGACATGGCCTTTTTTGATTTTCTGACCGAGTTTAACGATAGGCTTCTGGTTGATGCAGGTTCCTGCGTTAGAACGCATGAACTTACGCAGCGGGTAAGCGAAGATGCCTTTGGCAACGTTGGTTTTGACCGACTCAGGTTCGCTGAGGAATTTCTCATCGGAAACTGGAAGTTTACCATCGCTGGTGGTGATGATCATTTCTGCAGTGGCTGCAGCAATGATACCGTCGGCTTCAGCAACGATCACAGCGCGGGAGTCGCGAGCGGCTTTACCTTCGAGACCGGTTCCGACGAGCGGAGCTTCGGAAACAAGAAGCGGCACACCTTGGCGCTGCATGTTAGAACCCATGAGTGCGCGGTTCGCGTCATCGTGCTCAAGGAATGGAATCAAACCGGCGGCAACGGAAACGAGTTGTTTCGGCGAGACGTCCATGTAGTGAACTTCCGCAGGAGTGGATTCGATGAATTCTCCACGCTCACGAGCATCGATACGCTCGTTTTCGAACTGGCCGGCCTTGGTGATGACGTTGGACGCCTGAGCAATAAGGTAGTTTTCCTCTTGGTCAGCTGTTAGGTATTCGATTTCGTTGGTGACTTTACCGTTTTTAACTTTGCGGTAAGGAGTCTCGATGAAGCCGAACTCGTTGATACGTGCGTAGGTGCACATCGAGTTGATCAGACCGATGTTTGGACCCTCGGGAGTTTCAATCGGGCAGATACGGCCGTAGTGGGAAGGATGAACGTCGCGGACTTCGAAGCCTGCGCGATCGCGGTTCAGACCACCTGGTCCGAGAGCGGAAAGACGACGTTTGTGAGTCAGCTCGGCCAGAGGGTTGGTCTGGTCCATGAACTGGGAAAGTTGTGAACGTCCGAAGAAATCACGCACGACAGCGGAAAGCGCTTTCGGGTTGATGAGTTTCTGTGGAGTCATGCCTTCGATGTTCACATCGAACAAAGTCATACGCTCTTTCACCAAACGCTCTGTGCGGGCAAGACCGACACGGCACTGGTTAGCAAGAAGCTCACCGACAGCACGCACGCGGCGTGAGCCAAGGTGATCGATATCGTCGATGACACCCTCACCTTTTTTCAGTTTGAGGATGTAACGAACCGCGGCGAGGAAATCCTCAGGAACCATGATGCGTTGATCGGAATCCACGGAGATGCCGAGCTTCTGGTTGATTTTGTAACGGCCGACGCGGGTGAGGTCATATTTCTTCGCATCGAAGAAAAGACGCTTAAGCAAGGCGCGAGCATTGGAAGCGGTCGGTGGATCACCTGGGCGAAGTTTGCGATAGATGTCTTTGAGAGCCGATTCCTCGTCTTTCGCAGGATCTTTGCGGAGGGATTTAAGAAGGATCTCGTCTTCACGTCCGTCGATGACCTCAAGTTTTTTATGACCGAGGCTAACCAGTTGTTTCACGATGCCAGCGGTAAGCGGCTCGTAAGCTTTGGCGATGACCAGTTCTCCGTCGAGGATGTCTTCGAAAGGAACTTTGTGACCGAGTTCTGCTTCGTCGATTTTGCTACCGAG
>JANMGO010000072.1:0-8435 GCA_031374665.1 Akkermansiaceae bacterium | reverse complement strand
TGGGAAGATCGAGATGATAGGAATCGGACAAAAACACGGTCCAGCACTCGGCTTGGTCAAAAATATCTCCTATGAGACTTACGAACTCAAAGTGAACGTAGGTGACCGCGTCTTACTTTTCACCGACGGTCTCTTCGAGGTAGAGAACGCAGAGGAAGAATCCTTCGGCAGATCTCGTCTGCGAGATGTAATCCGGCGGTGCGCTAGTTTGCCGTTGACTAAACTGATTCAGGACGTTTCCAGTAAGATCGAAGACTTTGCCAAAAATCAAGCGTTCACCGATGATGTCTGCCTCGTTGGTATGGAGATTTCAAGACTGGAACCAAACATCGCATCTGTTGCTCACCACCGATTACTCATTTCAGGTGAACCTCTTTATAGACGTGGCCGCGTAATCTGTGAATAAAATCTCAAAAATCAACGGTTCATTATGTTATGTCCGAGTTCTGGATAGCTATTCGTAGGTTCAAATCCTGCTCCTTTTTGATCCGATAAAAAACCGATGAGGAATTTTCGCATTATCGATTCCCCTGCGATTCCCACACTCACTTTGGCACGGGTCCGATTGTGCCACCGTCGACGAATTTAGACTGGTTGCTGGTTTTACGGCGATCCTCCTTGCCGCGACAAATATTATCGGCCCAGCTCAAGATGCGCTTGATCAGTGGGTTGAAGTCCGCAGCGATGTGCGCAATGGTCGGACGGCACCATTCAGAAGACGGTACGTAGTCTGTACAAGCGAGCGAGACGTTTTCAGGTGCTATGAATCCAAGCCGTGCGAGGTGATGCTGGACTGCGAAAAAAAGCACGACATCACCAATAATGAGCGCTGTAGGTGGAGTATGTTGAAATAGCGAGTTGAGAATCCGCTGGAGTTCTTCGGGGCTATCTCCCCAATCAGGAAGGTTATAAGCACTGGTCTGAATGCCATGGCTTTCTAACTTTGCGAGGAAAAGTCGCTCAATGAAGCCAGGCTCTGGTTTTCTGCCGTCTTCACGCACCAGAAGTACGATGCGGCGATGTCCCAAGGAAATAAGCCGCTCTACCAATTCTTGAAAGGCTTCCGCCTTTTTGGGTGATGTGCTAGCCAGAGGGACATCTAACAATCGACCAAAAAGCGCGAATGCTGGAGTCGGTCGCGCTGCAAACCATTCCAGAACATCGCGGGGTCCGGCTTGTACAACCCAAGCGTCGGCTTCCGTTTGTTCTACCATGCGTGCGATCCGAGACACGCTCATGCCGAGTTCACGCAAGGTCTTGTCTGCGAAGAATGCCGTATGTCCTGCCTCTGCGAGTTGGTGCCTCAGATCGACAATGTAATGCACACGCCGATCCTCAGGCTCATATAGCAGGATCGCCACTCGCAGTGATGTGGATGTAAACTCGCAGGCATCGACGATCTCCCGCTCGCGTCCCCGGCCACGGGAAATGAGAATTCCCTCATTTTCAAGAATCTGTAACGCCGCATTGGCTGTCTTGTGGTTCACTCCTAGTTCGGCAGCTAGCTTGATCCGTCCTGGGATACGGCCACGCCAGCGTCCCTGACGCAGGCCATCCCTTAAAATCTGAGCCACTTGCTCCGCTACGGATGAAAATCGCTTGCTTGGCATCGGATTTAAATGACCATCAGAGGGTCAAGTTGTCTAGATCTATTTTTTTTGAAGAGATCGCAATCCAAGGCTTAGTTGTCTGAATTAGCAACGACGTTAAAAACTTAACCATTTCCACGTCTTCCCATTCTCACATGCACTTTCTCAAAAACTTTCTGTTTAAAAGTAATATTCCGGCGATCTCAGCTGTTACCCTCAGTTGCATGTCAGTCGCACTGGCTGCTAGCCCCGCGAAGTTCAATATTGATCCCGCCATCAGTGATATCTTGGTTCAGTATTGCATCGACTGCCACGAAGAGGGCACGGAAAAAGGAAATTTCCGTATGGATAATTTAACCGAGCTGCCTTTGGACGCGCGGCTGGATGTGATGAATCGCATCCATGAAAAAGTGCATTTCGAGGAAATGCCTCCGAAGAAAAAAGGTCAGCCAAGCGAGGCAGAGCGCAAGCAGTTAGACAATTGGTTGGCGGGGGAGCTGCGCGCGAATAACGCGTCGAAGCTTGAAGACAAGCTACGCATGCCGGACTATGGAAATAAGTTGGATCACAACAAATTGTTTTCTGGAAAATACAAGGAGGTGCCCGGCTTCACAGCTGATCGGCGCTGGTTGATTAACGAATTCATTTTCGATGCGAAGATAAACAAACTACTGGATTTCACTGGCTCGCGCGACATTGACGGCAAGCGTTACACGGTGATCGGTGAAAACAATCGCCACAGCATGAAGGTGAGTATCACCAACCCGTTTCTACTGCCCACGCACAGCGGTGTCCGTTATTACGACACAACTATTCTGGATGGCGGCCATTTGCTTACGATGCTAACCAATAGCAAAGTGATATCCAACTATATGATATCGCGTGCGAAAATCCAAAGTTACATTCCCGTGATCCATGGAATAATGTCGAAGGAATGGGAGAATGAAACAACTCTTGTGAATCGTGCCAAGTATCTAAAGGCGAACGTCGAGCCGATGCTGATCGAAGTCTTTAAGGATAAGCACGAGGCGATGCTGCCCAAGTTTGTCGCGAGTAAGCCTGCACCGCCCGTAGCTCTCGGGCCAGATGGTAAACCGAAAAACCTCACGGGCTTCAACTATGCAGGGATGACGCAGGATGATCAAAATGAAATTTGGGCAGCCATCCGACGTTACTCGAAAGACGGTAAAATGGATGAGTCCATGATCGTGAGAACCGAAAGAGATTGGTTCAACGCGGGGCTCAACGATAGGGAGCGTTTCGTGCGGGTGAACTACATGCGCATTTACATGGATGAGTTTTTCAAGCGTATGCCGCAGAATCTCCCCACTCCGCCCAAGGCTCCCGCAGAAGCGGAGCTTGAACTCATGCGTGCCGCTCTCCTCAAACATCGCAAGCCGGGAGATAACTACAGCACCGTCATTGCCAACTGCATGGCTGACTGGAGTGATGAATTCAAACGCGAGCGTGAGAAGACAGGCGTTACCGAGGATCAGATCGCCAAACTTGTGGATCAACTTTTCAACAAAATCATGGAGCGCTCTCCCAATTCTCAAGAGTTCACCGAATACTCCGCTGTGATGAAATCTTATCTTGCAAAGAGCGGTAGCGGAGTAGCGATTGAAAAGTTCATCCAGACGATCATTCTCCGTACAGATTTTTACTATCGCAATGAGTTCGGGGAAGGAACTGCGGACAGCCATGGCCGCAAGATGCTCTCCCCGCGGGATGCCAGTTATGCGCTCTCCTACGCTCTAACAGACAGTAGTCCCGACAAAGAACTCGCCGCCGCCGCAGCTAGCGGCAAGCTCAACACGCGGGAAGATTACGAACGCGAGGTAAAGCGAATGCTCAAGAACCGCAGCCAGTATTACGTCATCGATGATGCGGTGGAATTGCTCAGTGCAGACAGCTTCACCAACATCCCGATTCGGAAACTCCGCTTCTTCCGTGATTTCTTCGGCTACCCAAGGGCTCTTCCCATCTTCAAGGACAATAAGCGCTTTGGCGGTGACTACATTTCAGTATCTGGGCGTGCCGTCAGCGAGGCTGACATGCTAGTTGAATACATCCTGGAAAAAGACAAGAACGTGTTCGAAGAGCTTCTAACAACAGATGAATTTTATGTTTTCCACTCTGGCAATAACGAGCAGATGGCGAAATCTTCTGCCTACGTCCGTAAG
Source organism: Akkermansiaceae bacterium (assembly GCA_031374665.1). Classification (GTDB taxonomy): domain Bacteria; phylum Verrucomicrobiota; class Verrucomicrobiia; order Verrucomicrobiales; family Akkermansiaceae; genus Luteolibacter. The sequence goes on along the minus strand of JANMGO010000072.1, from coordinate 4,663 downwards.
ATCTACGATTATTTCAAAGACAAAGATTGGAGAAACATCGATGCAGAGAAAATGAAGGAACACGTGTCCTTCTTGAAAGAAAACGAAGTCAGGGGTGTCAATCCCGATGTGATCGCGAAAGGCGGAGGAGGTAAAGATGCAATAGGCGGCTTTATCACCACGATGACCACCTACGAGACACTCTTGGGCAAAGGGCAAGCGAATGCCGTTCCCTTCTCTGCGACAGCTGGTCACGGCAAAACTGAGGCGATGACGCGAACCGGTAAACAGATGCGCGGTCCAGAAATTGCCAAGAGCTTTAACATCGATTTAAAAAACTGGAGCTACCCCACCACCCAGCCCGTTAAAATGGAACATCGCAAGGGCATCCTTACGCACCCCGCGTGGCTCATCGCCTTCGCCGCCAACACTGAGACCGACCCGATCCGCCGAGGCAGGTGGGTAAGGGAAAAGCTTCTCGCTGGTTCGATACCTGATGTGCCAGTCACAGTCGATGCGGTCATCCCTGAGGATCATCACAACACCCTTCGCACCCGCCTCGGGAAAAAAACCGAAGCAGAATATTGCTGGGGCTGCCACGTGGGAATGAATCCCGTAGGTTTACCATTTGAAATGTATGATGATTTTGGTCGCTTCCGTGAGCAAGAGACACTGGAGCATCCTGATAACCTAATCACAAAAGTGCCGGACAAAGGGCCGCCTCAAGATGATCTGCGGGATATCTACAAAACCCTCCCTGTTGTTGCCACCGGCTTTCTTGAAGGAACTGATGATCCTAAGCTCGACGGAAATGTTAGAGACGCCATCGACATGATGGACCGCCTCGGAAAATCCACCAAGGTGCGACAGTCAATCATACGTCACGCTTTCCGCTATTTCATGGGACGCAATGAACTCCTCTCGGATTCCAAAACACTTATCGATGCCGATCAAGCATACGTCCAGAGCGGCGGCAGTTTCGATGCCGTCATTGTTTCACTCCTCACTTCCGATTCCTTTATCTATCGAAAACCAATCAATTAATAAGATTACCACTATGAAAACTAGAAGAGACTTCCTCAAATCAACGGCTGTTGGCGTAGGTGCATTATCGCTCACACCTTGCCTCAACGCATTTGGCGCAGCGGCTCCGGCCAATGGTTTTCCCAAGCGCTTTATATTCATTCGTAAATCGAATGGCGAGCATCCGCAGGACTTGGCTCTGCCCACTTTCTCCAGCGCAGACAAGGCGCTGGATGATAAGAAGCAAGCGCTCGAAGTCGCTCTCGATGGGCATGAGCTGCCTGTTTCCATGCAATCGCTCACCAAGCACAAGGAAAACCTCTGCATCCTCCAAGGTCTTTCCTCCAAGATGAGCGAGAACGGACATTTCTCCTATTCCTCGGTGATGGGTGCTTACAAATCTAACCGAAACTCCCTCAGCGGAATCAAGCGCGCCACCATCGACTTCGAACTTGCGAAACTTTTCCCTTCGCCCTTTGGTCACATTGAACTGTCTTTGACGGGCGATTACTCGTCATTCAGGAAAGGTGTCGTAGCTGGTTACTCAGCATCCGGCCCTCACCAAAGAAATTACTGCTACGCGGATCCCCTAACAGCGCACAATGAATTGTTCCGCACCGTCACCAATCCCGATGCCGTGGATACCGATAATTACATGCTGAAATTCCTGGAGGGTGAGGAGTCCTTTAAAGCGGGCGTCCTCAAAGGTTATGAGAAACTCAAGCTTAGCAACCACATCAACTCCATTGAGGAAATTAAAGCGCGCAACCTGAAGCTATCAAAGATGGCTGGCTCCATCGCGAAGCACATCCCAAAGCTAGATAAAATCCATAACGACGGCGGAGCCAATGCCACCACACCTGAGAAGCAAGGAGCGATGACCGATATCCTCATCGCTGCTCTCATCACTGGTTTAACAAACGTGGTAACATACACCATCGACGATCTTGGTACGCCGATCTTCGGCCTGCCAGGAAACGAAGGCGACCGCATTTCCATCCATTCCGTCGGCCACAGTGGCGGCTACAGCGGAGTAAGCGCCGAGAAGATCCGCGAGAAAATCCGCACTGGCCACATGCAACAGATCGCACGCATCGTGGATGCACTGAAAGCCCAGCCCGAGGGCAAAGGCACGATGTTCGATAACACCATGATCATGTATTTCCCCGAAGGTGGAGAGGGGCATCACGGCCTCGGGCTAGAAGCATCCTATACCATCTTGGCTGGCAACAACTGCAATCTCGACATGGCGGGCCGCTACATCCGTCTGCCCTACCACGCCACCGAAGGCCACAAAACCATCGGCAACTGGTATACCACCCTCCTCAATGCCCATGGAAACCCCATCAAACATTACGGCGACCTCGATCTCGACATGTCCCGCCTGAAACTCGATCAAAACGGGGCAATTTCGCGGTTTATCGCATAGGTCTGATAAGTCCTACAGGTCCCATAAGGCTCTTATGGTCATTTAGCCTCAAACTAGATGACCATAAAAGGGGCAAGTAATTTACATTTATTTCATTGAATCAGCGAAGATCCGGCGTTTAATGAACAAAAGAAGTCTTTAACCGACCCATGAAACCTCCATCCTCCCTCCGCTCTCTCCTTGCTCTAACAGTTAGCTCGCTGCTCGCGATTTCCTCAGCATCCGCAGCTATACTTTATTGGGACGGCACCACTTCAACTAACAATGCCGATGGTGGCGCAGGCGCTTGGAACGGAACGGATCTATGGGATACCTCGGCCATCGGTGGCACCAATATAACATGGACTAACGGTGATTTCGCGGTCTTCGGTGGCACGGCAAGTGCCTTGGTCACCACTGGTGCTCCCATCATCACCAGCGGCATCCAGTTTAACACCACCGGCTACACCATCACATCTGACTCCACCAACACCCTTTCCTTCGGCGCTGGCACCAACAACATCATCTTTAACAACATCGCCGCCGCCACCATCACTGGCACGGTCGCGGGCGGCGCTACCGCGGATGTTGTCCTCTCTACCACCAACGCCTTCACCGCAGGCACGCTCACCCTCAACGGCACCTCCGCTGGCGGCTGGCAAGGCACCACGACCATCAATCTGGGCATGACCATGTCGCTTTCGGGTTTAAACCAAGCCTTGCTCAACACCTCCGCCATCACCCTCAACGGAGGCGGCATCACGCTCACCAGTGCCGATGACATCGCGCAAGATGATCTCGATCGCGTTAGTGACAGCGCTGCCATCACTTCCAATGGCGGCACCATCACCTACACGACCACCACGGCTGCTAGCGCGAAGACTTTCATCGAAACCATCGGTTCGGTTACTTTGAACAGAGGGCAACTTAACCTTGTCAATACCTTGGACAAGTCTGCGGGCAGTCAGACGCTCGCCCTTGCTGGTTTGTCGCAAAGCGGGACATCGGCGATCGCCTTCTCCAATGCGGGCGGGCTCAACACCACCAACGACATCATCCGTGTCAATGGCATCACTACCAGCACCACAGCGGGTCAAATCATCGGAGCCTGGGCCACTGTTGGCACAGCTGCCAACGCACAGACTGACTATGCCGTATACAATTCCGACGGTGTCAATGGTCGAGTGGTAGCTCTCGGTGCGACTTCCACGACAGGTGATGGCGCTTGGACTACATCATGGGCCAATACCAGCAACTATGCCTGGGGCAACACCACCCTTGGCATGTCCATTTCGGTGACCAAGAACATCAACACCCTCCGTCACACTGGCGGTGCTGAAACGCTGACTCTAGCCTCCGCCAATCTCGGAACCTACGGCATCCTGAATGGGGTTGCTTCCACGTTGACCATTGCCGCCACCGGCACCGGCGCATTGACGTTAGCCGAAACCACTGCAGGCAATCTCCATGTCAACACCGGCAGCGGCGCTATCACCATCTCAGCGCCGATTAATGACAACACCCCCACCGGCGTCTTGACCCTCGTCAAAAACGGCACCGGCACCCTCACTCTGTCCTCCACCACCAGCGACTACTCCGGCGGAACCGTCGTGAATGCGGGCACTCTCACCATCACCGCCAACAGCAATCTGGGGGCCACCTCTGGCGGCCTCACTTTCAACGGCGCCAGCACGCTCGTAGCGTCTAACGTCGTCCTAGGCGCCTCCCGCGCCGTCACAATCAATGAAGGCGGATCGCTCACCTTATCGAGCGCGACTGTCGTGAACGGGGTTCTCGCTGGCTCGGGTGCTTTAACCGCCACCTCCGCTAACGGGTTCTGGTTTTACAATGCCAACAATACTTTCACAGGAACGATTACCAGCTCTACGGCTGGCGCCATAGCCTACGGGCTGGAAATGGCCAGCATTGGCGACACGGCAGGCGCAGGCTTAATCAATCTTGCGGGTGGGCAAGGGACATTTCGCTGGATCAGCGCCAGCGGCAGCACGACAACCCTCGCCAACCGCCAGTTCGCCCTCTCCAGCACCGGCGTCGTCGGTGGCAGCATGACCACAATCTCAGCTTTCGGAACCACAGCGGCAAGCAACCTTGTCATCAACAAAGACCTACTCATCACCGGAGCTGCCGGTGTCAGGGCTTTGAGGTTTGCGGGAACGAACCTCGGCAACAATACCTTCGCTGGCAATATCGGCGACGGCGTGGGTTCTGTAGTCACCCTCACCAAGGAAGAAG
>JANMGO010000038.1:0-98330 GCA_031374665.1 Akkermansiaceae bacterium | reverse complement strand
GATTCAAAACGTCCCGATTTAGTCAGCCATGAGAACCAACCTTTTTCTTTGGTTTTCATCTCCTTTTTCAACTCCGCAGTGGTGAAGACAGAGTTACCTTCGAAGCGGATCTTGCGAACTTCATTTTTGGAACCTTCATCAATTACGAAAATTAAGTCAGAGAGACCTGCTTGTCCCGTTGACTGCGTGCGATGAGAGATCAAAACATCTGGATATCCATATCCTTGATAATGCTTCTCAAGATTTTGACGGGCTTCGAGAATCTCTGAATCACTCATCGTTCCGCCGGATTTTAACTTAGTCTCCTTGGCAAGTTTCTGATCACTGAAAATCGTATTTCCAACGAAACCAACTCCATTGATCGCCGGACGGGTTTGAATCTCCGCGATCACACGGACGCTATTTCCGGCAGGTTCAGCAAGAAACTTAACATTTTCGATCAAGCCGGATTCAAATAGAGTTTTAATGTCATTGTCTAAATTCTCAGCACGATAGACCGATCCCGCTTTGGTGACCATCAAGTTGCGTAATCTCGCTTCGTCGACAGTTTTGGAGCCGGTATAACGAATGGATACCTCACTAATGTTTTTACCTTCGAAATCCTGTGCAAGGATGACTCCTGATGTGGAAGTCAGGATCATGAAAGTCATCAGAAAAAACCGGCTCAATAGTGATTTGGCACCGGATAGAAGGAATGTTTGCAAGGTCATATTGGATTGGATGTTGCGACATAAAGTCTACAGACATCGCACCCAGTCAAGGTCAATAGCATTTCCACCCGAAAGACTTGGAATACACGAAGATAATAAAGGCATAATGATTGCCAATAAATGGAAAATAACCTGCGACATGTGTTGCCACACGGCACAGATTAAGCTCTTCTGTATTTGGATTTAAAATGCACGAAAGTCTCGGAGACAAACTACGGAACGCGCGTGAGGCTTCAGGTGTAAGCATCGAAGACGTCTCTTTTCGTGCCAAAATCCCTCGCCCTGTCATTGAAGCACTGGAATCTGAAGATTTCGGATTTTTCACCAGCCCTCTCTACGCTCGCAGTTTTCTCAAACAATATGGTGAATATATAGGCGTAGATATCGAACCGTGGCTGGGTGATTTTGTCCCAGCTGTGATGATCGATTCAGATTCGGTCGAATCTATCCTCGGCGGCTCCGATTCCACCACCGAGCACTCCGGGGCAGATGCGACAACAAATAATCAGAGCTCTATCTGGGGGCCTATCTGGATTTTTCTCATTACTCTCGCCGTTATCTGGGCTTTTGTAGAAATCTACGAAAAGCTCGATTCCGAACACGGTCAGAGTCAACAGTATCACAGCCCTGAAATGAGTGTAGAAGATCGCCAAGTGGATCTTCCAGTAAAACCAAAGGTGAACGAACCAACCAATCCCGAAGTTCCCCGACGAGCGATCATCGTTGAGCCGCCACAGCAGTAACTATTTCATCGCACGGAATGTCCGTATCATTTCAAGAAATGCCGGCAGGTAACTTCCCGCCTTGCCTTCACCGATACCCGGAATCTCCAGCGCTTGCTCCGTGCTAGTCGGCAAGTATTTCGTAAGTGATTCTAAAACCTTGTTAGAAAACACCACATAGGGAGGAATGCCTGCTTGCTTAGAAATTTTGAAACGCAGATCTTTCAGCATTGTAAATAACTGAGGATCGAAATCTTTTTCCAAAAGCCCCTGAGGCTTCGCCACTTCATCCGGCCAGCGGAGTTCGTATTCGGCCTCACCTCTCATGACCGCATCACCTTTTTCTGAAAGCGTCATCAACGGGTACTCACCCGTCTGAGTAATCACCAAACTCTCCTCGGCCATTGAACGAAACAACGCGTTCAAGTATCCCGTGCTTTTATCTGCAAGAATCCCATACGTCGTAAGCTGATCCAAACGGTTATTCAAAATCTCTTGAGACTTACTTCCCGAAAGCATCTGAATAATTCGACCTCGCCCATACCGACCCTCCCACCCCGTGCTATCGCGCTGCGACATCCGCGCAATACCCGCCAAGGCTTTCTGGACCACCAGCTTTTCTTCAGCCGTCGGCTTGCGAAAATCTCCCGCACTACGCTCCCGACACACATCGCAGTTGCCACAAGTTTCGGCATCGGGTTCACCAAAATAATTTAAAATCCATTGCTGTCGACACGTCCGCGCGTAACACATCTCCACCATCGCGCGCAGCTTCTCTCGATCTCGCGCGTCCTTTTTCTCCAGCGCATCTTCGTCCAGCGCGAGATCTCTTGTTAGAAGATTGGGTTGTAACAATCGCGTGCCACGCATCCGTTTTCCCTGCACATCGAATCGCTCAATAAACCGTCCACGCGCCAGAACCGTCAATGCACTTCCCACTGCCATCGAATTTTTCACGTCCGCATGATCGGCCATTTCTTCAAGCGTGCGGAACACTTCGTGACTCTTATCTGCTTCATTCAGAAGATATTGATAAACTTGGCGCACGGTCGCGGCTGATGGATTCGCCCCATCGATGAAAAACTCCTGCGTCCGAGTGTCGGCGTAATTGAATAGCAACTCACACACAGCCGCCTCACCATCCCGACCCGCACGACCCGCCTCTTGATAGTAAGCCTCCACACTTCCCGGAATTTCGTAATGAATCACGAAACGCACATCACCTCTATCAATTCCCATCCCGAACGCATTCGTCGCCACCGCGATATCGACTTTTTTTGAAATGAAAATCTCCTGTGCTTTAACCCGCTCCTGATCCGACATCCCGCCGTGATACGAAACGCAATTCACTCCCCAGCTCGCCAAAGTTTCGGAAACGAGATCCACTTTTTTCCGCGTCGCGCAGTAGATGATTCCGGTTTTGTGCGCCGCGATCACCGCTTTGATCCGCTCATCTTTGTGCAACGTCTTATCCACAGCAGTGATCGCTAGCGAAAGATTCGGACGAGAAAATCCACTGACCCGCTCGAAGGGATTGCTCAGCCCCAGCACGGTCAAAATATCCTGCCTGACTATCGGTGTCGCCGTAGCGGTCAATGCCACGCATTGCGGCCTGCCGATTTTTTCTAACGCTTTTCCAAGCCGCATGTAGTCCGGCCGGAAATCGTGTCCCCATTGTGAAAGGCAATGCGCCTCATCGATCGCGAACAAAGAAATCTCGACGCCTTCCAGCGCCCGTAAAAAACTCTCCGCGCGAAAGCGCTCAGGTGCCACATAGACCAGTTTAAAGTCGCCGCGCCGCATTCCATCCAGACGCTCTTTTTGTTCCGGCCAAGACAAAGTCGAATTGATTAAGGTAGCGCCAATCCCTCGTGCCACCAGAGCGTCGACCTGATCTTTCATCAATGCGATCAACGGCGAGATCACCAAAGTCACTCCCGGAAAACAAAGCGCGGGAATTTGAAAACACAGCGACTTACCTCCACCCGTGGGCATCACCACCAAACCATCCCTGCCAGAAACAATTTCAGAAATCACCTCTTCCTGCCCGTCGAGAAATTTCGAGAAACCAAAATGCTCTTTCAACGCCGCTCCCGGCGTTTTTAATAATCTCTTTTCTAAAATTTTCTGAGTCACAAGGCAAACCATGACTCAAATGAACAGTTCATGCAACCGTCTAGCCGGTTTTTTGTTCAGTGCTGATATAGCCACAACCTCTTGAACAGACGCCTTCATAGACGGGAAAGGCTATCTTTCAATTAGGCTACTCTGCAGGATTCTTCGGCTCGTCGGGTGTCTCAAAGACTACAGGTTTGAGCAAAACTTCGAATTGTTTGGCCCACTCGCGGGCAGAGGGATGAGCGATGTATTTTTCTAAATGATTCATCATCCGAGCTGCCGCGCCGCTCTGGTCGCCGTTGCGGAAAAGATCGACCTCCATATTCCATTGGAGTCTAGGCAGAGTCTCAATAAGAAATTTTTCGTAAGCCTGACTTTCCGTTCCAGCTGCTTGGGTGGATTTTTTTTCATTCTTATCATTTTTATCATCCTTCGGCTTCTTATCAGCTACCTGCTCATTCTCTATCTTAGTGCCCTCTTGCTGAATCCGTTTGATCCAGGTGGCTCTCAATTCGCTGAGGCGGCCGCTATTTCTGAGAGGAGGAAACAAAACCGATTCGTAAACTTGATCCAACTGGGTAGGTGAAAGTGGCCACTTTTCAACTTTGACATCTTGAATTTCGTAGGCCCTCGCAAAAACTGACGCTGTCACTGCCTGATTGAGAACTGTCTCGTTGCTTTTCAGCTTCTCATAATCACTGAAAATAGAATCTAAAATTAGCTGAGCCTCCACAGCGAGCTTACTGCGATCAGCCTTTTCCGAGGAGGCTTGAAGCGTGAGGACTAACCAGCGAAGCTGGTGACGAAGGACTAGACTGTAGCCGGGATCCGAGAACTTCTCCACCTCTTTACGCTTCCAATCACGGAAATCGGAAGATTTTTTCTCTTGGTCTACGAAGTTCACTTTTTCCACGCACTTGCAATAGAGATCAATCGCTGCAGCATCGCTAGCAATGGCATCGCGATAGGCGGCCAGGGCGGCACGGTATTTGGAATCCACTTTGGATTTTGCACTTTGCCGGAGTGTCTCAAGATTTCCGAGAAACTTATTACGGTCTGCATCAGATAGGGACTGTGCCTGGGCACTATTGAGACCAAAGACAAGGCAAAGCAGGATGAAAGAAACACGCATATAAAAATTCATCGCAAATCTACGAGGCAGAGCCAAGCAGGAAGAATGATAATTTTGGCCTCTCGCCATCACCCTTACGGAGACGGGATTGCTGTCATCTACTTCAGCAGACAGCCAAATAAATACTCAGAAATACGGGTTGTGGATTAAACTTCTCGCTCAACGGTCACGTCTTCCAGCTTCATCAAATTCGACCAATAGTCCGTTTGTGAAGATGCTTATAAAGTTGTAAATCCACGCGATGATGAATCCGCTGATAGCCCCGCCAATCGCTGCGAGAAACGGATAAACTATAGCCAGAAGCAACATCCCTATCCCGCTACCTGAAAACTGAATAGGACCACTCACTGTGAACTGACTTCCAATTAACGCCGCAAAGATTCCGAAGACTCCAACGAATAAGCCGCAGACAAAATAAAATATAGCAAGCGTGGCGGCAAGAGAGCTCGGGGAAATGCGTCGCAAGCGAAGTTTCATATAATTTGGGGGATCTGCGTTGTTTATCTAAATATAAAATATAAATCAATCGCCGCTTTTCAGCACCTTGATGAACGCGTCCTGCGGGATGTTCACTTTGCCGAACATCTTCATCTTTTTCTTACCCTCTTTCTGCTTCTCTAACAATTTACGCTTACGGGAAATATCACCGCCGTAGCATTTTGCGGTCACGTTTTTACGCATCGCGGAGATGGATTCGCGGGCGACGATTTTTCCGCCGACCGCGGCTTGAATGGCGACGACGAAAAGGTGAGAGGGAATGACTTCCTTCAAGCGTTCCGCAAGTTTGCGACCGTAGCCCTCGGCTTTATCGCGATGCACGATCGTGGAGAACGCCTCAACAGGATCGCCGGCGATGAGCATGTCCATTTTGACCATTTTCGCTGCGCGGTATCCGGCATGTTCGTAATCCATCGATCCGTAACCTTTGGTTTGGGATTTTAGGCGATCATTGAAATCGACGAGAATTTCTGAAAGCGGCAACACGCATGAAAGCATCACGCGCATATCATCGATGGTTTCGGTATTGGTAACCTCACCACGCTTTTCTAACACAAGCTGCATCATATCGCCGATGTATTCACCTGGAACCATGATATAGACATTCACGATAGGCTCGTGAATCTCCTGGATGACTTGGGTATCTGGAAACAAGGTAGGGTTGTCGACGATGACATGTGTGCCATCGGTTAGATCGACATGATAAATCACCGATGGATAAGTTGAGATCACATCCATGTCGAACTCGCGGCGCAGCCTTTCCTGAATAATTTCCATGTGCAGCAACCCGAGGAATCCGCAGCGGAAGCCGAAGCCGAGCGCGGTCGAACTCTCTTGAGAAAAGGTGAACGCCGGATCGTTGATCTGGAGTTTGCCCATCCCCATTTTCAAGGCCTCGTAATCCGATGAATCCACCGGATAGATTCCCGAAAACACCATAGGCTGAATTTCTTTGTACCCCGGCAATGCCTCTGGGCACGGGTGAGTGGAATCGGTCATCGTATCGCCGATCTTCACCTCGCTGGCGGATTTCATGTTCGCGATGACGTATCCGACATCGCCTGCCCGCAGGATATCCCGCACACTCATTTTCGGAGTAAATACCCCGACCTCTTTGATCTCGTAAGTATTATCGGTCGCGAAAAGTTTTACTCGCTGGCCGCGTTTGATCGTTCCGGAAAACACCCGCACGTAGGAAACCACACCGCGGTATGTATCGTAGAGAGAATCGAAAACCGTTGCGCGCAGTAGCTTGTCAGGATTTTCCACAGGCGCAGGAACGCGGGCGACGATGGCTTCCAAAATTTCTTCAATCCCTATCCCGGCCTTGGCCGACGCGGGAATGCAGTCCTCTGAGGGAATGCAGAGAATATCCTCGAGCTGCTTTTTGCACTTCGGCACGTCCGCCGCTGGGAGATCGATTTTATTGAGGACCGGGATGATTTTAAGATTCTGCTGCTCCGCGAGATGGAGGTTCGCTACGGTTTGAGCTTCCACGCCCTGTGCGGCATCCACCATCAGGATCGCGCCTTCACACGCCGCGAGAGCCCGCGAGACCTCATACGAGAAATCCACGTGACCCGGCGTATCAAGCAGGTTGAGTTTGTAGGTCTTGCCGTCCTTGGCCTTATATTCCATCGCCACGGGGTGGGATTTGATCGTAATCCCCTTTTCCCGCTCCAGATCCATGGAATCAAGTTGTTGGGCAGAACTCTCACGCATCGTCACCGTGCTGGTCATTTCCATCAAACGATCGGAAAGCGTCGTTTTCCCATGATCAATATGGGCAATGATCGAAAAGTTACGGGTCAGTTCAACAGACATAGAGAGGAAAATCTTGATCGCGGTGCCTCAGAGATCACTCCCAAAGCCCGCCGCGCGCGGATGGATTGCACGAAACAGGAGGAATTACAGCAAAAAACATCTATAAAATCTCAAGCCTCCCTAGCCATCAGCTCCGCCTCTTCCTCATGAGAATGGATCTGCAAGGTCACTTGGACGCCTTCTTTCTCAGCCGCCGCTTTTAGAACACTACGAATCGCCGATGCCGTGAAGCCATTCCGCCCGATGAGCATCGCCACATCTTCCCGACCAAGCACCAGCTTGAATCTCAACCGTTTCGGCCCGAGCTCAGCCACCTTCAGCTGCGCCTGCTCCGGCTTATCAATCAGTTTCACAGCCACAAACTGTAGGAAATTCTTTAATCTATCGGTCACCGCATGCATGAAATGAATGTTGCGCAAGTTCGCCCACACCGCAAGAGCAGAGAAAACGTATTCACGTCTTTTGTATTCACTCTTCTCCATTGACTCTTCACTATTCATAAAAGATGTCCATCACGCTCACTCACCCATCTGGGATCACTGCCAACGTCCACCCCCTCGGTGCCACTCTCCGAAGCCTTTGGGTGCCGGATCGCGAAGGCCGCATGGAAAACATCCTCGTGGGCTTCTACAGCGAAGAAGCATGGTTGAAAAACGATCCACATTTCGGCTGCACGATCGGGCGCTACGCCAACCGCATTGCTAACGGACAGTTCACTATAAACGGCACCCATCACCAACTTTCACAAAACCAAGGCAATCATCATTTGCACGGAGGCTTCAAAGGCATCAGCGAAGTCCTTTGGGAAACCGAAATCCTATCAGATCACGCCGTCCGCTTTACCTATCATTCCCCCGCAGGCGAAGAAGGATTTCCTGGCAACGTCGATGTAACGGTCGATTACATCCTAGGGGAAAAATTTCTAACATGGAAAGCCAGCGCGACCACTGACCAAGCAACTCCCGTCAACCTCACCTGCCATCCTTACTTCAATCTAACGGGAAATCCCAATCAATCCATCCTCCAGCACGAACTACAAATCCGCGCTGAAAAATTTCTCCCAGTCGATCCCACTCTGATCCCCACTGGAGAACTCTGTTCCGTCGACGGCACAGGCTTCGATTTCCGCACGCCGACTTCCATAGCAAAAAACCTCAAAGTCGCAGCCACCAGCTTCGACCACACCTTCGTTCTCAATCCTATCCACGCTCAAGCCAACGCCCGCTGCTACGATCCTGCTTCTGGTCGCGTCATGGAACTCACCACCAACCAACCCGGACTTCAGTTCTACCTCGCCTCGCCTTTCGGTCATCAAAACTCCGCGTTCTGCTTGGAGCCACAAAAATTTCCAGACTCTCCTAACAAGCCCCACTTTCCAAAGTCGATTCTTTTACCCGGAGAGACTTACGAAAACTTTATGACTCTGCGTTTTATTTAAAACACCAATCCCGCCGCTGCTAATGCCGCATGGATTTTGAAATCGACCATCAATCCTTCGGATTGCTTTTTGGAAAGAAAATCGCGGATTTCTGTTAGAGCTATTTTATAAACAGTAATATCCTCACTCGCGTTTCCACCTCCTTCATTTTCACGCACGAGTTGTGTTGCGAAAAATAGATGAGTGATTTCCGAGGTCATGCCCGCCGAAGTCGGCGATGAAATCAACAGTTCGATGTGTCCCGCCCGATAACCCGTTTCCTCCAACAACTCTCGACCCGCCGTTTCCGCGAAACTCTCACCTTGAAATTCTGGTTCATCACCCACCAAGCCAGCGGGGATTTCGATGACTCTTTTTCCCATCGGAATCCGGAATTGCTCGACTAATATGATCTCCTCCTGATCCGTGATCGCAAGGATACCGACACAAGCATCGGAGTTCGGACGGCGCACATAGTCCCAATGTCCCCTGCGATAGAGACCAAGCCATTGGCTTTCGAAGAGCGTGATTTCATCAGACATGAAAGAACCATCCGTGAAAACCCAATCCCGCAAAGCCTAAAAATGGGCACAGCTACTTTCGGGAAAGAAAGGTTGGCTAGGTGCAGTAAAACAGCTTACTTACCGCTCTCGCCCAACTGGATCTCATGGATCGCCACGACTTCGACATCCCCATAACCTTAAAACATCGTGTGATTTTCACACGTGACGCCTTTGCTGTGGCAAATTCCGCGCTGGCTGACGTGCTTGCAGAAGGCGGCGGACGCCGAGTCTTAGTCTTCCTCGAAGATACCGTCGCAGCAGCTTGGAAAGCTCTTCCGGATCACATCCATACCTACTTTCAAAAGCTCGATCTCGATTTCCGCGGAGTCAGGATTTTCGCTGGCGGTGAAGCCTGCAAAGCTGATGAAACCCTTGTCCGCGAAGTCTGGAGAGAAATCGATATGAGCCACATCGATCGCCATTCCTACGTCCTCGCCATCGGTGGCGGCGCGTTCTTGGATGCGGTCGGCTATGCGGTTTCCACCGCTCACCGCGGCGTGCGACTCGTTCGTTTTCCAACCACTACCCTCTCTCAAGATGACAGCGGAGTAGGTGTGAAAAGCGCGATCAATGCGTTTGGCAAAAAAAACTGGATCGGTTCGTTTTCGGTTCCATTTGCCGTGATCAACGACTTCAAACTTCTCGAAAGCCAAGATCCAGAATCGAGCGTCTCGGGTTTGATCGAAGCCGTGAAAGTCGCGCTCGTCAAAGATGGTGAGTTTTTTAAATGGATCGAAGCAAACGTCACCGCGCTCTCCCAACGCGACCGCGAAGCTTTCGAAGAATGCATCAAACGCTCCGCCCTGTTGCACGCCCGCCACATCGCGTTAGGTGGAGATCCTTTTGAGACCGGTTCTAGCAGGCCTCTCGACTTCGGTCACTGGGCGGCCCACAAAATGGAGGCGCTCACCAACTATCAACTCTCACACGCCGAAGCAGTTGCCGTCGGCCTCGCGCTGGATACGATTTACTCTCACAAAATCGGTTTCCTCAAAAAAGAACACGCCGAGCGCATCCTCCGCGTGCTCTTGAATTTGGGCCTCAAAACCTATCATCCCTCGCTCGATTGGACCGATGCGAAAGGCAACCGCCGTGTCCTCGCTGGCTTGGATGAATTCCGTGAACACCTCGGCGGCGAGCTAACCGTGCTACTGCTCGCCGATCTCGGCAAAGGCGTGGATGTCCACGAATTCAACACGACCCTTCTTGAGGAAAGCATCGAGCAACTCAGAGAAATGTGGGAGCTGGCAGCTCATTGATCGTAGCGGCACCGTCTCGGTGCAGGCCGTGCATCCGGCGTCTCGCCGGATGAGGAGAAGTTACCAAGAATGAATGCTAAATGCTAAGAATTTGCTTCTTCACCTAGCGCGGAGAATACACTGGAGAGCCGGTCTGGGAAGGGGAAAAGGGAGTTATCGCCTAGTGCGTCCCTTAAACACATCATGCAATCCAATCCAACATCTCAGATCTAACAGATTACGATATTAAAATGAAACACCTGACCCTATTGATCGGTAAGAAAGTGGAAGACCGGTCCGATGATGACGGACTGTTTTCGTCCCCCAGACTTAATTTTTCAACCGCTCTTCCGTCCGTCCAGCACGCAGGAAACGCAGAGGTCCCCGCAGACGTTGATCATGGTGCGGAAGCGGTCGAGGAACCAATCGATGGGAATCAAAAGCAGGCTATATTCAAGCGGCAGGCCCACCGCCGTGAACACCAGCGTCATCGTGATGAGTCCGGCGGAAGGAATGCCTGCGGCACCGACGGAGGCCGCCACGGCACAGAGGACTATCACCAGCTGGCTGTCCCACGGCAGATGATATCCTAACAGCTGGGCGACAAACAGCGCCGCCATAGCTTCATAGAGCGCGGTGCCGTCATTGTTGAAATTCGCGCCGACCAGCGCGCCCAAGTTGGCGGAGGATTCGCGGACTTTCACATTAGCGACCAAACATTCATAAGTGACCGGCATGGTTGCGGTGGAACTTGCCGTGGAAAACGCCATTGCCAGCGCATCACGGCAGCCTCTCACCAAATCACGCGGCCTCACCCACGAGCCGAGTCTCACGCGGATCATGTAGTAGCAGAATTGCAGCGCAAGTGCCAACAACACCGCCAAAATCAACCAGATAAGGCTGAAAAACGAGCTGAATCCGTTGGTCGCAACCTCCTCAGCGACCACGCCCATGACGATGAGCGGAACGAATTGTACCACCCAATGGAGGATCATGATGAAGGCATCCATGAATGTCTTTAGCACTCTGACCGTCGCCTCAGGATCGGGCGAGACCTGACGCAGTGCCAGGCCTAACAATAGCGCAAGCACGATCACTCCGATCACGCTACCCCCGTCGGTGAAGGGTCCCAGTAAGCTTTTCGGCAGTTTGCCGAGGATCTGACCCACGCTGTCGACTGTGGTCGTGGACTTGGCTGCATTTCCCGCCTGTTCAAGTTCGGCGGCGTGGCGGGTCTTTTCCTGGTTCACCTGTTGTCGCTGTTCGGCGGTGACGGTACGGCGGGTGCCGGGTTGTAGCGTGTTAGCCACGGTCATACCGATGAGGATGGCGACGCAGGTGTTGGTGATGAGCAGGATGATGAGGCGTGGGGTTTTACCTTTTTCGATCTTGGCACCGGCCAAGGCGTGGGTGATGGCGAAGAATGCGATCGGAGCGGCGAGCATTTGGACGAGGCCCATCAGTGCCTTGGATGGTCCTTTGAAAAGTTCAGCAGCATGAGGCCAGAACACGCCCATCAGTGCTCCCAGCACCATGCCGAACAGAGTCCTGACATAAAGCGGCAGACTCTGCCAGTAACGGAGTGGAACAGACAATATTCTCATCGCTGAGGATGATTAGGACTCCGGTTGTATTTGGCAATCGGGATTAATGAACGAATGAATGCTAGGAATTTGCTTTTTTAACTAGCTAGGAGAATACACTGGAGAGCCGGTCTAGGAAGGGGAAAAGGGACTTGTCCTCGCCTCCGGAAGAAACTCGCCTCACCTTGCGTTCATAGGAGCGCTAAAAAACCAGTTGCAGCCATGAAAAACCAGCGGATTCTATCAGGCAAATTTCAAGACCCTCGCATGCTCGCCCTCGCCCTCATTGCTAACTTACTCATCTTCACCGCTGCATGGGCGTTCTGCGTGAAGATTAAGAATTTTTCCCCAGTCGATGCGTTTTGGGCATTCTGCATCGGTCTGACTGCCGTGTTTTTCCTATTCACGAAAATTTCCAGCACCCAGCCACTTATCGCCGTCATCCTCATTTCCGCATGGTCTGTTAGGCTCGGTTACCACCTCAGCCGCCGCATCGCGAAACACCATCCCTCAGAAGATTCCCGTTACCAAAAACTCCGCGAGATCTGGAACGGGAAAGTGAACTCCATGTTTCTCCTGTTCTTCCTCGGCCAAGCACTCTCCGTCTTTCTCCTCGCTTTGCCGTTCTACCTCATCGCCGCCGATCCCAACCCTGCCTACGATCTTTTCCCCATTCTTGGCACGTTGATCGCATGTATCGGACTCATCGGTGAAACTATCGCCGATCGACAAATGTCCGCCTTCAAAGCATCTAACCCCGATCCGAAATCCATCTGCCAAATCGGCCTGTGGAAATACTCTCGTCACCCAAACTACTTTTTCGAATCCATCATCTGGATCGGCTTCTTTGTCTTCGCCCTCGGATCGCCATGGGGCTGGACCACCATTTACGCCCCCGCAATCATCACTTATCTGCTTCTCAAAGTCACCGGCATCCCGCCCACCGAAGCCTCCGCCCTCCTCCGCAAAGGCGATGCCTACCGAGAATACCAACGCACCACCTCCCCCTTCATACCACTCCCACCCAAGTCTTCTCCCACTGATCACAATGGAGCGCAGCGACATGGAGGCACAAATTAGCTTTCAAGATCTGCCTCAAATCACTCGGCACTTTCCACTCCATCATGAACACCAACGACCTCATCGCCTCCGGTAAAATTCCCGATTCCGTCATCCGTCTCGGCATCCGTCATCGGCTTGCAAACACGATTGCTCCCTTCGAAAAACTCGATCCAGAGGATCGCCAAGCAAAGCTCATGGCACACATCGCGGAGCTGAAAACCATGCCGGTCGCCATCGCCACCGACGAAGCGAACGAACAACACTACGAGCTTCCAACTGCGTTTTTTAAACGCTGCCTCGGCCCACACATGAAATACTCATCGGGTTACTGGGAAAAAGGTGTGGTCGATATCGCGGAGTCCGAAGCCCGCATGTTAGAAATCACCTGCCAGCGCGCAGAACTTGCCAACGGTCAACGCATTCTCGAACTCGGTTGCGGCTGGGGATCTCTTACACTTTGGATGGCGAAACATTATCCCGACGCGCAAATCACCGCCGTCTCCAACTCCCGAACCCAACGCGAGCACATCCTCGGCGAGGCCGCGAAACGCAACCTCCACAACGTCGAAGTCATCACCGCAAACATGATCACATTCGAAGGCGTCGGCGAATCAGTTTTCGATCGCTGTGTCTCCGTCGAAATGTTCGAGCACATGAAAAACTATCAGATCCTGCTTGAGCGTATTTCCAAATGGCTCAAGCCCGATGGCAAACTCTTCGTTCACATTTTCACGCATCGTGAAAATGCCTATCACTACACCGCAGAGAGCGAAGACGATTGGATGGCGAAATATTTCTTCACCGGCGGTCAGATGCCATCCGATGATCTATTGCTCTATTTTCAAGATCACCTTCGCATCGAACAACATTGGCAAGTCAAC
The DNA here is from genome assembly GCA_031374665.1 of Akkermansiaceae bacterium. Classification (GTDB taxonomy): domain Bacteria; phylum Verrucomicrobiota; class Verrucomicrobiia; order Verrucomicrobiales; family Akkermansiaceae; genus Luteolibacter. The sequence goes on along the minus strand of JANMGO010000038.1, from coordinate 84,582 downwards.
GGGCAACATTACCAAAAAACTTCAGAGGCATGGCTGCAAAACATGGATGATCACAAAGAAGAACTCTTTCCACTCATCTCCGAAACCTACGGCGCCGAAAACGCCGTCAAATGGTGGAGCTACTGGCGCATCTTCTACATGGCCTGCGCCGAACTCTGGGGCTACCGCCGCGGCCAAGAATGGATCGTCTCACATTATCTTTATAGAAACTCTAAGTTTTAACCCTCAAAATACCGATAAGAACAAGAACTTCAAAGCCGAGTGAACGCCTTGCGAGTGTTAACGAGCTATCACAATTAAGGCGAAGCCGCAGTGGCTTGGACGTAGCGAAGCGAAGTCAACGTTAGCGAGCCATCACCTTAAGACAAAGTCCTGACCGCTTGGACGGAGCGAAGCGTAGTCAAATCATCTTCTCATTCAGCCCGTCATTCCATAGCGCCTCGACGATTCGTTCTTGCGCTGCGTCCATCGCTTCGCGCTCGGAGTCTTCTGCATCTTCGTGACCTGCGAGGTGCAACAAACCATGCACGAAGTAGCGTAAAATCTCTCGCCCAAGCGGTTCGCTGTATTCTTCAGCCTGGCGTTTTGCAACTTCGGTGCCGATGACGATTTCTCCATGGTGGAACGTGATCACATCTGTGGGTCCTTCGATATCCATGAAATCCATGTGAACGCGTTCACTCGTTTCATCATCCACCAATGCCACTTCCAAAGTCGCGAGATGCCGAAGCGAATTGCCTTCGTCCACGGAAACCTCGAGCGCCAGCGCCGCCGCCTCAATCCCGACATCCTCCAGCGCAGTGAGCCACGATTCAGGAATCTCGATCGCTTCCTGATGATTTCCTATGATGATTTCCAATGCCATATGCGAAAATAGTTTTAGTTCACTCTCTCAGTAACTTTGGCGGATCGAACATCAATCAAATCACTTTCGTGAGTCGTGCTCACAGGGCGCTTGGTCAGCGTGCTGCGATCTTCCGCGGGTTTCTGATAGTCAATACGACTGTGTAACATACTCCGCAGTGTATTAGCAAAACTCTCTTTCACCAACGTAAGCTCACCCATAGTTAGAGGACAAACATCGAGCTGACCATCGTTGATTTTCGCACGAACAAGTTCCTCCACTAACGCGCGGATTTTGGCTGGATTCGGTTTGCGCAAAGTCCGAGACGCACTTTCAATCGTATCTGCCAAACAAATGATCCCGCTCTCTTTCGTGCTCGGACGCGGCCCGGGATAGCGGAAATTCTTCTCTTCGATCCTTGGTAAATCCTCTGCATTCCCCAATCGTTTATCAACTTTCTCGATCTCCGCCTTTTTCTGTTCCTGCGCCTTGCGGTAAAAATAATAGACCAACGAATCGCCGTGATGTTCTTGAATCACCTGAATGATACGCGGGTTGAGCTTATGCTTCACAGCGAGATCAATCCCGTCTTTCACGTGCGCGATGATAATCAAGCCACTCATGGTCGGCGTTAACGTGTCATGCGGGTTATCCGTCTCGTCGTGTTGGTTCTCGATGAAATAACTCGGCTTGTTTAGTTTGCCGACATCATGGAAATACGCGCACACCCGACACATCGGCGCGTTCGCTCCTATCTTTTCCGCAGCTGCCTCTGCCAACGCAGCAACCACCAAACTATGATGAAACGTGCCCGGTGCCTCTAGCTGCATTTGCTTTAGAAGCTTGTGATTTAAATCACTCAACTCCAACCAGCTGATATCGGTTGTTAGATGAAAAAATAACTCAAACATCGGCAACAGGCCGCTGACAATCATCGCCACCGCCAATGCCGTCGCGAAGGCAATCGCGCTTCCCGTTCCTAAAATCTGCAAACGATCCATCGACTCTGGCCCGAAAACCGCCATCACATCCAGCCGACCTAACACCAATGCCAGCACCACCGTCACCGCGCCCACGTAAATTCCTGCCCGCAGCAACTGGATCCGCTTTCGGACTTGATGCACACACATCACCGCCGTCATCCCCGCGACCAAACTGACGATCAGGTAATTGATCACATCCGTAGCTGGCACCAACATGCAGCCGATCAAGCTGACATAGACCGCACTGAAACTTCCCGCTGTGCGACCCAAAAGGATTCCGTGCAGCATCGGAGCCAAGGCACACGGCACAAATAAATATCGGTAATTTTCAGAAATCGTTCCCGCATCCGCCAGACTCATCACCAACCGCACCAACAACAATTGGCACATGATCCCACCGAAGACTAAGATCACTCTGCTGTTGTTACGGCAGATGCTCGGAGCTCCAACGTGGAACATCGCCAGCGCAGTCAACGCCAAGACAAAGCCGTAAACGAATGGATCCGCCGAAAAGGTCGCGTCCGGTGAGGCTTTCAGCACCAACACTGCAGTGCCGATCGCAAAGATCGAATACAGCGCAAGTTTGATCAACAGGCTAGCCTCCAACACTTGGAGTGTCGCGTTCTCACTATGCACTCTCCGCTTTTTCCCGTGGGAAAAACCTTTTTTGGCGAGCTGCCAGCGCTTGATGCTATCAAGAAATCCCAAAATGTTGTTTTTGTTATTCCAACCCCTGAATCGCTCGGGAAACAAGTGAGGGCGCGGAAACTACCCAGAATTGATGCCCTTGGCAATCTAGATTTCAGGTCCAAATTTCGACACCTTTTGTCGAAATTTCCTTATTTTAAGGATTTCTTCGCCCTCATTATGATTGATGTTTCAGGCTGATCATTTGAAGTTCCCGCCCGCATGTCGCTTTCTTCTTACGCATCCCCTGTCCCAGCTCTCCAGAAAGAGGTCGCTCGACGCCGCTCTTTCGCTATCATTTCCCACCCAGATGCCGGAAAAACCACGCTCACCGAGAAATTCCTCCTCTACGGCGGCGCCCTCAACCTAGCCGGATCGGTCACCGCTCGGAAAAACCAACGCGCCACCACCTCCGACTGGATGGAGCTCGAAAAACAACGCGGTATCTCGGTTTCCTCCACCGTTCTCCAGTTCGAATACAAAGACTGCGTCGTCAACATCCTCGACACACCCGGCCACAAAGACTTCTCCGAAGACACCTACCGAGTCCTCACCGCTGTCGATGCCGCGGTCATGGTCGTAGATGCCGGTAAAGGTATCGAAGCCCAGACACGGAAACTCTTCGAAGTATGCCGCCGCCGCGGAGTCCCGATTTTCACATTCATGAACAAGCTCGACCGACCCGCGCGGCCGACCCTTGACCTGCTCGACGAACTCGAATCCGTTCTCGGCATCCACGCGTTTCCTGTCAACTGGCCGCTCGGCGATGGCCCGCGATTCAAAGGCGTTTACGATAGGGAAAATAAAAAAGTCCACCTCTTCGAGCGCACCGTTCACGGAGCATTTCGCGCTCCCGTGAACGTTTCCGGGATCGAAGATGAATCGGTGAAAAACACAGTTGATGAAATTACCTACAATCAAGTCTGCGACGAACTTGAGCTTCTAGAAGGCGCGGGCGCGGATTTCGATGTGAAAGAAGTTCTCGCCGGAAACCTCACTCCCGTATTCTTCGGATCCGCCGCTAACAACTTCGGAGTGCAACTCCTACTCGATCGTTTCCTTGAGCTTTCCCCTCCTCCTCTTCCACGCATTAGCGATGGCCAAACCGTCCATCCTGCTGCCAAAGGTTTTTCCGCCTTCGTTTTCAAAATCCAAGCGAATATGAATCCGAAGCACCGGGATCGCATCGCGTTCATCCGCATCGTCTCCGGCCAGTTCGAGCGCGACATGAATGTCTACAACACCCGCACCGGTGAAAACGTCCGCCTCGCCAACTCACAACGCCTCTTCGCTCGCGACCGTGAAACGGTCGATGATGCCTACGCCGGCGACGTCGTCGGCCTCGTCGGAAATTACGATCTCCTCATCGGCGATACCTTAGCTTCGTCTCCCGAAATTAAATTCGATGAGATCCCCCGTTTCCCACCTGAGTGCTTTTCTTTCCTAACCAATAAATCCACCGCGAAATACAAACGCTTCCAAAGCGGTCTCGAACAACTCCTCAAAGAAGGCGTCGCCTCCGAGTTCACTCTGCTCAGTGGATCTGCAAACTCCTCCAGCGTCCTGCTCGGTGCGGTCGGCCCACTTCAGTTCGAAGTGCTCCAACACCGACTCGAAGGCGAATACGCCGCAGAAACGAGAATCGAATCCGCCGATTGGTCGATCGCTCGCTGGCTCAAACCCAAAGAAGGCAACCCACTCGCCCCCGAAGCTAGACCCGCTCTCTCACTCGGCACCGCTCTCTCCCGCGATTCCAACGGCTGGCTAGTCGCCCTCTTCCCTCACGATTGGGCCATGAAAACCTTCATCGAGAAAAACGAAGACTGGATCATATCCGAGCAGCCGTTTCCGCCCATGTAGCTGCGCGGCGTCTCGCCGCCTCTTGATTGAAGTTTAAAGTTTAGAATTTAAAATTTTCAAACCTCCACCCGATACCTCATCACCTTCCGATCGACTTCCTGACTCCACGCATCGATCCCGCCTGTCATTCCAAAAGTGTTAGGCATCCCATGACCTCGGAACCACGCGACCTGATCTAACACATATTTCCCCGTGTGATCGTAAAGCACCACCAAGCCGGATGGCTTTTCTCTGAAAAGTTTTTCTTGAAGTTCCTGCGTGAAAAATTCTGCGCCATCGATCTTCACTGCCTCGAACTCCTCGCGGGTTCGCACATCCACGAAAGTGACCTCATCTTTTTTCTGTGCCACTTCGGTCGGTGAAATCAGCATTTCCAGATCATGCTCATGACTGCTGAGCAAGTGCGCGAGCACTTCATCGGCATCGAACTCCGCGCGCTTGCAAAGCTCCGCCAAAGTCTCCCCCTCATCAAACGCACAACTCTGACAACCGCCGAGATGATACTTCGCAAACAACGCCCGCCGCGCGCCCGGCATCTCAGCCATCAACTCTCCCATTTTTTTGTTCGCATCCATACCTTTTTTACCCTCACCGCTTCTCAATCGCCACGATCGTCACATCGTCCATCTGCGCACCTTCGCCTGAAAATTTTTCCACGGCTTCTTGCACGCGTTTCACCACCAACTCAGCGCCGAGTGCGGCCGATGCGCTGAATGCTTTTGATAAACGCTCCATGCCGAATTCTTCTTCGTTCGCATTCATCGCCTCCTTCACGCCGTCGGTGAAAAATAACACGCAATCGCCAGATTCCATTTCCACCTGGCAGTCTTCGGTCACGCGTTCAAAAACCTCTCCTTGATCAATCCCGAGTGCCAATCCTCGCGGGCGCAGCACTTCTACCAATCCCGTCGCTTTGCGAAACACCAATGCCGGTTCATGTCCCGCTCTTGCAAAAACCATGCGACCCGTTTCCGGATCTAACACCCCGTAATTCAAACTGATAAACATGTCCTCGCGAATATCGGGAAACAAATATCGATTAACCGCGGCCAGGACTTTGCTTGGCGATGCATGACTCAATGCAACCGCACGCAACAAACTCCGGCACATCGCCATCAACAAACCCGCCGCCACGCCTTTGCCTGAAACATCCGCCACTACCACACCGAGTTTCCCATCCATCAGTTCAATGTAATCGTAATAATCCCCACTGATAATCCGTGCCGCCAAATTGATCCCGTGAATCCGAAACCCTTTAACTTTCGGATCGTCCTGCGGCAATAACACCCGCTGCACCTCGCGCGCATTGTGGAGTTCACCTTCAATCGCCTTCTTCGCATTCGCTTCCCGATGAATCCGCGCGTTCCCTATCGCAAAAGCCGATTGCTCAGCGACCGAACGAAACACCGCAAAATCATTCACCGAAAAATCACCTTCGCTTTTCAGCTTCGCAATCGCCAATACCCCGATCTCATGCCCCGCGTATCTCAGAGGAGAAATCATCACCGCCACATTCGGCACCTCCTGCCGCACATACATCCCTAACACTCCGTACGCACTTAGATCCTCGATATGAGTTGCCTCCGCCGAACCGAATGCACGACCTAACAAACCCTGACCCATTATGATTCTGTCCAAATCCAAATGACTCGCCACCACCCGCTCATCATGTTTGGCATCGGCCAATACTTTTTCTGGCAAACTGATCAACGGCGGACAACTTTCTGAAACATACGCCGGGACCAAAAATTTCAGATCGCCCGTGGGATAGTAAATCGCCCCACCGCTAGCGCCGACCACATCCACAATCCCATCCACAATCGTCCGCGACAAAGCCACATCGGTTGGCTCCGCCCCAATCGAAATTCCGAGATCATGCATGAAATGAAACATCCGCTCCTCCTCGCCAGAGAGCGCTTTTAATACTTGTTTGAGACGTTTCGCGCGCTTTCGTTGGTTGATCAAAGCCAATATCAAAGCGCCGGCTAGCAACGAGGAAAGCCCCACCAATGCCAGGCACAGATAGTGGATCATGTCCATCAGCTAGGACGCCCCGTTTTCTCCGCCAACTCATCCCCTAGCATCTTCACCACCCCGGAAAATTTCTTCTCATTACTCTCGTTAGCCCGTGATAAAATCTCGTGCGCCTCTAAAACATGCTTGGTGTGCATCACCGTTCCAGCCTTGATCCCCGCCACTTTCGGCTTCAGCAAATCCCGAACCTTGCCCTCCAGCCCACTCCACTCTGTCTCTTGCGGATTGATCTCCATCAAGAAATCCAACCCCAAATCCTCCAACGAATTGCAGCTCTTCTCACTTGCAGCTGTCACTTGCAGCTTTCCACCGTATTCTGTAATCCTTGCCGCCATACCCGCCAAAGTCCCCATAAAGGTCGAATCCATCCCCGTGCACTCCTCCAAATCAATCACCAACCGCACCACTCCAGCCCGAATCCTCGCGTCGCCAAACTCCTTCACAGCCAAGCTGTTCAGAAAGGAACCCTTGCCCTCACAGCGTATCCAGCTGAATCCCTCAAATTTTCCTACTTTTATTAATGAATCTTTAGCCACAAATTCAGTGCCGATGTCCAACGGCCATTAGCAAAAATCTAATGATGGCTTTCCAAACGGTCAAACTATTCCGTCACTTAAGATCTCTTAAAAATTAATCCGCCCAAATCTCATGAAATCCCGTTACCTCATCCTAGTCCCCTTACTCCTCCTCGCGATGCTGCTCATGCCCATGATCATCGTCCGCAACAAGGCCGCAGACCTGCTCACCGAATCCCCCCAAAAACCTCAGTCCGAGCAAGCGAATCAGGTCGTTGTGGAACCCGCACCCGCCTATACCACCGCCCCACCCTCATCTGGCGGAATTGGTAAAATCTTCATGGGCAGGGAAATCGCCCAAGTCATGGGACATCCCGGTATCGGCTGGCTGGAAAGAACCGACCGCGAAAAAGAAGAGGCTCCATCCCAAGCCATTGCCCTCCTCGATCTCGCACCCGATGCAGTCATCGCCGATATCGGTGCCGGCTCCGGATATTACAGCTTCCGCATTTCCCCACTCATCCCCAAAGGCAAAGTCATCGCGGTCGATATCCAACAAGAAATGCTCGATTACCTCAAAAAAGAAGCCGAAGCCCGCAAGATCACCAACGTCCAACCCCACCTCGGAACCATCGATTCCATCCAACTCCCCGCGAATTCCATCGACGCCGTTCTCTTCGTCGATGCCTATCACGAATTCTCCCACCCAGCCGAAATGCTGAAATCCATCCACGCCGCCCTCAAACCAGGCGGTAAAATTTACCTCCTCGAATTCCGTGCAGAAGATACTCGAGTGCCGATCAAAGCTCTCCACAAAATGTCCGCCGCCCAAGCCACCAAAGAATTCGAGGCTCTCGGATTCACCTTCGTAGAAAACAAACCCAATCTCCCCTGGCAACATTTCCTAGTCTTCAAAAAATAAACTTTTCAAAAGGTAGGGTCGACTCGCCGAGTCGACCGTAACTCAAATCCATCGTCTGGATCTGCACCTATGAAGAAGCGAACAATCACAATCCTAGTTTTATTCGGACTGATATCAGCTGTCGGATATCTCGTCACCAGAATGATCCGAACCCATAACGCTAATGAGGTTGTTGATGATTTTTTTGCTGAGTTTTCAGTAAATGAGTCGGCCGCAGTTCAACGTCACTTGCTCCATATCGAGCAGACCGATCAGCTATCAATTTTGGAACGTCACCGAGAAGCACTCCGTAACTTCACTTACGAGAATTCGACTCCAGATCTCAACTTTATGCTCAATAAAGCCACCGTATCCGTATCGTGGCAACTCACGATGGTAATGCAGAGAGGTGCTTCTGGTTGGCACATAACTTTTCTCGATGAATACACCTCAGCAAACTAACATCATTTCCACACGATGAATCGAATTTTCGGAATCACAGGATTACTTGCCGCAGGCACAGTCACACTTTGGGTCTTCATGCTTATTTGCTTGCCTTGGCTTCGTATTTACAGCTCCAAGGCTGACGGTCCGCCAATATCTCGATGGCTCATTTGGGGTGCCTTGATAACGATAGGCTTGATCGTCATCTCTCTATTTGTGTTCCGTTCACTTGTCGTCCACTGGACTGCGCTCCGCCATAACACGCCGATACCACTCCCCGCATGGCGAGGTGTTAGTGGAATTTATGCATTCACCACCTTGGCACTCGCATGCCCAGTGATAGCAGGCGATCCATCTGGCACCCACCAGGGCGAAATGTATCTCTATGTTTGTCTCGCCGCTCTTGCATTAATACTCAGCAGCATCGCCGTAGCACGAAGCTTTCGAAACGCCAAAACTCAATCCCCATCTCCATAACTTCCCCGAAAAATTCCTCCTACCCTAAGCGTAAAGATCGCTCTAAATCATCACCTCATGAAAACCATCTCCTCTTCCATCCTGCGCATTCTCATCGCGGTTTCCCTCTTCACCCTCCCCGCGCACAGTGAAGAAACCGATGGTTTCGTAAATCTCTGCAACGGCAAAGATCTCACCGGCTGGAAAACCACTGGCAACTGGGTCGTCGAAGCCGACAACATTCTCACCCTAAAACCGCGCAAAGGCGAAACGGGTTGGAAGCGTTTCAACGATTACATCATGTCTGAAAAACTTTACGGAGATTTCATTCTCGATCTGGAATTCAAATTCGAGCCCACCGGCAACTCCGGCGTCTTCATGCGCGTGATCGATCCCCTACTCCCAGTCGACACGGGCATGGAATTACAAATCCTCGATACTCACGGCAAAGAAAACATCGGCCATCACGATTGCGGCGGCATCATCCGAACCCAAGCGGCATCCAAAAATATGGTGAAACCCGCGGGCGAGTGGAATCGCTACACCATCACGCTGAAAGGCAACTCTCTCAAAGTCGTCATGAATGGCGAACAAATCATCGATCTCGACCTCTCGAAAACTGCGATGAAAGATCGTCCTGCTAAAGGTCACATCGGTTTCCAAGACGAAGCCAAACTTGTTTGGTATCGCAATGTCCGCATCAAAGAGCTCTAACAGACGCCATCAACATTGAGCTCACCACCCTCACCCAACGCCTCTGAAGCTTGGTTCCATGCATCCGAGGCAGCGGGAGATTTCATGGGCATCCGCTACGGACGGATCTCAAACGGTGAGGTGCAGTGGTTCGATGTTTCGCATTGCGAATGCGATGGGATAGGCGGCTTCGCTCGCTTGCTGCGCGAACACGGCGCGGAAATCCCAAAACTTCCAGAAACCAAACATCCCAGCCGAGGTATTTTTCTTCCGCTGTGGAGGCTGCTGCGTAACCGCGATAAATCCGATACTTCCGCCATGCGCAGCGATTGGCTACCTCCGACCCCAACCGACACCAACACCGTTGAAAACATCGCGTGGCATCTTTTTACAAAAGACGAAACCCAAGCCATCCTAGAGAGATGCCGTGAGCAGCAAGTCACCGTGAACAGTTACTTGCTGCAATGCCTCGATCAATCGACACGTCCGGAGATCCGCAGCCCTGAGAAAAAAATCCCATGGGTCGTGCCGGTGAACTTGCGCGGAGATATCCGCTACGCCGATGACACTCAAAACCATGTCAGCTGTGTGGAAGTCCACATCAACTCAAACGATAAGACCCAAACCATCCACCGCCAAATCCTCCAACGTATCGAACGCGGCGAGCATCGCGCCAACTTTCTCCTCCTCACCCTCGGCGGCATCCTGAGCCACCAAGCCAAAGTGAATTTTCTAACAAAAGACCGAGCAAAAACCGCCGGCAACATCGGCTCATTTTCCAACCTCGGCGTTTGGAATCTCGATGAGCAAACAAACGATGAAGATGGTTGGATCTTCTGCCCACCCGTCGTCACCGGACAACGACTCGGTGCCGGCTGCGTCACTTTCAACGGTCGACTAGGCATCGCTACCCAAGGAAATTCCCCTACTCAACGCATGCAACGGTGGATCAAAATTATCGGAGAGCCGAGTCTCCGACCGGCTTCTTAAATCTTAAATCCCTGGTGCATGCCGCGTGGTGAAAAACTGTTCCATCCGATGATTCAGATCATCGTAGAAACGTTTTTTAATATTCTCCAACGCCGCGCGTTTATCCGTTTCGTTATGCTTGATGTGTTCTTCTTCCAAACGCATTTTCTCCGCGAATGAGCGTTCCATCTCGATGAGCGAATCAAGAAACTCACGCGCCGCACGAGTGTGCTCAACGCCATCGACAAGGGCGTGTTCGAGATGAGAATTCCGTGTCACCGCAATGAGATTTCCAGCAGTCAGTTGCTCCATGTAACGCCCACGCGTTTGGCGGAAAGCTTTGTGCTCGGAATCAAAAGTAATTTCATCGCGATCCACCAAGGTGTCGTATGGACCGGGTTTAGTGAAAAATTTCACGATCAGCGGGATGGTATCGACCAACATAAACAGCAGGGTCAAAACGATGTAAGTATAGAAAGCAAACTTACCACCTTCGTTGCCAGCGAGGAAAAGTTCGTGCAGCGCAAGTGTCTGCGTGAGGACATCGCGGCGAGGTTCGGCGCGCATGGCACCAAGGCGATCCAACTCCTCTTTCACGACCGCAGAGAGTTCGCCCTGAGTGCCTTCAAGTTCAACGAGCTGTGAGTCGATTTGTTTTTTGATCGTATCGCGAAGTGAGTTTTGCTGACCCACAAATTGATCAGCTTGATCTTCTTCCACTTTCTTTTTGAGAGTAGCCACACGCGCGCTTTCCACTTGGTTCGCGAGTTTGATTTCCGCGAGACGTGTCTCGAATAACGTAATCGCACTCGCCTCGGCCTGGCGGGCTTGAGTTTGCAGCGAAGCTTTCTCTGCGGTTAAATGTTCTAACAAACTACCGACGCGTTTGGTTTCCACACGACGCGGCTCAAGCTGATCCGCACGAATCGAACGAGCCCGCGGACCTTCGCCTGAGAGTCCGGAACGTTCACCACTGAGCTCACGTTCAAACTCCGATTGCCAAAACGTCAGCTCGGCTTGAAGCGTGGCGTATTGAGGGGTGATGTCGGTGATCTGTTGATCAATCGCAACCAGCCGGGTCGTGAAAGGCGCGGTGGCTTCCTCGGTCGCCGCTTTGAGTTCGGTTTGCTGTGCAGAAGTCAGACCCGGGATGGCTGACCCTGCATCTTGATTTTCCTGAAGGATAAATTTCGCTTGGAAAGATTCGTTCCAGCGCTCGCGTTGCGCGGTGAGCGCCGCTTCAAGTGAGGTGATGCGCGATCGGACTTTTTGTTTTTCCCCATCAAAACCCGAACGCACGACCTCAATTTCAGCCGCCCGATCTTTTTCGATCACCGATGAAATCGTATCCCGGAAAAGCAGCAGGACGAGTGGGTGCGCGATGGTGATGCCCATCAGAACCGCGACGACCAGACGAAGAGAGAACTGCGAGAGTTTTCGGAAAATGGAAAGGTAAGGTCGGTATCCAGCAAGCAAGGCGCGGTCGATCGTGAGAATGATAAACGCCCAAACTCCGGCTACGGGATAAATGACTTTCGGGTCATCTGAGATCGTCGAAAGCGCATACGCACAGGCGATGAAGGCGAAAGCGCACGGCACCAAAACGGTGGCACCGAAGGCAACGTATTTGCGTTGCTCCCAATTCGGGCAACGTTCGAGGGTTTCGGTTCCAGCTCCAGAGAGCCAAAAGAACGCGCGTTTGATGGAAAACATGGCACTAGGTCTACTGGGGAGAACTTGCCGCTATTTCGTAAAATGCGAAAAAATCAAATCGCCTGCCGTTTGCGCTGAAGGAAAAGATCGATTCCATCCACCAAGGCAATCCAGCTCGCCTCGATCACGCTGCCGGAAACGCCGACCGTGCCCCATGTTTGATCTCCGTGAGAGGAAACGATGAGCACGCGTGTTTTCGCGGCAGTGGTGTCTTGGCTATCGAGGATACGGACTTTGTAATCGACCAATGAAACCTCTGCGATTTCCGGATAAAACGGCAACAAAGCTTTGCGCAACGCGAGGTCGAGCGCGTTCACCACGCCGTTGCCCTCGGCAACAGTCAGTTCTTTTTCGCCGTTCACCGTGAGTTTCACGGTCGCTTCGCAAACCGGCGCGTGGCCATCGCGATACTGACGGAAACTGACATGATACTCATTGATTTGGAAAGGCTTCTCATATTTCCCAAGCTCGCGGCGGATCAGCAATTCAAGCGATCCACCCGCCGCCTCAAAGGAATAACCTTCGTGCTCAAGTTCTTTCACCTTGGTCAGAATCGCGGAAGCTTCCGGTGCGCCTTTTTCAATCGGCATGCCCATCTGCTCAGCTTTGAGAAGAATGTTGGTTTGTCCACTCAGCTCGGAAACGAGAATGGTTTGCTCATTTCCCACGCTCGCCGGAACGATGTGCTCATAGCTGCGCGCGAGTTTCTGCACAGCGTTCACGTGCATGCCGCCTTTGTGCGCAAATGCCGTGCGACCCACAAACGGCGCTCTCACGAAATGGGGATTGTTCGATACATCATCGACGAAAAACGACAGATCACGCAGTTCTTCCAAACGCGGCACGACCTCGATTCCCATTTTCAACTGAAGGATAGGAATCACCGATGTGAGGTTACAATTTCCCGTGCGTTCACCGTAACCGTTGATCGTGCCCTGCACTTGGATTGCGCCGACATCGACCGCCGCAATCGCATTCGCCACCGCGAGTTCGCAATCGTTGTGCGTGTGAATTCCGATCGGAGTCCCCGGCAAATGCGCGCGAACCGCTGCGCAAATTTCCATGACTTCTTTCGGTAAGGTCCCGCCGTTCGTATCACACAAAACCAAACAAGCCGCGCCGCCTTCAGCGGCTGCTTTCAACGTGGCCAACGCATGCGCGGTAGAATCTTTGTAACCATCGAAAAAATGCTCCGCATCATAAATTACCTCGCGACCGTTCTTCACGAGATAAGCAACGGTATCTCGAATCATCGATTGGTTCTCTTCAACCGTCGTCCGTAGAATTTCCGTGACCTGCATCTCCCAGCTCTTGCCAAAAATCGTCACCACCGGCGTCTCGGCTTCGATCAGCAAGCGCACCTGCCCATCTTCCTCCACTTTGACATTCGCACGACGGGTCGATCCAAACGCCGCAAGCTTAGCGTGTTTCAAATCGAGTTTCTTCGCCTCTTGGAAAAACTCCACGTCTTTGGGATTCGAGCCCGGCCAACCGCCTTCGATGTAGTCGACCCCGAAGTGATCCAAATGCCTCGCGATGCGTAGTTTATCCAAACCGGAAAGCTGGAAGCCCTCGCCTTGGGTTCCATCGCGCAAGGTTGTGTCGTAAATGTAAACAGGTTTCATATGGCTACTGCGGGGCGCGCAGGCTAGACCTCACAAAGAGCGGGCGCAAGGCAGAAGACACGGCCTTTTGCCTGCAAACTTACCCTGCAGCCCCGTTGACATAGCCCGCCAGCAATGCCTACATTGGCAGCCGCTCAGCCCTGATCATGTCTGAATTTTCCCAACTCTCCCAACAACGCGCTTTTCATTGCCCACAATGCAAAGGCCGCATCGTCATTCCTTCCGATCTTCCGGCCACCACTGGGCCTTGTCCTCATTGCCAAGCAACGATCACTTCTCCCGATCCGATCGTACAAGCAACCGAGATTCAAGAAAACCTCAAGCCCGTCCTAGAAACCAGACCTGCTCCTGCTCCTGCTCCTGCTCCGATTCCCGTTTCCGCAGAGAAGGATGATGAAACAGCCAATCCCGCTGTTGAAACGAAGTCTGATAAATCATCTCAGCGCACAAACCCTGCTACTCTGATCTTGGTATTCATCCTGATTCTCATTTCCCTTGGCGTCGCTTCATACTTTGTGATCGATTTCCTGAAACCTAAAAGTGAGCCCAAGAAAAACTCAACGGCCAAGGCTCAGGTGAGAGTCGTCGCTAATCCCACTCTGATCAAATATCTCGCCGCATCTACTTTAGACGAAAAATTAAACTTCGTTTACAACGCCGATGAGCTTCGCCCGAAATTGGAAGCCTTTTATAAAGAAGGTATGTTCAACGAGGCTGATACACCTGCTGGCAGTTTTTCCTTGGTTAAACTTCCCGAAATGGACAGCCAAAAAGGGTTCATTCTTCTCACTTATGATCAACCTGCTGCTGCAGCGCCGCATGGTCAGACTCCCTCCAAGCCAAACCCCGAAAATAATCTTACCGCCCAACGCACTAAAATTCTCGCGTTCTTAAAAGAGACCGATTCTGGCGTAAAACTCGACTGGGAGGTTTTCTCACAGACGAGATACCGCACTTATAACCAATTCATCAAAAATCCAGTCATCGGAAAATCTGAAGTTTTCCGCGTCATCGCAAGTCAAGCGCCTGTAGATAAATCGGCCGCAGAACAACCTAACATCAGCTATAAGTTCTCCGATCCCGCACATTTAGGCGACACCGTAGTAATCAGCCCCGATAAGAAATCACAAGCCGGACAAGCTCTCGCACGCTTGAATGTAGAGAGTGCGAAACAACCAGGTAAAGTCAATCGCACCGCAACAGTCGAACTCACTTGGACAGGCGATCCATCAGCACCTCAGCTCGAAATCAAACGTTTCATCTGTTGGGAGTTTCTCAATCTAGGCGGAAAAGAAATTGCTGATGTCCATCCAGGCAACTAGGCGCTTCGAAATCACATCATGATTTCGCTAAACTCTACAACGATTGCCGCCATCGCCACTCCGATGGGAGTTGGGGCGATTTCCTTGATCCGTATTTCAGGTCCTGATGCATTTCAAATCGCGGATATGTGCACCGGCGGAATCGCCTCTTCCACCATGCCGCGTCTTGCGCGTCGCTGTAAAATCCGCGATTCCGCAGGCGCAGTCATCGATGATGGTTTACTGACCGTTTTTCTCGGACCCAACTCTTTCACCGGCGAGGACACAGTAGAATTCGCAGGCCACGGAGGCATCCTCGTCACCCGCGAAGTGCTCGCACGTTTCCTCGAATGCGGTGCCACCCATGCATCTCCCGGAGAGTTTTCGCAACGCGCTTTCTTAAACGGAAAACTCGATCTCACCCAGGCCGAGGGTATCATGGATCTCATTTCCGCGCAAACCCGCCTCGCGATTCGAGCCGCACATTCCCAACTCGAAGGCACTCTCGGCAAACGCACCACCGCCGCACGCGATGAACTGTTAGATGTTCTCGCCCACCTCGAAGCATGGATCGATTTCCCCGACGAGGACATCGATCCACAAACCACTCTCCAGCTCCGCGCAAGAATCGAAACGATTCTCGCCACCATCGATTCCCTCCTCGCCACCGCCGATCAAGGCCGCGTCCTGCGCGAAGGCGTCCGCACAGTCATTTTCGGCGAACCCAATGTCGGCAAATCCTCGCTGCTCAACCGCCTGTTAGGCTTCGAACGCGCCATCGTTTCCGACATCGCCGGAACCACTCGCGATACGATCGAGGAAATCATCAACCTCCACGACATCCCGCTCCGCCTCGTCGATACCGCCGGTGTGCGCGAATCCGATGACCTCATCGAATCCCAAGGCATCCAACGCACCGTCCGCCAAATCGAAACCGCAGATCTCCTGTTAGAAGTCGCCGACGCCTCACAACCCCGCCCCGAACGCGCCGTTTATCCTTCCAACCACGCCACTCACCTACTCGTCCTCAATAAATCCGATCTCGGCGAACATCCTTCATGGAAAAACGCCGATGCCATCCGCATCTCCTGCCTAAAAGACGATGGCTTCAACCAACTCTCCGAAAAAATCCGCACCGCCCTCCACTTCACCGAAGCCGATTTCGGCGAACACGCGGTCGCCATAAACGCCCGCCACCAAGCTTCCCTAAAACTCGCCCACACTAGCCTGCACGCCGCCCTCAATCTCCTCACCGAACACACTACCAACCCCGAACTAGCCGCCATCGACCTCCGCGAAGCCCTAGACGCCCTCGGCGAAATCCCCGGCAAAGTCGACACCGAAGATCTGCTCGGTGTGATCTTTTCTAGCTTCTGTATCGGGAAGTAATCAACATAAGTCCCATAGGACCTCTATGACCTATCACTCCATATGAATCCCCCTCATTTTGATGTTTAAAGTTTAAAACTTAGCGTTTCTAATCCCCCCGCATGCCTTCAAACCCAACCCAACCCGGAAAACTTCTCGCCGCCAACCGTGGTGAAATCGCCATCCGTATTTTCCGCGCCGCCACCGAACTCGGTCTCCGCACGGTTTCCATTTTCGCCGAAGAAGATCGCTTTTCCATCCATCGCTTTAAAGCAGACGAAGCTTACCAACTCGATTCCTCGAAAGGTCCGGTCGGTGCTTACCTGGATTACGAAGGCATCGTCAAACTCGCAAAGTCCAAAGGTGTCACGATGATCCATCCGGGTTACGGCTTCCTTTCCGAAAATCCGAATTTCGCCCGCGCCTGCGCCCGCGAAGGCATCACCTTCATCGGACCTTCTCCGGAGTTATTAGAAAACATGGGCGATAAAACCGCCGCCCGCGCTCTCGCTCACAAGTTCAACGTCCCCACCCTTCCCGGCACCGAGGAACCCATCACCGATCCCGATGAAGCTCTGGAGGTCGCCCACAAAATTGGTTTCCCTCTCATCATCAAAGCCGCCTTCGGGGGTGGCGGACGCGGCATGCGTGTCGTAGAAAATCCGTCCCAACTCCACGGCCTGCTCGCAGAAGCTCGCGCGGAAGCCGAAAACGCTTTCGGCAATCCCGCCGTTTTCCTTGAGCGCTACATCAAACGCGCCAAACACATCGAAGTCCAAATCCTCGGCGACCAACACGGTAACGTCGTCCACCTCTACGAACGCGATTGCTCGGTCCAACGCCGCTACCAGAAAGTCGTCGAAGTCGCGCCCGCGATGCATCTCGATCCCGTCATCCGCAAAGAACTTTGCGACGCCGCTGTGAAACTCGCCGAGGGCATCTGTTACAACAACGCCGGCACCGTCGAGTTCCTCTACGACATGGATCAAAACGATTGGTTCTTCATCGAAATGAACCCGCGCATCCAGGTTGAGCACACGGTCACCGAATGCGTCACCGGCATCGACCTAGTCCGCTCGCAAATTCTCGTCGCTCAGGGCGAATCTCTTTTCGGTGAGGAAATCGCCATTCCCGAACAGGATAAAATTCCCTGCAACGGCTTCGCCATCCAGTGCCGCATCACCACGGAGGATCCTGAGAAAAACTTCGCGCCGGACTACGGCCGTATTCTCAACTACCGCTCTGCCGCAGGTTTCGGCATCCGCCTCGACGCCGCTTCCGGCGATGCCGGTTCGGTCATCACGCCTTACTACGATTCAATGTTGGTGAAACTCACCGCCACGGGACGCAGCTTCACCACCGCCTGCCAACGCATGGATCGCGCCCTCCGCGAGTTCCGGATTCGCGGTGTGAAAACCAACATCCCTTTCCTCGAAAACATCATCGCCGATGAAACCTTTCGCTCCGGGCAAGCGCATACAAAACTCATCGATACTAAAACCGAGCTTTTCAAATTCAGCAAACGCCGCGACCGCGCCACCCGCACCCTCGCCTACCTTTCAGACATCACAGTAAACGGAAATCCAACCGCCAAAAACTACCGCCCGGCAATCATTCTTACGCCGGCGCCAATACCCAAGTCACTGATCACCGATCACTCGGCACTCGGCACTAAAAACCTTCTTCGCGAACTCGGCCCCGAAAAATTCTCCCAGTGGATCCTCGATCAAAAACGCCTCTTGATCACCGACACCACGATGCGGGACGCCCACCAATCCCTCATCGCCACCCGCATGCGCACCCGCGACATGCTGAACATCGCGGAAAGCTACTCAAATCTAACACCCGAGATGTTCTCTTTGGAAATGTGGGGCGGCGCCACCTTCGATACCTCGATGCGTTTCCTTAACGAATGTCCATGGGAACGCCTCCGCCAACTCCGCGCCAAGGTACCTAACATCCTTTTCCAAATGCTCTTCCGCGGCTCCAACGCGGTCGGCTACTCAAATTATCCCGACAACGTCGTCGCGGGCTTTATCGAGCACGCCGCCGATTCCGGAATGGATATCTTCCGTATCTTCGACTCCCTCAACTACCTGCCGAACATGCAGGTCGCCATGGAAGCCGTGCGCGAACATGGAAAATCCATATGCGAAGCTGCGATCTGTTACTCCGGTGACATCCTCAACCCCGCCCGCTCGAAATACGATCTCAACTACTACATCGCAAAAGCCAAGGAAGTGGAGAAAATGGGCGCGCACATTCTTTGCATCAAAGACATGGCCGGCCTCTGCAAACCCCAGGCCGCTTACAATCTCATCCATGCCCTGAAACAGGAAATCGGCATCCCCATTCATTTTCACACCCACGACACCTCCGGCCTCAACGCCGCTTCGGTCATCGCCGCCTCCCGCGCCGGTGTCGATATCGCCGACCTCGCGATCGCTTCCATGTCCGGCTCAACCTCCCAGCCAAACCTCAACTCGGTCTGCGCCGCACTCGGTTCTTCCGAACAAGATCCCGGCCTCGACTTCGATGCGCTCAACGACATCTCCGATTACTGGGAACACGTTCTAACATTTTACAAACCGTTCGACTCCGCACCGCGCGCCGGCACCGCCGAAGTTTACGAACACGAAATGCCCGGTGGCCAATACACCAACCTCCGCGAACAAGCCAACGCCATGGGTCTAGGCCACCGCTGGCGCGAAATCTCTCGCACTTACGCCGATGTCAACCAGCTCTTCGGCGACATCATCAAAGTCACCCCGTCCTCCAAAGTCGTCGGCGACATGTGCATGTTCCTCGTCACCCGAGGCATCAAAGCGTCCGATGTCACCAAGATCAAACCCGGCTCCATCGACTTTCCAGAATCGGTCATCGACATGCTCTCCGGCGGACTCGGCCAACCTGATGGCGGCTGGCCAGCCGATGTCCAAAAAGTGGTTCTCGGCCCGAATCAAAAAATCACCACCAAACGCCCTGGCGAACTCGCCGAACCTGTGGATCTCCAAAGCGTGGCGGCAAATTTCATCCGCCCAACCGATCTATCCTGCTCAACCTTCGAAGCCCCCGCAGTTCAGGACGCTCTCTATTCCCACCTGATGTATCCGCAAGTCTACAAAGACTTCCAAGCATCGCTTGCGAAATACGACGACCTCTCCAAACTCCCCACCCCGGCTTTCTTCTACGGCCTCCAGATCGGCGAGGAAATCGAAGTCGAAATCGATCCCGGAAAAATCCTCATCATCAAACTCATCTCCATCGGTGAGGCCGATAACGAAGGACGCCGCACTTTGTTCTACGAACTCAACGGCATGCCCCGCGAATCCGTCATCGTCGATAAATCCCTCATCAGCACCGCCACCGCCGCCCGCCAAAAAGGCGACCCGTCGGATCCAAATCAAATCTGCGCTCCGCTTCCCGGCATGATCACAGAAATCGTCGTCTCACCCGGAACCGAAGTGAAAGCCGGCGACAAACTCATCACACTAGAAGCCATGAAAATGCTAACCACCGTCTCCGCCCAAGCCGACGGAATCATTAAAGAAATCCTCGTCAAAAAAGGCATCCAAGTGGATTCCGATGATCTGTTGGTGGTGATGGAAACTTCGGGTTGAACTGATGTTTCGTGGCTGGAACATGTTGTTCCAGTCCGTCGCGGGGACATTCTGTCCCCGTAACATTCATGTCCCAACACTCGTAAAACACATCCATGAAATTAAACCTTCTACTCCCGCTGGCATTTTTGACAACAAGCGCCCTCGCCGCACCTCTCGCCAAGGAAACTATCGCCACCGGCCTCAACGATCCCATGGAAATTGCCATCGCTCCGAACGGGGATTTTTATGTCGTCGAGCGCGAAGGCCGGGTTCTGCGGATCAACCCCAACACAGGTGGGATTTTCCAGGTTGGCATCATTCCTGTTCAAACGGTTAGAAGCGACAATCCGAAAAACATGTATGGCCGCGAGGACGCGCTTCATGGAATCGCCCTCGATCCGAATTTCGCAAAAAACCAACGCATCTATCTCTACTACAGCGTGGCGGATGCGATCATGAATCGCCTTTCCCGCTTCACCTTGAAAGATGGTAAAATCGATTTCTCTTCGGAACTCAAACTTATCGAAATCCCCACCAACCGCGAACCCAAAGTCTGCCACCACGGCGGAAGTGTGAAATTCGGTCCTGATGGATTGCTCTATCTCTCAACGGGAGACAACACCAACCCCTTCGAAAGCAAAGGCTACGCCCCCATCGACGATAGAGACAACCGCGAACCATGGGATGCACAACGCACCGCGGGAAACACCAACGACCTTCGCGGAAAAGTCTTGCGTATCAAACCCACAGAAACGGGTTACGAAATCCCACCTGGAAATCTTTTCCCCAAAGGTACCGATAAAGCCCGCCCGGAAATTTATGTCATGGGTTGCCGCAATCCCTTCCGTATTTCCATCGATCCCAAAACCAAAACCCTCTACTGGGGCGAGGTCGGTCCAGACGGACGCGAAGACGCACCGGAAGGCCCGCGCGGGCACGACGAAGTCAACCAAGCCAAAGCAGCAGGCAACTACGGATGGCCCTTTGTCATCGCCAACAACAAACCCTATCCCATCCGGAATTTCGCCGATAACTCCATCGGAAAAATGACTGATCCCGCCGCTCCTGAAAACCCCGGCAAGCGCAACACCGGACTGAAAATTCTACCACCCGCACAACCCGCTTTCATCTGGTATCCCTACGCAGTAAGCGAGGAGTTTCCTAACATCGGCCAAGGCGGACGCAACGCCATGGCAGGTCCCGTTTTTTATTACGAATCTGATAGAAAATACAACGTCCTTTCCAAAGAAGAAAACATGAGCCTGCTCAACTACGATTGGATGCGTGGCAAAATTTTCAAAACCAAACTCACCGCCGACGAGAAGTTCGAGAAAATGGAAATCCTGATCGAAAAAATCGTCCACCCCATGGATCTCGAAATGGATCTGGACGGTTCCCTTATTCTGCTCGAATACGGCTCCGATTGGTATTTCAATAAAAACGGTGGCGTCTATCGCTTCACGCCGGATATAGGAAACAAGGCACCCACTCTAACCATCAAAACCACCGATGGAGTCGAGAAGGGTTACTCGGTCAACCAAGCCGCCGACCCAGAAGGCGGAAAACTCACCGTCACTTGGTATCTCACCGAAGGCGCCAACGAACGTAACCTCGGCACTGGCTCCAGCGTGGTCATCCCATCCGGAACGTTTGAAGAAATCCGTGCCGTGGCCGAAGACGACAAAGGTGCGAAAACCGTCGCACGCGTTTCTCTGATCGCCGCGAAGGAACAGCAAACCCTCGCCCTTGAGCTTGAGAAAGTTCCGGCGAAACTCGGCTTCGGCGATACGGTGAAATTCAAAGTCAGCGCCAAGACCAACCCTGACCCAAAACAACTCAAAGTCCGTGCCCGCTACATCCCGCCGACAGGACACGATTCCGGCGGCCCGCAATTCGAACCCGTCCCTGCAGAACTCGCCAAAGTCAACCAATGCCTCGCCTGCCACCAAGTCGATGTCACTTCCGTCGGCCCAGCCTACTTCGATGTCGCACTCAAATACCGCGATCAAAATGACGCCGCTGAATATCTAAAAAACAAATTGAAAACCGGTGGCGCTGGTGTTTGGGGTGAAATTCCCATGCCTCCACAAGTCGCTCTCAAACCCGCCGATGCGGACAAACTCATCGCAGCTATTCTCGCCTTATCTAACGGAAGCACCCAAACCAGCGGCGCTCTCCAAGGCACCCTCCAACTCGCCCCACAAAAAGATCTGGAACCCGGCGGAGCATGGGAAATTTCCGCAGAAGCCCCAGGCTATTCCCCATCCAGAACCCGCGTTCCAGCAAAGTGAGCAGTGAACTAAGAACTAAGAACCTTCCCTACTCGCCACTCGGAAAAATCGCATCCAAGGAAGTCTCTACGCGCTCGTCCATCCAACGTTCCAAAGCCACACGCATCGGCTCAAGCACTTGTGGATGTTTCGCTGAGACGTCTTCTTCACCGAACGTCACGCCCACTCGTTGAAACAACCCAAAGTGGCGTTTTCCTTCAATCGTTGGCGTGCAGATCAATTTCCATTTTTCGGTCACCAAGCAACGCTGCTTCGCTGCGACCAATGGCTGTTCATACTCTTTTTTCAACACGAACTGATAATTGAACGTCTCTTCAATATACGTCATCTGATCCATCGGTGGGAGCTTGGGTCGCTCGATGCCTTTCACCCGGAACTGGATAAAAGGAAAACCGGTTTCACCATAAAAAGCCCGACTCTTCGGTGTTTCACTTCCATCTAACCATTTTGAAAAACTCTGACCTTCCCAGCTCGTCGGCTTCTCGACTTCGAGCAAATCGGCAAGTGTCGGTAAGATATCAATCAGCCGCACTTGTTCAGGAATGGTTCGCGGCTCCGCATTCGGAAGTCGCACGAGCAAGGGAATATGATTCGCCTGAAGCCCGCCGTTAAACGTCAGGCCATGACCTAAAGTCACGCCTTCTTCGTAAAGATTATCTCCATGATCCGCGGTGATGATCACGATGGTGTTATCGGAGAGCTGATTTTTTTTCAGAGCCTTTAAAATATCACCGACATTGTGATCAAACTGCCTCGTGCAGCCATCATACAAATCCCGGATCTGCTGGATCTCCTTGTCCGGCAGCGCCTTCCATTTATTTTCTAAATCCGTTCCTCCAATGAATTCATCGATATCAAACGCCACGCCGTTTTTATTAGAACCTTCGTAATGTGGATCCGTAAACATACTCGAATACGGTTCAGGATTCCGATACGGCAGATGGTTACAGGAATAAAACACATGCCAGAAAAACGGCTCACCGGTTTTCGCCACCTGATCCAAACGCTGCGTTACCCGGTTCGTCACCACTTTCGGCGTTACGAATTGAGCGAACGAACCCAACTGTGGAAAAATGTCATAGCCGATGTCGTGATCGAAATAGAGCGGAATCACGAAGTGCGCCAACACCACTGCCTGACTCATGTAGATTTTGAAATTATCAAAGCTGGAAACAGAAATGTGCTCGAAACCCAACGGCATCACTTCGTAATATCCCGCACACCAATCACCGATCGCTGCAGTGTCGTATCCTTCTTTACGTAAAATTTCTGCAATCGGAGAGATACTCGCCTTCGCCGCCTTCACGGTTTCCTCACTCGGATACATCTGCCGGAATCCATGCGTGTGCGGATACTGAGAGCTCATGAGTGTCGTCCCAGACTCCAAGGTCGACGCAATAGGCGTCAGGCAATTTGATAAATTGATCGAGTGCTTCGCGAGTGCGTCGATGTTCGGTGAAACTCCAGCAGCAGCGGCTCCATCGGTGCGACGCGGGTTGTATCCCACATAGCCGAGCTTATCTCCACGCAAAGAATCCGATCCGATGATGATCACATTCAAACGTTTTTTGTCCGCCGTTTTCTCAACCAAATCCACTGTTGGGGAAGCTGGATTGAATTTCCAAAGAAGAAAGACCACCAAGCACAACATCACCGCACCTGCAACAACCCGCGCTTTTTTACTCAGATAACGGTAATACCAAAAAACCACGTAAGCCAAAATCGCCCACGGCAGAATCGTGAACATCACAAAGAAAACCGCAGGCTTTGCGGACTCCGGCACGATATTTAAAATTTCGTAATACCAATTCCCAAACTTCGCATCGTCTAAGAAATACGGCCGCGTCTTGACCAAGCGCAGGGTGAAAAATCCATGAATGAGAAAGCTTCCACACAGCCCCACCAACACATCTACCCACCAGCTCCGGCTCGGCCATTTCCTCAAAATCAAATCCACCATCGGACACAAAACCACTGTGAATAAAATCGCTAGAATCGCGTAGCCCAATAGCACATACAAATTCTGCATCACCAGGAAATCCATATACTTGTCCTGCGCGAGCACGCTGAACTTGTTTTTCATTGCCCCCGAGCCACCACTCAAGCGCACGAGCGCGATCACGTATTGAAACGCAAAAAACAAACTAACCCCGCCGATGATTTTCAAAAGATACGGCTGCGTGATTTTTCGTTGATCTTCCATCATCACTTCTTCACCTCCGACGAATTTAGGAACAACCATCGCGGTGCCACAATTTCTTCAATCAGCACTCCGCTCTTTGATTGCAAACCTTCTTGCAAATACAGCCGCAACATCACTGGCACTTTTTGATTTCCATTTTGTGCCAGCAACTCCTCGATGACTCGAAATGACTGCGTATTTCTTGGGACATACCCATACATCACCTCGTAACTATTCAAAGTTGTCAGTCTGAAGGCTTGGTACTTTTTACTATCTGCAAACTCGTAGTTGTAAAAATCCTCCCGCTCAACATAAACGCGGAAATCCCCGCGATATCCCACTGGCCGATCTTTCACGAAGCGCTCCCAGTCCATCGGCTGAGCACAAACATGCGTTTCCCAATCCACCTTCGCATCAGTCGGACTGGTCACCTCAACCACCAATTTTCCATCCACACCCGAACGGAGTTTTGTTTGAACCACCCAAAACCCACCGCGAGATCCGATGCTCAACGGATTCATATCAAGAAACGAAACCACCTCAGATGCATTCACCGGATTTTTGGAATAGTAATCCACCATCATCGGACTAACTCGCTCAGCGTACCTGACATATTTTGACATCTCATCCACCGACTTCGCTCCGTAAAATTGCCTCACAGCCTCTTTGATCGTCGCAATTGTCTGCAGAGCATCGCGCTGCGCCTGATGCTCAAGCTCTTTCTCACTCACTGTGTCCGCTTGGGTCGTGATTTTTTGCTGCTTCAGGTTTGGAATTTCAAAAACCAACCAAGCGATCGCTGCTGCGAAAATCAGCGCGATTAGAATCCAAAATCCCTTGTGCAAGCGCGTCGGTTCTTTGTGGGTGTTCCACTCATCCTCCAAGGTCGCCTCTTTCTGACCCACCCATTCCTCAAGTTTTGGCTCATGCGTCCTGTACTTTAATTCGCTCCTATCCTTAACCTCCAACCGCACTTTTTTCTCATTTTCAACCATCGGTCGGCCTTCCAACGGCGAAACTTCCCCCTCAGGACTCTCGCCCACAGTTCGTAATTTCGGCTGATTGTCTTTTTTCTGCATCGGCGGAGCAAGGAAAGCAGAAAAGTCCATCGACGCAATGCCGCACTCTGTTTTAAAGTCGCCCCGAGCAAATTAAAGATGTCGGCAAAAAAACGTATACTCATCATCACCGCCGCATTCGGTGAAGGACACAACAGCGCTGCGCGCAACCTCGCGCTGGCCTTCCAAAAACTGGGGATGGAGGCCCACGTTGCCGATCCCTGTGTGCTTTCCGCTCCGCATTCCACCGCTGTTATTCAATGGGGCTACCGCTTGGTCACCACCCATTTCCCGAAAATCTGGGAAAAAATCTACCGCGCCACCGATCAATGCGATTTCTCTGAGCCAAGCATGCCCTTGATGCGTCGCCCGGAAAGCTACCTGCAAACCCTCGTCAACGAATACCAGCCGGACGCCATCGTTTCCACCTACCCCATTTATCCCTACTTCCTCGAACGCCATTTCCAAGAAACCGGCAAACGTCTTCCCGTTTTCACCGTCGTCACCGACTCCATCGAAATCAACGCCTCTTGGCTACGCGCTCCAACGGATTACTTCCTCGTCACCGACCGCGTCACGGTCGATGCGATGAGTTCATGGGGCATTCCGGAAAACAAAATCATCAGCACCGGTTTCCCCGTGAACCCGATGTTCACTTCACTCACACCCGTGAGCATTGATGAACCGCACAAACCTTTCCGCATCCTCTATTTTCCCACCGCTAAAAAACCTTTCGTTCGACGTCACTCCCGCGCCCTGCTCAACGCCTCACCCGATGTCCATATCACCATCGTGTTAGGGAAAAATTTCCGTTCTCTCTACTCACGCGCAGCAGAAATCAAAGCCGAGTATCCAAACCGCGTCCGCTTGTTAGGTTGGACAAAAAAAGTTCCGCAACTCCTCAACTCTCACCACCTCGTAGTCGGCAAAGCCGGTGGCGCGACCGTTCATGAAGCCATCGCCGCGCAGTGCCCGATGCTGATCCATCACCTCGTCCCCGGACAAGAAGAAGGAAATCTCCAACTCCTCCAACATCTCCACGCAGGTGACCTCGCAGAAGATCCCAAAGACCTCACCCAAGCTGTCTTTAATCTTCTCGCAAACAACGCCGCTGACTGGCGTGTCATGAAAAGCAATCTCGCGAAACACAATTGCAACAACGGCGCCATCACCGCCGCCAATTTCATCCTCAAACATATCTAATCATTATTTGTGATTTAGAGTTTAAAATTTAAAGTTTCGACCACCGTGCCAGACTTCCTCTTCGACATCGGAAAAGTCCTCCTCGACTTTAATTTTGAAACGTCCCTCCGCAAATTTCTCTCCAGCAATCACCCAGACCCCGCCGCTGCTCTCGAAAAATTACTCGCCCGCAAAGACGAGTTCGAAGCCGGACAGATCAGCACCGAAAATTACACCCATTGGGCTCTCAAAACGCTCGAATCCGATGCCACCACCGAAGTCTTCCACCACGCTTGGCGCAACATTTTCACACCCAACCCACCCATGTGGGAAACCGTCCGTAAACTCCACGCCGCAGGACATCGCCTCATCCTCTTTTCCAACATCAACGGCATCCACTCCCCTTGGATCTTCGAAAATTTCCCAGAATTCTCCCTGTTTCACGGCGCCATCTTATCCTACGAAGTCGGTGCCATCAAACCCCAGCCAGAAATCTACCAACACGCTATCGACAAATACTCCCTCGTCCCTGAAAACACTCTCTACATCGACGACCTCACTGCCAACATCGCCACCGGTAACCAACTGGGTTTCCACACCCACCCATACGACATCAACAACCATCGGGAATTCGAACTCTGGCTCGCACAAAAACTCTCTTCCCTGAACACTTCAAACTGAAAACTAGCAAACTTCATGCTTAAAATCGCAGACCGCACTTTCTCTTCCCGCCTCTTTCTTGGAACCGGTAAATTCCCTTCTAACGAATCCATGCGCGATGCCCTCGCCGCCTCGGGAACCGAAATCGTCACCGTCGCCCTTCGCCGCGCCGACCTCTCCGGAAAAAACGATCCGTTCGCCAACATCCTCGATTTCGTCGATCCCGAAAAATACCTCCTGCTCGCCAACACCAGCGGCGCGATGAATGCCGATGAAGCTGTTCGCCTCGCACGTCTCGCTCATTCCGCCGGCCTACCAAAATGGATCAAACTCGAAATCCATCCCGATCCAACCTATCTCCTCCCCGATCCCATCGAAACCCTCAAAGCCGCTGAAATTTTAGTCAAAGAAGGTTTTACCGTCCTCCCCTACATCAACGCCGATCCCGTCCTCGCGAAACGCCTCCAGGAATGCGGATGCGCCACAGTCATGCCGCTCGGTTCGCCCATCGGCTCTAACAAAGGAATCACCACCCGCGATCAGATCGCCATCATCATCGCCCAAGCCATCGTCCCCGTCGTCGTCGACGCCGGGATCGGCGCCCCCTCACACGCCGCAGAAGCCATGGAACTCGGCGCCGATGCTGTCCTTGTCAACACCGCCATCGCCATCGCCTCCGATCCCGTGAAAATGGCCATCGCCTTCAAACAAGCCGTCCAAGCCGGCCGCACCGCCTTCGAGCTCGGCCTACCAGAACAGTCGCAGACCGCAAACGCCACATCTCCTCTAACGGCGTTTCTGACAAAGTAAAAGAACACAGAGCGATAAGGATGGACGACACCAGCAGCACGCCGTGGAAATCCTCAATACTTGGATTGAATCCGCTCGCTAGACGATTTTCATCAGACACCCAGAAAAACCACAATTGAGATTGTGCTCGGCCATTTTTTGGCTACTTTTCCAAATTATTCAGCTACCACTCCCTATGAAAAGACTCATTCTACTTCTCGCCGCTCTGATGCTCATCGTGCCTACTGAAGCGGCCGACAAAAAGAAGGATCCAAAAAAAGAAGCCCGCGAAAAAGAAAGGGCCATCAAGGAAAAAGATCGCGAAGCCATCGATGAATTTCTCGAAGAGAAGGATAAGAACAAGGACGGCTCAGTCCGTCGCGACGAATACCTAGCCGACGAAACCGACAAGGAAGCAGCTGGTAAAGAATATGACGAAGCCAATAAAAACCGCGATAGCTCACTGACAAAATCTGAAATTTCAGACATGTTAGGACTCGGCAAAGAATTAGAGAAGTTTAAAGCTGACGAGAAGGAGAAGAAAAAGAAAAAGTAACCCGATTCTATACACCCCATAAGCTCTGATAAAATTCGAAACGTCCAACTTCGGATACTATCCGTGGGGTGAAATGAATGCTAGGAATTTGCTCTTTTACCTAGGGCGGAGAATACATTGAAGGGCCTTCTATCGCAGGCGATTGGGAGGTTATCTTGGATCTTACCTTTGTGCTATATTCAGGGAGAGCAAGCCATACCAGAACCCCATAAAAAATATGAGCTGGCACGATAACAACAATCGAAATCATCGCCAGGGCCATATCGATTGAAGACGCGACACCCCAAATCAAAAATGTCATTACAAAGGGCGACCATGTGCCAAAACTGATCAATAATTTTCTCGATCAATAAAATCGGAAGGTTCCGTGTTTTCTCACATCTGAGAACCATTCAAATAGCCACAGACAAATCCACGAAACCAAAGGCGGCAGAACAAACAGGGCCATCAGTTCGTAATTAAACCATTTCATCATAACCACTTCCTGCGCTTCTTTTTCAAGACCGGTGGCGAGTTCAAAGGTGTGGTTTTGAATCAGCGAAAAAAGACCTATTGATAGAGCTGGGATAAGCACATGGATCACAGCCAGCAATACGCGGAGCACGTTCATAAAATAAACCGGTTTGGATGAATGTTAGAAATTGGCTATTCACCTAGCGTGGAGAATACACTGGAGGGCCGTCTGTGGAAGGGGAAAAGGCGACGAAATAAGTCGAAGGTCTGAATGTCTAAAGTCTAAGGTCGCCAGAAAAATACTTATACAACCACTAAGAATCGTCACTGACCTATAAAATTTACGCTGACACCCATAGCGGGCGTGAATAGTTATATTGTTTAAACAAGATGACACACTCCGACCATGACATCTGACTTCGCCTCCCAGCTCTCTGACATGGGGGAAGTCATCGTACGGGTTGGGCTAAATCTCCAGCCTGGGCAACCGCTTCTCATTACCGAGCCCTATGAATTGCAGGGCGTCCATCCAGAGACCAACACACTGGTCGCAGCGATACGGACTGTCGTCTCAAAATTGGAGGTAGAGTCGGGAGGCTCTCACTCCACCATCGAAGTCATTCAATCCGACCCGGATCGGCTGCGTGAATTGGTGGAAACCGATAACACGCGAGGTTACGAAATCTTGGTTTCTAACCACAGTCGGCGCATGCAACAGCACCTCGCGCGCGGTGGGGCGTTTCTTTTCCTTATGGGCAGCCAGCCACTACTCATGTCCGGCTTACCGGCCGAGCGATTGGCCCGTTTCGATCGCATCAAATGGCGGCACCTCGGCCCCATCATACAACCTCTCGTCCGTGGTGCCAGCCAGTGGACACTCGCGCCAGCCCCTTCGTCCGTATGGGCCGATGCCGTTGGAATGAGTTTCGATGTCTTGTGGGAGGTCGTGTTTCAGGCGATGCGGGTGGCGGCCCCTCACGACTCTACAGCGTCGGAGCAAAATGCCTATCCCACATCCAACCCTATCGAGCGCTGGCACACCCATCTCTCGAACCTCGCCCGACGTCGCGACGAGCTAAACGCCGCACGCCACCGACATATCCGTTACGTAGGTGACGGCACCGACCTCACGCTCGACCTTACCCGCTCGCACGTATGGTGTAACGCCCAGCTCACCTCCAAAGCCGGCGTGCCCTTTGTCGTCAATCTGCCAACCGAGGAAATTTTCACTGCACCGCACAAGAAATCCGCCCGCGGCATTGTGCGGATTGCCCGGCCGGTCACGCATGGTGGCACCGTGATCGAGGGTATTGAACTGGAGTTCCTGCGAGGAAAAGTCGTAAGCGCCCGCTCCCGCACTGGACAAGACGCGCTGCAACACCTGCTCGCAACCGACCACAGTTCCGGCCGGATTGGTGAGGTGGCCATTTTACCGGCATTGTTAGAGGATAGCTCCCCAACCGAACGTGACGCGTCGGGAGATGGATCCTCAACTTGGCAAGCTTCTGCACGCCTTTTTCATCACACCCTGCTCGACGAAAACGCCGCGAACCACATCGCCCTAGGTGACGCCTACCCTTTCTGCAGTCGTGCCTTCATGCCCCTTGCGCTCAATTCCAGCCAGATCCATCTCGACCTACCGCTGGATGCCTCGGTCGAATTTACCCGATGAAATATCCCATGGAGACAGCTTACTAACAACCCACTCTCTCAACCAAACCCACACACCTCTCACCGGGCATCACGCTGAGTTCCATCTGATTCATAACATAACCAAAGGATACACCGCTCGCAGGATCGCCAAATCCATGACACCCGCCCGCCCCTGGATGACCGAAGGCTGAAGTCGATCGCCCATACAAAAAGCGTTTCTTCTCAGCGGATTCATCAACCGGATCCATCTGGCAGCCACAGGTGAAAGCGGTTTCTCGCAACAGCACTTTATCCTCTCCTGAAATCTGCAAACTCCCGAGAGCCCGTCTGACTCCTTCTGAAAACGGACTTTCCAATACACCGATGGCGCACTGGTAAAACTTTGCCAGTCCACTGGCCGATCCCACACCACCCATCGCCGGCAAGCCCGCCGACCAAGCTTTTGGCTCATTCATTTCCGCAATCGCATGCAAGCCGCGTGGCGATGAAAATGCCCTGCGGGTGAGACTGCCTGATTGGGCGTAGATCTGATAAAACCCTTCCTCAAAGACCGATGGCTTTGCTCTACCCGGAACCAATTGCGCCACTCTTCTCCATTCGCTTTCCGGCAAACCGATCCAGAAATCGATTTCCATCGGTCTGGCGATTTCATGGTTCCAAAACTCACCAAGAGTTTTTCCTGTGAGGCGACGCACGCATTCGTCTAACAAAAAGCCATACGTCCTAGGATGGTATCCAACACCATGACCCGGCGACCACTCGGGCGTAGTGTGTTCT
The DNA here is from genome assembly GCA_031374665.1 of Akkermansiaceae bacterium. Lineage (GTDB taxonomy): Bacteria > Verrucomicrobiota > Verrucomicrobiia > Verrucomicrobiales > Akkermansiaceae > Luteolibacter. The sequence continues at coordinate 52,986 of JANMGO010000038.1, read as the reverse complement.
ATAGCGGCAATGACTGCGCAATGATCATACACATCGGCGTTATGTGCGAGAGCAGCCAAACCGCATTGATGAGAAAGCAGCTGACCGAACGTCGCCGCCTGTAACGGGAAACCGATCCAGACTTCGCTCACCAAATCGTTTTCATCCAAGCCTCGTTTGGAAAGAGCATGCAGCAAAGTCGCCGCAGCCGGACCTTTGGTAGCTGAGTAAACGGGTGCGATCGTTTTAGTATCCCATTTCTCGGTTCGATTCCTATCCCTATATCCTCCCACGAGCGCAACGATCTCTTCCCCATCTTTCCAAATACTCAGCCCAGCCCCTAACTCCCCACGTATCGCGAAGTTTTCCTCAAAATAATGTTTAAGCTCTGCAAAATCCATCAACGCTCCTATCGAATCCACTTCGCCACATCTTTTGCAAAGTATGTCAGAATCATGTCCGCACCCGCACGACGTATCCCCAAAAGACTTTCCAAAACCACAGCCTTTTCATCCAACCAACCACTCGCGCAAGCTGCTTTGATCATCAGATATTCCCCGCTCACTTGATAAGCAGCGATCGGTAAGGTCGTCTCATCCCGCAAACGCGCGATCACATCGAGATACGCACCGGCAGGTTTCACCATCACCATGTCCGCACCTTCTTCCTCATCCATCAATAACTCACGGATTGCCTCACGCACATTTCCGGGATCCATCTGATAGGTTTTCTTATCGCCCTCTTTCGGCGCAGAATCGAGCGCCCCACGAAACGGCCCGTAAAATGACGATGCATATTTAGCGGTATAGGCCATGATCCCGACTTCGGTGAAACCAGCTTCATCTAGCGCAACACGGATCGCTCCGACCCGACCGTCCATCATATCCGATGGCGCGACGATGTCCGCACCCGCTCTCGCGTGGCAGAGTGCCTGATGACAAAGCACCTCGACCGTTTCGTCATTGAGAATTTTCAATTCACCATTGCAACCCCGCACCACCAAACCGTCGTGCCCATCTGAGTTGTAAGGATCGAGCGCGATATCAGTGATCACACACATTTCAGGACAAAGTTTTTTAATTTCCCTAATCACATGCGGCACCAAACCATGGTCATTCGCCGATTCGCTACCTTGAGAATTTTTCAGCGAGTCCTCAATTTTTGGGAACAGCACCACCGCCCGTATCCCCAAATCACGAACCTCCAAAATCTCTTTCAACAATCCCTGAACCGACCAACGCTTACAGCCAGGCATCGAATCGATGGCGACATCTTCGGCATCCGCATGAAAAAACATCGGTAAAATCAAATCCTCTACAGCAAGCCGGGTCTCCCGAACCAACCCACGAATCGCCGCACTCCGCCGATTTCTTCTCGCTCTGACCATCATTTCCATACCCCTAGCTTTCGCTATCCAACCCGTCTTGGCAAGTCAGTGTCTCTCAACATTTATTGATATCACATAGATGGCTTTGACTCCATTTTATTCCGTCCAAGCTAGTTGGCTTCGCTTATCTATGAAATTCGCTATCGCTCACTCGGCTTTGCGTCTCTCTGCGACCTTTGCTGCTTTGCGTTGAAAATCTTGTCGTCAACCCAACTGCCGAATCGCCACCGCATTCGCCGCCGCGTAATCCCTAGCATGGCTCAGGCTCACCTGCACTTCGCCGATTCCCTCAGCAGTCAAAAATTCCAAGGCATGCCCGTGAAATAACATCGTCGGCGCTCCAGATTCTCCCCGAACCACTTCCAATTCCAGCCATCCCGCCTTGCCACCTATACCCGTGCCGAGTGCTTTTGACACCGCTTCTTTAGCCGCAAATCTCGCTGCATAATGCATACCCGGCCGCTTTTGTCTGTCGCAGTATGTCCGTTCGCTTTCGGTAAAAAGTTTTCGCAAAAACACTTCCCCCTGCCGTGCGATCGCGTCCTCAATTCTATCCACCTCCACCACATCGATGCCGATTCCGTAAATCATCATGATTGAAAAGAGTAAGATTTCATTCCGGCTGCCATCTCCGCCACAGCCGTGCGCATCCCCACCATCATCGCCCGAGAGACAATGCTGTGTCCAATGTTTAACTCACTGAGAAAGGGAACTTTCAACACGTCGGACAAATTCAAATAATTGATGCCGTGACCCGCATTGACCTGCAAGCCTAGCGAATGTCCAAGCTGCGCGGCGGTGATCAGTCGTGCGATTTCATCTGACTTATTGACAGCATTCGCAAAAGACCCCGTGTGCAGCTCAATCATATCCGCCTCCATACGCGCGGCTTCACGAACATGCTCTTCTAACGGATCGATAAATAAACTTACTTTGATGCCCGCATCTTTGAGTCGTTTCACCGCTTCCCTCGCCGTCCCAAAAAGCGCGACTACATCCAGCCCGCCTTCGGTCGTCACTTCCTCACGCGTCTCCGGAACCAAGCAGGCAAAATCTGGTTTTAAGCGAAATGCCAAATCCAACATTTCCTCAGTAATCCCGAGTTCAAGATTGAGCGGAATATCCACCTCCTCGCGCACCCGAAACACATCCGCATCCTGCATGTGCCTGCGATCCCCTCGCACATGCACCGTGATCGAATCCGCACCGCCCGCTTTGGCTTCATGCGCTGCTAAAACCACACACGGTTCCGCGTTCGGAGAATCCGGCTGCAGCACATATCTCGCCTGCCGTAACGTTGCGACATGATCGATGTTCACTCCCAATAAAAGACTCATGCCGAAAAACTAAGTCCGGCTCATCATACTCGCAAGAAAACATCCTTCATACCACGCACTCAAATGAGATTTCTGACGATCCCCCATATGATCAGAATCGCCGCGATCATAATGGATCCCCACTTACCTACACTGAGTCGAAAAAAATCATCCTTACCCCTGACCCATCCCAGAAGCTCAAAACTCAGCCCAATCATCGCTAGTGGAAACAAAATGAATCCGACAGGATTCAAACGAAACGCCTCCATAAAGCGTCCGTGTAACACCGCATAAGTCGCACGTGTCATGCCGCAACCCGGACATTCCAGACCCGTAAGTTTCCTAAAAAAGCAGCCTGGCATCCAGCCGGCACCACCATCTTGACGAAGTTTATATGCAACGAAAGCAAGCGCGAGCACGACCAGTGAAACCAAAAGTGCTCTTTTTTTATGCATCAAATCGAATCAGATATTTCCAAAAATAATGCCAATCGCAATCAAACCGAAGTAACCTACGAATAATAGAAGGAAAATACCGACCGATACTCCAACCCACGTTTTTGCAGAATTTGAGGCACTCTGTGCTCCTACATAATCTCCAACAGCAATCAGACTATCGACCTTCGCGGCATAAACTATTGCCACCACGCCAAACGGCATACAACAGAGCACAGTCGCAACAATAGACTGCCATAGATAGGTGGGGATGTTTGGCCGAATCGGCGCAGAAGTGCGTATGGGCGGCTGTTGAAGCATCACGCTACCCTCCATAGAACGTGGCATCTGCGTCATTGGCCCAGCAGAAAAAAGATTCACTTCCCCCAGAGGCGTCCAGTCGGACATGCCTTCTTTCCAAACGAGATCCGTTGAAGACAACTCTCCATTTCTAAATTTAGTAGCGAGTTCTTGGTCAGTGATCGGCCCCAACTGTTGCCCATTATTGGAATAAAACCATGTCATATCTTTTAAACTAAATTGAATTCATTATAACCCGTCAAGAAGCTTACCAGATGTGAAAATCTACTGAGTCCTAGGAAAATCATCGAGTATTAACGAGATGAGGCGATTCCCATCACGTGACAAAACAACTTGATTACCGTTTCCTGAAATCAAACCACGGGTCAGATAAGATTGATTCATTTCTGCTGGCCTGATGTGACTCACCGTTGCTTGATTTACGATTCTACTACTCGGACAAAATGAAACGACATGCCCCGTCGCCGAGAAGCCAATTTCCCATGATTTTACTGAGGCATCGCCTGGACGTTTCATCCAAGGATATCGCACGAAAAAATCTGGCTCTGATTTGCCTGCAGGAACAACAACTTTGAATTGCACTGGCCGGCTCATAACGAATTCACTGAAGCTCAGGTTCGGATTATCACGATGTGCCAGAAAGAAACTCGCGACATCAACACCTGCGATGTTCATTCCATTGAAATTACCATGATGATTCGGGCTCGCGAAACTTTGCTTGTGCCAGACCTCGTAGTTTTCACTCATCAGAAAACCCAGTTCCAAATGCAAATGCGCACGGATCCGATTAATACCTGCGCCGGTGTAACCCATACGTCCAAGAACTGATCCTGCTTTGACAATGCTGCCGACTTGTACTGTGATTTCCGCCAAATGCGCATAAAGCGAGTAAACTTTTGTTTGCTCCCAATCGTGCTCAACCACCACGTATCGGCCGTAGTTACTTTGGCCTGCGATATGACTGGTGTGAACGACTTTTCCTCCAGAAATACTCATCACCAAGTCCAGAGGATTGCCCGCTTTGTCGCGCTTGACCGGCGCGATATCGATCCCTTCATGAAACTTCGTTAAAACGACTTCACCGTTAACGCGGATGGGAGTCCGCACGAAACCAAACGATCCCCCTTCCCACACCTTTGTCACTTCACCCTCAAAAGTTCTATCCACATACATGTAGAACCGATCCAATTCTCCGCTGTAAAGATGATCATTTTCCGTCGGCAAAACTAACTCGATTGCATCAGCTTTGAGATTTGTGATCGCGAGCGATAATATAACGAGTGCCCATTTCATTTTAGATAATCTCATTTCTTCTTTTCTTCTCCTACGCGCGGCATGACTTTATCAAGTTCACGAATTTCTTCCAATGTCAGTCCTTTCCATACGACAATGACGTGATCATTCACAGGTTGGTCAATGATAACGCCATCAACCACGCGGCCGAAAGCTTGGCAGACTAACCACTTTCCTTGACCTGCAGTTGTGCAGGCCGTAAAACGCTTGCCAGCACTCTCTTTCAATTGAATGAGAACTCCATAAGATGCCTGATCTTCTGACGGAAAAGGATTAAAGGCTTTAAAATCCTTAGATGAAATTTCAGGCATCCGCCGAAAAAATCTTTGCTTACCCATTAATTGGTGGGGAAAAATCATTTTGGGATTATCACTCGCATCAGTCTCAAGATGAAAAGAAATCTGAGCCACTTCCTTATTTCCTCCCGCCCGTGCCACGGGGCTTATCAAAAATAGAAAAACGAATAACCAATAAGTTGAAGTCTTCATGCATATGATCAAACCACACAAATTCCTTCATGAAAACAAAATGGCTGATTATTTTTGATACGCATCACGTTCGCATTAAACATGAAAAGGCGGAAGATCCTGAGACCTTCCGCCTTTTACAAATGTCATAACCGCTTGGCAGTTAAATTTCTCAGTGAAGAAAAATCAGACTGCTAGCGGTGGTTGATTACTTTTTCTTAGCTGCTTTTTTGGCTGCCTTTTTAGCAACTTTCTTAGCTGGAGCTTTTTTGGCTGGTGCCTTTTTAGCTACGGCTTTCTTAGCTGCTTTTTTAGCTGGAGCTTTTTTAGCTGCTGCCTTTTTAGCCGGAGCTTTTTTGGCAACTACTTTTTTAGCTGGCTTCTTGGCTACTTTTTTAGCGCTTTTAGCAACTTTTTTAGCGGCTTTTTTGGCTACTTTTTTAGGAGCTGCCTTTTTCACTGCTTTTTTAGGAGCTGCTTTTTTAGCGGCTTTCTTAGGGGCGGCTTTCTTAGGAGCTGCTTTTTTTACTGCTGCTTTTTTAGGAGCTGCTTTTTTTACTGCTTTCTTTGCTGGTTTTTTCGCTGGCATAGTTTTATGTCGTTGGAGTTCGCGTTCGATGTTTGTTTTCTCTTCCGGTGTTAATGAACCGAGGGAGAGGGTAGCGAGAACAGCCTCACCGAGGCGTCCTCCAAAAGCATTTGTTACAAAATCATCCGTCGCACGACGCACGATGATTTCTTGTGAATACGCCGACTCATATACATGAGCCCTTCCGGAGCGGATTCTTCTTACCAGTTTTTTTCTCTCTAAGCTTTGCATAACAGAGAGCACCGTAGTGTAGGCTCTTTCTCTTCCGTCAGGCAGCGACTCATGTACTGAACTTACCGTAGATGGCCCTTCATGCCACAACACTGAGAGTGCTTGTAGTTCGAGATTTGAAGGATGTGTAGGTTTGCTCATCAGGATTTGTTTCCTTAGATTGATACGATAAAACTAGTATTACGTATTTCCGTCAAGTTAAAATCACTAAACTTTTAAGAAAAGTTTAGGATAAAAATTACCCCCATTTTAAGCCTACGGCAGGTGTAGTAATTTCTCTGAGTTAGATCTCACTCCTCTCGCATCTCGGGACGCTTAATTTCAGGATTCAATTTTTCTAACATCTTCCAAAATTCTTCGTTACTCGGATGACCGTTATAAATAATTTTACCTGCCGCATCTATCAGAACAACGGCAGGCACTGATTCTACCTTGAGTTGCGCGCTTAGCGGTGACTTCTCAACATCTACAATCCAATGACCCGGAATGTGTTTGCCCGTAGCTGCCAACATCGCTTTCGCAGCAGCGATAACCTTGTCTGAATTTTCAGGAAGCACGGACGCAACGCTGATTCCATTCTTCGTTAGGTGCTCCGCAGTAATAAAAAAGTCAGCGAGGGTGCCCTCACATTCTGGACTCAACGGAGACCAGAAATGTAGCATGACTCCTTTTTTTTCCGCCATTAACTCTCCAAGACTGGTTTTTTCAGCATCGAGTGTGTTGAGGTATTTTCGCTCCTTATCGATCTTCACCTCCTTCATGGCATCCATCAAACGGAGCCGTTCAATGTGCGGTGCAAACGCAGCTCCCTGGCGCGGACTTAACCAAAATGCCTCGGTGATGTGTGTTTTGAATGCCTGCTTTTCGCCTTTCTGTAGTGCAGCGATGGCTCGCACGTATTCCAAGATCGCTAGCCAATCATCCTCGCTACCGAAGATTTCCGAATCAGATAACTTAAAATGTTCACCCTGCTTCACTAGCGCGGGAAGCATCTCTGCAATTTCAGCATCTTCTGCGCGATCGACATGGAACAAGAATTTAGATTCCAGAATCGCTTGTTCAGGAACGCCAAGTTTGCGAGCACTCTGAATAGCCTTTTCTAATGCCTCAGCAGATTCCCTTTCTGAAAACAACTGCTCCACTACGTCTTCTTTAGGTGTCATCTTAGGCGTATCTGCTGCCTCCTCTTGCGCAGGAAGCAGTGATACGAAGGCGATAAAAGCACCAAGAGCGAAGCGAGGACGCATTTAATTATTTTGCCGGGATTTTCAGCTTAGCTCCCATGACGATGGTATCCCGAGTTAAGCCGTTTGCCGCTTTGATAGATGCCGCGGGAACTCCATATTGTTTGCTCAAGCCCCAAAGAGTATCGCCACGTCCAACTGTATGTACTTTTGGTGCAGATGGAGTGGAGGGAGGAGCATTAACTTTAGGAGCACTAACTTCAGGAGCAACAGTGACATCTTCATATGCTGCCGGTGCATCGTAGACAGGGTTCACATCACTAGGAACAACAGGTGTGCCAGAATCATCCGTGTAATCGGGAGCCGCGTAAGGATTTGAAACATCGTATCCATCTCCGCCTGTTTTTGGGGCACAGGAAACGGCAAGTGAAATAAGTGCTGCAATTGTAAGATAGTAAGTAATTTTCATAATTGAATAGATTGACGCAGAAAAATGTGAGCTCGGTTTAACAGAATAAATAGCGATTGCCAGTGCACAATTCATTCAAGGGAATCTGATTTCCACCGAAAAAAATCATTCGCAGTCTGTTCAGTATGGGTAGCGAGCTCCACAAGCGACTCCCCCCTCAGAGCAGCGATGACCTCAGCAATGTATGTAGTGTATGCAGGCTCATTTTGTTTTCCACGCATCGGCTCCGGCGCAAGGTAGGGCGAATCGGTTTCCAACATGAAACGACCGGCCGGACAACGTGCGACGGTGTCCTTCACGAGATCAGATTTTTTAAAGGTCGTCACACCTCCAAAGGAAACTAGCCCCCCTTCTGCTATGACCTGCTCCGCCAGATCCCATGATGAAATGAAACAATGGAAAACTGCCCGTACTCGATCCGAATATTTTCGGTATATATATAGCGAGTCTTCAAAAGACTGGCAACCCTCAAGGTCTCTCGTGTGAATGACTACGTTCAGACCAGATCTCGCTGCTAGCTCGAAATGTTGGTCGAGAAGATCTCGCTGCTTGGATCGGAAATCCGAATCGGTCCATCCATCCGGCGCTGGGTGATAATAATCCAGTCCGGTTTCCCCAATCGCGCACACCCGCGGATCACTGACATATACGGAAAGTTTCTCGATCACATCAGCGGGAGCGTGATGCACATCGCAGGGATGAATTCCGATCGCTGCGGAAACGCCTGCATGATTCGCAATCTCAAGATTTCGGGGAATGTCATCTAATGAAGTCGCCAAGGTGACCATGCGATGCACCCCGGCTGATTTCGCACGCGCTATGATATGAGCGACATCTTGATCCGCGTAGCGATGCGATGCTAGGTGGCAATGAGAGTCGGTAATCATAACGCACGTCGGCAGGCATCCAACAATTGCTGGACCTTGGTGAAATCTTTGACGCCAGGTGAAACTTCAGCACCCGAAGCGATATCCAACGCCGAGGGCTTCACTTGTAAAATCGCCATCGCTGCATTCTGCGGAGTGATTCCACCTGCAAGGATCATCGCGGTATTCGGAAAACGTGTTTTAAAATCCAGTGCTAAGCTCCAATCGAACGTTTCCCCCGTTCCACCGAAAACGATGGGCGCATGCGCATCTAGCAAAATGGCGTCCACTTGAAACTCACCCGCTCTTTCAATATCCGCAGGATTTTTTACACCGATGGCTTTGATCACTTTAATGCCGGCATCTGAAAATATCGCCGCTGCCTCCGGATCTTCATCACCATGTAGTTGGACCGCATCGATCATCCCATCGGAAATCAGCCGCAGCGATAATTCCGACGGTTGGTTGACGAACACACCCACCCGCAAAATCTTGCCTTTAAGACTTTTCAACCAAGCCGCATCTTTGGGATCCAAATACCGTTTCGAGTGAGGCCAGAAATTAAACCCCGCAGCATCGACGCCAAGATCAATCAAATCCTGAGCATCCGCCTCGGTCCGGACACCGCAGATTTTGAGTGAAGTTTGGTCTGTTGAGAAAAAATCCATAAATCGCTGCGCAAGAGCGTGTTCACAGCACAAATGGTTTTGCAAGTGGTCACACGGATAAAACCAAACTTAATTTCGCAAAAAGAATCTCAAGCCAGCCTCGACACTCGGTCCCTCATTTATTTCGATGACTCATCAATTTCCTCCAATATGCGCTCTCAATCTCCATCTTCCGCACTCTTTAAAAAAAACCTAAGCCGGCTAGTGGACCTCCTCCCAAAAAACGCTATCGCTGTCATTCATTCAAACGAGATCTACTCAAGCAACGCCGACGCCACCCTTCCCTTCAAACAAAACAGCGATCTCTTTTACCTCACTGGCATCGCTCAGGAAGAAAGCATCCTGTTTCTTTATCCCGGTGCTAAAAATGAGAACATCCGGGAAATTCTGTTCATCCGCGAAACGAACGAAAAAATTGCCATCTGGGAAGGTGCGAAGTTAACCAAAGAACAAGCAAGAGAACGAAGCGGCATTCAACGCATTGAGTGGGTGAATCAGTTCGACTCACTTTTCAACCCAGCCGCATTGCAGGCAGATTCCATTTTCCTGTCCACTAACGAACATCCCCGTTGCACAACATTCACCGAAACTCGGAACAGCCGCTTCATCACCGAATGCCAAAGCAAGTTTCCCCTACACCATTACGGCCGACTCACCCCGCTGCTTCAGAAGCTCCGCATGATAAAATCGGATGAGGAAATCGCACTGACTCAAAAAGCCTGTGACATCACCGAAGCTGGTTTTCGCCGTATTCTAGAATTCGTCAAACCCGGCGTTGGCGAATGGGAAGTGGAGGCCGAGTTCATTTACGAGTTCGTCAAATCTGGTTCCCGGGGTTTCGCCTACACTCCCATCATCGCGGGTGGCGCGAATGCCTGCGTTCTCCATTACATCGATAATGACCAAGTTCTCAAAGACGGCGAAATGCTCCTACTCGATGTCGCATGCGAATACGCCGGCTGGAACGCTGACATGACTCGCACGATTCCTGTGAATGGTAAGTTCACAGCGCGCCAGCTCCAAGTCTATGAAGCTGTGCTTCGAATTATGCATTTTTCTGACGCTGTACTTCGTCCCGGTATTGCACTTCCCGATTATCAAAAGCGAGTCGTCGCAGAAATTGAAAAGGAACTCGTCGGTCTTGGGTTATTCACCGCAGAACAAGCTGCCGCTCAAGATGAGACCAAGCCACTCGTGAGTAAATATTTCATGCACGGCGTTTCTCACCATCTCGGTCTCGATGTGCATGACGTATCACCTCCCTTCGAAGTCGTTGCTCCGGGCATGCTTTTCACCATCGAACCCGGTATCTATATCCGCGAAGAAAACCTCGGCATCCGCCTCGAAAATGATTACTACATCGGCGAAACTGAAAACATCGACCTCATGGCTTCCATTCCCATCGAACCGGACGACATCGAACGCCTGATGAAAGCCTAAAATTCTAACTTATGCCAGCACCAGACATTCAACGACAGGTGATGAACTTGTCTCTTGTCGTAGCGATCTTCTTGCTCGCGCTGAAAGTCTTTGCTGCTTTCAACACCAACTCCTCTGCGATCTATTCTGATGCTGCGGAATCAGTGGTTCATGTGTTCGCTGTCGCCTTCGCTTCTTGGGCTCTGCGCTTGGCGAGAAAGCCAGCCGATGAAACCCACCACTTCGGCCACGACAAAATTTCCTTCATCTCCGCAGGATTTGAAGGCGCGATGATTTCCGCCGCTGCCATTCTCATTCTTTACGAGGCAGTTAGACAATTTATCTACGGAGTGGAAATTAGAAACCTCGCCTTGGGTATTTGGATCACTGGGGTTGCAGCTCTCATCAATCTCGCCCTCGGACTTACATTACTCAATGTAGGGAAACGCACATCTTCACCGTTGATTCGAGCAAATGGAATCCATGTCCTCACCGATGTATGGTCCAGCCTCGCTGCGCTCGTCGCGCTGATGCTCATCATATTTACCGATTGGCCTTTGTGGGATCCTATCTTCGCCAGCATCGCCGCTCTGAATATTCTACGCGTCGGTCTAAAACTCATCAAAGAGAGTTTCGGTGGACTGCTCGATGAGGCCGATCCCGTTATCGAAAAACTCGCTCGAGATCTGTTAGATCAATCGGTCGCGGAAAGGGATCTTACCTATCACAATTTCAGACATCGCCACTCGGGGCATTTCCATTGGGTCGAGTTTCATCTAGTTTTCCCCAATGACATGAAACTCTCGGAGGCACATGATCACGCAACGGAGATCGAAGCAAAAATCTCAAATCTCATTGGGCCTGAGGGCCGGGTCATTTCCCACTTAGAGCCTCGTTCCGCAGAGCGACTCGTTGAGCCTTGGGAGCGTCCGTAAATCAAGCAGACATGATGCGAAGCGCCCACATCACCATTAAAATGGTGGCAGCGATCAACATCAACGTCATCCCAAAACTCTGCCGCTGCGTGCGCAGGACATTTTCAATCTGACCTCGGCTCAAGCTTTGTTCAAAACGGTTGAACTTCTGGCGCTCTTTGATTTCCGCCATGGGCGGCATCGTCGCATCGTTCTCTTGTTTCTGCTTAGCTAACAAAGCAGGCAGCTTTTGGTATTCCTTCTGAGCCTCGGCAAGTTTGCGCTCTTTTTCACGTAGAGCTTTTAACTCATAATCTTCATCAAACAGGCTCGCTTGTTTCAACTTTGCCATCGTTCTATTTGATGAAATAAACCACTAGACCTACCGCACCAAGGACGATGATAGGCAAGTTGAAGGCGAAGCCGTTCACCAGTTGCTCAAGAAATTCAGATTCGGTTTTTTGGGACTTTGCCTTACGACGACCGCCTTTGGATGGTCTGCCGAAAATACCGCCAGCTCGGGTTCCTTCGAAATATGCAGCCGCTTGATCATATTCATCTGCTGCCATATCCGTCACAGCTGTCGCTTTTTCCAGTCTATCAGGAAGATTATCACGCGTCCATTTCTCGGGATCGTGCTTCTGGATTTTGTCCAAATGATCGGAAAAACAAACCCGGCACTGCTCAAGTTGGTCGGTCTCTTCCCTCAATTCATGCAATTCTCGGTCAATCAGCGTAATCGCTGCGGAGAGTTTTTCCGTAAGCTCGACCTGCTGAGAAAGAAACGCACGTTTGCGACTGGTGAGCTCTTCTAGCTCACGTTTTTTCCGCTCAAGCTCCTCGCGCTCTAGCTGGATTCGCTCCAATTCAAGCTGCGCGCTCTTGATTTTATCATCGTAGTCGTCCTGATAACCTACACGAGTCGGCATATCGAGTTGTCTTGAACGAACGTTTATTGGATGGGTGTATTCGTTGGTAGAGGGCATGGCTAAGAAAATTGTTTCGTATTTCCTAAATAAATTTTCAACCCATTGCCAGACAAATATTTAACTTATCTTTAGGATATCACAACCCCCAATCCAGCCCTCCGAGCATCCGAACCCCCATGATAGAGATTTTCCACTTTGTAATGAATTGAATCTCGCTAACGTAACGACCGAATATGAAACATATCTTACTTCTATTATTACCCATGTTGAGCGGTTTAGCCTTCTCTGAAGAAGCCCCAAAGGTCCTCCCTATCGGTTCTATCCTTCCAGCCTTTTCGTTACCTGGCATTGATGGCAAAACCCACACCGAGGCCACCTACGCAAATGCTAAAATTCTCTGCATTATCTTCACTAGTAATCACTGCCCTGATTCCGTTGCCGCTGCATCCCGCATGGAACAAATACACAAGGACTATAAAGACAAAGAAGTCGCTGTCGTTGCCATTAGCTCAAACAACCCGATCGCTCTTCGCCCTGATGAACTAGGCTACTCCCCTTACGGAGATTCCTTTGAGGAAATGAAACCCTTCGCCGATAGCCATGGCTGGACTCTCCCCTATCTCTACGACGCGGAAACTCAGAAATTCGCTATCGCATGTGGCGCTCAATCCACTCCTCATGTTTTCGTTTTCGATTCGGAGCGCAAACTTCGTTACACAGGCCGCATGGACGACGCCGGCAGATCTTCCGGCCCCGTGGAAAAATCTTACCTCCGCAATGCCTTCGATGCCCTCCTTGCAGGAAAAGAAATCGAAGAACCCGTCACCCGCTCATTCGGCTGCTCAACGAAATGGCTGTTCAAAGCAGAAAGCGTCGTTAAAGAACAAAAAGCTTGGGAGGAAATGCCAGTCACTCTTGATGAACTAGACGAACCACTCGCGAAAAAACTCCGCGAAAACAAATCCGGCAACGTTCGTGTAATCAACTTCTGGTCCACCACCTGCGGTCCTTGTGTCGCAGAATTTCCTGATCTAGTTGACACCTACCGCCGTTTCCAAAATCGCAATGTGGATTTCATTACTATCTCCATGGATCCCCTCGAACAAAAAGCGAAAGCCAAAAAATTCTTAGAATCCAGACATGCCGCTCTTTCCAAGAGAACTAAACCTTCCATGGAAAAAGAAGGTCGCACATCTAACAACTACATCTGGAACGGTGGAAATCCAGATAAGCTCGCAGAAGCCATTTATCCAGAATGGACCGGCGCTCTTCCCTTCACCGTCATCATCTCTCCCGAAGGTGAAATTCTGTGGACACACAGCGAGGAGATTGATGTCGTCGAACTCCGCAAACAAATTCTCAAAGGCATCAAGTAACTTTACCCGTTGGAAAAACCCATAATCATCCCATGGTATTTCAGTAAGGCATTTGTGATCTTTATGCTTCTGAGCATAGGTCCACTTGCCTTACCCCTCATCTGGTTTCATCCAACCATTTCCATGAAATGGAAAACCGGAATCACAGCCATCACTATTTCCGTAACCTACACCCTTTACTTACTGTGCGTTATGGCAGTCAAAATGTTATACGAAATGTATCAGTTCTTTGTCGGCTACTAATTCATAATCTCTTCACCCAGTCATGATCCGATGGTTCTTTCCTCTCTTCTACGCCATCTCAGCGACTTTAAACCTCCACGCACAGGAACAACCTCCAAGCATCGAGCATGAATTCCGCGCAGCGTGGATCGCTACGGTTTACAATATCGATTGGCCATCGAAAAAAGGTCTGAGCGAAACCGCGCAAAAAGCCGAAGCAATCGCCATTCTTGATAAACTCGCTTCGCTAAATATGAACGCCGCCATTCTGCAAGTGCGGCCTCATGCTGATGCATTATATATATCCAAGTATGAGCCTTGGTCTCCATGGCTAACAGGAACCATGGGGAAATCTCCAGGTTACGATCCCCTCGCGTATTGGATCCAAGAAGGCCACGCCCGCGGCATTGAAATCCATGCATGGTTCAATCCCTTTCGTGCTCTCGCTAACATAGAACATCCAGTTTCCAAAGATCACATCAGCCAAACCAAACCTCATGTCATCCGCACCTACGGAACCATGCTTTGGGCCGATCCATCGCATCCCGATACTCGCACACAGGCCATGACAGCCATCCTCGATGTCCTCCGAAGATACGATGTCGATGGCATCCACCTCGATGATTACTTTTATCCCTACCCATCCGGAAACCTTCGCTTCGAAGATGGCAAAACCCCTGCCGAACGCCGCGCAGTCGTCGATGCCTTTATTCAGCAACTCTACCAATCCGTGAAAAAGGAAAAACCATGGGTTCGGGTCGGCATCAGTCCTTTCGGAATCTGGCGACCCGGAGTCCCCGAAGGCATCGAAGCCGGGGTTGATTCCTACGAACACCTCGCTGGAGACTCCCGGAAATGGCTGAAAAACGGCTGGGTCGATTACCTCGCTCCGCAGCTTTACTGGAGAATAGAACCCAAAAAACAGTCCTACACCGCACTTCTTGATTGGTGGCGCAAACAAGGAACCCGCCCCGTCTGGCCAGGAATCGCAACCACCCGCATCCAATCCAAAGAAGATCCGACCCGTACCGCCTCCGAAATCATCAACCAAATCAAACTTTCCCGCACCATCGGAACCAACTGGGCCGGCCACATCCACTGGAGCGCGAAAGGTCTCATCAGCGACCTAGGCGGCATCAATGCGGAGCTTTCCAAAATCTACCCCCAACCCGCCGCCATCCCTCCCATGCCATGGCTGAGCCAGTCCAAACCCTCCACTCCCCAAGCCACCGCCACACTCAAACAAAATCAAACAGTCGTTCAATGGAAAACAGGGGCTTTCTCAAAAATCGTCATCCAATCCAAGTCCGGAACTCTCTGGAAAACCACTGCGATTATCCCAGCCAACCCTGAATCCATCACGATTGAAACGGCCGATTCCATTGCCATCACCGCCTTTGATCGCTACGGAAACAGCTCAGCACCCCTCATTCTGACCCCAAACTGAATGTCTTTCCCGAGGATTAAATCCTTGCCCGACACCGTAAAATAGCACTTTTCTCATGCGGCATTCGAACCCGTTTGACTCGTTGAAAATCAGCTTCAAATCATGGTCATAGGTTCATTCCATCACAAACCATGATTAGCACCACTGCTCAACTCGAAGATTTCCTCAGCTCCTGCCACGCACCCGCAGCCGAGAAAATTTGCGCAATCGACACCGAAGCGGACAGCCTCCACCGCCATAAAGAGTCTCTCTGTCTCATCCAATTCACCGCCGGAGACGACTGCGTCTTAATCGATCCACTCGCCATCAAAGATCTCAGCCCACTCGATCAATATCTCAGAGACGCAACCGTCTGGATGCATGGCGCCGATTACGACATGACCATGCTCAAACGCGAGTTCGGCTGCTTGCCTAAAAATATTTACGATACACAAATCGGCGCGCGCTTGCTAGGCGTCGAAAAATTCGGACTCGGAAATTTAGTCGAACATTATTTCGGCATCGTTCTATCAAAATCTTCTCAAAAAGCCGATTGGGGCAAACGCCCACTCTCACCAACAATGGTCGAATACGCATTGAATGATGTTCGTTACCTTTTGGAGATGGGCGATAAAATCGTTTCCAAACTCAAAGAACTCGATCGCTACTCATGGTTCCTAGAAAGTTGCGAATCAGCAAAAATCAAAGTTGGAGAACGCGATGAAAGTCGCGACGAACAATGGCGCATTTCCGGTTCAGGAAAACTCAGTCCCTACGGCCTCGCCTGCCTTCGCGGCCTTTGGTATTGGCGCGATAAAGAAGCAGAAGCATGGGATCGCCCGTCCTTCATGGTCGCACCTAACCGCCAGTTGCTCGAATGGTGCGCAGAGATGGTAGAAAACAAACCGATCAAACTTCCACCTCATTTTCGCAGCGATCGCATCAAACGTTTCAAAGAAATGCAGGACACCGTGCGCTCTCTCCCCGAAAGCGAATGGCCAGCAAGACCCATCGGATTGCGCCGTAAAAAAGATCGCGAATTCGATGATCGCGTCGATGCTATGATCGCACGCCGCAACAAAGTCGGAAATGATCTTGGTATCGATGGTTCACTCCTTGCTTCACGCTCCGTCATCGAATCGATCGCCGCAAACGAAGCCCAGCCAGCCGATCTCCTCATGAAATGGCAGCTCCAAGTTCTTGGATTTTAGAGCACTGTTAGAACAACAGCCAACGCTTTCAAAAAACGAATTATTCCGCGTTCAGAAAACGCTGATCCTTATTTCAGTGAATGAAATTGGATTTACGCTGACCACCAGTAGTTTGGCCCGTGCCATCCCATTCCATCTCTTTAGCCTCAGCCCAAAGCTCTTCAAGGCCATAAAATTCGCGCATTTCATCGTGCATCACGTGTACCATGACATCGATGTAATCGAGCACCACCCACTTGGAATCCACTTTACCCTCAGAGTTAACGGCCTTCACTTGATGCTCTATTTCCACCGTTCCGGAGACTGCACGAATGACCGCACGTAAGTGCGGCAACGAGGATCCCGAGCAAACGACCATGAAGTCGGTCAGATTCGAAACCCCCCTCATATCCCAAACTCGGATGTTCTCCGCTTGGATATCCACCGCTGCTTTCACACATGCTTTCGCTAAATCTTCACCTTCAATCGCCATAACCATTAATTTCAGAGGGCGACTCTAGTCTCGTTCCCCACCATTTTGCAACCCGCTTTCTCACACCCCCTTAAGATCGGCCTCAAAAACCAATCATCGTGACCAGATCTTGATCGCTGAATTCATCCAAATGCTCAGCCGCGGCGGCCAATAACTCAGCCTGTGCCACATCTTCGATCTTCTCCCACTGAGCCTCGTGATCAGCGACGAATGGTGCTTTCACAGGGCCTGTTTCAAGCGGATCCATGAAAATCGAAACCGCCAAAACCACACAGGCCGCAACCAGCGACCAACGAGAAAATTTCAAAATTCGAGGCCAAACCGGATCAGCTTCTGGCAACAAACGCACCGCTCGCACCACATCGTCAGCGAAACGACCACTCGCTTGCTTAGGCACCGCCTTCCCCAGCAACTGCCAGGTCTCGTCGCCTTCACTCCACTCGTCGTTGTGCTTGCTATCGTTCATCACTGCCTTGAAACCCTCTCTCCAAACAAAAGTTTCGCAAGTATTTTCCTAAAAGGACGGCGCCACCCCCGTGGACCGCGCGACTCCAGTCGCGCTCTCCCACTGATCACTCGGCACTATCCCTAAACTCCTCGCTTATCTCCCCACAGCCGCACATGCAGCCGATCCGAAAACCTCACGCCTAAATCCCTGCACTTTTCCGCCAACCACGGAGCGACCTTGTCGATCTCCGCCACATTCCGCCCCTCAGGCATCAAAATCACCCGATTCATCGGAATCTGAGACCGCTCCACCAAGGCCATCACCTCAGCCAAATCGCTCTCTTTCTCGACCACAAATTTAAACCACGCTTTGCCACTTTCCACTAACCCACGGATCACCTCCGGCTTTTCTCTTAAATTTGCCGCCACCCCGCTGTTCCCCAACTTCGGCGAAACATTGAACTGCCCCACCGCAGCCATCAGCGTATCCCCCGGCAGACGCGTGCCATTCGTTTCCATTTCAAAAAACCAATCTTCACCATCCGCTCGGAGCTCAGTGATCAACTCCACCAATCCCTCCTCCTGCAACAACGGCTCACCACCCGTCAGCACCACGTGCCGACATCTATATTTCCTTACCTCCGCCGCGATCTCCGCCGCACCCATTTCGATGATCGCATCTTCTTTGCAATGCTTTTGATAACCCGGCTGAGCATCCTTTTCATGCGCCCATGGCGTCCCCACAAAATTCCACGTGTGATCCGTATCGCACCAAACGCAATGCAAGTTACAAAGCGATAATCTAACAAAAACCGCCGGCGCACCAACGTTCACCCCCTCCCCTTGCAAGGTGAAAAAAATCTCCGCCCCATCCCCCATACGCGCCAACTTCATGCCGCTATCCTCATCTCACCTCCACAAGATGAAAAGTGCCGAGTTCAACCGATTTACGAAAAGCCTAGGTAGCCCCGATTTTATCGGGGGAGAGCGCCGCATGGAATGAGAGAGAACATGATCCTCCAATAAAAAATCGAATGCGATCCCGCTTCGCGCGGCTGCGCCTAATTACGGTCAAGCGAGGCCACTTGACCCTACCCTCATCAAACCATCTACACCGATGCAGCAGGGCGGCGGCGGCCTTGGCCGTCATAGCTTTAGCGGCGTCGGCGCAGGAGTCCAGCGGCGAGCAACAACCCAGCAAGTGCGGTGCTTGGCTCAGGGATAACACTCCAACTCAAGGTACTGCCAGTAATAGTAAAGGAACCTTGGACCGCGTAGTCCTGCAAAGTGCCAGAGGTATTGTAAATATCCACCGCCGTATTAGACGCCCAACCGGTCACGAGGCCGGTGACGCTGAAAATATCAGTCCATGTCCGGTTCGCATCCCAGAATGCACCAGTGAAATCGACTCCTGCATTCTCGATCACCTTGAAGATTACCCCACTCTGCACCGTGAGCGCTCCGTTAATATTTACAGCATCGTAATCGGTGCCGCGTGTACCGCCGGCAGTAGCTACGTTGGCAGCTATATCCCACTCGAAGATCGAGCCTGTGTTGTATGTAGTCGCTCCATTAATCGTCTGTAGGCCTGGGCTGTTGCCGACAGCGTGGATCGCTCCGGTCTCGATGATAAGATCGCCGCCCAAGGTACCACTACCTCCCAAACGGCTACCTGTGCCGGATACCGTTGTCACTCCCGTGGCGGCGGTTTGATTACCGTTGATCACAAGCGTGCCGCCACTGACCGTAGTTGCGCCGGTGCAGCCCGTCAAACAAAAGCCCGCGTCGTGGCCTTGAGTTTAGTTTACCCTAGTTACGACCCTCAGATCGTAGACGAATTGAAATGTCTGCGCGAATTGCTGCCGTCGGATATTGCAATCATCGTCGGCGGACGCGCCATGGCGGACTACCATGAGATTCTAGAAAGCATCGGCGCAATACAGGTGAAAGGGCTGGAGCATCTCGCATCAACTCTGAACGACTTGCGTAAGCCTGCATTGAAAGGGTAATGATGAACTTGGCGTTCACGCACGGGATGACTTTGCCGAGCCTGTTTTTTCCAATTCCGTTCGAGACAGAGACTCAAGATATGTCTGCATTGAGGTTTAGAATTTAGGATTTAACGTTTTATCACCATGACCGTTACCCAATTCATCGCCAAGCGCAGCGGCCTTGGGAAACGTCATGCCAAAAAAATTCTCGAAGCCGGAGAGACTTTCCTAAACCACCAAGTCATCAGCGATGGAAATATCCCGCTCGGAAAATTTGATCATCTAACAGTTAACGGAGAAATATTCCAGTCTAACACCGCGCGCTACATCATCCTTCACAAACCCATCGGCATCCTTTCCGCCACCACCGATAAAACCCATCGCACGGTCATCGATCTGATCAACGAACCATGGGCAACCGATCTTCACCTAGCCGGCCGACTCGACCGCGCCACCTCCGGGCTCGTCATCCTCACCAACGATTCCTGTTTCTCGGAATCCCTCACCTCCCCCGAAAATCACGTCCCGAAAACCTACCTCGTCCACACCGACCAACCCATCCCCGAAAACGTCCTCCAACAATTCCGCGATGGGATGTCGTTCGAAAAAGAAAACACCCGCTCCGCGCCAGCCATCGTCGAGCTTTTATCAGAAACCTCCTGCCGCCTCACCATTCATGAAGGCCTGCACCACCAAATCAAAAGGATGTTCCTCCGCTTCGGCATCCGCGTCACCCAGCTCCACCGCGAATCCATCGGCCCTTACCGTCTCGAAAATCTCCAAGCAGGAGAGTGGAGGAACATCGATCTTTTACCTTGCCATTGCCAATAGAAATGGCATTTTAATTGGCATGAGCATTACCATCCAACTTGGAAAATCGGGACGGCTAGTCGTCCCCAAAGCCATACGCGATAACCTCGGGCTGCACGAAGGAAGTCGCCTGAAACTCGAAATCCAAGGAGGCAAACTCCAAGTTGCGCCGGAGCCCGATCCGATAAAAATCGAAATGAAAAATGGCCTTCCAGTCATCTCAAGCGGTCAATCCCTCAAACGAGGCAGCATCGTTCAAGCCATCAAAGCAGATCGCGATGCGCGTGAGGAAAAGATCGTTTCCACCTCAAAACGGAAATGAAAACCGCTCTGGATTCCTCAGTTCTCGTCTCCGCTCTTTGCGCGGAGGATGATCATCACGCCGCTTGTCAGAAGGTTTTGCTATCCAGTAAAAGTCATGTGTTTGCGCATACTTTCACAGAAACATTCAGCACCCTGACGGGTGGGCGTTTAGGCTTCAGGGTTCCAGCCTCAGATGCAGCTCAAATACTTCGTGAGCAGATAGCCCCAAAACTTCTAGCCATCCAACTAGATGCAGATGAACTTCTTCAAGCATTCGGTGAAGCAGAAAGTCGAGGAATACGAGGCGGTGCTATTTACGACTACCTCCATCTCTTCTCCGCGCGAAAATCAGGGGCGAAACGTTTCTACACACTAAACCTCACAGACTTCCTCGCCTTTCACCGACCAGGCGACCCTGAAATTGTCAGCCCATGAAATTTCACTCCAAATCTCTTCATCCGCGTCCATCTACGTCCGTCCGCGGTTCGAATTCCGCTTCCCACATTCCCAAAATTTGAAGTTTGAGATTTCTCTCACTCCCCCTAGCCTCGCTGCGTGAGCAACTGCAATAAATTAGGAATCGGCTTGGCGGGCTTCGGCACCGTTGGGTCCGGCGTATGGAATACCCTGGCGAAAAACGGCGATCTCATCTCTGACCGCACCGGTAAAGGCGTTTCCCTCGCCATCACCAAAATCCTCGTCCGTGACCTGAAAAAGACCCGCGCCACCACCTCCGCCGTTCCTTCCGAAATCCTCACCACCGATTGGCACGCGCTCGTCAACGACCCCGCAGTCGACATCGTCGTGGAACTGATCGGTGGCACCACGGATGCTTTCGACATCGTCGCCGCCGCATTGCTCGCAAAAAAACCTGTCGTCACTGGCAACAAAGCCCTGCTCGCCGAGCGCGGCATCGAGCTCTTCGCCATTTCTCGGAAAATGGAGACCCCCATCTTCTTTGAGGCCGCCATCGCTGGTGGAATCCCCATCGTCAAAACCGTTCAGGACTCCTTCATCGGCAACCAGATCCATTCCTTCACCGGCATCATCAACGGCACCTCGAACTACATCCTCGAGCAAATGACCCTGCGCGGCATCGACTACGCAACCGCTCTCCAAGAAGCCCAAGCACTCGGTTACGCAGAAGCCGATCCCGCACTCGACGTCAATGGCTGGGATGCTGCTCACAAGGCCATCCTCCTCGCCACTCTCGCCTACGGTTTCCCCATCGATCCCAAAACCGTCTACGTCACCGGTATCGAACAAGTTCGCCCCACCGATATCCGTTTCGCAAAATCTCTTGGCTACGTCATCAAGCTCCTCGCAGTCATCCGTGAACGCGATGGCGGCTCGGTCGAACTCCGCGTTCAGCCATCATTCATTTCCCAGAAACATATCCTCGCCTCCGTCAACGGCGTGTTCAACGCCGTCTCGGTCAATGCCGATGCCGCAGGCGAATCGCTCTTCTACGGCCGCGGCGCCGGCCAAGGCCCAACCGCCTCTTCCGTCATCGCCGACCTCGTCGAAGCCGCCCGCGACCTCGCCCACACCGCCCGCCATCGCGGATTCTTACCTTATCGCGAAACCGGAACACTCGTTCCCATCGAAGAAACCTCCACCGCCTACTACGTCCGCTTCGACGTCACAGACCGACCCGGTGTCGTCGCTGAAATCGCCACGGTGATCGCCAAACACAAAATCGGCATCTCCGGAACTCACTCCCCCGTAGACGCCTCGAACCCCGACGCCGAATTCGTCGATATGGTTTTCCTCCTCCATTCCTGCCCCTTCGGAAAACTCACCACCGCCCTAACAGAAATCGAAACCCTGAACTGCATCAACTCAACACCAGTCGTCTTCCGTATTGAAAATTTAGGATGAAGATTTTCACCGCAGAGGCGCAGAGGTAACTTTCTTCCCACAACCCATGTCTTCCTCCGCGTCCCTCCGCGTCCTCTGCGCCTCCGCGGTGAACCTCTTCCCACAACCCCAGTCTTCCCACTGATCACTGATCACTGATCACTCGGCACTTCTCACTTTCTCCCATGTCCTACCTCGTCACCATCGGCCTTGAAGTCCACGCCCAAGTTAACACCGACACCAAAATGTTCTGTGCCTGCCGCACTTCTTTTGGCGATGACCCGAACACCAACACCTGCCCCGTCTGCCTCGGTTACCCTGGCGCGCTTCCAGTTCTGAACAAACTCGCCATCGAGAAAACCCTTCTCACTGGCCTCGCGCTCGGTTGCGGTTCACCGGAGTTTTCCCGCTGGGACAGGAAAAACTATTTCTACCCGGACATGCCGAAAAACTACCAGACCACCCAGATGGATTTCCCCCTCTGCATTGGCGGCGGCGTGCCTCTGTTCGACGATTGCTATCCGACCGATGCACGGAAAAACATCAAGACCCCTAACAAGATCGTCCGCCTCAACCGCATCCACCTTGAAGAAGACGTCGCGAAATCCACTCACCTCGCCACCACCTCACTCATCGATTTCAATCGCGCCGGAACTCCGCTCATGGAAATCGTCACCGAGCCAGATCTCGAATCCGCCGAAGAAGCCGTCGCTTACCTCCGCTCGCTCCAGCTCATCCTTATCGAATGCGCTTCCTCAAATGCCGACCTCGAAAAAGGCAATCTCCGCTGCGACGTAAATATCTCTCTGCGCGAAAAAGCATCCGATCCGCTCGGCGCGAAAGTGGAGTTGAAAAACCTCAACTCCTTCTCCGCCATCCGCCGCGCGATCTATTTCGAAATCGAGCGCCAAACCGAAGAACTCGGCATGGGCATTCCCCAAATCCAATCGACCCGCCGCTGGAACGACGACCTCGGCGAAACCCAACTCATGCGGACCAAAGAAGATGCCCACGACTACCGCTACTTCCCCTGCCCCGATCTCCTCCCCATAGCCACCGCTCCGTTGTTAGAAACCGTCAAACCCCTCGTCCCCGAGCCGCGCCTAACAAAAATCGCCCGCTACGAAACCGACTTCAGCCTCACCGCCTACGATGCTGCCGTGCTCACCGCGGATCGCCACCTCGCGGAATATTTTGAGGCCACCAATCACCCATCCATCCCTGCCAAGAAAACCGCAAACTTCCTCATCAACAACCTCCTCGGCACCCTCAACGAGCAATCTCTAACCATTTCCGATTGCCCGGTCACTCCAGAGAAACTCCGCGACCTACTCACCCTCGTCGAAAACGGAACCCTCGCTCCGAACCAAGCCAAAGAAGTTTTTGCCGTCCTCTTCACCTCACCGGAAAAAGCCCCGCAATCCATCGCCGACGACCTAGGTTTCAAACCCACCTCCTCCGGCGACCTCGAAGCCCTCATCGACGCCGCCATCGCCGCCAACCCCGCCGAAGTCGAAGCCATCAAAGCCGGCAACGAAAAACTCCTCAACTTCCTAACCGGCCAAGTCATGAAATCCTCCCCCACCAAACCCAACCCCAAACAAGTCACCGACTTGTTACGGGCAAAGTTGTTGTAGGAGAGCCTGCCTCCGGCTGGCTTTCACTACGCGCCTAACAAAACCCATGATTGCCGAACCCAAAAAATCGAGATCTTTAGAATTCACGTTAGGTCTGATAATCCTCATCGGCATAATCACCATCGTATGGATCCGCATCGATATCCGACAACGAGAAGCCAACCGAGAGGAGGCATTTAGAAACTCGCGTTCATTCAGCGTAGCTCTCTTTGAATTTGAGAGTGAATACGGTTCTTACCCGAATGAAGCCACAGCTGCTATTGTAACTAAAAGTTTCCCAAAACATGGATACGACCTAACGGGCAAATCATCAAACGCAGCCTTCCGTCAATTACTGGCAGCTGGGATCATGCAATCCGAACAC
This sequence comes from Akkermansiaceae bacterium, assembly GCA_031374665.1. Taxonomy (GTDB): domain Bacteria; phylum Verrucomicrobiota; class Verrucomicrobiia; order Verrucomicrobiales; family Akkermansiaceae; genus Luteolibacter. The sequence continues at coordinate 28,401 of JANMGO010000038.1, read as the reverse complement.
TCTTTCTACGCCAAAATTAAGGATTCCATCAATCCAGATGGAAATATCTTACCCAAGCAGGCCTTAAAAAAAGGCGAAGTCGGTTTTGCTTACATCTCTGGCCTTAGCACCGGAAATAACCCATCTACTCCTCTCGTCCTAGCTCCACTTATTCCTGGAACCACAAAATTTGATCCCAAACCTTTCGTTGGCCACGCAATCATCCTTCATATTGACACCTCCGTCCATGTCCACAAAATTCACGAAGACGGCCACGTCTACAGCAGAGGCATCGACATCCTCTCCGCCAAATATCCCGTCTGGAACGGCAAAGCTCCCGACATTCGTTATCCGGAATAGAAGATAAAAGGTAGGGCGCCATCGCCGAGGGCGCCGCATGAAATGAGGAAGAAAAGGATATATTTTTGGAAGATCGAATACGTTTCGCTTCGCGCGGCGCCCTCCCCCGACAACATCGGGGCTACCAAATGCATAATCAGCTCCAATCAATCCCTCTCAAAAAACAACGTGAACTCCTGGCGATTATACGTCAGGTGCGTTCTTGCGATCAGGGAAAATCCATTTCCTTTCGCGATTTCTAACACATCATTTTCTAGCGTTTCGATTTCAGCGATCGTTTCCGCGCCGGTGGTTTTGAGTGTGAACACAGCGAGCGCGCCGGGACGGAGGAAATCTTTTAAACGAGTAACCAGCGTAATCGCCTGACGTGGCGCGCCATTCATGTCGGAAAGAATCGCGTCGTATTTGATCCCGCGCGGCGGCACGAACTCGGCGACATCTTCTTTCAAGAAACTCAGATTCGGATGATTCGCGAGGCGTTTGTCGAGCGGTGCACGATCGATGGCGGAAACTTGGTAACCCCGCATCAACAATTCAGAAGTCATCCCGCCGGGGCTTGCGCCGAGTTCCAACCAATGTGCACCTTCCCAAGGTAACTTGCGATACATCGATATGAAATGCAAACCCTCGGCAATCTTCGCGCCCGCGCGACTGACCGTGTCATCGGCATTTTGCGCGATGTATTTTGTGCCGCCCGGGTGAAGTCCACCTGCTTCGAGAGGAGTTGCGATACCGCAGTAGAGACCTTCTTTACCGACCCAACAAAACAACGTTTCCTTTTTAGGATCTTGTTCCTCTGCTGATTTCGGCGCGCTGTCAGGAAGTTCGAAAACTTGCAAGGCCCGCCCTCTTAGATTCGATGCGAGGGCTTTGTAATAACGTTTCGGAGCACCGGGATCGAGCTGACCCACGAGAATCGTCTGCGGGTTGCGGCTTTCAAATTTGTAGTAAATCGTCTGCGCGGCTTTCTCGATGAAACCCTCCATCTTCTCCGGATTACACGGCCATGAATGTTCGATTGGCACATGGAAGCGAATAAACCGAGTCGCAGCTGAATCTGTAATCAGTTCCCCTGCTTCGGTTTGAATCAGGTAATACTCGCTGCCAAGCCTCTTCACTTTCTCCACCGCAAGGATTCCCAAAATCTCCGCCATCCACGGCGAGAAAACTTCAGAGATGCGGATGAGATGAGTGGACATGGGAGAAGTGCCTGAAAGTGCCGAGTGATCAGTTAGCAGTGAGCAGTGCGAAGACTTAACTAATCGATAAAGCGATTAGGTGGCTCCTCGAATTTAAAATTCACTTACCGTTTACTGCGATCATCGCCTTTGATTCCTTTTGCCGCACGCTTGCGCGCGCCTTCATCGAGGATGCGTTTGCGGAGGCGGATGTTCAGCGGAGTGGCTTCTACGAGTTCGTCGGCATCGATGTATTCGATGGCGCGTTCAAGCGAGAATCGGATCGGCGGGGTGAGCTTGGAGGTTTTGTCTTTGCCGGAAGAACGCATGTTATCGAGGTGTTTCTCTTTAACAGGATTCACTGGCATATCACCAACGCGTGGGTTTTCACCAACGAGCATGCCGCCGTAGATCGCATCGTTTGCTCCGACGAAGAGCACACCGCGATCCTCAAGCGCTTGCAGCGAGTAAGTGGTGGCAACGCCTGCTTCCATGGAAACAAGTGTGCCGGTTGTGCGGGTGACGATCTCACCGGCGTGTGGGCCGTATTCGCGGAAAAGGTGCGACATGATACCGTGACCGGAAGTGAGGTTGACGATTTCAGTTTCGAAACCAATCAGGCCACGGGTCGGGATGAGTGCGGTGATGAGAGTTTCGCCAGAAGGTTCGGTCTCCATGTTTTCCATCATGCCTTTGCGGTTGATGAGGGTTTTCAAAATACCTTGGGTGTATTCACCTGGAGACTCGATGTAGAGAGTTTCGAATGGTTCAAGAAGTTTACCTCCTTCGTCGCGACGATAGATAACGGTCGGACGAGAAACGCAGACTTCGAAACCTTCGCGGCGCATCTGCTCCACAAGAACGGCGATTTGCATCGCGCCACGTGCGGAGACGTTGAACACGCCAGCTTGATCGGTGTCTTCGACATGGAGAGAAACGTTGGTTTTGATTTCGTGCATCAAACGCTCACGGATGGCGCGGGAGGTCACGTGCTTGCCTTCTTTACCGCCGAGTGGCCCGTCGTTGATGGAGAACTCCATGGAAACGGTTGGTGGATCGATCTCTACGAAAGGAAGTGCTGCTTGGTCAGCCGAAGCAGCAAGAGTTTCACCGATATCGATGTTCTCGATGCCTGCAGCGATGCCGACGATACCGCCTGCGCCGCAACCTTCGGAGTCCTCAGTCGCAAGACCGGAGTAGGTGAAGGTTTTCATCACCTTGGATTGTTGCTTAGTGCCGTCTTTGCGATGAAGCCAGATGGTGTCGCCTTTTTTGACATTGCCACCGAGAACTTTTCCGACAGCCACACGACCGACGAAACTATCCCACTCGATGTTAGAAACGAGCATGAGGAAAGGAGCTGCTGGATCGGCTGCTGGTTCAGGGATGAACTCGATGATTTTTTTCAGGAGCGGGATGCAATCTTTACGCTCATCATCTGGATGATCCATGAAGTAACCATCACGAGCGGAGCCGTAGCAGAAAGGAGCTTCGAACTGCTCTTCGGTGGCATCGAGGTCGAGGAAAAGCTCAAGCACTTGGTCGTGCACTTTGAGCGGATTGGAAAGTGGGCGGTCAACTTTGTTAACCACAACAATCGGCTTAAGGCCTTCTTGAAGAGCTTTACGAAGCACGAAACGCGTCTGCGCCTGCGGTCCACCTGCTGCATCAACGACGAGCAAAACACCGTCCACCATTTTCATCACGCGCTCAACCTCTGCACCGAAGTCGGCGTGGCCTGGGGTGTCGACGATGTTGATCGTGTAACCTTCCCAAAGAATCGCGGTGTTCTTCGCCTTAATGGTGATGCCCTTTTCTCTCTCAAGATCCATGGAATCCATTGCACGCTCTTGGGTGGCTTGGTTTTCACGATAGGTACCGCCGGCTTGGAGGAGTTGGTCGACGAGGGTGGTTTTCCCATGGTCAACGTGGGCGATGATGGCGAGGTTGCGAATTTTCAATGACATAAAATAAGGCGTTTAGAGGCTTTGGGGGCGGGGCTATGCAGCCTTTTCCAGTGAATGGCAAGGCGGGAATGCGTGATTTTAAGAGAAATCAGAACGCTCCGTTTAATTTCCGTCCCGCCCAAAACAGGCCGAGTAAGACAACTAGCACCAATAAAGTCGCCCAATGCGACCAAAGCGGTATGCGGTTTTCCAAAGGTTTCGGCTCCGGTAAGGCATCGATTTCAGAAATCAATTCCGCCAGTTGTTCCGGCAAAATACTCCGTCCTCTTGAAACTCGGGAAATTTCTTCTAATACATCGACCCGTGCAGGCTGACCCGTTTTTTCGATATCCACACCTTGCGCGATGATCGTGGTCTCCGTCGGAATATCTGGCGATGCCGCGGTGATCGCGCGCAGTTTCCATTCACCAGGGAAATCGATTTTGAAACGACCCGAGTAAGCACCCCACTCAGTTTCGTTTTTCTGTAGCTCGATGCGTCGCACATCGCCATTCGGAGATGTGATGTCCACGCTGACTGCACCCTCTTTCAGAGGCGCGCCATTTTGATCAAACCCATTCGCGTTTAAAGTCACGGTCGCACCCGGCTGCGGACGTTCTGGCGTGAAGAACATTCTCACACGCTGACCCGCCGCCATGTTTCGCTGATAACTCATCCAGCGCGCCACTTGGCCCCAGAAACGGTAGTGATACAAATCCTCCACTCCACGCCGCCAACGCCACGCGGAATCGATGCCCATGAACAAAACTTTTCCGCTGCCCGCCGCTTTAGTAACCATCAGCGGTATCGGCCCGTAAGCACCGCGTCGGTTCGCATGCACTGCCAAAACTTCCGTGCCCGCCTTCGCGCGGAGCACCGGCGCATGCCAGTAAAATCCGGGAAGACGACGCCAGATTTCAGGATTCTCTTCTTCGGATTCGCCTAACATCGTCAGCAATGAGGCACGACCCTCTGATGTTAGATTCAACGGCGTTGCCACCGTTTCAGATAATCCTTTGGGATTTTTTTCATCCAATGTCACCGGCAACAAATCCGACAACGCGGAATTTACTAAAGTCATTTGGTTACCCTGCTGCCCTGGCAAAAATACCACGCCGGATGCCTGATTCTCTACCAAGCCACGAATCTGTTTCGCCTGTTCTTCAGTTAGTTGATTTTCGCCTATCCCGACATCGCCCAATACCACGACATCGAACTTAGACAACTCATCCAAAGTCGCCGGAAATTTATCGATGTAATCCGCACCGCCGCCCGCACCCAGCTCCGGACGCAACAGCAAACACGAAAGCTCCACACCCGGATCACGTGAAAGGGCGTTTCTCAAAAATCGGTATTCCCAACGCGGCAAAGTCTCGATGACGAGAACTCGGATCCGCTCAGGCTTTCCGGAAATGGTGAAGTCATGCGTGTTGTTAGATGCGATGAGCTCGCCGTCCTCAACTGGGATAGACAAGGTCAGCTTGGTTGTGCCTTCTTTTTCTAATTTCCACAAAATCGAATCATAGGTCTCAACATTTGGCGCGAGGATGATGTTCTTCGTCCGCTCCCGTCCAGACTCATCGCGCAACCGAACTATCGTCCGAACTTGTCTGTCCAGCGATGAACGAATCGTGAAAGGGATCTGCACGTTTTCACCAACAATCCCGTAGGTAGGTGCCGTCACAGTCAGCAAATCCAAATCCGGAAGGCGTTTATCGCTGCCGACAGGAATCGTGAAAATCGGCACGCCACGAATCCGGTATTTCTGCGCCGCAGCCACTGGAGGCGATCCCATGTTGAAATCGCCATCGCTCAACATCACCACCGCACGGAGGTTGTTTTCGTTTTCTAAAAGATTCGTAAGCGGAGAATTGATATCCGTGCCAGAGAGCCCTTCTTTGCCCGGCGTCGCGAATGATTGGGTAGTGAGATCATTCGCACCGCCCACACGCAGCGGCTCCCACATCGCAGAGTCCAAAACTTTTTTCACCCAATCCGCACGAGAAACAATCACCCCGGCTTTTCCTTCCTCAGCGAGCGCCGTCGGCAACACCGCATCCAAAGTCGTCATCGAGCGAGAATCGTCCCACAATATTGCGATCTTCGGCTTGCTGGTCGGGTTCACCACAGTCCGCCACTCGGGTTGCCACAACAACATCACCACCAATAGCGTGATGAAAAACCGCAGGCTTTCCAATACAGCCGTGCGACCGCGATGCGGGCTGCGCTTCCAAGAAAGGATGCACAAATAAGCAACCCCGATCAGCACAAGAATGCCGATCCAAAGAGTGAGTGATGTCGGGTTAAACAGTAACAAAGAGGTTTGAGGAAAAAAGGTTTCGTATGTGCTAAACGATACTTTCGACGAGAGCAAGGGACGACACCAAACATTCTTCAAAAATCGAGCAATGCCGCCTTGATCGTATCCAAGGAAAAACAAATCTCCTCTCCAGAAATTCCCAGCGGTGGAGTCAAAGCCAGCACATCGCCTTTTGGCCCATCGGGCAGAACGATTACACCCGCTCTTAACATCGCTTTGGTCAAATCCAACACCCGCTCGCCGCTGTCCATCTCCACTCCCATCATTAGCCCTCTGCCCCTGACTTCCTTCACCATATCCAAACTCTCCAGTTTCCGAAGTTCGCTATCCAATTTCTCCGCGGCATCTCGCACTAAACTCTCCATCTCCGGCGAGCGATACCGACGGATCGCCTCAAGCGCCATCGCACAACCCATTGGGTTCCCCAAAAACGTGCTGGTATGCAACGCCTCGCCACCGCTTTCCGGCCACGCATCCATCACCTCCGCCCGCCCCACGCAAACCGATATCGGAAATCCCCCGCTCAAGGCCTTCCCCAAACAAATCAAATCCGGCATCACACCCTCCCACTCACACGCAAACATTTTACCCGTCCGCCAAAACCCCGTGTAAATCTCATCGAAAATCAATACCGCCCCTACCTCATCACACCACGCCCTGAGCTCCGCGAGAAATCCCTCCGGAGGAACAACAATCCCACCCCGACCTTGTATCGGCTCCACTAGCACCGCCCCGATCTTACTCCCATCCACTTTTCCCAACTCCTCACGAAATGATTCCAAACCCTCACCCTCTCTCGGAAATCTCAACCGCTCAGTCACCTTGGCGATCTGTCCCTCAAACGGCTCTCGGAACCAGCCTATCCCCTGACCTAACAACGCCCCGTAACCCAGACCATGATAGCCTCCCTCAAACGATAAAATTCCAGCCCGCCCCGTCTTCAACACCGCGGTCTTCAACGCCGCCTCCACCGCTTCAAACCCGGAATTTCCAAACAGACATTTCCCCTTCTTCCCCTCCCACTTTTCATAAGTGATCTCCGAAAGCGCCTCACACAACTCCACTTTCACCCGAGCCGGATGCACATCGCCCATCGCATGCAGCAACACATCGCTCTGCCGCCGCAACGCCTCAGCCGTAAACCCATAGCCCAACCCCGCCACCCCGAACCCACTCGTCATATCCAAAAACCGATTCCCATCCGCATCCCAAACATTCACCCCCTCCGCACGTTCCCAAAAAATCGGCCAGTCATCCCCAAGAAACGTCGTGTTCCGACACTCCACCTCACCCAACCGCCGCCCCAAAGCCAACGACTTCTCCCCAGGCACATTCGTGAAAATTTTTGGTAACATCTGCCCACATCCTTCCGAAAACCCACGCCCTCGACAACCTCAGAAAATTTCATAATTCGAGCTGCAAGAATTTCGTTCAGCGCAAAACCCTCCGAGCTTAGCGAGGCTCCATTTCAGGCGAAGCCAATAGGTTTGGACGGAGTGCAATAGACTCAAAGCCGCAAAGAACACCAAGGCATCGGCAATGCTTTTGCCGGCGAAGGCCAGCAAAAACAAGGATGAGCGGATGGTTTTCTTGGAATGAATGGATTAGTGTTCTTTAACTGAGAAGCCGATTACTTCACAGGTTTGAGGACAAACTCCTTGATGGTGATGCCGCCATATTCAGGTCCTGCAAATTTATATCCCTCTTTGATGAAATCCGGAATCACGGTGCGATTGAAGGTTAGCTTGTTCACGCCCTTTGTTAGAGAAATCGTGACCGGCGCAGTTACTCCCCATTTACCAACTGTGTAAGGCATTTCCATTCTAACGGGCTCATTAGCGTCGTTAGGCGTCACTAAGAAAAATTGATCGCGGTTCACGGTCACAACATCAGCAGTCAACGCGTAATTACCAGCAGCAGGCACTTCTACCTCATAAACCAAAGGCTCGGGCATTTCCCAACGCTTGTAATGCAGATTCATTCCGCCTTCACGAGTCGACATGAATACAATCTTCGCCGTGTTGGCGGTAGGACTGGTGCAAGCGACTGCAGGAATATGGATGCCTTTGTCGTCAGTGCTGATTTTTTTGAGTTCAGTCGGCACCACAACTTTAGCCAAACGCTCAGGATAACCCTGATTGTTCACAGGCTTGGGCGCCGTCGGATCCTGCTTCACTGGTGCTGGTGGCGGATCAAAGGTTGCTACGATCGCGCGCCTTTTATTCACCGCCAAAGTGCTCCAGGTTCCCGCAGCCTTGTCTGGCTCCATCCCCTTCACTTTTTCCTCACCCAAGATGCTGCTGACCCAATCGGCGCGACATGCCTTGATGTATTCCGCAGGAAAATTACGCGACTTGGCGATATCGAGGAAATATGGCCCACGCATGGACTCAGCCTGATCAACAACCCAATATCCGTTTTCGAATGAAACCCCGAGGATGGTTTCCCAACCCTTTGACGTCCAATAGCTCATAGCAGTATGAGCCCTGAGACGAGCACCCCAGACAGGAATTCCAAAAGTGCGGCCCAAGCAGCGCCCGAAGCCTCCTTTGCCCCCGCATATCGATCCTCTGTCCATGAATTGCTGATTCTTGGTGTAAGGAGGACCCGTCTCGCCTTCTTCAAACCTTCTGTGGCCAAACTCGGAATACATCAATCCCACGACATGTGCGTTGTATTCTTCCGGTGCATTGATTTGATCAGGACGATAGTTCCAGATCATCTCGCGCATCCACAGCATATCTTCTTCGGGGTGGGGGTCATTGACAACGTGCCTAAGAAGCCAGATGGAATGCTTATCAAACTGCGGCAACAGTTCCTTTTCTATATAAGATTTTTCAAAAAAAGCATAGCGCGCGATCGGATCGATCTCGCTGTAACCGCACAACTCGGGTGCTGCGAACTCCAAGGCAACAGCCAACGCCAGCCGATTGAGTTGCCCTTCTTTGGCGCGTGGATGTTGCTCTAAGATCTCTGTGTAAATCTGTATGGCTTTGCCGTAACGACCCGCCTTTGCACCGCCAGCAAGCAGAAGCTCTTTCATCATGGTCGGACTACCTAACAGATTATCGATCAGCTTTTTCTGTGCAGAACCTTGTTGGGTAAATTCCGCCAAGCCAAGTGGTGTCGCATCCGCCAACACTGCCGCTTTGACCAGCTTTGCATCCAATGCATCACTTGCTAAAAATCCTTCGACATCAGCCAAAACCGGCTTGGCTGCTTCCATACATGCACTGCTCGAAACTTTTTTTGCCGCGTAAGCCTCCGTGAGCTTCGCATACTTTGCCGCATCGATTTGCGGAAGCTTTGGCTCCAACTCGCTGCGCAGCGCTTGAAGCATGCTCGCATATCCATCATGCGCCTTTTGAACTTCAGGTGAAAGCGGCACCACCTCGACCTTCTTCGGCGCAGCCAAAAGGGTTCCGGTGTTCACAAACAAGGCGGATGCCAATGCACTGGCAAATATTAAACGATGGGAGAGTATCATGGTTATTGGGATTTAAAGTTGGATCGAGCTAATTACTTTTTGGTTGTTATTGTTAGATATGCATTTCTTTCGAAATGAGATTGAGATTTTTTATTCTGATGGATAATCACGTATCGTATGAGTGCGGAGACGCTGATTGTGAGGATCATGGTAAAATACAACCATAGTTCTGGCTTTATCACTGAACCTCCATGTGTTGGTATAAAACGGTTTGGCATTCTCACCCTTGCGAAAGTAGAGAGTGATGAAGAGATATTTACGATCGTCTTTCTCCTCTGATGGCTTAGGCGCAAGCAACGTGTGCGTGTTGGGCTTTAGGGCGAATTTCAAATCTCCCACTTCTCCCGCCACATCGACTTTGGAGCTGTTGAGGAAAATATATTTTCCTCCCGAAAAACCACCCGGATTATTATCAAAGCAAACGAGATCATACCCAGCCTCATCCGTATCACCCTTCCGTATCACCATAACAAGCTGATTTTCGGCGGATCCAGCCTTGATCTGTCCATAGATTGTGAACGATGGCTTTTCATCTTTCCCACTGACGGTCTTGCCCAATATCCAGTTTTGGAGCTTTGGTACTTTATAAGCGTTCGATAGGCTGTTGCTCGGAAGTTCAACCTCGATGGTTTTACCCTCGCCAGTAATCAGCTCGATCGGCTTCGGATCGGCTGTTATGGGAAATGCGACAAACTGGAGGGATATCTGCTGTCCTTGAGCATTTGCAATCAATGGTATGATCAAACATACTATCAAAGAAAGCGTGCGTGTTATTTGCATGATGAAAAATTTCATAGGTCGGTAATTTGAGCGGGATCGATGAGATTATCAAATCTCGGAAGGATTGATCCAGCGGAAACTGATGATTTGAATTTTACGGCCGAAGATTTTGTTTCTGTTAGAAGCTAGATTCGCGGATTTGACATGCGACTCATCCAAGCTGTCCACATATTCCGGCACGCGTTGTACCACCGCTTCGCACCAGGCGCGAGCCACCACTTTTCCCGAGGCATCGAGAGAATCACCATAGGTGCGGATGACGAAAGTATCGCCGCGTGGGGTGAGTTGTTCGGCGAAGCCGCGTAAGACATCCGCTTGGTCGACATAGGCCATGCTGCCGTAGGCAACCGGGCCTTTCGCCGCATCAGGGAATGCAAAGGGAATGGGATTCATTCCGGGCAAACTGGGATCGCCATCCACTGTCGTACCATCAACTTCCGCATCAAGAATCCGACTAGGAGTACGGAATTTGGCATTGATCGATACCGTTGGGTCATCCAGCGCCGCTTGCAGGGCGCCTTTCACGGAACGCTCTGCGGCGGCAGCCCCCGTATTCCCTTCAAGCCTGCGGTTGACGAATTCCGACATCGAAAGAAAAGGACCGCGCAATTTGACCTGCTTGACCATGGCTATTGAAAGCTCGTTGATTTCGTCATCGCTGAGTTCCCTGCCTGATGTCCATTGTTCTTTCGGTTCATTAATGTCGGTGATGTCGGCTGATTTCACGGGCACTCCATTCGGCAAGATGCCAGGACTGATCGTTGTGCCGGCGGGTGTCACTTCTTTTGGAACAGTGCCCCCATCAAGATATGCCACGGGTTTTCCCTTGAGGCTTGATAGGAAGATTTTCCATGCATTCACGGAAGTGCAATTGATATTAAATCCGCCTTCGACCATCAGGCGAGCGGCGATCTTGTCGGCTAAGCCATTGGTATAGACACTTGCCTCTGTGAAAAGCGTGTCCAGTTTGGCTTGGTCGAGATTCGTCTTGTAAGGTACAATGCGTCGGTTCGGCAATGGAGTTGAAGGTGAGGTGCCGCTCAATTGGAAAAAGTCAAAAGCTACATCTTTGGCTGTTTTGGTTGAGACTACTATGTTTGGGTTTTTACGATATAGTGGAATAACACTGAGCTGGGGAGCAATGGAGGAAAAGTAGAACTCATCCCACAGCGCTTTGTTGGCAAGGTAGGAATGGTCCACGAAAGGCACAATTTTGTCACCCTCGCCTACATCCCCATCAAAACGGCGAGTCCATGTGGTGAATGCCAAGTTTGCAGGGATATTCGGGTGCGCGTAAGAATTTCCAACCGATTGCAATACGTTTGGTGCCAGCCCTCCATGTCCAGTCGCTGTGGTCTTCTGGTAGTCGTTCCCTATGGGACTATTTACCCGCCAGCCTTTGACAAAAAGCGTAGTCATCAAGGGATCGTCACCCACGTTGTTGGAATTGCCGAGGCTGAATCCTCCGAGGCGTGCGGGGCTGAGTGCTGCAATGGAAATCGCCGGAAGAACTGGGATTTCTTGTTGCACAACTCGTGTGGTTCCGGCTTCGATGGTGTATCCGCCACCGAAGAAACCATTGCCAGTGACTGGTTCCGCTTGAATGATGGAGTCTTCGATATCATTGACTTTGCTCAGTTGCCAATCCCAGCCGTAGTTGTAAAGGGACGCCTTATTAAACTGGTCGATAAAAGGGGGGGCACCCAATCCAGAGTGAAGAAACGGGCGGCTGGCGATGCGGCGCCCACCGCCATAACCACCCGCAGAGAGGGAGCCAGCCTCGCAGCCTAGGCTGAGTGAAAATTCCATCAGACCTCTGACCTGGGGAGGGGTGTCCTCGCTCGCGCCGATGATTTGAGAGCCAGAGATGGCATTGGTGGCAACGTCATATGCAATGGGCGTCGTTCCTCCGGGAAAACCTGGTGCAATGAGACCATTATTGAAAGCAATTGCGGCTGTATTAGTACCGCCATGACGGCTGAGCATCGAGTAGTGATCGAGCCACCATAAATAATCATTCACATTGGCTCTGAATCCTGGGTCAACCATGGTAAGGGCGAAGCCTGACCCTCTAACATAACCGCCTGGGCTGACCCTCTCCCCACTTGCCCAACCACCAACGTCTGCTTCTTTGTCAACAAACAGGGAAAATTTGTCATCTTTATTGAAAACCAAAGTTGCTCCTTTCTGGGGTCCATTTGTAAAAAAGAAGATATCAGGACAGGCGCCAGAGCCGCCATAGGGAGCAGAATGCCCCGCGATGAAAAAGCCATATGGATCGTAACCCTCTACGGTGTCTCTGATAGCATTTTCTGCCATAATGCCGTTGACATTTCCAGTCCCATTCAATTTAGCTCCAAACGTAGGTACAAGGCTGAAGGTTTTCACCTCGCCAGGTTGGAAGACTACAGGTTTTGGGACAGTTGTGGTGCCAGCGATAACCATCTCGACGAAAGCAAATCCTCCGCCAAAGCCAAAGGCCTGGATACCTGCATTGTGTAAAAAACCCGGACTGAACCAAGCAGATACATAAGTATTTGGGGGGGTCGGTGCAGTGGAGGTTCCACTTCCATTGCGCCAAGCCGCGGTGCTTGGAGTAGTACGGTATTTCCTCCACTGAAGCTTGATCGGCGGGGCGTTGCTCACGCGAAAAACCTGAGCTCGATCCATAACCATCGGCATATTACTTGGATTCCATAGGGTCACCACGGGCATCACGCCAATGCGTAGTCTATGGGTATCTGTGTCTGGAACAGGTACGAGGGCTTGGGTACCAGGGCCTGATGGCGCAGGTACTGTGCCATTATTTTGGCCTGTGATGTTATCACGATCCAATTGAGTGATTGGTTGAGCCCCTAGGGCTAACAGATACTGGAATTTCGTAACGACCGGCTGCTTGTAGAGCGTGGTGTATTCTCGCAGGCTTCGCTGCCGGACTTTCGCACCACCGTCAAAATCCGGCACATTCACCTGGATGGCGCCGGCTAGCTGAGTGGATGTATAGCGGACACCTTCGCGACCATTGACATCATAGCCGGTTTCAGTGGGTTTGATGTCATTATAAAGCTGGTAGTATGCGGCGAGATCTTGGATGGGGACACGCGAGTGGCTTCGGTCGTTTGGCCAGCGAGGGTCATCAAATGTATAGAGCATGTATTCATTTCCCGAATTCGTCCGGCTTATCGGTTGTTCGAGAATCGTTGATAAATCCCGCTTCATTCCGCCTTCGCGAACATCTGTTAGAATGCTGAAAGAGAAAGGAGTGGCATCGTAAAAATTCTGCTGTGCCGGGCGATCTTTGGCGCCGGTGACGAGATCGAGTGTCGCAAGGGACGGGAGTGCGGCGAACTGGGAGTCAACGGTGACATCTTTTAGGCCGCTGATTGTATTAGTTCCCATGGAGGCGGGAGCTTGCGAGCGATAGATTTTATCTGCGGATGTCAGTGTAGGAGCGGTGGCGGGAGCAGGCGGGGGCAGGAAAGAATCATCCATGATGCGTGCCTTCTGACTTTCATCACCGATCCACCAGCTGTAGCGGCCGATGACTTCAGAGGTGCCCTTATCCTTAACCTCTAAAATGCGCGCGGCGACATAGTCTGGTTTCTTTTCGTCTCCCTCGCCAAGTGAGCCATCGGCCACGAGGAAAATGGCATCTTCACTAGGGCCCGGCATGTGCGATGCGCTTAGCGATAAAGTTTTTGGAGAGGAGATATTAGCCATTTCATTCTCGTTGAGAGAAACGAGCCATTTGCGAAAGTAGTCCGAGCGGTTCGGCAGGTAGGACGGAGCCATATTGTCTGTGACACCCTGAATCGTGCTATGTTGGCTGGATTCACCCACTCCAGCTTTCCATGAATTCCAAACTCCAAGCCAGTGCGAGTGCTGCACTGTGGACGCATCAAGGATAGCGCTATTTGCTGAAATCCGTTGATCTGGCCCCATTTGTTTTTGGAGCTCACCAATCGCGATCATCAAAGCCATGCGGGCATTGGCGCGAGCGCTAGCTTGAGCAGAATCTTGATTAGCCGTGCGAAGAGTGACGACAGATAGGCTCAGCATGCCTACTGTAATGATCGCCAAAAGGACCATCAATAAGATCGTGGCGATCAGAGCGAAACCGTTTTGGGTTTTTTTGTTTTGCTTCATCTGATACTTGGTTCTGGGGGAACTGAAATGGAATATACTGCTTTTGTAATTACATTTCTAATCGAGCAGCCGCACATTTCAAGAGGGAAAACTTACGAAGCTCCGGCACTACTATCCTGAAATGAATAAAGTTTCGCACCGGCATTGGATGACCTGGGCACCCCGTCTGGCGCCATCCCAAGGTGATGTGCCCATTCTGGGATGCTGGTTTCCGAGCTCGGACGAGAGCTGTCTTTGTCCGAGTCGCGCGATCGTATTCATTTCTGGGTCATTGGCACAGTGCCCAGCAATACGCTTTCCAGTGTGGGTCCCATGCGGATCTCATCGAGTAAGACCGAACCACCAATGATCATGGTATCGAAGGTGGATTGTTCCACTTTCGTATGCAATGTTGATATGGGTTTGGTCAAAGTCATATCGGCTTGGGGAATATAGACTTCCACAATATCGAGATCTTCACCCCACTTCATCTTAGCGACGATGATGCCAGTCTCACCTTGTTTGAGACCGTTTCCATTGCCAAATTCATTTTCTGCAGGTGCCACACTTTCATATAAAGTCGCTTTAGTTCCCATGCCGATATTCACGCCAACGCCCTGACCTAACTGGGCACTGTCATTTTTGATCAAGCCCGTGATTTCATCACGGCTGTTGTTAGCTAACACCACATCTAGGCTTTTTCTCTCACCATCATTAGGGTATTGAACCTGGAAGCAGAGCCATAGTTCGGCGTCGTCTTTCAATAATCCATTTGCTGCCAATGCCAAAGGATCCAAGGGACGCGTCGCGCCTTTGCCTGTTTTCATTGCCTTTCCTTTTGTGGGCATGCCGCCATATGAAAGGCTGTTAGGAATAACTATGTTTGTCTTATGCGCTTCCCAAGGGCCAGCGAAGCCAATTTCCGAGCTGCCCGTTGCACCCCTCAGCATGCCCTCTTTATAGTCGAAGGTTTCATACACAGCTAAACCCACTGGAGTGACGCGCGTTTTGACCGTAATATTTACGGGTGTTGGAGCTGACCACTGGCCATCGCTATCCATCACACGGTATGAGAAACTATCTAAACCTGTGAATTGTAATCCGGACAAGTATGTCAAATTCGGAGCGGAGCCAGAAAGTTTGCCATTAGCTGGTGGAGAGGAGATCTCATAGACTAGAGCATAACCTTCAGGATCTTTAGCAGTTAGAATCACTGGTGTTGGAATTGCTTGTGCGGCTATTACCGATTGCGCGCTGACGATTGGAGGTTTGTTGGGTGGTAATGCACCAGTGGCATCTCTCAACTCCACAGCCACTGTCCCAGTGACCTGAGTTAAATTTCTGGAATCCCCCGCTATGACTTCAAAGAGATAGCGCCCAGGAGTTCCATCAAAGTTCACCGTCGTTGATCCGCTCTCGCTGTTGCCATTGACGCTGTAAGTCACTTCACCCGGGCCGTGCACTTTTCGCCAAGTATAAGTCGTTTTCCCAGATGCAAGATCAGTGACGGTTGCTTTTAGCTGGGTTTGTTTTGCTGGTGACTTGATGACGGGTGGGGAAGCATTGATGGAAACCAACTCTTTGAGAGTCTTGAGGCCCGGCGGATTGGCTGTGGTAATCAATGATTTTTGGATCCGTGCAATCTGTTCTTTGTATGGTTCGCCAACTTGGCCGTTGTAACTCCCTACCAGCATGTCTTGTAGGAATTCGGCGATTTTTGGATCTGGCTTAACAGTAGCGACCGAAGCACCATATTTTTCTAACAGCTTAAGCGTGTTATCCATTCTTTTGAACCTCAGGTTAATCATTTGGGTTTTGGTTAGCGCCACACCTTCGGCCAGTCCTTCGCGAAGAAGTAATTCAATTGCTGTGTCACCCGGCACTGACGTCCCGCCCGTGATGCTCGTTTCGCCAGCGCAATCGATGAGTGTATCGCTAAGAGCGATGACATCCGCAGGAGTCAATTTCTTTAAAACAAGTGCTACTCGATTTCGAGCCTCCGCATGAGGGTGAGTTGCCCATGCGCGCAATGCCGGATAGAGCAAATTTCTGTCCACATCAGTGATATTCAAGTTGATTAGCCCTGAGGTTCCCCAATTGCCAATCACCACTTTGTTGAGCATCAGGTTGGCAAGCTGCTGGGGGTCATCCCGATCCAGCGGAAAGGCTGGACGCGCATTGGCAGCCACAATCTTCAAGAGAGTATTCAAGTGCGCAGTTAGCGTTTCTGGGGGATATTTTGTTAGAGCTTCCGCTGACAGGTATCGGATCGTCTTATCCTTGTGTGAGAGCAGACCAATCAGCGAAGGAATGCCCTCCACGGCCTTTGTTTCACCGAGAAATCGGCAAATACCCATCGTTTCCGCTGGCTCGGATTGGCTTAAATATTCAATCAGATCAGGAGCTAGTTTGCTCGATTCTTCGGGGCGAGCAGCGAGTTCGATGGCAGATTTTGATGATAGCCTAGGGATGTCTGATTTGAGATCATCGATTAGCTCTTTGGTCGTGCGTTGCTTAGCGTCATAACGGTCCGACAACAATGCTTCCGCAACTTCTTTATGGTTCAAAACAAGTTCGGGCCTTTTGGAAAAAGTCCGACCTGTGATCTCGATTTGTTTCAGTGGTGCCG
Organism: Akkermansiaceae bacterium; assembly: GCA_031374665.1. Taxonomy (GTDB): domain Bacteria; phylum Verrucomicrobiota; class Verrucomicrobiia; order Verrucomicrobiales; family Akkermansiaceae; genus Luteolibacter. Next base: position 11,597 of record JANMGO010000038.1, on the reverse strand, counting down.
CGTAGGTGAGGATAGCTGCGGTTGACATCCACATGTTACTGCAGGCCATGGTGGGCTCTTTGCTCGCATTGTTAGAACGTTCATACTCAAAGCCGCCATCCCAGTGGCGGCAGAGATCCATCTCTGGCTTGATCTGATTGAAATAAGCGGCAGCAGCATGTTCGCCTCCGATATTGGCGCCCAGTGGCGTCCAGATGTAGCCGAAATAATTGATGATGTGGCCGTGGCCGCGGTCGATTGTCGCGCCTGTACAAAGCTTTGAGAAAAACCGAGTCTCTTGCGTTCGATCATCCTGCATGGCGAAACAAAGCGCGCCTAGGCCGCTTTTGCCATTGTCCTCATTGGCGCTCTCCAGAGCCGCGCCTTCCACATAGTAGTGAAAGGTGCCCATGCCGGATGACGCGGAAAGCGTGCGCACCACACGCTCGATGGCAGGCTCAAGTTCGGGAAGGCTTAATCCACATTTCCGAGCTAGCACCAAACCCAACGCAGTCGGCAAGGTTGAGGCATTCATGGTGTAACCAATCGTGAATGGCTCGTTGTAAACGCCATCCCTTAGACTGATGTTGAATTTATGGCCCACTGCGCCGTTGGCACCCTGACCGCGGGCGATGGAAAGCGCGACAGCTTCTAAAGTGGGCAGAACTTGTGGATCCTTCGTTTTGAGATAATACTCGGATAAGACAATCAGCCGTAACCCGCGGTTCCATGCGACATTGGCACCCGCTTCCACATTGCCAAGCTTGATGAAATCGATCGTGTTTTGATTGAATATCTGAGTGTGGGCATACTCTTGAGCTTTCTTCTGACGAGCTTCGTTCTTAGGATTGCTTGGATCATTTCCCGCTAACAGCGCCAAGGTCGACATCCCGGCAAATCCCTCACTCTCGTGGGTCATGATGTAGTCCAGGCTCTCCTCGAGAATTTTCGCGGATTTAGGACAATTGTAGGGAGCTGTGGCACTGTATGCTCCCATCGTCCGTAAAGTGATCGTCAGTTCACTCGTTTTACCTGCTCTCCAAACAATCATTTTTAATAATCCCGGATTGCACGCCTCGGCATCAACGATGGCTTGGCCAAATGCGATCCGAGCATCAGCAGAGAATAGCGTGGGTTTTACGCCCGTGCCATTGGCGCCGAGGATTACGTCACCCACATTGAGAATGCCATCAGCGGGAGAGCCCTTCTCGATGGTTTGGATAAGAATCTGGCGGGATTCGGATGTCTCCACCGTTGGCCGCATTTTGCGCTTGGCGTTGTTAGGATCTTTATCCTCACCCCGATACACCCATGCCTGCACACCGGTCGGGCCAAGGTTGAACCATACATCACCGAAGGGGGCGGGCTCACCCGCGGTCAAGTCCGGAGCCTTGGCGGATAGAGTAGTAAAGTTCATCAAGCCATACGCGAGCGCTCCGAAAATGACTCTGGAGTGCCAATGTTGGTTAGTGAATTGTGAGATGATAGGATGGGATATGGATTTCATGAGTCTCGAGTTATTTCTTTAAATCTAACAAAGCCTCCGCGAAGGCTTTGCCGGCTTGAGCGAAAAACTTCCCGGAACCGTAGTAGTGGAACCCTTGATTCGAGGCGCCGGTTTTAATCAGAAGCTTCTCGTCCTCGGTGAGTGCCTTAGCGCTGACCTCTGCTATCTCGGCGCCAAGTTTGGCGCTCTCCTCCTTGACGTCCTCGCCCTTCTTAGCACGCATTTTGAGCACGTTGTTTTGTTTACTCAACTCGGCGGTGGCTGCGGCCAGCTTAAGCTTTGCCGCGTCGATGTCGTAAGGCCAGAACTTGTGGGTGTAAACGTTGGCCACAGTGCCCTTGAATTCATCCATCTCTCCCGGCGCTGCCATCGCATTGCGGAAGGACTCGGTGCCGTCGCCTGTCGTTTCTCCGCCCACGCCGATGACACCTGTGACGAAAGGCATCTTCGGTGTGTTGAGTTCTTTGCGCAAATCACGGATGAGGCATGCCAACAAACGGCTATACTCGGTGTAGTCCTTGCAGCCCTTTTTGTTCGGGTCGCCGGGATAAGGACCCACGAGGTCATTGAATCCTTGGAACCAGACGAAGCCTGCAATCTCAAAGCCCTCCTTCGGATCATAATCCGGATAGACCTTTTTGGGATCCGCCAGCACGTCCTTCACGTGCGACATCATTTCTCGGTAAGCCTTGCCTGCGTTTTCCTTATGCTTCGGATCGGTCGGTTCACCGGCGCTGGGTGGACGGAAATCAACCAGCAGGCTCTTGCCGCCCCAAGCGTTCTTGATCAGAAGGATAGGCTCGCCCAATTGCTTTTGCATCGTGATGCCAAAGGTGAACTCGGGCCCAATCTTGCAAATGTTGTGATGCTGGCTGCCCCAACCCGCAGTTAGATTGCCTGCCTTGCGGCCGACTGGATTGCCGCCGAAATCGCCGTAAGCGTAGGAAATCCAAACGTCCTTGCAGACCACCGGTTTGCCATCAGCATCCACCATCTGCTTGTAGAGGTCAGCTGTATTCGGATCCTTGGCAATGTAGGGGAAAGTATAGCTTTCTGCATGACCCTCCATATTGGACTGGCCGGCGAGGATGAAAACTTTAAGTGGTTTGGCCTCGATCGAGGTGACAAACGTCATGGCAGCGATGCCGAAAAGGATGGGGAATTTCATGATGTTAGAAGTTTTTATAGTGGATGTGCTCAATGTGTCAGAGATTTTTATAAGGACTGGATTATTTTTATGTGATGCAGAGATACGCCGTTTGTCGGTGGCTCTGTCACTTCCCCTTACCAAAGTTTTTTGCTTCTTCGAAGGTGAGTAACTTCTTTGCAGCTACGGGATCTGCTTTTTCAATATCAGCGATGATCTTGTCCCATTGGCCTTTGAATTTTCCGGGATTGATCTCCTTCACTTGCGGGAGGATATATTTAGCGTTTGCTCCATAGACGGGAAGCACACTCATCAGCATCCGGATTTTGAATGCACCTTTGCCCGTCTCTACATCGAATGCGGCCAACGCGGCTTCAATACCACCTTGAATGTTCAAACGGGCGTAAATGCCGACCGATTCGATCTTGGGATCGAAATTGTGGTAGCTTGTGTAGGTGAGCTCCTGATCGTCCATGATGATCTTGACGCTGTCCGCCACCCAATGAAAATCTTCCAGCGGCACCGCTGAAATCATTTTGACACCCGTCGAACGGCCATAGGCCCGCTTGTGGGCCATCAACTTGTTTGCCGCAGCGTAAAACAACTCTTTGTCCTTCACCAATCCAGCGGCATACGGATCAGCGCACATAGTCGTCAAAGCGCGGCCCAATTTTAGATCAATTTCACCGAGCCTATCCTCAGGTTTTTTCTCTAACACAAACTTCAACAAATCTGGGTAATACGGATAAGCTCCCGCACCCAAACAAGCGAGCGCACCTGCGATATCCGCCCTCATCGACATCTCTTGCTTGCTGTCTTTCAGGAGCGCAGCCAATGCTTCGGTTGCCAAGCTGACTTGCTCAGGTGGGCACTTGTATCCGAAATACTCGATGGCGCTCTTGCGCTGCAAGTCGGTGCCATGCGTCAGCATTTTGACCACGTCATTGACGAATTTGTGAGGCCTTCCGCGGAGTTGCCATACAGCCTCCTGCCGCACTTTCGGCATCTCATGATCTAACATGGCTAACAACTCATCATCGCTGAGCTTTTTGACATCCAATGTCGCAAGACCTGCGGTTTTTTGAGCGGCCTCCGCAGACAGGAATATCGATTTATCCGCGCCTTTCCCATTGATGTAGAGTTGGTGACGGGGGACGCAATAGTTCAGTAAATGAGATGCAGCATCGTTGAATCCGCTATACGAATACCCTTCCCCACTATCATAAGTGAAACCTCCGTCCCATTTGCGATTGAGCGTGTGAAGCCAGATCGTTTCTTTGAAAAAAACCTTCGTTGCACTCGGCCCAGCAAGTCCGGCACCAGGACCCGTCCATAGCTGGTTGAAAAAATGACCGGTATGACCCGTTTCCATGGTGTTGGTGGATGCCAATGACATCCGCGAGAAAAATGCCGCGCCTGGCTTGTCCTCTGCAAGCGAGAGCGCGACGGCCGCCATGCCACTCATGCCATTGTTGTTGAACGATTTAGAATTCGGATCATGCACTCCATAGGGCAAGGTTCCCTTGCCGACAAAACTGCCGTAGAACGTATGGCCCTGCTCAATTGCCGCCGTAAGCTCCGGATCTTTGACGCCACATTTTTGAGCTAACAACAATGAGATGTAGCAAGGTAAACTGGATGAATTCATTACCGCGTAGCCATACAACCTGCCGTGCAACTGCCCGCGATTTGCCTCCGGATCCGCCATTCGATGTCCCCATAGACCTGCCGCATCCCGTCCCTTGGCAAGCGTCACCGTAAACTTCTTTATCGCAGGCAACACGTAGGCGTCATTTGTGCGCAAATAGTATTCGCACAACAAGATGTTCTGATAGCCATAAGCCCAAGCGCTACCGGCAGGCCCCAAGGTCAGCTCTACATCCGGCTTGGCCCAATCCAGTTCGTGAATCGCGGATTTGACCACTTCGAGATGGGATGCTTCGCCGGTTGCCATCAAACCCATCAATCCAAATCCGTATCGACCGTAATCCTTGCTCTTCACGATGTGTTCGGCCGCATTCGCAATAATGGCATCGGACTTTTTACAATCATACGGCGCGGTAGCGCTGTAGGCACCCAGCTTTTGAAGTGTTAGACTAACATCTTTGCCGTCCTTGAGTTGAAGAACCAATGACCCATCGGCAGCAGCCTCGGCGGTGTTGATGGCTTCTGCAAACTGCTTACGAATGTCCCCTTCGAATTTTTTTCCTGCGGCGGACACGATCACGTCCCCCACATTAATTTTCCCAACCGCAGGCGAACCCTCAGTGACATAAGTCACCGTGATGTCTGTCTTGCCGAGCTTGCCGAATAATCCCGACGGCCCCAGATGCCAACCCGTGGGTGGCGCTGGCTTCGCGGCAAATGTCATGGAAGACGTAATGAGCACTACCGTCAGCACCACAATGACCGCATGCAACGGTGACCCGTATGCTTGGAGATGCCGGAGAAATTTTCGGGTTTTCATAAAGGAGTGGAAATTTTTGTTAGAGATTTTTTAGCCCCCGCTTCGTTATTGGGGTTGAAAGACGAGGAGGGTAGGTTTCCAGCCGAGCGGGTTTTTCGGGCCGAAGCCACCGGACTCGATGAAGAGGTGGTTTTTGCCGTCGATTTCCTTGGTGGCCATCTTCATGACTTGAAAACGGGTGAGGTCCATGAGCGTGTCACCGGACCAGAGCCATGCGGAATCCGTGGTAGTCCCATCGTTGTTGAATGTGATAGCCGAGAGCAGAGGTCTGATGGCTGGAGATTTTTTGGCGGGATCGAAGGCGCTGATTTCAGCGACTTGGCCGACGAGTTTCCATGAACCGGTGATGGCGGTGTTGGGCGTGAATTTACCGTCCCAGCGGAACATTCCTTCGCCGTCGGACAGTTCGTTGCTTTCCGGGTCGAAGAGTGCCTGCCATTGCGAGCTGATCATCGGGATGATCGCAGCAGATTTACGGCGGAGGTCGTCGCCCATCGGCGGGAGTTTTTGCTCCTCAAGGTGGATGCTTATCTTGCCCTGGGAGATCTTGCTGGTGGGCTTGCTGGCGTATTTGTCGTTGTAACGCAGGAAGGTCTTGAGGGCGATGTGGACATCTTGGCCCTGGAAATCCTTGAGGAAATCGGCGGTGATGAAGGATCCCTTGGGTATGTCGCCGGAGCCGCGGCCGTAGCACACGTCCATTTCGGCGAGGGGTTTGCCGTTGATGTAGATGATGTGTCCCCCGCCGCTGCCGACGTGGTTGCCATCGTTGACCCGGATGCGGTAGCGGTGGCCGGATTGGAGCGCCGGAACCTTGAAGGTGCCGTGGAGAAGCAGAACTTCCTTTTCCCATAACGTGTTGATGGGAGTGGCTCCCCAGCAGGACGGGCCGACACAGGCATTCGCATCGCATTTCATGATCTGCTTGTCGGGGAGTTTTCCGGCGAGATGACCGAAGGGGCTCTTGCCGCGTTTCCAACCAGCTTTGACGGGATCGAATTCCGGGGCAAACCAATTTTCCATGCCCTTAGGCAGGGTGACTTTGCGGTAGCGGGTGATGAGCTGGTCGAAGGGCACCTGTTCGGCGGCGATGGGATCGAAGCTGTGGTAGTTCCACTCGGCGTTGCGGAGATCGTCGAACATCTTCCAGTTGTATTCGGAATCGCCGGCACGTGCATAGAGGGCAACGAGATCCTGGATGGCATCGCCCGGAGCACCGGCGGTGAAAGCTTGTGTTTTGTTAGCGATGGCGTCCTGGAGTCTGGCCCAGTTTTTACCGACGTATTCGGGAATGAGTTCGTCCATGACGAGAGGCGGGATGACCTTCCTGAGTTCCGCTCCCATGCTGGCGGGGTCGGCGGTGAGGATCATTTCCCGGTAAGGCAGGGTCTGGTCCGGGAATTTCTCGCGGGATATCTGATAGAGCACGTCGATGCCGCCGGGAACGTCCTTGAGAGATGCCGCCAGGGCGGTGAGGTGACCGGCTTTCACGCTGGCAATATTGAAGCCGCCGGGAGCGGTGTCCACGCCGGCATAGCCGAGGTAGCTTTCCTTGAGGATGGCGACGGCAAGTTGTTGCACGGCCGGGCTGGCGGCGCTGAGGTTTGCTCTCATGGCGGGCATGAGGCCGACGGTGATCGACGCGCGTTGGTTGGTGCGGAGAACTTCGCCGACGGCGGGGAGGACTTTTTGATAGGTGCCCGGTTCCGCGATGAGCGGAGTGAGCGCGAACAAGGCGCCGCGCTGGAGCCACGAATCTTCGTTTTTGAGATAGGACAGGATGAGGTCGACTTGGGGGCTGAGCCATTCGGTTTTGCCGCGGGCGATGGTGCCCATAGCTCCCTCGCGGACCCAGAGGGATTCCTTGGGGTCGGCAAGTGCTTGGATCGCGAGGTCGAACACTTCGCGGGTGACGGGCAGGGCTTTCTTGACGTTGGCGTATTCCGCGAAGATGGCGCGGCGGATGCGGGCGGACGGGTGATGGAGGAGTTCGACGGCGAGTTTATCCTTGTTAGGAAGTTCCATCAGGCGGCCGGCGGCGATGTGGCGGACGTTGTGATCCTGATGGTGGAGGTAGTAGCGGATCTCCTTTTCGGTCCATTTCGGGAGTTGGCGGATGAGTGCCATGGAGGCATCCGCGGCAATCGTTTCCTTCGAATGATCGGGCGTCTGGCCTGAGGGATCCGTGACGGGATCGAGCGAGAGAAATTCCGCGTCGGCCTCGGTGCCCCAGATGAGTTTTGGGAGTTGATAGGGTTTCGAGAACTTGCTGGGCGGCGCGCCGGTGATGCGGAGGGTTTTGCGCGGCACGGTGTAAGTGAGGGCATAGGGCGTGCCCCATTTTACATGATCGTAGCCTTCGCCATCGAGGATTGCTAACGAACCATCGAAGCGGCGGGACATGTCGTAGTGCCATTTCCGTTGATCCATGAACTCGCGGTAGTGGTGGGGGCGCTTGCCATCGAGCAAGCCCATGGCGGAGCTGCGCCAGATCTCGCCGATGCCGCCGCCAGTGTGACCGCGGAGCATGAAGGGCGTGTTGTAGAAGCTGGTCATGGCCATCACATCGCGGGCTTTGGCGTAGAGCGAGTTTTCGCCATCGGGCGTGAGCGTGGCTGCGGCGGCCATGGCGAAGGCGAGCAGGCCGTTTTTGCCATTATCGACGAAGCCGTCCTCGGGAACGCCGTCGCCGTAGGGATTGTTGCCGTGGCCGGCGAGGCGATAGAAATGGCGGAGTGCGCCGAGCAGGGCGCGGTCGGGGATTTCCGCGCCGCACTCCTTGGCGAGAAGCAGCACGGTGAGCATGTGGGTGGAGGAGGCATTGAGGTGGCCGTTGCCGTAGGTGATCCCGGGTGGTCCCATGCGCGGCGCCCAAGCGTCGAGGTACTGGGTGGCGACGATTTTATCCGCCCACGCCTGGACATTGTCTAAAGCTTCCTTGTCGCCGGTGCGGAGGTAGTATTCGCAAAGACCGATGCCGCCATAGCCGAAGGTCCAGGTGATGCCCACGGGTTTGACTTCGCGCGCCCAGTTTTTCACGGTTTCGAGGTCCTGCTCCTCGCCGGTAGAAAGAAGGAAAAGCATGCCGATGTCGGCGAAGCCTTTGTCGGTTCCGGGTTTTTTGAGATACTCGGCGAGGCCTCGGACGATCTTGTCCGACTTCTTGCAGTTCAGCGGCCAGGTCGGGCTGTAGGCACCGAGGACTGCGATTTTCACGATGACCGGCGCGGTCTCACCTTCAATGGCGAACTGGACGATGCCATCTGTGGCTTCGGCTTTCTCAATGATCTGGCCGAGCTGCATGCGCGGGTCGATGTCTTTAAGCTTTTGGCCATTGATCGATTCGATCATCTGTCCGACTTTGAGCTTGCCGGTGGCGGCGGCAGGCGAGCCCTCCTCGATGAGGTTGATTTGCATCCGGAAAGCTGGCTGGATCAGATCAATGCCCATGCCGACCGCGCCGAGGTACTTGATGGGGGTCAACGACTTCGTCTCATCCGGGCTGTAGGAAAACAACGGGGGCTGGGCGTAGAAGGAGGTTTGGGCCGAGGCGAACGTCGCGGCAAGGCCGAGGCAAATGAGCGCGGGAAGAATCTGTGTCATGGATTGGATGATTTGAGGCGGAAGAAGAATATCGGTTTTTGAGCTTAAAACGGGCAGTGGGGACCGCCAGGCAAGCCCACGGATCCGCCGCATGGCGGTAAAAAGGCGTTGTGTTTGAGGCAGCGAAACCCAAAGCGCGTATCATTTTCGTTTTAAGTTATAAGTTTATGCTCAGGTGAGAAGTCGGCGGACCAGCCAGATCCGCCGGGCTATCTGCGGCGGCGGAAAAGGAGGAGGACACTGAGTCCACCAAGGAGCGCGGTGCTAGGCTCGGGGATAGGCACAACTGCCATCAGCGCGACGTCATTGCCGCCGGTGAAGCTGGTGGTTCCCGCATTCGCCACGTAACTGATCTGCCAGTCGTAGCCGCCGTAGTTGGTCACAACAGCGCCTTGCGCCAAACCGTTGAAGGTGCCGGTGATGGCGTCACTTCCGTCGTTGAGAAGGATGAAGAGCAAGTTTCCGTTGGCGTAGGTGCCTGCAGTGAAGTCTGTGACGAGGTTGCCGCTGAGGTTCATATTACCGGTGACATTCACTTGGTCGTAGCCTGTAACGCCAGCAGTGTTGCCGATGGCTTCGATATTCAAAGTCCCCGCCATGGTGTAGTTGCCGGTGTTCATGATGCCCGGGCTGTTGCCAGGGTTGTGGTTACCGCCTGCAGCAATCGTCAGTGCGCCGACGGTTCCTGAACCGCCTATCGTGCCTGTGCCACTGACGGTTGTGAGAATACTGGTAGAGATGTTACCGTTCACGACGAGTGTGCCAGCGTTTACGTTGGTTGCTCCGGTATAGGTGTTGGTAATGCTGAGAGTGAGGCTGCCGTTACCATCCTTGACAAGGCCACCCGCTCCGCTGATCGCTGTGGTCGAGACGGTTGTATTACCTGCTCCACCGAAGGTAACGTCGTTGAAGGCGGAAGTGACGACGCCACCGGTGAGGGTCAGCGCGCCGCTGGCATCCGAGTTGATGCGAGCGCCGCCGGCGCCAATGGTGATCGCTCCAGCATAGCTGCTGGTGTTGCTGGCGACGTTGCGCAGGGCGCCAGCATCGGAAATACCAGTGCCGGTGAGGGTCAGAGCCTTGGCTCCAATAGCAACGGTATTTGCGAGTTCGAGAGCGGCACCGTTCTGGACGGTGATGGCACCGGTCGTGCCGGCTGCCGCATTATTCCTAAGTTGCAGAACACCTTGGTTGACGAATGTGGCACCGGTGTATGTGCCAGCTTTGGTGAGAATCAATTTTCCCACGCCAGCTTTGGTCAGGCCAGAACCGGAAGAGCCCGTTGCGACAACCATATCCAGAGTCAAGGTACCAGTGTAGGTATGGATGATCAGTTCCTGGTTGCCGTTCTGGCCTCCCACAGCTCCACTACTCGTGATTGTGTAGTTGTTAGTTCCACCACCGGCATAGAGAATGCCACCGGAGTTAGTGAGGGTGCCGGCGCCTGTCACTGTTGATACATTCAAGGCGTTCGTACCCAAATCCAGTGTTTGGTCGGTAATGCCAGTTCCTTCAATGCGCAGGGTATTCATTGACGCAGTTCCAGTATGAGTCTGCGAGCCCGATATATTATAATTTGAAACTCCGTCCGTAGCGGTGATGGGCAATGCTGTGTAATCTCCGGACACCAGAGCAATAATATTGTTAGAGCCGTCCACTTTCGCCCAGTTCGACCCTACGGTGATACTACCTCCCAGGATGCCTCTAAAAACAGGAGTTGTTGTGGTGGCAAGACTGTCTTCGGCGAGCGACATGGTCCCGCCGGCACTTTGCCCTCTCGTCATCACGCCAAAGGCAAGCTTGGCCGTGCCTCCATCGCGGGTGACGGAAGTGTGAGCACCGTTGCCGATGGTCAGCGAGCCAACCGTTTCGAGGTGACTGCCGCCACGGAGCGTAATTTCTCCGCCTCCAAGAGTTAGCGCAGCACCGTTGGCGAGCTTGGTCGTATCGCTGGTGTAATCGAGAACCAGCTTGCCTCCCCCGCTGAGTGCGGTGGTTCCAGTAAAGGAGTTGCTATCCCCGCTGAGCACCCAGGTGCCGATGTTGGACTTGGTGAGGGTGCCGGTGCCGGTGGCGATCGCATTCGTAACCGAGTTGCCAGTGGAGGTGCCACCGAGCGTCAGGTTTGTATTCGTCCCAGTGACCGAGGCGACGGTAAGATTCGCTGTGGTTGGGTTCAGGGTTGCCGCGCCCGTCAGGGTGAGTGCACCGAGGCTGAGGCTGCTGCCGCTGCCGGCTGTGACGTTGAGTGTAAATGCACCAAGAGACGATGCGCCAAGAGTCAAGCTGGTGCTAGCGGGATTCACGTCAATCGTGCTGGCGGCGGCCAAAGTGAAGCCACGGTCCACTGAGACACCGCTTGCACCCGTGTATTGGAGCGTGCCGCCGTTGAGGGAAATACCACCCGCTCCGGCAGCTGCAAAGGCCCCGAGATTGCTGTTCGAGCTGGCGTTGGCGAGGGTGCTGACTCGCAGAATGCCAGCACTGACAGTGGTGACACCGGTGTAGGTATTCGTATTTGAAAGCAAAAGTGTTCCAGCTCCGGTCTTGGTCAAGCCACCGCCGGCACCGCTGGTGATCACTCCGCTCAGTTCCGCATCCACCGTGGCCGAGCCGTTATCCACTTGGACAGTCCGAGCGGCAGTAGTTAGATCGAGATTGTGCTGCAGAGTCACCTTGTGGCTGGCCGATGCGGCACCGAGGATCAGGGTTTGCCCATTGAAGCCGGTATTGGCTGTGGCCCAGGTGATTGGTGCGGAGGCACCACCCAGATTCACTAAACGATCGGCACCATAAGCCGCCCAGCCGCCTGCACCAGTGAAGTTCACTCCTGTGACCGTGCCTGCCGCAGCAAGGCTGCGAGTGAAGTCTCCGCTACCCAGTCCGATCACACC
>JANMGO010000105.1:0-13184 GCA_031374665.1 Akkermansiaceae bacterium | reverse complement strand
ACATGAGCTTTCGACCCCTTGGCAACCCGGAAATTGATCCCTCTTTGAATTTTTCGATCACTTCTCTAGCGGATGCTCTTTCAGCAACTGTTCAACTTGGAAGAAACCTTGTTGGCCCTTGGTTGCGTCTCTCACTTTTTTTACCTGCTCAGGAGTGATAGAGGCAGCTTTGTTGCCATAGCTGTTGCGGACGTAGGTTAGAACATTGGCGATTTCTTGATCGCTCAATATACCACCAAAGGGAGTCATTGGAACTTGGCCATTGTATTTTTTGCCGTTGACTTCCATCGGACCCATCAAACCGTGGAGGGTCAGCTTGATCAGCCTCTCTGGATCTCCGTGAACGAAAATGCTGTCGGTTAACGGCGGGAACGCTGGGTCTAAACCTTTACCATCGGGTTGATGACAAGTTGCGCAATGAGCATCGCGGAAATAAACCTCATGTCCGGCAAGGAAGGATTTTTTCTCTGGCTCAGAAAGATGCTCTGGTGCTTTTGGAGCTGGGTTTTCGATTTGCTCTTTCACGGCTTTGCCTTTCAAACGCCCCTCGGCTGCTGGAAAGACTTTATCGGTCCAGACATCCATGCCTTTCGATTTAGCAATGGTCACCACTTCAAGTGCTTCCGGCTTATTATACCAAGTTGCGGCGATGACGGCTTCGAGACGGACACGACCGTGCTCATCGGCAGCTGCTTTTTTCAACAGATCGAGAGCATCTGGAAAAAGATCGAAGTTGTAACGAAGCACCCGCACCGCAGCGGAGCGGACGCGGAAATCTTCACTTGCGAGGAGTTTTTTCAACAAGGCGGTATCGACTTGGTTTACTCCCCATGTTGTCCAAAGTGCTTCGAGCAAGTGATGATTGTAGCGGGCATCTTTTTTATCGAGCGAAGCCACCCATTTGGAAACTGCTGGCAAAACTTCTTCCGCCTTGTGAGCTCTAAGTTCGCGGCGACTGCGATAGCGGCTGCGGGATTCCGGAAGTTTCAGGTTCTCTAACAGTGTAGCGACTGGCGCACCATCGACAAGAGCCGGTTTCACCAAAGGACGTGAAGGATAAGTGATCCGATAGACACGGCCATGCACATGGTCGCGAAGCGGATCACGCGCGTTGTGCTGCATATGGCCGATCAAAATGCTCTGCCAATCGATCACATATAACGAGCCATCTGGCGCGAATTCAGAATCCGCCGGGCGGAAATTGCCATAATTGGATTTCAATAATTCCTGTCTGAAAGCGGTTTTGTAGCCTGTGCCATCATCTTGGATCGAGTGCTGTTTCAGTCCCAAAAATCCAATGCAGTTTCCGATCAGGAAATCTCCCTGGACTTCATCTGGAAAATGGCGTGATGAAATAATTTCCAAACCAGAGGTTGGGCGAACTGCTTGACCTTGCGGGATCAAATTGACAGTTGCAGGTGCTTTCTCACCATGTGCGGGTCTCAAGGAAACCGGAAGGTTCCAGTTCCATGGCGGGCCGGAAGTATGAATGAAAAAGTCCTGACCCCATTCATCAAATACAAACCCCCATGGATTTGGAATCGAAAGCTGGGATGTCCGCTCCAACTTGGTTTTCTGAGGAGAAAAACGATAGAAGCCCCCATCAACGCCACGCACCGGGCCGTAAGGAGTTTCCACATTGGAGTGGAGGAAAATACCCTCGCACATCATGATTCCGCCGGATGGATCCGCAGTGAAGGCACTGACTGCATGGTGGGTGTCGTGTGAGTCAAAACCTGTTAGGACGATCTCTTTCGAGTCGGCTTTATCATCGCCATCCTTATCCGCCATGAACACCAAATGCGGTTCTTCAGCAACGTAAACACCACCGGGTGCGAACTCGAAACCAATCGGCAGATTCAAGCCGTCCGCGAAAACGATTTCCTTGTCGGCTTTGCCGTCCTTGTTGGTGTCTTCATAGATCAACAACTTATCATTTGGCTTGGCATCGCCCGGACGGTAATGCGGATAACTTGGCATGACGGCCACCCACATCCGACCCTTGTTATCGAAGGAAATCTGCATCGGGTTGGCGAGATTGGGAAATTCTTTTTCCGAGGCAAACAGCTCAACCTTGTAGCCCTCTGGGGTGATCAAGTCATTCAAAACCTCTTCGCCTTTTTTGTATTCAGGCACCACACTTGCTTTGTAGTTGGTTTTGACTTCAGGAAGCGGATGCGTGTTTTTATCAGCCGCCGCGACATCGAAGGTTTTACCCTGTGCCGCTGCCCAGACCACTTGATCGCGGATCTCCGTCATCTCACGGTTTTTCTTCTGCTCATCCGGATAGTTATCCGGGCCGAAAGGTTTGAAGCGACGTCCGTCAACGTGGACTCCGTTGAGCATGCGGTATTCGTTAAACCAAAACCAGCACTTGTCCGTTACGGCCGCTATCAACTCTTTGCTTGCGGTATTTGGTGCGGATTTAGCCTTTCCATAAAGTCCCTCAGCGAGCAGTCCTCCAAAATGGCGATAACCCTCATCGTTCGGCAAAAATCCATTGCGAGTATAGGGAGTTTTAAGCGACGGGTAGAGCGTTTTGGTCGGAGTATACGCATCAATGAAATCCACTTTGTTAGCTGCTGCGATCTCAGCCATTGCTTTGGTATAGAGCTCAAGATTCACATTCTCGGCCTTACCATTCGGTAAATCACGCTTAGCTGATAGATCCTCGTAGGCAATCGGAGAAACCAACACTAAGCGCGGCGCGGTAACCCCATTATATTTCTGCGCAAGAGTGTGTTTCACGAACCCGTCCAACTCGCCTTGGAAATTCTTCAATCCATCAGGACCATCGAACGATTCGTTGTATCCAAAAAACGCAACCAGTACATCTGGCTTGAGATCAACCAACCATTCATCGGGCGTCGGATGGAATCCTTGACCTGCATGAGTTTGATGTTGGGGATGAAACTTTTCCGCTCCAGGAAACGCCCATTGCGATTTGCGGGATGGATGCGGACGGAAACCCGGAGTATCTCCCGGACGGCAAAGGTTCCGGATGTAGAGATTCTGCTCTGGGAAACGCTGATGCAAGAGAACTTCAAAATACGGGTGATCTTGCATCCTTTCACCGAGGCCGTTTCCGATCAAAACGATGCGTTCAGCTTTTTTAGGAGTAGCGCTCTGGGCGGCTAGATGGGGGGCACTGACTAGGATCAGCGATAAACTGAGGAGAAGTTTCTTTGACATAAATAACGCGATATAGGCAGTCGATACGTTCCGTGTCGGATGCGTCGATCAAAAAATTACAATTTCGGAACTTTCAGCCACCCGATGCTTTTGTATAACGATGGAATGAAACGTCTAAAAATCGGGGTAATCCTTACCACTATCGCACTTGGTGGTTGTACGAACCCGCCTATTTCTCACTCAACTAGCAGCAACGATAATGTCTCAGTTGGACGAAAATCTAGCGAACCCCGCCTACCTATAGCAGTGGTTTTCAAGGGTGAGTCGAAATTTCAAGCCATCGTCGCCAAAGCCGAGCGCGAAAACTGGCGCAGCCTCGCGATTGGGGAGCGCACGGTTCGCATCGCGCGGGAACTCACCGGCGCTCCTTACGTGAACTACAGCCTCGAGGTGGACAACCACATCGAATCCCCCGTAGCTAATCTCAACGCCATGGATTGTTGGACTTTTTACGAAAACTCCTTAGCCATCTCACGCATGCTGGCGGCTAAATCCGGCCCTTATCGGCCTCAGGACATGCTTCAGATGATAGAGATCGAGCGTTATCGAAACGGCGTCTGCACCGGAAATTACCTCTCGCGCATGCATCACTTAGAAGAAGTGTTTTACGACAACCAACGCCGCGGTCTCGCCCGAAATATCACCTCTCAAATCCCCGGGTCCGTGCGTATCCATCGAGAAATCCATGAAATGACCGTGCAGTGGAGAAATTACCGATATTTGAAAAACAATCCCTCGCTCATCGCGCCAATGGGTAAAATCGAAGCCCGAGTCTCAAAACTCCCCGTTTACCACATCCCCAAGGATAAAGCCCGCGCAGCCGAGGCCTACCTACAAAGCGGTGACATCTGCGCCATCACCACCCACGATCACGACGCCTACACCTCCCACGTCGGGCTCATCGTGAAAGTCAATGGCCGCGCTTATTTCACCCACGCCACCTCAGAACGCGATAAAGGCCGCATGACCATCATCGACCGACCCATCAGCGATTACCTCAATGCCAAAAGCAACCACGCCGGAATAATCATCTGCCGTCCCCGAGATCTCTAAAAAGACCCTTTCCAAAATCCAAACTCTAACTAAAAGAAATTAACCACAACCCGCAACATACCGAGCACCGAGGTGTTCAATCCCAGTATGTTGCTCAGCGGTAATACAACTTTCAGTGATTCGATGGAGCTAACCCATTCATCCATACCGTTCGACCCAGAGACCACCATCGACCACGCGTTGATGGTGAAAATCGGTGACGGCGATCACTCAGCCTTCCGTGCCTTGGTCGAGCGACATCAAAATTCCCTCGTCGGAACGATCACTAAAATGCTCGGCAACGAGAGCGACTCCGAGGACATCGCCCAACAGGTTTTCATCCGTATCTGGAAACACGCCAAGCGCTACAAGCCGGATAACAAATTCACCACCTACCTCTACACGATCGCGCGCAACCTCGTTTACAACGAATCCCGCCGCCGCTCTCGGAAAAGAACCACCTCTAGTGATAAGCTTGAAGAGGATCATCACCTGCAATTTCCCGCAGACGCCAATCACGAGCCGGATAATAACCTGCTCGAATCGGAACTCCGCACCGCCATCGATGCCGCGATTGAGAAACTCCCAGAAAACCAACGCCTCGCTGTCATTCTCCGTCGCTACGAAAACGTCCCCTACGAGGAAATCGCCGTCATCCTGAATACCTCCGTGCCTTCCGTCAAAAGCCTGCTCTTCCGCGCTCGCACTACCCTACGCGAGCATCTTGCGAAATACTTGGATGAGTAAATTTCAAAGTTCAATTTCCAACATTCGTCAATCGTCAATCCTCGGTCAGAAAAGCCACAAACTCCTGCCCTATTTCTGTTAGACGAGCTTTCTCAACTTCACTGAATTCATACGGAATGATTTTTCCCACTCCGAGCGTTCCGAGAACTTTTCCCGACTCATCCAAGATAGGCACTGCCAGCGAACCCGACACCCCCGTCTTGCGCGCATCCTCTTTCGCAACTCCACCGAGATCCTGCTGAAGATTGCAAAGCTCCACCGGTTCCTTGCTCAACGCCGCCACTCCCGCAATCCCTTTTCCAAATGGTATCGTGGAAATCTTATCCATCAAAAACTCCGGCACTCCCACCTGCGCCACCAAATACAACCAATCCCCCTCAGCCCGATGCAATGTCCCCGTCTGACAACCAAACTCGGCCATCGCTTCCTGTAATTTTGTATCTGCTTCGCTCATATGCTTTTAGTGAATATATTTGTTATACAGTTTCCTCAAACAAATCGCTGTGCAATCGGCATTCTTCTCCCGATACCGAAAGCTTTCGACGTCACGCGAATTCCCGGCGCGGCTTGTTGGCGTTTCCATTCATTAAGATCCACGCGTCGCTGAATCCAGCGCACCATGGCTTCCTCAAATCCCCTCTCGATAATTTCTTCGGCACCAAGATGTTGCTCAATGTAGAGTTCTAAAATTTGGTCCAACACATCGTATTCCGGCAGGGTGTCCTGATCTTTCTGATCCGGACGAAGCTCAGCACTCGGTGGCTTTTCGATAGTATTCCATGGGATTCGCTCCTGATCGCGATTCACCCAGCGAGCGACCTCGAAGACTTTGGTCTTAGGCAAATCGGAAATCACCGCCAGCCCACCGCACATATCTCCGTAAATCGTACAATAACCGACCGCTAACTCGCTCTTGTTACCTGTGGTGAGTAAGAGATGGTTGTCTTTGTTAGACAACGCCATCAGCAACAAGCCACGCAGCCTTGCCTGCATATTCTCCTCGGTCACATCCTCACGCCTTCCTTCAAACAACGGAGCCATCGTCTGTTTCACAGATTCAAACGCAGCGGAAATCGAAATCTCATCACAGCGTATCCCAAGATTTTTCGCGAGGTCAAATGAATCACTTACACTACCTGAGGAGGAATACGGGCTCGGCATGGTCAAGCCATGCACATTTTCCGCACTCAACGCATCCGCCGCGATCACAGCGGTTAGAGCCGAATCAATTCCACCACTCAAGCCCAGGCAAACTGAAGTGAATCCGCATTTCTGCGCGTAATCGCGCAAACCCAAAACCAACGCGGAGTAAAGCTGCTCAGCATCCGTGGTATCGAGCGATTCCACCTGTCCTCCCACTTCAACATCAACGACCCGGCACTGCTCGGTGAAGCCCGCAAACTGCGCAGTCACTTCTCCCGTTGCATCCACCAAGACCGAGTGACCATCAAAAACTAACTGATCATTACCACCCATCGAGTTGCAATAAACCACCGGCACTCGCGCTTCTATTGCTACATCGGAAAGCATTTGTCGGCGACACGCAGGCTTGCCGAGATGAAACGGCGACGCACTGAGGTTCACAATCACATCGACTCCTTTTGCACACAACTCCGCCACCGGATCGCGATCGTAATACGGTCGCTGCAGGTAATCCTCCGTCCAAATATCCTCACAGATCGTCACGCCTATCCGTTTTCCTTTCCACTCAAACGGCGTGCAGACTTCGCCCGGCTCAAAGTAGCGCCGCTCATCAAACACATCATAGGTCGGCAACAGGGTTTTGAAAAACCGCTCTTTGATTTTTCCAGCTTCCAACCACGCCACGGCATTCCGAAACGGCTTGCCGATCTCACCCGTATGGAAATCGACATAACCCACCAAAAGCGGAACATCCTTGGTTTCATCCGCGAGATAATCGAGTGCTTGCAAACATTTAGGAACGAACTGGCTTTTGAAAACCAGATCGCGCGGAGGATAGCCGACCAAACTCATCTCCGGCGTCACCACCAAATCCGCTCCCTTCTCCAAACACTCACGATAAGCCGCGAGGATGCGTTTTGCATTCCCGGGAAAATCCCCTACCACGGCGTTGATTTGTGCGATGCCAATCTTCATGTCGTCGAGCACAGCAAACAGTCGTTCAGCGCGATGACCAACCCAAAAAATCAACCAGAGCGAGAAACCTAGAGTTTCGCGAAATATTCCCTCGCCGCAGCGACGATTTCTTCCGCCCGTGCCTCATCGTAACGGAGCTTTCCATCGAACGCCCAAACTACCCCCGGCCATGCCGGATCGTCGATCAAACGCCCGACCACATGGATATGCATTTGCCGAACCATATTTCCTATGCAGGCCACATTAAGCTTTTCCGGCTTAAAATATGCAGAGACGAATTCCGACATCTCCCGAATCAATAAAGTCACTTTGTGAAACTTTTGTTCATCGAGCTGGTGCAGATCCTCAATCCCTTCTGCCACCTCGGGCACGAGAATGAACCATGGAAAATTCGCCTCATTTTTCAACAGTACCCGACATCCACGTCGCCGCACGATTTCAAAACCACCTGCCGCAAGACGAGGATTCAGCTCAAATTCCATACTACTGGTTTTTCCGAATGGCTCCGGCAATATCATCCGACAAGCGGCCTAACAGCTTTGACTGCGCGGCAACCATCGCTTCGAAATCTTCCTCAGGGATCGGCTCTTTTCCCACAAAAGTTTTCGACGTTACCATTTTCCGGCTCGGCAGCGCGTAAATCCTCCAGCTTGCTTCAAGATGCGCGTAACCATCATCTCCCGCGATAAATTCACGAATATCCATTGCAACTTGATAATCTACTTCACTTTCGCGCGCCCATGGATAGGTGCGAATATTTCCCGTGTTTAACTTGCGACCTAAATTGATCGATAATACCCGTGAGATAGAGTTATCTAAATCACCCGCCCAACGATGATTTTCCGCCACTTCCATTTTGTTCGCACTGGTCTTAACCACCAAGTTTGTACGATCCACATACTCCGCCAAGATCACCGGACCCACACCAATCCCAACTCCACCACCTGTTGGACTCGGTCCTTCCGCACTCAACGTGTAAAACGATGGATGACCCGTGCCACAACCCACGAACATCCCAGCGGCTATAGTAATGAGGAAAATTCGTTTCATGATCTAAATTAGCGACGTGGTCCCACAGATTTTGGAAGAGGATCTTTTGAAAATTCATTACCGAAGAAAATCGAATTCGGTTTCTCTTTGATCGTATCGGAAAGGGCTTCCATCGATCTCATCGCAGCACGAAACTCATCCAGCGTGCGCAATAAATCTCCCTGCACCGCTCCATCTGGCCCGAGGCTGACGATAGATTTCTCTAACGCTTCAATGGTATTTTTTAAATCTCCCGGTAATTCCTTGAACTCAGGATTCTCCATTGTTTCACGTGCCGCTTTAGCCACTAAACTTAACTCTTTCAAAACCGCCCTTGACTCCTCTGCCGTCGTCGAAAACTGTTCAACCGCATTTTCTAACGGCAACTTATCGATCTTCTCCAAAATCGAAGCCAGCTTCACTTCAAGCTGCGCAAAACCAGAATTCATCGTTGGCACCACTGGTAATTCTCCCTGATAGACTAACTCCTCAGTCAGCTCATCCGGATAATAATCAAAATCCACATACATCGCACCTGTCAGTAAACTACCTGTCTTCAAAGTCGCTCGCAAACCCTTGCGCACAGCATCCTTCAACTGATTCGCCACTTGATTCACATCGCCCAACCGACTCGCCCGCAGCAGACTCGGATCAATTTCCACCAAAACCGGAACTTTCTGATTCTCTAACTCAGGAACATAATCGAAGGAAATATTTCTCACCCGACCAATCGTGATACCGCGGTATTCAACCGGCGCGTTTTTAGATAATCCTCTCACACTCTGATCAAACAAAAGCAACAACTGCAAAGATGGATTGAACGTCGATGAAGCAGCAGAATCCGCATCCTGATGCAGATCAAATATCGCACCATCCTCAACTAACTCACCTGCAGCGAGTCCTTCAGGAACAGAAAACGAAACTCCTCCAGAAACCATCGCCTGAAATGACGGAGTGCGGATTTTAAATCCATCAACTCCCGCCGAAATATCAACACCGCTCGTGTTCCAGAACCTCGTATTTCTTGTCACCAAGTTTTGATATTTTTCCTCGATAAATACCTCATACTGAATCCTTCTATTCTCTAAATCCAAATAGCGCGACTCAACCCTCCCTACTTCAAATCCACGGTAATACACCGGTGAACCGATAATCAATGAGCGAGCCTCATCAGATGCAAGTGTCAAACGCCGACCTGGAATAGTCCGACTCGTCGCAGGTGGGGTCTCGAGGCCATCCCATTTATCTCCGCCTTTATCTCCATTACCCGGGTCTAACTCGATGTAAGCACCCGTAAACAAAGTCTCCAAACCAGAAACGTCCGCAGCCGTGACTCGCGGTTTCACAACCCAAAATCGCGTCCCATTTCTCAGCAAATGTTCACTGCCTTTATTTAAATCGCAGTAAACCAAGACCGACTTCAAATCATCTGAAAGCTCAATTCTTGAAACCTTACCCACACTCACCGAGCGACACTTCAATTCCGTCTTACCAGCCGCAATCCCATCCGCCGTTTCAAACCGAATCCGAATCTCTTGCCCACTCGAACCGAGATTTTTGAAAAGCAACCAACCACCAATCAACACCGCTAAAATAGGAACAACCCAAACCATACTCCATCGCTGGGCGGCTTGCGTAAGTGGCTTTTCGGCTTGAATCTGTTTTCTACTCACAATCTGCAATTTTTAAATCTGGTGAAGTTTTGCGCTCAAGCTGATCCCAAAGCAACCTGGGATCAAAACTCATTGCGGCAAACATCGTCAGGATCACGACACCCGCAAACGCAAGTGCCCCGGGTCCTGGGGTGACCGTCATGTAGTTACCAAGCTGCACCATCGCCACAAGAATCGCCACCACAAAAATATCCACCATCGACCACCGTCCCAGCAACTCCGTGACCCAATAAACCTTGCCCAACATTTTAGCAGAATAGGGAATCATACCCTTCGCCGCCCCGCACAACCACAACAATGAGCAAATCTTGAGTAACGGAATCAATATCGAGGCCGAGAAAATCACGATCGCAATCGGATAAGAACCCATTTCCCAAAACTCGATCAATCCACTCATAATCGTTTTTTCTCTGGCAATACCCAACTCACGTATCGTCAGAATCGGCAACAAATTCGCAGGCACATACAAGATCGCTGCCGCAATCATTAACGCCATAGTGCGATTGATACTGTCAGCTTTCCGCGTGTGCAAATGACCACCGCAACGAGGACATACTCCAGCCGTAATCGGCGAGACTTTCTCGCAAATATGACAACTCGCGAGCCCCTGACTAGCTCCGCGATGTGTAGGATTGGAAATTTCATTCATGATTTTTCGCCACCTCCAAACGATCCCATAGTTCTTTTTTATCGATCGCCGCGACAGCTGCAGCCATACAAAACATCAAAACTCCAAAAGCCCAGAAACCCATCCCAAAATGAAGTTCCGCAAGTTTACCAAGCTTTAATAAACTGACCAAAACTCCTAACAGAAATACCTCAATCATATTCCACGGTTCTGTAATACTAATCCAACGAGCCACGAACATTGCTCCGGGCGCAATCCTACCAAAGAGCAATGGACCACAAACATAAACCAGCCCTCCAGCTAAAATTAAGGGTGCAATAATCGTAAACAGAGCTACTCCCCACCCCACGAGCGGAGCCCCCTCTAGAATCAGCGCATGCGCGGCTTTAGGCAAAGTCAGCACCGTCCTCAAACTTCCAGCATCCATGGTAATAAACGGTACCGAGTGCACTACAATCATCAGCAATAAAGCCGTTAGAGAAAATGCCGTGACTCGGACTAATGAGGCTGGCCGATTCTGATAAAGCGTGGCGCCACAGCACAAACAACTCACTCTCAATCCTTCAGAGACTGGTTCAGCCACATATACCGTATCGCAGAAATGACAGATCGCGTAATGCGGTCCGCCTCTCGGCCTAGGCCACGACAAAATGGAAAGACGTATTCTCAATGTGATCTGCGTGATCTCGGTGCGACAACTCGTTGTTTCAACTCTCCCAAATATTCAATCCCACATTCCACAAAATCACCTGCTTGCAGATAACGTGGAGGATTCATGCCCATTGCCACTCCGCTCGGCGTTCCCGTTGCAATCACATCGCCAGGCAGAAGGGTCATAAAACGACTGATGTAACTGACGATATGTTGTACGCCGAATAACATATCTTTCGTCCAACTATTCTGGCGCATCTCACCATTCACCTGACACCACAACCTCAATTCTTGTGGCTTCTGAATCTCATCCGCCGATACCAATGCAGGCCCCATCGGCGCGAAACTATCGCAGCTTTTACCCTTGGTCCACTGACCACCGTGATCTTTCTGAAACGCACGTTCCGAGTAGTCACAAAACACTGAGTAACCCGCAACATAGGACATCGCTTCTTTTTCGGAAACATACTGAGCAGTTTTACCTATGACTACTGCTAGCTCCACTTCGTAATCTAACTTCTTCGCATCACGCGGAATCAAAACATCATCATACGGTCCGCTCCATGCAGTACTCGCTTTCATGAAAAGCACCGGCTCAGTGGGAATTTCACCACCCATCTCTTTCGCATGCTCCATGTAATTTTGACCCACACAAACAATCTTCGAAGGTCTAGCGATCGGTGGACCCAGCCGGACCATAGGATCAATCTCCGCACCTCCCGGGCATCCCTGCGCAACCCATTCAGCTAAACTCTCCATTCCACCCATCGCGAAAAAGGCTTCGTCATATTCCATGAACTCGCCACTCGCATCAATACGCCGCCCATCTGTTAATAAAACCCCCGGCTCTTCTCGCCCAGCTTCGCCAAATCGTATCAGTTTCATCGTTTTAAAATCGTGTGTTATCCTAAGTAAAAGCGATGAGATATCCAGCCCTAATCCCAGACGATTTATCAAAGTTACTGGGGTAAACTACTGCGTCTTTCGATCTGGATCGTCTGATCTCCTTTGGGATTTTGTGGTGTCACACTCTGGTAAAATTTACCACAAGCCGTGAGATTACCAGCCTTGTCGAAAAATGCCGAACTTGTCCCTTCAGGAGCATCGATTTTAAAAGAAAACCATGAGTATCCTGCGATCCAGTCCTGTTGTTCCATCCAGGGCAAAACATCTTTCATAAACGCAAGTACTGCCTCGGGCTTATGCTTGTGCTTCTTGATATCTCCACCTGTCTTCCAATCCGCAGGCGCAAACTCCGTGATCAACAAAGGACGCTTCCCGTATTTTTCATAAATCCTTTTCATTTTCGCTTTGAACAACTTTGGATCAGTGCCGCCATACGAATGAACCCCAATATAATCGACTCTGTAGCCCTTTTTATCAGCTTCTTTCATGAAGTCTCGCATCCATGTTCCCTGAGTCCCTTGAGCAGTATCGTCATTAACCCCCTCAGCATTCGCACAAGCTGGACTACACAATGGAATGCCTAATTTTTCGAGCGTCGGCCATAACTCAATTGCCTTGGTGTATGGCATATTCGCTTGATCTGTGCGATCTGGCTCATTGAAAGCTAACAGCCTTTTCATTTTACCAGTTTTAATGTTAGGTATCACATCCTTACTGAGTTTTTCCTGCAATGAATCAACATTCAATGCACTCCAAGTCATCGGAATGAATTCAGCCAGATTGGATTGCTCATTAGCCAACGTTGTGCTCCATGAGTAATACCATGAAGCATTCAAAGTATTCACTCGTGGCTTACTCTCATCAACCGTCCCACCATGTTTATCGCCCTTATCTCGCAGGGTAAAACAGGCGCCTTTCTTTCCCGGAAGCTTCAACTGAGCTGGCGTGAATTGCTTCGTCTCCGCACAAACTGCACCCATTGCTACACTAAAAACTAAAGCGCACAGACATGTAGCTTGGATTCTTCTCATAAGATAAATCGACTCAATCAGATTTAATGCCAATCACGTATAAAAAAAGAGCCCCGTTGTAGGATTAACTACAACGGGGCAAATACCTGGCGACGACCTACTCTCACAGGACCTATCGTCCCACTACCATCGGCGCTGCGTCGTTTCACTTCCGGGTTCGGAATGGGACCGGGTGGT
>JANMGO010000109.1:0-16576 GCA_031374665.1 Akkermansiaceae bacterium | reverse complement strand
TGCACGGATATTCCATGTTGAAGCGCGTCTCCATTCCCAACAACACAGCCTCCACACCGGCGCTGGCAGACTTGGCGTAAGCATCAGCATCGAGGCTGGCCGCGCGGCAGATGTTCAGATAGTTGGAACCCACACCCGTATATTCTCCGTCGAGGTTGCCGCTTTCACGGCCGAAGCGGAGCCAAGGTTCATTCACGGCAAGGATCGTTCCCATTTTATCCAAAACCGCGATGTGAGCTGGGAGAGAATTCAGAATATCCAGCTGAAACACCTCGTTCGCTCGCAGCAGGTTGCGTTCTGCATTCAATGCCTCCTCTACTCGCTTGCGTTCGGTGATGTCACTCAGCACCAGTCGCAGCTCCGGAATTCCAGCGGCATCCTCGGCGGCGCTGAGCGTCGCATGCACCCAGACCGGCGTTCCGCCCCCCCGCATCATCCGCAACTCGCATGACTGCATTTTACCGGTCTCACGGAGTTTCTTGCGGGCTAGGTGGAAAATATCCTGATCATCACGGAGAATAACGCCGATAATCGGCCGATGGATGGGAGTCCTCCGCGGTATGTCTAACAGGGTCGCGGCGCTGAGGTTGATTTGTTCGATCAGTCCTGCCTCGTTGAGTGTCACATAGCCCACTGGGGCTAGTTCATAGAGATCAAAAAAACGTGCCTGTGAAGCCTCCAGTTCCCCTTGGATCCGGTGTAACTCCTCGTTCTGCATCTCCAGTTGGATCTGATGGACACGCAGTTCGTGGAATATCGGGAGTGAAGCCTCGGGCGTCAGTCGCTCCTGCATTTCAGGTAAGTCCACGACTTTTTCCCGGAAGACCTCTTCTGCATGCTGGCGCAGATCCGCCGTTTTGGAATGGGGCTGCGGGTTTTTCATGTGTTGTCTTCAAGGATCGCTCGTTCGGTCGTCGCTATCGCATACAGTTTTCCGGCTTTGTTGATCAGCGCGGAGGAAATGATCGAGACTTTGATGGCTTTGCCGTCTTTTGTGATCCGCTGGGTGAGATGCGCCTTCGGGATTTCCGCCCGACTGAGGCGCACTAGAGTGTCCAGTTCCTGTTCGCGCAGCTCCAACGGGATTCGGTCGAGCGAGTTTATCTCCAGCGCCTCGACTTCGCTCCAGCCATACATCCGCTCCGCTGCCGGATTCCATGCTGTGATAATACCGTCCAACCCTTGCACAGTGATGGCATCATGGGAGTCACGAACGACCACGGCCAAGCGGAGTTGCTTGTTGGCCAGACGAAGCGCCTCACGCGTTTGCTCCATCTCGGTGATGTCGATGAACGAGATCACGGCACCTTCGATCACATTGTTGGTTGTGTTATACGGCTGAATGCGCAGGGAATAACATTTGCCTTCTGCTGTCTTAACTTTCAGTTCCTTGGAGATCAAGGTGTTCAGCACAGTTTGGATATCCGCCGAAAGCTGGTCGTAATCTATCAGATTGGAAACGATATGGCTCACGGGCCTTCCGACATCACTCGGAATCAGGTGGATGATTTTGGCAGCGGCGGGGGTAAAGCGCAGAATGTTCAGTTGATGATTCACAAACACAGTGGCGATGCCGGTGCCGGCCAGTAGGTTATTGATGTCGTTATTGGCCCGCGACAACTCTGACACCTTGATTTGCAATTCGGCGTTCACAGTTGCCAGTTCTTCGTTCACCGATTGCATCTCCTCTTTGGAACTTTCGAGTTCCTCATTTGTGGATTGCAGTTCCTCGTTCAAGGACTGCAATTCCTCGTTGAAGGATTTAAATTCTTCGTTAGATCTCTCCAATTCCGCCTGGATGTTTTGGAGATCATTTTCTCTTACCTGTAGTTCCGACTGGAGTGTTAGAATCCGAGCCTCGAGGTTTTGCTCACCGTTCGGCAGGGCGGTGCATACCGCGTGATCGGCTTCTATGAGCGGCGCTTCCTTCAGAACGACGAGATAGAGCGGTGAGTCGCGGGAGGCGAGTTCGCCATCTGACACTGGGTGGATGGTCACGTCGACACGGGTGCTGCCACCATTGGCTTTGAGTTGAAGACCCGGATACGAAGTGATTTCCTTGCTGTCCACGGCTTTTCGAAGGGCGGCGGATAGCCCAGACCTCAGCCCATCGCGCGCCATTTTGAGAATGTTGTTCACTCCCACTTCGCCGGAGGCTGGTTCTAGGAATAACCCGACACGTCCATGGAGATAAAGCAGATCGCCATTTTCATTCACGAGTATTGCAACCGGAGCGATCTCCTTCAGGAGCGCCTGTTCGGTCAGTTCGCGCAGCGATGATTTTTTGGTGACTGTTGGTTGCTTGGTCTTGAAGCGAGGCGGCGCATCCGACAGCGTCAGGCGAGGGAATTGGACAATAGGCCGCGGTCCCAGATGGTTCGGCTTGCGGCGATACAGCCTAGCCTTGCGCTCCATCATCTCAAAGAGATCGCCAAACTCACCGATGCCTTCGGAAATCCCAAGGAATAGTATGCCGTCCGGATTTAACGCATAGTGAAACAGAGGAATGAGTTTTTTCTGCAAGTCCCCACTCAGATAAATCAGAAGGTTGCGACAACTGATTAGGTCGAGGCGCGAGAATGGCGGATCCTTGATCAGGTCCTGCTCGGAAAAAACCATTAGATCGCGGATGCTCTTGTGAATGCGGTAGGAGTTGCCATCGGCTTCGATGGTGAAAAAGCGTGCTAGGCGCTCCGGTGAAATGTCGGCGGCCACGCTGGCGGGGTAGAGACCAGAGCGTGCGGCGGCAATCGCCCGGCTGTCTATATCGGTGGCAAAGATCTGGATCGAAAAATTCTGCTTAAGCAACTGCATGCGCTCCACCAGCAGGATGGCGATGGAGTAGGGCTCTTCACCAGTCGAGCAGCCAGCCGACCAAACACGGATCGCGGAGCCCGCGTCTTTGCCTTCGAAAAGTTTTTGGATCGCCACTTCCTCCAGCATCTTGAAGGCCTCCGGATCACGGAAGAAATTAGTCACGCCGATCAATAGATCGCGAAACAAACAATTCACCTCATCGGGCGTCTGTTGGAGAAACTTGACGTAGTGGTCAAGGGATTCGATTTGGTGGATGGCCATGCGCCGTTCGATACGGCGGTGGATGGTGCTCGGCTTGTATTGGGAGAAATTATGGCTGGTCTGGGCGCGCAGTAGGATGAAAATCTTTTTGATCGCGGTTTCAGCCATGGGCAACTGGCTAGTATGGGTCCGGGAGGTTTTAGCAAAGGCTCGGTTGGTATAGGCGATCAACTGCGTGGGCATTTCGACTGGTGTCAATTCGTAGTCCACTAGGCCAGTGGCGATGCAGCTGCGCGGCATCCCATCGAACTCGGTGGAGTCGGGTTTTTGAACCATGACCATGCCACCTTCGCCCTTGATCGCGCGCGCACCTAGGGTGCCGTCACTGCCGGTGCCGGAAAGCACGATGCCGATGGCTAGTTCATGTTGGTCCTGCGCGAGGGAGCGGAAGAAAAAGTCGATAGGCAGGCGATGGCCATGCGGCTTCAAGGGGGGTATTAAATGTAACGCGCCGTTCAGAAACGCCATGTCGTGGTCCGGTGGAATGATATAGATGTGGTTGGGCTTTACTACCATATCGTCTTCGACCTCGGTTGCCGGCATGCGGGTGTAGCGCTGGACGAGCTCGGTAAGAAGACTCTTGTGATCCGGTGCCAAATGCTGGACCAGCACAAAGGCCATGCCTAGATCCACATCCGTTGGCATGCCAGAAAAGAAGGCTTCAAACGCTGCTAATCCACCAGCCGAGGCGCCGATGCCAACGATAGGGAAGTCCAAGATTGGAACAGGATCGTGCGGTGCTTCCGGCTTATTGTTACCGTGTTCCATTTTTTTCATAACGATTCAAATATCTAACAAGTGATAAATTATTAATATGGATAATTGCTCAGTATGATGAAACGGCTAAAATTATAGGGATCCAAAACCATGCATCTTTCCCCATTCTGAAATCGTGAATGTGATAATTTCGGTGGCGAATGTGAGAAATCTGACATGAATAAAACTGAATTTTGTATCCGAAAATTATTCGGTAAATTCGCTATTCACTATGGGGTGAATTGCTACCTATTCAGTGCATGGCGGATCCGTTATTTTAACCGTCATACTAGCAAAATCGAAGACGAACAATTCGCTCCGCTTATTCCTTTTATCGAACAGCCTTTAGGGGGTGTTCTGTGAAAAATTAAATTTCAATCAGTTAGACAAATTACACCCCTCCAAAAATGATAGAGCAAAATAAAATGCGTGTGCTGTCCCTAGAAGACCTCCCTACCGATGTCGAACTGCAGCAAAATGAGTTGCAGTGTTCTGGTATCGTGTTTGACTGGAAGACCGTCGAAAATGAACGTGATTTTGCGGAAAGCGTAGCTGATTTTCAGCCGCATGTGATACTCGCCGACTTCAAACTACCCAACTACGACGGCGAAGCGGCGCTGAACTTTGTGCAAACCCATTATCCGCATATCCCAGTTATTATCGTCACCGGCACGCTGGGAGAACTCAAGGCGGTCCAGTTAATCAAGGATGGCGCTGTCGATTATATCCTCAAAGATCGTTTGGCACGTCTGCCCGATGCAGTAAAACATGCCGTCGAGAACGCACGCATTGCTGCCGAGCGTAAGGAGGCAGAAATCAAGCTAGACGAAAGCGAACGAAAACTAAAAAAAAGCCTGCTCGATTTCGTGGGATCACTCGCTTCCATCGTCGGCTTGCGCGATCCATACACCGCAGGACACCAACTTCGAGTCGCAGAGCTTGCAGTGGCCATGGCCAAAGAAATGGGGCTTAGCGAATTTCAAATTGAAGGAATCCATCTGGGCAGCATGATTCATGATATCGGCAAGATTCAGATCCCCGCCGAAATACTGAGCAAACCAGGACGGCTTAGCGATCTTGAATACCAAATCGTCAAGCAGCATGTGATAGCCGGTTATGAAATCATGAAGAACGGTGAGTTTCCCTGGCCCATTGCTCAGATGATACTGCAGCACCATGAGCGGTTGGACGGTTCCGGATATCCACAAGGACTAAAAGGCGAGGAGATCATCCTTGAGGCCCGCATATTATCGGTGGCTGACGTGGTGGAGGCAATCTCGTCACATCGCCCCTATCGCCCATCACTAGGTATCGACGCCGCATTCGCAGAAATCACAAGTGGTCGAGGAGTGAGGTATTGCCCGCAGTCAGTTGATGCCTGTATTGCTTCATTCAAGGAGCGTGGATTCAAATTTAGCACCTGAACGATTGCTAGGCTGGTTGATATTTTTAGCTCTTTATAAAGTCATCGCCTTTGGAGAAATCCCTGTGGTATTCCACAATCACTAACGATTCATCCTCAGCTTTCGACCGTCTTTTTGCCTGATACATCGCTTGATCAGCCATTTGAACTAGCATCTTAGAGGTCTTCGCGCACGACGGGAAAATACTGATGCCCACGGCGGCTGGAACGCAAACAAGGCGACATGAGTAAAAATGGATTTCATTCACTAGAAAATTATTCTCCAAATTCAGTTTTCGCTATGGGGTATATCCCTACATTTAACGTGAGCTCTAACATGACCTGTGCGATCCAAGAACCTTTCTCTTTATTGAGTTCCGCATCCGTTCATGCGAGAGAATGAATTAGCAGCCTTGCTTAATCTTCATCCAGTTGCAGAAGAAAGAACTCCTTTCGCTATTCTCCATATTATATTTTTTCTTCTACCTTAAGTGGCAAAGAATTTATGGCGAGAGGTGGCTGTTCGTTCATCAAGGCCCAAAAAACGCCCACCTGCTTCACAGCCTCTATAAATTCTTGGAATCCGACGGGTTTAACGATGTAGGCGTTGACGCCCAGTTCGTAGCTTTTAGCCAAGTCTCGTTCTTCGCGAGATGAGGTTAATACCACCACTGGAATTGTTTTGAGTTGCGGGTCGCTCTTGATCTGACGCAGCACCTCGATACCGCCCACTTTGGGCATTTTTAGATCTAACAGAACGACAGCTGGCTGGTCGTTGCTTCGATTAGCGAACTGGCCGCGCCGATATAGATAATCGAGCGCCTCGGCACCGTCGCGTAAGGTGACGATTTCGTTGGCTAGGTTATTTTGAGTCAAGGCGTCAACCGCCAGCTCAGTATCGCGCGGACTATCGTCCACCAATAAAATGTGTTTCAGTTGAGGGTTCATATTGAGTTTTTCTTTCCGTTGTCTGTGTTTGTGGATGATGAAAGTTTCAGGGTGAAATAAATCGTCGCGCCTTGGTTGAGTTTGCCATCTGCCCATACACGCCCACCTTGTCGGGTGATGATGCGTCGCACGTTGGCTAGGCCGATTCCAGTGCCTTCAAATTCATCAGCTCGGTGCAGACGTTGAAAGACGCCGAAAAGTTTGTCAGTGTATTGTGGGTCGAATCCTACGCCGTTATCGCGCACGAAGAGGATGATGCGATCGTCCTCCGTGCCTGCGCTGCCAATCTCGATCTCAGCAGGGTCGCGCGGGCCGGTGAACTTCACCGCGTTGCTTAACAGGTTGGTCAAGACCTGTTTGAGCATTGATGGGTCGGCCTGCACGTCTGGCAAGATCTGGATTTTCCAAACTATGTTCCGCTCGGGTGTGGCAGTCTTCAAGTCGTTTACCATGTCTTGGACCAGCGAGTCTAGATTGACTTTTGTCTCGGTCATTTCTGCTCGACCCATTCGGGAAAATGCTAACAGGTCATCGATTAGCACGCCCATTTCCCGACTGGAGTCCTCAATAGTTTTCATGTAATGCCGGCTCTTGTCCGAGAGTTGATCTCCAGCATCACGCGCGAGCATGTCCACATAGCCCTGTACATGCCGCAACGGAGCCCGTAGATCGTGCGAGACAGAGTAGGAGAACGCTTCGAGTTCCTTATTGACTACTTCGAGTTGCTCGGTGCGCTCAGCCACGCGTTTTTCCAGTTCTATGTTGAGCTTATGAAGTTCTTCTTCTGATCGTTTGCGTTCGGTGATGTCGCGCTCGGTTGAGCCGATGCCAATCGGTTTGCCGGTATTATCCACCAGTTGGGTGACTGTTAGCCAGACATCTAACACACGTCCGTCCTTGGTGACCCGCTGGGTCTCGAACGAGGCGACCTTTTCGCCCGCTATCAGTCGATTGATAAACGCCTTTTTTTCTGCTATCTTCGCTGGGGCTGTAATCCGCCAAATGCTCATTTGTAGTGCCTCGTCCTCACTGTAGCCGTACATCAATTCCGCGCCGTGGTTCCAGGCGGTGATGCGACCATCAAAATCCGTGATCGTGATCGCGTCGTTCGAATCGCGCACCACCGTTGCCATGCGCCGGGCCTCATTTCCAATCTCCGCTTGTTTCCGATAGTATCGGAGGCTCCGCTGCCGCCTAAGGAGTCCGATGCCAAGACTGAACGCGAGCAGCAACAGGCTCGTGATGACGCCGATCATCACGGTCTGCCGGTGCAGCGGGGCATAGGCCTCCTGCCGGTCCACCTTCGCCACGATGAACCAGTTCGCACCGGGCACATCGCGCACATAGGTCAACACGGGTACGCCGCGATAGTCCACACCCTCCATCGTGCCCGTCTCGCCGCGCGCGGCCCTTACCGCCGGCATGTTTTTCTTGCTGATGGGCAAGCGCATCAAAAGCGCCGTGTTCTTGCGGTGGCGCAGTTCGTTAAGATACAACACGTCGTCGCCCTCTCTCCGGACCAGAAGCGTCTCTGCCGAGAGACTTGACGTCGGCCATGACTGGAGTTGCGGATAGAGGAACTGCTGTGGGTCCATTTCCAAGACGACCGCGCCGATCGGGGCGGTTTGAACGGCCGGGGTCGCATCTGGCGCGAGGATTGGCACGATCAGGTCCAGTTGGATTTTCCCGGAAAGCTCGTCGCGGTTCAGGTCGGACAGCGTCACTTGATTCGAAGCGATGGCTTCTTTGGCGGCAGTTGCGGCGGCGGAGCCGAAGTCGGTTTTGTCCGCCGGGAAAACCAGCCGCACTTTGCCTTCAGCGTCCACCAGAATCGCGCGCGAGGCAAGGTGGCGTTCTCGGATCGTCTGCAACCAGCGCGTCATCCGGTCCGTGCTGATGGCGTCGGACTGGCCGCGCAAAAACTGCTGCACGGGTTCCCCGATGAGTGGATTCTTCATCACAGCGCGACCCGCGTTGAAGCGTTCCTCTCGCCAATCTACAATCTCCCGCACCTTCAATTCGGCCACGGCTTTCAGATCGTTCGCTACGTCTTTGCGTAGCCCTGCGTCTGCGCGTTTGAAATAGAGGAAACCAAGGATTCCAATAATCCCAATTGTTAAGAGCAGTGCCCTCGCCAACCCCCAGTCGA
Source organism: Akkermansiaceae bacterium (assembly GCA_031374665.1). GTDB lineage: Bacteria > Verrucomicrobiota > Verrucomicrobiia > Verrucomicrobiales > Akkermansiaceae > Luteolibacter. The sequence continues at coordinate 8,243 of JANMGO010000109.1, read as the reverse complement.
AACCGCGGGGCGCTTGTAATGGTTCGGAGTGTTTTATAAGTTGCTAGGAATGTGTTGTTGGCGCGCGAAAATGAATTTCATGCCAAAACACTATTCTCGAAATACACCATTCACTATGGGGTGAGTTCCTACCTTTACTGTAAAAGCTAACGCAATCGGTCTAGGCTTTAACTGATGATGAAGATTCAAGCTGCGAGACGCAGCTTGCACGGCCTGCCCCGAGACGGGGCAGCTACTAGAGATCTTTCAGGACGTCGTCCATGGCATCGATGAGTTCTTGCATGGTGGCTTCGGTTTCGTTGCCCATGTTAGAGATGCGGAAGGTGGTGCCTTTGATTTTGCCGTAGCCGCCGTTGATCAGGAAATTGTATTTGGTTTTCAGGGCTTTGATGAAGCCGCTTAGATCCAAGGTTTCCGGTGTGGCGAAACAGGTGAGGGCGAAGGAGCTGTGACCGATGGGTGAAAAAAGCTGGAAGCCGTGTTTCGCGCCCCATTCACGGATCATCGTGTTGGTTTTCAAATGGCGGGCTTTGCGTGCTGCAAATCCTTCTTTGGCGATGTTCCCGAGCATGTATTGCAGACCGAAGAGAAGTGAGATCGCTGGGGTGGTTGGGGTGTTGTTAGCGGCATCGTTTTTCGCGAACTCGATGAAATCGAAATAGTAACCACGGTTTGGATTCGATTTCGCACGTTCCATGGCGGCATCGGAAACAGCGAAGACAGCGAGGCCGGGAGGAAGCGCGAGGGCTTTTTGGACACCGGCCAAGCAGACGTCGATGCCGTGTTTGTCCATGTCGATATCGACGGTGGAGAGGGAGGAAACCGTATCGACGATGAGCATCGTATCAGGAAACGATTTTACCACAGCGCAGATACCAGCGAGGTCGTTGAGGACGCCGGTGGAGGTTTCGGAATGGATGAAGGTGACGGTGTCGAATCCGCCTTCTGAGAGTTTCGCGCGGACGGCATCCGGGCTGATAGCATCGCCCCACTCGACTTGGACGGCTTCGGCTTCGAAGCCGCATTTTTTGGCGACATCTAACCATTTATCGGAGAACGCACCGCAGCAGAGGCAGAGAACTTTTTTCTTCGCGAGGTTGCGAAGTGAGCCTTCCATCACGCCCCATGCGGATGAGGTGGAGAGGAAAACGGGACGCGAGGTTCCGAAGATTTCTTTCAGGCCAGGTTGGAGGGAGGAGTAGAGATCTTCGAAATCTTTACCGCGGTGGCCGATCATCGTGTGGGACATGGCGGCGAAAGTTTCCGGTGAAACATCGACGGGACCTGGATTGAAAAGTTTTGGGGAAGACATAGAAGAGTAAATGGTGAAGAGTGAAGAGTGAAAGCAGAGCGAGTTTTAACGAGCAATTAGAATTTAGGCGAAGCGGTGATGGCTTAGACGGAATAAAATGGAGTCAAAGCAGAGCGAGTTTTAACGAGCTGATTTATTTAGGCGAAGCCGTGATGGCTTGGACGAAGCGAAGCGTAGTCAATGGTGAAGAGTGAAGAAGAGGGGCGCGACTGGAGCCGCGCGGTCCTGTTAGTTCAGATCAAGCTATACGAACGAAGCAGCGCGCGGAGGGCGTTTTCGTTGGTTGCTGACATGGGTGCAAGAGGCAGGCGGAGTTCCGGATCGCAGTGACCTTGTAAAGCGACGGCGGTTTTGATGGGGACAGGATTTACATCGAGTGTCATCAGGCCGCGCATGAGTGGGTAGTAATGTTTTTGCATGATGAGCGCTTCGGCAAATTCACCTGCGAGGCAGTGATTGACGAGTTGGGTCATCACTTCCGGGATGAGGTTGGAGGCAACGGAAACGAGACCGTTTGCGCCTGCTGCGATGAAAGGCAGAGTAAGTTGATCATCGCCAGAAAGGATGCCGAAGCCATCGGGGAGGGCTTGGACAAGTTGGTTGACGCGATCGACCGAGCCACCGGCTTCTTTGATCGCGGTGATGTTTTTACAATCTGCGGCGAGTCGAGCTGCGGTTTCCGGTGCGATCTCAATGCCAGAGCGACCCGGCACGCTATAAAGCATGATGGGAAGTGAGGTGGACGCAGCGATGGTTTTGAAATGTAGGTAAAGACCTTCTTGGGAGGGTTTGTTATAGTAAGGGCAAACTTGCAGAGATCCGTTTGCGCCTGCTTCTTCGGCGGCTTGAGTGAGCTCGATGGCTTCCGCGGTTGCGTTTGCGCCAGTGCCAGCGATGACGAGGCAGCGACCCGCAGCGAACTCGATGGCGAGTTTGATGACTTCAATGTGCTCCTCTGTCCCAAGAGTTGGAGACTCGCCAGTGGTGCCGACGGGAACGATGCCGGTGACGCCTCCTGCGATCTGTCTTTCGATGAGTGAGCGGAAAGCCTCGGTGTCGACTTTTCCATTTCGGAAAGGAGTAATCAGGGCGGTGTGGATACCAGAGAAATTCATAACGCGGGGAGGATGGGGAAAAATGTCCGAAAGTAAACCGTGTTCATTCCGGAATTTTGGAGGGAACGAAGATTCTCACCGCAAAGCAGTGTGAGCGATAGCGAGCCTCACCAATGGCAACGCCCATACTGCTTGGACGGAATGCAATGGAGTCAAAGCCGCCAAGAACGCGAAGTATCGCAAAGCTGGGCTTGTGCTGATCAATCCGTTTTTGGAAATTATTTTCCGGCTAGGACTTCATCCAATACTTCGAGGGCGCGTTGGTTTTCTGTGGGGGTGCCGATGGAAATCCTTACCCAGTCGGGGAGTTTGTAGCCGGACATGGCTCTGATGATCACGCCTTTTTGGAGCATTTTCTTGAAGACTTGATCGCCGTTTTGGACGCGGACGAGAATGAAATTAGCGGAGGAGGGGACGAATTCGAGGCCGCGTTGTTTGAAGGCAGCTTCGTAAAACGCCATCCCTTGGCGATTGATCTCGCGGGTTTTTTGGATGTGGTCTTCGTCATCGAGAGCGGCGAGAGCGGCGGCTTGCGCGATGGCGTTGGTGTTGAACGGTTGGCGGGCTTTTTGGAGTAGCTCGGCGAGGGGTTTTGGCGCGATACCGTACCCGATTCTCAATGCAGCGAGGCCGTGGATTTTCGAACAGGTGCGCAGCACGATCACATTTTTCCCTGAGCGGACATGTTTGAGAACATCCGGTGGAGTGTCGAGAAATTCGAAATAAGCTTCGTCGAAAACGGCGATGACGTGACCAGGAAGTTTTTCGATGAAGGCATCGATCGCTTCCTGAGTGACGACCGTGCCGGTCGGGTTGTTGGGGTTGGCGATGAAAACGAGGCGCGTGTTATCGGTGATCGCGGCGGCCATCGCATCGAGATCGTGGGTAAAATTTGGATCATCGACCTCGACATATTTCGCGCCGAAAAGCGTAGCCATCAGTTTGTAAACGACGAAGGCGTGTTTGGCGGCGATGAGTTCGGCATCGCGGTTAAGGAAGGTGTGACAGAGGAGCTCGATGATTTCGTTCGAGCCGTTGCCGAGGATGATGTTGGAAATGTCGAAGCCGAGTTTTTTGGCGATTGCGGTGCGGAGTTTGAAGCCGCCGCCGTCTGGGTAGATGTGGGCTTGGGAAATCGCATCGCGCATGGCTTGTTGGGCAAGCGGTGATGGTCCGAGAGGGTTTTCGTTCGAAGCAACTTTAATGATCGATGCTGGATCTAGTCCGAGTTCACGAGCGGTTTCTTCGATGGGTTTGCCGGGTTCGTAAGCGACGAGGTCACAGACGAAAGAGTTGGCGGACTTGGAGATGGACATGGCGGAAATAGAGTTTGGAACCGAGGCAATGTCGAGCGGAAGCAATATCAAGCAAGCGACTTTGTCCAAGTTTCTGCATGGAACCCGACCAAGGTTTCGGATTTCGAAATGAGGAAAGGGCGTTTGATGAGGTTGCCGTTGTTGGCGAGAAGCTCGAGAGCTTGGTCGTTGGAAAGATTGGGGAGTTTTTCCTTTAGGTTTAAGGAGCGGTAATCTTGGCCGGAAGTATTGAATAGCTTGCGGATATCCCCATCGAGATTTGCGAGGGCGCGTTTTAAATCGGCGAGGCTGGGAGGTTGCTCGCGGATGGCGATTTCTTGGAAAGGGATTTGGTTTTCGGAAAGCCATTTGGTGGCTTTGCGGCATGAGTCACAGGTTTTGAGGGTGTAAACGTGAATCATGAAGGTTCAAAAATGAAAAATCAGGCCGGTGGTGATTCCGTGGTCGAAGTCATTGGGTTTTGTGAGTGGAACAATGTAGCCAGCGCGGATGTCGAGGTCTTCGATGATGCTGTAGCTGATTCCGAATAGGCCATCGAGGTTGATGTCGCCTTCGTCTGGGCCGTTAACTGGGGTGGATCCGGTAATTTCTAGGTGGAGATTAAGCCGTCCAGCGTGGGAAACATGGTCGTGGCTATGATCGTGATCGTGGCATGGATCTTTGATGTTGCTGACTTGGTTTCCGCCGAAGGATTTCACCAAGCCAAGGCCGTAGACGAATTCGGTTTCATCGGCATCGAAGCCGTGCTCGACGGAGACGATGGAGTTTAAGGTGAAGTTATTTCCGAGATCATTCCACATGGCGATACCGGGTGCGATGGCGGTGTCGCCTCCGAAATTGCTGCCACCGGTCGGAAGGACGGTTTCAACTTGAGCGGTGAGGAGAAAACGCTCGGTATTAATGAGGAGCGCACGTGGGACGATGGCGATATCGCCGAAACCTTTCGCGGACCCAACTCCTTCCTCGTCTTCGTAGATGTATGGGAGTTCCACGATAACTCCGAGACGTTTGGTGAACGCCCATTCGAGTTCGATTTCGGATTCGTGTTCGGTGAAGCCATCGCCATTGATGTAGGTGTGGTCGATGAAAAGATCGCGACCGGTGAAAGCGGGCTCGATACCGAAGGAGTGAACGTAGGGAGTTCCGATTGGGCTGGCGTGGAGGTGGATGAAGGGAGCGAGGAAATCAGAGTCGTTGTTAGAAATGAATTTTTGGAAGTCTCCAGCGAAACCAAGGGATGAGATGGCGGCGGAAATGACGATGCATGGGGCGAGTTGTTTCATGGCTGGTGGATAAATAAATGGGCGCCAGAAGGGTCGTCAAATAAATAATGCGACATTTTCGCGTTAGCGAATTTGTTGCGGGAGGGTAATATGAGATTCTCGGCGGGACGTAGCAGTCACGGTTGAAGGACAGTGTGATTCAGAAGAAGGGGACAGAATGTCCCCACGACGGACTGGGACTGCAAGTCCCAGCCACGTTAAAGTTTTTCCAAGAGTGAGGCGTGGAAGCCGTCGAAGCCGGTTTCGGAGGGGAGGAGGTTGTGTTGGGAAATGAAACGGTATTGGTCGGGTCTGTTTTTTAGGAACTTGGCGACTTGGTCCTGATTTTCCGAGGGGAGTATGGAGCAGGTTGCGTAAAGAAGTTTTCCGCCGGGTTTGAGCATGCGTGGGTAGGTTGCGAGGAGTTCGGCTTGGATGGAGCGGACGCGATCGAGGGCGGCGGGTTTGAGTCGCCATTTGAGATCGGGTTGGCGTTTCAGTGTGCCGAGGCCGGAGCAGGGGGAATCGATGAGTAGGGAATCCGCGATGTTTTCGAAATCCGCGGGGGTAGTTTCGTTGATCGCTTTTGGAGAGATCTCGGTGGCGCGGGCGTGTTTGGCGCGGGTTTGGAGGGAGGCGAGTTTTTTCTGATCGACGTCCATTGCGAAGATCCTCGCTTCGTTGTTAGAGAGAGCGCAAAGGTGAAGAGCTTTGCCGCCGGCACCGGAGCAGGCATCGATGATGCGCTCGCCGGGTTTGGGATCTAACAGCGGTGAGATAAATTGGGAGGAAGGATCTTGGATTTCGATGCGACCGTCGAGGCGTAGGGATTTAGGTAACATTTTCCCAACAGGCAGTGTGAGGGCGTCGGGATGATTGGGGAGAGTGTTGGTCTCGACGTTATTCTCAGCGAGCCAAGCTTGGGCTTTTTCGCGAGTGGTGATCAGGGTGTTGACGCGAAGGAATACCGAGGGTTTTTGATTGAGGGCGGTGAGCTGGGGTTCCCAGAGATCGCCGAGTTCGGTGTGGCCGAGTTGGTCGATCCAATCGGGGATGGATTGGCGGACAGCGCGGGGTTGATCGGCGAGCAGAGGTTGGTGGGCGAGAATTTCATCGGCGGGTCGGCCGTTGTAAGAGTGCCACTCGGGAAGCTCGTAGCCCATGAGCAACCATTGGGCGGTGAGGAGGGAGTTGGTTTCCTCGGAATCGACGAGGAAGGAGAGGGCGCGGCGCCAGCGGGTGGTTTCGAACAAAGACTCGGCGACGAAGGAACGATCGCGTTTGCCCCATTTTGGGTTTTGTTCAAAAGCGGCGGCAAGCTCGTGATCGAGGACGCGGTGATTGACCAAGACCGATTTCGCAATGTCGAGGGTGGAGGCGCAGAGGTGGCGATGCAGTTTCACAAAAAATTCAAATTTCAAAGTTCAAGTCACAAGGATGAGCTCATGATGCGGGAGGGAGATGGATGCCGATGGAAAAGGGTTTTTGCGAGCTTTTTCGTGACGGGGAGGGAGGAGTTCATGGAGAAGAGGAGGGAAATGGCGAGGTTTTTACAACACTTGCGGATGGGAGAGGGATGGATAGGATGGCAGAGGAAAGATTATCTGGGGTGAAAGCGATATTTTTAGAGAAAATGATTCTTGTGGGAGGGTGCTGCCTCGCATTCGGTGCGGCGTTTGCGAACATCAGTGTGGTTTTGAGAACGGGGATTTCGGTGAGTCATCTGACGGGTGATGTCTCAAGATTATCGATGGATTTATCACATGTCTCGCCCGAGGTGATGGTTGAGGCTTACCGAATCGGCGCAGCGGCGGTGGCATTTTTTCTAGGAGCTTTTTTATCGGGATTTCTGATTCATCATCCGACCTTGGATTTCGCACGTCCTTATGGGCGTACGGTTACAGGGATTGGTGTGATATTTATATGCTCCGCGTTGCTGATCGAGAGGTTTCCTTTATCCGGTATCGCGCTTGCGGCATTCGGATGTGGGATACAAAACGCATTGGCATCGAAATACAAAGGCATCATTTTACGGACGACGCACCTGACGGGATTGATGACAGATTTTGGAGTCGCAATGGGGATGAAAATCAGAGGTTATGATGTGCCGAATAGAAATTACGTGGTTCCGGCGTTGTTGATCATGTCGTTTTTCTTCGGAGGAGTGATTTCCGGAATCGTGTTTTTCTTCGGAAAAATGGATACAATCTTCCTTGTGGGATGCGGCTATTTCATCGCGGGGGTTGTCTGGAGTATCGGTAAACATTGGATGTTTCCAGAGATCATTAGGGAAATGGGCAATGAGAGTGGCGCCGAAGGTGAAGATCGGTGATTTGTAGTTTGAGGTTTGGAATTTAAAGTTTTAAGCAGTGGCGTGCCTAAGGTTCATTTAAAATATCAGACGTTTCATCCATCAATATGGCCGAAGATGGTGGGGGAGGTTTCTCGGGATGCTAAGCCTGGAGATTTGGTGGAGGTTTTTGGGAAGCTGGGGACGCGGTTCGGATGGGGGCTATGGAACCCCAAGGCACGCATGCCGCTGCGGATCGTGAGTCACTCGATGGAGGATTTGGATGAAAGCTTTTTCGAAAACGCGATTGTGCGGGCGGGCAAGCTGCGGCGGGAAGTTTTGAAACTGGATGCAGAGACGGAATGTTATCGCTGCGTGCATGGGGATGCCGATTTCTTACCGGGGATAGTCGCTGATAAATTTGGCGATGTGCTTTCGGTGGAGATCACGGCTTTTGCGGCTTGGATGAGATTGGAAAAATGGTTGCCGCTGATGCATGAGACGTTTGGAACCAAGCGTGTGGTGGTGCAGGTGGACAGTGATCTAGCGAAGATCGAAGGCATCCCGCGTTCCGGTGGGGTGCAGAGCGACGAGGTGAGATCGGTTAAAATTACCGAGAACGGCGTGCGGTATGAGATCGATTTTTCACAGGGTCACAAGACGGGGTTTTTCTGCGATCAACGCGACAACCGGAAAAAGTTTGGCGGCTTATGTGAGGGGAAAACGGTGTTGGATCTTTGCTGTTACTCGGGAGGATTTTCCGTGTCGGCGGCGTTGGCTGGTGCGAGCGAAGTGACTGCGGTGGATCTTGATGAAGCGGCGATCGCGATGGCAAAGCGCAATGCGAATTTGAATAATGCTAAAGTAAAGCTCACTCATGCAGATGCATTTACTTGGGTGCGGACCATGCTTGAAAACGGCCGTAAGTGGGATGTGGTGATGGTGGAC
>JANMGO010000054.1:0-3256 GCA_031374665.1 Akkermansiaceae bacterium | reverse complement strand
TTTGACATCTTTAGGAAAAGCATCGAAGTAGGCTTTTACTGACGGCAGGTACTTGTCATCGCCAGTGGAAAGAAGGAAGAGACAGGCGAGGGCACCAGGAATGCCGCCCTGACTGAATTTCTTCGGATCGGAATAAAAGGCAGCGGCCTCATCGATGATGCGTTTTGATTTCGCGCAATCCAGCGGCCAAGTCTTGCTGTAGGCGCCGAGCACGGGAATGGTGACGGTTTCCTGGCGCTGTGTCTTGCCGTCGGCGGAGGTCACATCGAAAACCATTTTTCCGTCCGTGGCTTCTGCATTTGTTAGAGCATTGCCCATCACGACGAACGGGTCGAACCCTTTCAGAGCCGTTCCATTGATGCCTGTTAGAATTTCGCCCTTGGCGAATTTGCCCTCGCACGGTGACCCGGGCATCAATTCCTCCACTTTGAGAGCCACACCCGGATAGATCCGTGCCTTGATCCCGGTGACGCCGATGACGCCAAAAAACCTCTCGCGAGTCGGATTCGGGCGGGTCTGGTATTTGAATTCTACAGCGTTGTAATAGTCGTTATCCGTTTGGGCTTCGACATGGAGTTGGGAATTGATCAGGAAAAGGCTGAGCAATAGGGTGGATGATCGTTTCATGGGGGAAAAACAGGATGATCGCAGATAAACAGAGCGGAAATTCCGTCTATGATTTTCTGATATAGACGTGGAAGCCACAGTGATAGTCGGGGCTAATTACGGTGGCTTCGACTTCGCCTTCTTTGGGGATTTCGGGGACGAAGCCGCCGCACTCGATGATGAGGAAATCATAGCCTTCGTAGGTGCGGATTTCCATTTTGCATGCTTCGCCGGAATTGACTCCGAAGGCGGTATCGCCTGACCAGTAGTATTGGCCTTTGCTCCTGCCATAGTATCCAGTGGATTGTAAAGTGCCGTCATCGCGGAATTCTAGCGTGTCTTTGGAGCCAGCATCAGCGCTAATATTTCCTTTGCGCGACTTGATCCAGTTTTGGATAGCGGAGTCGATTTCGCCAGGTTTCTTGGGATTAGGCCAGACCGCCCACGCCCATTTGCCGAGGTATTTTTTGTCGTTTTGGAATTTGCCGCTGAAGGTGAACATGTCGGAATCCTTGCCGCTGATATAGGCCTTCAGGGTGAGTTTAGGGATAATTTTCATGAATTGCTCACCTTCTGGAGTGAACGAGAGCGATTGCCCAATTGCTCGCAGTTTTGCTGACGAGCCTTCCGGTATCACATAAATTCCAGTGTCGTTACTGAGCAGGTTCTTTGGTTGTTGGCTGTAGAGGTCTTTTAGCTGTTTCAATCCGTAAGCCTTTATCTCCGGACTGGCTTTATCCATCCCATCTCTGATTTTACCGGATGTGGACATGGATAGGGGGTAGGATGTTGAGCTGGTAATGGCCTTCATCATCGGAGGAAAGATGATTTGGTAACTTTCCGGATCTACTAGCATAGGCATGCTGGCGTGGATTGCGGATACTTGGGCGGGGCCTTTTTCGATCAGTTCCGCAAGTAGCGTTCTGAATGTGCGCAAGCGTGCGAGGTCTGCATGTTGCAGAAGTGTAACCGCCCAGCCTCTGGTGAACGGGGATTCTTCGGGATTTCTGATGATTTTATCGACTTCGGCTATCATCTCGGGGGTGACTCTGAGTTTTTGTTCTTCACTGCTTGGTCGCCATGTTCCCAAAAGATCGTGCACGGCCATGATGCCGAGGTGTCGCAATCTGGCGTCTTTGGATCGCAAGATTTCGAGGAGAAACATGTCCTTCTTCAACTTCAGGACGGCAGTCATGGCGTCAAAGCGATGGGAAATATCCGGATGGTAAAGGTAGGTACGGATGGTCTCGTCGGAAACTTTGTCGCTCTGCAAGAGCTGACTAACGACCAAGCCCCCATGCTCTGTGAAGTTTTCCTTGAGGACATCCTCGTCGCTCCAAGTGCCTCCTGGAACGGGAAATGGTGAGTTAAAATCATCATCGGCCGGAGTTGTTCCGATAGGACGTGTTGGCAGTTGATAGGATTTCGCCCACTTGCTGAGGGGCGCACCAAAAAGGTGCAAATGCTTGCGCGCCATGGTGTAATTCAGTCCATAGAAGGTGCCAAAAGCGATCGAGGCCTCTCCTGTGGCCTTGTCGTAGTTGCTTTCGGAGCCGCCGCCGATGCCCATGCCACCATTATACCGCCGCGAGAGTTCGAGTGCCCACCGCCTTGCGTTGGCGTATTCATGGAATTGTTTGGGGCGTTTCTCGGCCATCTGTCCCATGCCGGCGGACTTCCAGATTTCGCCGATTCCGCCTCCGGTGTGACCTACGCAATAAACATGGGTTGAGTAGAAGCCTGACATGGCGTTGACTTGGGCAGCTTTCGCGTAAATCGATTTTTCTCCGTCAGGTGTCAGACGGGCCGCGGCGGTCATTGCGAGCGCCAACCCGCCGTTCTTGCCGTTGCAGCCGCCGTATCCAGGCTTGGCCACGAAGTCACCGTAGGGAACGTTGCCTTTTCCAGAGTAGTTGAAGAAATGAGAAAGGCTGCTTTGGAGGGTTTTCTCATCGACATCAACGCCGCATGTTTTTGCGAGCATGAGGAAGGTGAGGCAGTGGACACCAGCGGCATTGAGGTGGCCACCAGCTTGATAATTGTATGAGGCACCCCTGCCGGACCATCCGCCGTTGTAGATTCTGTCTCTCAGGTGATCCGCGCCTTTTTGGATTATGGGAAGCACCGAGGCATCTCCTGTTCTGAGATAATATTCACAGATGCCCATTCCTTGGACGCCAACGGCCCAGTTGTGTGCCCAAGTATCCTTCCTCTCCTTCATCCAGCCACGCACCACTTCGAGATCTTTTTCCTCCCCGGTGGAGAGCAGGAAGAGCACTGATCCCCATTCATCTTTTCCTCCTTTTGCAATGGCAATGGCATCGGCAAGGTTGCGCACGATTTTATCGGACTTAGGGCAATTGAGGGGCCAAGTCTCACTGTAGCGACCGAGGACGGGGATTTCCACGGTGACCGTCCCTTTGCCATTGATCTCTAGATTGATCCTACCATCGCTGGCCTCGGCTTCTGTGATGATGTCAGCGAGAAGCAAGCGCGGGTCGCGCTTGGTGTCTGTAAGTTTCAGTCCGTTGATGCTCTGGATGATGTCTCCTTGCATGAGCTTGCCGGTTTTTTCGGAGGGCGAGCCTACTTCGACGTTTTGGATTTTCATCACAAGGCCTTTTTCGATCATTATGCCGATGCCCACGGG
>JANMGO010000041.1:0-65450 GCA_031374665.1 Akkermansiaceae bacterium | reverse complement strand
TGTTTGGTTGTTTTTTTGTTTTGGTTTTTTTTTTTTTAAAAAACTTATCATTTGTTTTGGATCCCCATTCCTGGGGTTTTTTTTAAAAAAAACACGACCCTACCGTCGGTTGCGGATTCCACATTTCCACGCTATAGACTGTTTCATGAGCAAACGAGTGGTGATTTATGGCGCGAGCGGTTTTGTCGGAAAAGGTCTCGCCAGCATGCTCAGTTCCGAGGGCTGGGAAGTCATCGGAGTCAGCCGCAAAGGCACAGGCGATGTTCCAGGTGTCTCGAAATGGACCACACCAGCCAAAGCAGATCTCGCAAGTTGCGAAGCGGTGGTGAACTTGTCCGGCGAACCGATCGACCAACGCTGGACCGATGCTAACAAGCGCGCCTTTCACGAAAGCCGCATCGGCGTTACGAATGACATCGTGAAAAAAATCTCCGCACTCAACGAAGATCGCAGGCCTAAGGTTTTGGTAAACACCTCAGCGGTCGGATATTACGGCGGGCGTGGTGATGAGATTTTAGATGAAACCTCATCACGCGGTGAAGGCTATCTAGCAGATCTTTGCGCGGAGTGGGAGGACGCAGCGATCAAAGCGGAGGCGTTTGGCATTAGAGTGATTCGTTTAAGAATAGGCGTGGTGCTAGGCAGAGGCGGCAGGGCTTTTGATAAACTGGAGACCGTATTTAAAGCGGGAATAGGCGGTCGCTTGGGAAATGGAAAGCAATGGACGCCATGGATCCACGTGCATGACCTGCGCCGCGCCATCGTTTTTTCCCTGAACCATCCGGAAATCTACGGAGCAGTGAACGGCACAGCTCCACATCCGGAAACGAATGCCGAACTCACCCGTAAATTTGCGAAAGCTGTTAGGCGTTGGGTGTTTTTTCCAGTTCCAGGATTCGCCTTGAAACTCGCTTTCGGCGGCTTCGGCGGCGCGCTGCTACAAGGCCAGCGCGCGATACCGGATCAATTGTTAAATGCAGGTTTTGAGTTTCGGTTTAGCAAACTGGAAGACGCGCTCGTGGATTTACTAGCCTCTGAATGACCACACGCCTTAGGACTCATCCATCTTCAATCTTGAGAAATGATGCGCTCTTCTCTATTTATGGCTCATGACGCAGGACGACATCAATTTTCACGAGTGGGCGAATCCTGAAAACTGGAGCGATTCACTCATTCGCACTTATTTCAGCAAGAGAGACGACCGTGTCTTCGTTCCCAACCGACCGTGGATAGGCAATACATATCCCAAGTCCTATCCAACAATATCGTTTAGTGGCACCAAGATCAACTTTGGCCATCGGCGAGGAGGGACTTGGTTCCTCGTTTTGTGGCTTCTCCCCATCGCAGGATTCTTTACAATACTCCTTATTACCACCTTCAAAGGACAGATATGACTGTGTGGCCTTGATTAAAAGGGACTGACAATTTGAATTTTAACTCAAACCATTTTCATAACCCAAGCTTTGCGTCCCTTTGCAACCTCAGCGGCTTTGCGTTGAAAATCTTCCTATTTCCCAACATCTGCCTCCAGCGCCTCAATATGGCGGCGGACTCCTTCGGTGATCCCCTTTTCGCTGTAGCCGCCCTCTAACACGGAAACAATGCGTTCATGTCCTTGTTCGCGGCACAGACCACGGAGGATTTCCGTGAGTTGCGCATAGACATCGCTCGACCATCCGAGCGCGCCCAAGGGATCAGCCTCATGGGCATCGAAGCCTGCTGAAATGATCAATAATTGCGGTTTGAATTTCCGGAACGCATCGGTCAGTTGGGTTTGATAGGCTTTGATCACCGCTTCGTCTCCGCTTCCGGCTTTGAGCGGAACGTTCAGATTGAAACCTTTTCCCGCGCCTTCACCGATGATGTCCGGCGAGCCGCTCGCGCCCGGATAAAACGGGTATTGATGCGTGTTGAAAACAAACACCGTTGGATCTTTGAGAAACATTTCCTGAGTGCCATCGCCGTGATGGACATCCCAATCGACGATCATCACGCGTTCCAGTTTGTGATGTTTTTGCGCGTAACGCGCAGCAATGGCAGCATTGGAGAAGAAACAGAAACCTTTGGCATTTTTCGGCATCGAGTGATGCCCCGGAGGTCGGACGGCGGCGAAGGCATTGTTCACTTTTCCATCCATCACCAGGTCCACCGCGGTCAAAGTTCCGGCGACGGCTTTCACCGCGACATCGTATGTACGTTTCGAAATCGGCGTGTCTCCGCTGTTGTGCATGCGTTTCTCACCCGCTTCACAAGCCTGCTTTAACGCAGCGACATAATCCGCATCGTGCAGCTCGAGTATCCATGGCATGGGATCGATCTGATCACTCGGGGCCGACCACAGAACTCGCTTCGAGATCGGATGCTCTTTGAGATGTTTGGTCATCATCCGCAACCGATCCGGACTCTCCGGAAAGCCCGGGCCGGTATCGTGTTCGAGAAAAATATCGTCGTAGATCAACGCGGTTCGAAATTCTCCACGCTTTTCTTGGTTGTTTTGAGCGTGGGCTGTCATCGATGAGAAAGGCACCACGCTGACGCAGAAAAGCAAGCATGGGATGGGGAAAACTGTATTCATATCGGCACTTTATATGGGTCTTTTTAGAGTGCGAGGGGGAAATGGGGATTCCTCGACTGACGCAAGCCTTGCTACATCGCCCATGTTTTGACTAACCTGCCGCCCCGCCGCATGTGGCGGTTCAAGTCATGAAGCCGAACAGCCTTTCCAAATACCGCCCATTTCCGGCGATCTCTCTGCCCGACCGCACCTGGCCGGAGCAAGTGATCACCCGTGCTCCGATCTGGTGCTCGGTCGATCTCCGGGACGGAAATCAGGCGTTGCCACAGCCGATGTCGATTGAAGAAAAACTGGAATTTTTCGAGCTCTTGGTACGTATCGGTTTCAAAGAAATCGAGATCGGTTTCCCCTCGGCGGCCGATACGGAATTCAATTTCTGCCGTCGCTTGATTGAGGAAAATCGTATTCCGGAAGACGTCACGATTCAGATTTTGGTTCAGACACGCGAGCAACTCATCCGCCGCAGCTTCGAAGCCATCGCCGGTGCGAAGCGCGTGATCGTACACATTTACAATTCCACCTCGCCGCTGCAACGCCGCGTGACTTTCGGCGATGCCTCGCGCGAATCCATCAAGCAGATCGCGATCGAAGGCGCGAAGTTGGTGAAAGAACTCGTCCCAACCATTCCGCAAACCGAAGTGGTGTTGCAGTATTCTCCGGAATCCTTTTCCGATACCGAACTCGATTACGCGGCGGAAGTTTGCAATGCAGTCATCGATGTCTGGCAGCCGACCGCGCAGAAAAAAATGATCATCAATCTGCCGGACACCGTGCAGTGGACAACGCCGAACATTCACGCAGACATGATCGAATGGATGGGAAGAAATCTTCATGAACGCGATGCGCTGACCATTTCCCTCCACACTCATAATGATAGAGGCACGGGCGTCGCAGCCACTGAGCTTGGCTTGATGGCCGGCGCGGATCGGGTGGAAGGCACGCTTTTCGGAAACGGCGAGCGCACCGGAAATCTCGATATCGTCACGGTCGCGCTGAACATGAACAGCCACGGAATTCCCACGGGCCTCGATTTTTCTGAGCTGACGGATATTCGTTTGAAATACGAAAAATTCACCCGCCTCGCGATCCCAGAGCGCCATCCTTATGTGGGCGAATTGGTTTTCACTGCGTTCTCCGGATCGCACCAAGACGCGATCAAAAAAGGCCTCGACCGCCGCGAGAAAGAATCCAAAGACAACGCCGATCTCGTGTGGGGCGTGCCGTATTTGACCATCGACCCTCAAGACATCGGCCGATCCTACGAGGCGATCATCCGCATCAATTCCCAATCCGGAAAAGGTGGAGTCGCTTATGTGTTAGATCGCGAACACGGATTCGATTTGCCGAAGTCGATGCATCCGATCGTTGGAAAATACATTTACGATCTCGCCGATCAACATGGCCGCGAACTGACGGTCGATGAAATCCGCGATGCGTTTTTCGATCATTTCGTAAACCAAGAAAATCATCTCAGCGTGAAAGAATACGAGCTGATCCACCAACCTGGTGGCGGCAACGTTCATTGCAACGCGACGATTTTCATCGACGGGAAGACCCAGAAAATCGAAGGCGACGGCAACGGTCCGATCAACGCCTTCGTGCATGCATTGGAAACGGTTGGCTTGAAAGATTTCAAAGTCAGCGACTACCGCTCCCACGCCGTACGCGGCGGATCCGATGCCAGCGCTGCCGCCTACGTCCAACTCCAACACGACGACGGCCGCATCCTGTGGGGTGCAGGCGTCGATCCATCCATCGAAATGGCCGGTCTCAAAGCTTTGGTCACCGCTTGGAATTTGCTGAGGTAAATCATTTTACATAGCCTTTACGGACAGGGATCCAGACTAGAGCTAAAAAGAGGTTGTTATGAAAACAACCAACACACATGCCCTAGCGCTTGCCGCGACTTTTGTCACGATCATCTCCACTCAGATGCCTGCGCATGCAAAAGGTCGAATCGCCGCACCAACTGAAGATAAACCCGCCGTCGATGCTCCAGCTAAACCTGCAGTAGACGGAAAAAACCGAATTCAGATCGCACTTCTGTTAGACACTTCTGGCAGTATGAACGGCTTGATCGATCAAGCGAAAACGCAACTCTGGAAAGTGGTAAACACTTTCATCGACGCCGAACGCGGTGGCGAGAAGCCGTTTGTCGAAGTCGCACTATACGAATACGGCAATACCAGTAACGCCGCAGGAAATGATTGGATCCGCTTGGTCACACCGCTCACCCGTGATCTAGATGATTTGAGTTCGAAACTTTTCGCCCTCACAACCAACGGCGGCGATGAATACTGCGGTGCTGTTATCCAACGCGCCCTCGGTGATCTCGCATGGGACAGTAACAAAAGCACTTACAAAGCGATCTTCATCGCTGGCAACGAACCCTTCACCCAAGGCCGAGTCGATGCCCGCTCCGCATCCAAAGAAGCCCTCGCGAAAGGAATCATCATCAACACCATTCATTGCGGAAGTCGTGACCAAGGCATCAACGGCTCATGGCACGACGGCGCAGCGCTCGGTGGTGGCGAATTCCTCGTCATCGATCAAGATAAGGTCGTCGCTCACGTCAATGCCCCGCAAGATAAGCAAATCGCCGAGCTAAGTTTGAAACTTAACGAAACCTATCTGGGTTATGGAAATCGCCGCACCGAAGCCGCCGAAATGCAAAAGAAAGCTGATACGGACGCCATTGCGAACAATGAAAAAGGAGCACACGTTCAACGCGCAATTACCAAATCCAGTTCTAACTACTCAAATGCCAGCTGGGATCTCTGCGATGCGGTGAGGGATAAGCAAATTGATATCACCAAATTGAAAGCCGAGGAGCTTCCAGAAAACCTACGTGGCAAAACGCCTGAGGAGCTTAACAAAGCCATCGTCGAAGCCGCCACCAAACGTGCGTCGATCCAAGAAGAAATCAAAACACTCAACAGCCAACGTGAAAGTCACATTGCCGATGAGCTGAAAAAACAAGCAGCCACTGGCGACAAATCCCTCGATCAAGCCATGATCGAAGCAACTCGCCAACAAGCATCGAAAGTCGGATATAACTTCAAGAAATAGAGAGCCGATCTCGCTAAGAATTTTTCACCCGCGAATCTCACGAATTGCACGAAAGAAGCGATTTTTTTGAATCAAATCTCCGATTCCGAATGCGTCAGTTCTGAGAATTCGTGAGATTCGTGCAATTCGTGGTTCATCTTTTATCAAATCTCTGTGGTTTCTTCTTAGCTCGATCATTCTAACGTAATATCCAAAACATTGTGATGGAGTGAAACGCCAAAGCTTCTATCTTTTTCAAAACACATGATCGACTCACCCACCATTCTTGTCATCGAAGATGATTCCGCCGTCCGTACGGGAATCGTGGATACTTTGGAGTATGGCGGATATCAAACCTTGCAGGCTCCCGATGGCCACGCTGGCATGGAAATGGCGCTCAAAGCCAATTACCGTCTGCTCTTGCTCGACATTGTCATGCCAGGCCCTTCGGGATTTGAAATCCTCGCCGCTCTAAAAAAAGCCCGACCCGGCCAAGCGGTGATCATGCTTTCCGCTCGCGGCGAAGAACAAGACCGCGTCAAAGGCCTCGTTGGAGGCGCGGATGACTACGTCGTCAAACCGTTTAGTATGAAAGAGCTACTCGCCCGCGTCGATGCGGTGTTACGCCGCACACACGAGCGAACCGCGCCAACGGCCAATCATCTAATTGATGGCGCAGAGATTAATCTAACCGAACATAAAATCAAATTTTCCAACGGAACCATCACCGAGCTAAGTGATAGGGAGAGTTGTCTGCTGCGTTACCTAATCGAGGCCAACGGACGCATTGTCACCCGTCATGAAATTCTCCGGCATGTTTGGAACTTGGATCCAGATAAAATCGAAACCCGCACCATCGATATGCATATGGCGAATCTGCGTTCGAAACTCGGAAACGATCTCGCCCATCGCCTTGTCACCGAGCGAGGCAAGGGTTATCGTTTTACTAAACCCACGGATGACTAAATGAACTGGACCCGCCTACAACCCACGACCCTCGTATGGTCTGCCTTCACCTTCTGTGCATGCTTGGTGATCGGCGCCATGCTGTGGCTGTCGCGTAGCGTAATCCAAACTGAGCAAAATCGTGCTCGCGCAGAAATCCGTGCAGAAATCCAAGAACGCGTGAGGTTAGCTCTCTGGCGCATGGACTCGCTGGGGACATCCATCCTATTTGAGGAAAATACGATTCCACCTCAGCTTTTTCTAACAAAACTTGATCGGACGTTGCCCGCAACAGTTCGCTTCGAAACTCCAGATGGCGAAGCAATCAAGGGTTGGGGAGATAAACAACAGCTCCAACAATGTAGCAACTGGCTACCAAATCTGGTGACCGACAAATCCACCACAAATATCGATAAAAAAGACATACCCGCGCCGGAAGAGGTTAAACAGATTTTACAGGAAACTGCGAAATACCGCGGTGTCAAAGATGAAGAAAGCCAAGCTTGGGCCAACCGAAATGAAAAAATGAGTCGGGATCAGTTGATGAGTAAAACTCTCAACGACAATATCCAAAGTAGCTACTCGAATGCCGCACAACAAGTCGCGCGCGCGAAAGGCTCAGAGCCGATCCCTTCCAGCGTCGAGATCAACAACCCGCTCTCCGAATTCAAACCGCTATGGTTCAAAGATTCTCTCTTTCTCATTCGCCAAGGCATGACGCTCACCACTTTTGCACAGGGAATATTGGTCGATCATACTGCACTTGAAAAAATCCTACTCAAAGAAGCTACTGCACTCTTACCCAGCGCAAAGTTGTGCCGACCTGTTGAGGGAGCGGACGATTCATTTGTGCTCGCCTCGTTTCCGTTAAAACTGGTTCCGGGGTCGATTGATCTAACACCAGAATCCGTTCCTAAAAGCATCATGAACTCGCTACTCGCGGGATGGTTTGCAGCGGCGCTTGCCGTCATCACGGCATTTTTTCTCGTTACCAATATCATGAAACTCAGTGAGCGTCGTGCTTCGTTTGTTTCCGCAGTGACCCACGAGCTCCGCACGCCTCTAACCACTTTCCGGCTCTACTCCGACATTTTACAAAACGACGCCGTCAGCCCAGAGAAACGCCCCGCTTATTTGAATACTTTGTCGCGCGAGGCGGATCGGCTCTCGCACCTAGTGGAGAACGTTCTGGCATTTTCACAAATCGAACGTGGTAGCGCGCGTAGTTCGGTTTCCGAGCATAATATCGGTGAACTGTTAGAATCGATGCGTGAGCGCTTCGACGCACGACTCACCGCCGCGCGCCTGAATTTAGAAATGGAAATCGAGAGCCCGTTTCGCTGCTCCCTCGATTCGAACGCGCTAGAGCACATCCTGTTCAACCTCATCGATAACGCCGCAAAATACGCCGCAGGTTCGGAACCGCCCATCGTCACCATCGAGATGACGACGAAATCAAATCGTTTGGAAATCAAAGTTTCCGATTTCGGTCCGGGCATTTCGCATGCGGAGTGCAAAAAGATTTTCCGCCCGTTTCACAAATCCGCCAAACAAGCCGCCGAAACCCAACCCGGCGTCGGCCTCGGTCTCGCGTTATCAAATCGGCTCGCGCGCTCGATGGGTGGAAAACTCAGTTGTGGAAACCGAACCGATGGTCATACCGGTGCGGAGTTCGCTCTGACGTTGCCGGTTTGACAAGACCGCGCTACTCGTCATTCTCACAAAAAATGAGAATTTTACTTTTGTCTATGGCGTTGGCCGCGCTCGCGTACTCTGCCGAAAAACCTCGAAACGTAGTGGTGATCATCGCCGATGACCTCGGGGTGAAAGACATCAACATCGATGGAGCCAATCCGTTTTATGAAACACCGAATCTCGCGAAATTTGCGAAGACCGCCGTGAATTTCACAAACGGCTACGCGAGTTGCCCGGTTTGTTCGCCGACCCGTTCCGCGATGTTGACTGGCCAAACTCCGGCCCGCACCCGCAATACAGATTACTTCGGCGCGCCCAACGAGTTCTTTGGAGAAATCCCAACCGACTACGATCCGGTTCGCGATTTCTTGAATTCGAAGAAGAGTAAAAATGGCCGCGAAAATCGCCCACTCTGGCCCGCGCCTTATCTCGGCCATCTGCCCAAAGGCACGGTGACTTTACCTGAAGCTTTGAAGAAACACGGCTATACCACATTTTTCGCAGGCAAGTGGCACTTGGGCCCCGAGGGAAATTTTCCTGAGGACCATGGATTTGATATTAACATCGGCGGCAACAAAGGTGGCGGTCCTTACACTGGAAAAAAATATTTTTCGCCTTACGGAAATCCAAAAATTAAGGACGGCCCTGACGGCGAATATCTCACCGAGCGCCTCGGTCGCGAATCGGCAGATTTCATTAAAGCCAATAAAGATAAACCATTCCTAGCCTATCTTTCCTTCTACGCCGTCCATACGCCGCTGATGGCTCCCAAAGATTTGGTGAAAAAATACGAAGCAAAACGCGAGAAGTTAGGGCTCAAAGACGAGTTCGCGCCAGAGCCTCCACGCGAAAATCGCACCACCCAATCACATGCAACCTACGCAGCGATGATCGAGTCCATGGACTCCGCCATCGGCCAAGTGCTCGACGCACTCGAAGCGCAAGGCATCGCCGACAACACCCTTGTCATTTTCACCTCAGACAACGGTGGACTTTCTACTTCCGAAGGTTCACCTACCTCGAATCTGCCATATCGAGCCGGAAAAGGCTGGTTGTATGAAGGCGGCATCCGAGTTCCCGTAATTGTCCGCAATCCCGCCACGGGTAACGGCGGCGCCACTTGTGCAGAACCTGTCTACACCACGGACTATTTCCCAACCATCCTCGCCGCCACGGGTCATGAGCTCCTTCTCGATAACCACAAAGACGGAAACTCATTTCTAACATATTTAGAAAACCCAGCCGCCAAGCCATCGGGTCGGAAGATGTTTTGGCATTATCCGCATTGGGGAAATCAAGGTGGCTCGCCCGGTACGGTTGTGCGCGATGGGAAATGGAAACTCATCCGTTGGTCTTGGCCCGCACGCACGGAACTTTTCGACCTAGAGGCCGATCCCGGAGAATCTCAGAATGTATCATCCGCACAACCCGAGTTGGTTGAGCGGCTTGGAAAAGAAATCGATTCTTTTCTGAACAATACTCGAGCCTATGCATTTACTCAGAACCCAAACTTTGATGGGAGTTTTGAGAAGTGGTAGGTTTTTCTCCGAATCAGATAGATGGCCGAGAGCTGCCTTTGCTGCTACCGCCACCTGTGCTGAGGAAGCGATAATAGACTTCAAGCATCAAGACGCAGAGCGCGTTACGATAGATATCATTGGCGACGGTTTGACCGTGACCGACGTATGTGGCTGGCTTCCATGAGCCGTCCGGGTTCTGGTTTTTGAGAACTTGATCACGGAATAGATTGTTGTAGAACTTCCAATCGCCACCCCCCGCCTGCATCATGGCTTGGGACGCATAATAGTGTGCGTAAAGGTCAGAATCAGCGGTGTCCCAGTTCAGCTTGAGGTTCTCCTTCATGTAGTCGACGCCCTTGCGCACTTCTTTGGATTTACCTTTTTCCCACATCTGAAAGCAAAGGACACTAATTGCTGTGGTGCCTATTCTAGGTCCTGTATTGTTGTATCCAAATCCACCGTTATCGTTCTGTAGCCCCGAAAGATAATTGAGACCATCTTTGACGGCTTTATCCATACCCTTGTATTTGATGTGGGTGGCGTGACTACAGGCCTTGAGGGCTTGGAGTTGCCAACCAACGACTGAGGAATCCGTATGACCACCTACGATCTTCGAGTAGCCGTAAGCCCACCCGCCGTTTATGTTTTGGTTGTCGATGATGATCTGGCCCGCTTTTGCAGTCACTTCCATCAGCGAGGGGATCTCGATCTTAAGTTCATGACAGAAAGTAGCGGCCTCACCTAACGCGTAAGTACAAATGCCGTGCTCATAGGGTGAGGACTGGGCGTTTAGGGTCGGTGACAATGCTCCTTCTTTTTTAGCGCCAAAATTGACTAGGTAGACGATACCTGCGAGGCAGGATTGGCCGAACTCTTCGGAAACCGGGGTTTCGCAATGTCCAAAATAGGCGAGAAGCACTAGACCGGTCATGGCATTTTTGTTAGCTGTTCCCCATGATCCGTCAGGATTCTGTTTAGATTTCAACCAACGTAGGCCTTTCAAGGCAGCTTCTTCACATTCCGGAGTCCCGCCGTTTTCTTTAAGGCGTGCAAGACGGTCTTCTTTCGAGCAGCGCTTACGCATCGCGTCTGGGATCATGTTAAAAAGTTTACCCGTACCGCCGCCAGCTCCGCCGAAGACAGAGCCAGAATTAGATCCTCCAGCTCCGCCGCCGCCACCAGAGCCAGTGAGTCCACCGCCAGATGCACCGCCAGCAAGCGAAGAGCTAAGTGGGGACATTTCACCGAAGTTATCGCCTGGGTCTGGAATGGAGAAGCTTGAAGCCGCACCCTCTGCAACAACTCGCTTAACGCTTGTTGTTGGTGTGATCTGGGTAAGCTTCTGCTGAGTAACTGATACCGATCTACTATCGCCAGCACTCGATGAGCCACCAGCAGGCAAGAAATCGATCTCCGGTGGGGGTTGGAAAATACGTTGAGCGATAAACACGCCACCAATAACTGCCAAAATAACGTGGAAGATAATGGCTATGGACAATGCACCTCCTCCGAATTTAGTCCAAAAGCCGACCTTTTGGGGGATGATTGTCTCTTCGACGGGTTGCTCGTAAGTAGGTTCCATGGTTTTGGTTTTTCAGTTAGGATTTTGTTATTCTGGAGCTGCGGCTTGGAAAGAAACATTGGTAATCTTCGCGACGCTCAATGCATCAAGCACGTCGATTACACGTTCATATTTCGCCTGTTCATTCGCATATATTGTTACTAATACCTCAGATTTAGATGCTTCGCTACTTATTCTTAATTGATTAAGGTTGGAGGCGAGCTCGATTAATTGCTTCACATCTGGACTATCAAGCGGGTCTTGATTCAAGGAGACTAGACCGTCGTCGTCGATAGAAATGGCGATCTCATCTGGTGTGGGCGTGTCCGTATTTGTTACGACGGTGCCGGGGAGCTTCGTATTGTGAGCGTTTTCAACTTGTACAGCACCAGCCATCACCATGAAATATAGCAGGATAACGAAGACGACGTCGATCATGGGTGCGATCTGGAAGCCCAAGTTAACCTCGGCTGAAGCCTTTGATTTGCGTCGTTTCATAAGTGATTATTTGTTGGATGCCGCGAATGAAATGTCGGCAATACCGCCTTCACCAACCAGATTCATGACTCGTTGAATTTCAACAGCGGGTAGCGATTTATCACCACGAATCACGGCACGGATTTTAGGATCTTTGAGTTTCTTTTCTTGGAAGTAAGGGATCGCATCTGAGAGGTTGGGGAATGCTCGATCGTCCACGTTTACTGTAGCGGTGCTATCTGCAACGTTCCAACGAATGTTGACTGCCATCTCGTGCTTAGAATACTCAGCATCTCGTTTTTTAGCATTCGGGGAGATGGGCAAGACAATATTCTGATCCACCTTCAACACTTCTGCCGAGGTAATACTCATGAAGAAGATGAGCAGCACCAGCAGCACATCAATCATTGGGGCGATTTGAAATTCTGGTTCGCCGCTATCTCCGCCTCCGCCTCCGCCTCCAGCCATAGTCGTGTTATTTTAGGGATTTTTAAGAATGAATTTAATATCTGTGGTGCTTCCTACAAAGCTTCTTCCGATGAAACCCAGTTAGGGATAGCTGCGAAAGTAACCTCTTGGCCGACATCTACATCTTTAAGGTATTCGTAAGGTGCATGGCGGAAGAGATGTTCCGCTTTGTTTTGGAGTTCATGAACCGCCGATTGAAGCTTGTTGCGCAGGAAGTAGAAACCCATGAAAGCCGGAATAGCGACGAACAGGCCAGATGCAGTAGCGACAAGAACCTCACCAATGTGTCCGGCAAGAGCGGCAGGGTCGCCGATACCAGAGGTGCCCAGACTGCCGAAGGCTCCCTTCATACCTGATACCGTTCCGAGTAGTCCTACCATGGGTGTACAAACACCGATAACTGACAGATAGTTGATTCTGGTTTGAATAGTGGTGTTGATTTTATCGATCTCGTCGTGCAACGCCTCTTCGGTCGCGTCCTTGCCATAGCCTACAGAGCCAAGAGAAGCACGAACGACTTGAGCGAAGGGACTGACGGCGAGTTTCATCGCGGCGTAAGCACCAACGTAGTCACCGACGAGGAATAGTTGCTGGGCGCTATGGACATCTGCCTCAGGGGTCATTTTCTTAGCATTGGTACGAATCCAGATATCGATGACCAACCAGACAGTGGCGACGGAGAAAGCGAGAATGAAGTGCATACACCAGCCGCCTTCATGGTAGACATCGATGAAGGTTTTTTCAGTGACTGTGCCACCCTTAGCCGCAGCTCCTGCCGAAGCCATGGCAATTGAGGGATACAACAAGAGTATGGCTATAGCGGCCTTTTGGATGGTGTTTTTCATAGCGGATGTGATATTGGATTAGATATTAGTTAGAGAATAGTTATTGGAGGCTTTTGAGACGAGCATTTGCCTCATCAGCAAGTAAAGTGCCGGTTGATGCAAGAAGTGCGGATTGGACGAGTGCAAGAGCTTCTTCTCGGCGTTTGAGTATTGTAAGTATATCTGCCGCGTCTAGTTCAGCTGCTGCGTTGAGAATTAAACCACCGGAAGGGTATAAGCAAGGAACGGAAAGGTAAGCTTCGAGTGCCTCGGGGGTTTTCTTTTCTTTTTTCAGGATATTACCAAGGAAGAACGATGCGTAGGCGCGGACATCGGAGGGTAAGTTGTCGGCGGTGAGGTCACGCATGGCTAACAATCTCTCCTCAACTTTGGTGGTCGGAGGCAATAGTAAAGCATTACCAAGTAGCTGAAATGGATCAACGCCTTGAGCACCAGTGACACTGGAAATTTCTCTACTGAGGGTGGTGACATTACCGTTATCACCGCTCATGGCGTGGGTTAAAAGAAGGACTCGTGCTGCATCAGGCCAGAAACTCCCTGGAATTTTTGCAGAGATACGATGTTTTTCGACAATAGGCTCCACTAATTCCCTAGCTTCTCTCGCTTTGCCTCTGAGCATCAGTGCGATGGCCTGGTTAATCTCGGCAGGTTTTTCACCAAAAATATGATCAACCGAGGCCAAGGGAAATATCTGTCCAATCGTGTAACCCTCGGCAGCAACTTTCATGACGAATTTATCACCTTCTAAGGAGAGGTAAGATATAGGCAAGGATCTACCGTTCTTAAAAACCACTTGCGAAGGTTCCGCAAGGGACATGTGAACCGGCAGTGCGATTAGCAAAATCAGGAGGATGTTACGAGAATAGGTCATCGGAGTGGATCATTTGATCAAAGCGGCAGCTTCTTTGGCGCGGGCAGTGTTTTGAAGTTTCGGATGAGTCGCGAGAGTTTTGAGGGTTTCCTCGGCGAGCTTATCATCGCCCAGTTGTTTGGCGGTTTCATGAGCTTGCCAATACGCCTCAGCGCATACTTCTGGGAATGCTTGGTAAGCTACATAAACTCGTTGGTAAGTGCCATGAGCTTTTGCGAGTAATTCAGTGGCCTCGGCACCGGCGGCTTTGGCCGACTTGTCGCGATATGTTTTAGCTAAAATCATGTAGCCTTTAGCGGCAGATTCACCGCGAAAGAGTTTGTCCCCTACGATAGTCAGGGCGAGCTTTTCGACTTCTTCAAATTTATCCAGCGCGGCGAGCGCCTCAAGCTTGCCGAGGCTCGTTTCTTTGTAGCGGGAAGTGCCTGGATTGTTCACTAATACACCCTCGAAGATGCGAAGCGCTTCGTCGGGCTGCTTGCGAGCAAGTGCGACGTATCCCATACCGACTGCCCCAGCATCGAAGAATACTGATTCGGGAAAGCGATCGTTGAGCCTCTTGAACATCGCCTGTGCACCATCGAGATCTCCGTTTTTAAGGAGAATCTCACCGGAAGTAACAAGTAATGCCGGACTCAATGGAGCGGGATTTTCGGCATTCCTGGTTGCAATCTCTTTAAGGTAAAGGTCCGAACGGTCATTGCGACGCAGCATCTGAGAAAGACGGGCGCGGGCATAATTCGTACGGGCACTGGTTGTCATATTTTCCCGACCTACGATGATCTTTTCAAGAATGGCATTGAGCTCTTTGTCGAGGGCATCAGCGTCGATCTCTGAAGGTTTTTTACGAGGAACAAGGGATTTAACCAGTTCATCGATGAGGAATTCAACCTGTTCGCTGGCGGGATCTGCAATGCGGGCTTTAAGTGATTCTGAGAGGATGGTGGCCGCGTCAGCTGATTTCCCCTCACGACCCAACATTTTTGCTATTGTTGCGGCAGATTCTAATGCGAGAGGACTATCCGGCTTACGTTGCATGAATTCCGTATGCAGCTTTGCAGTTCCGGCCCAATCTTTGCGCTCTTGTAGGATGGCGGTGGCGGAGTCGAGTGCGTATTTGATAACGTCGTTTGAACTATCCGTCATCACCGCCTTGTTGTAGCTGGCCAACGCTTCGTCCACTTTCTTCGTTCGTTTGTAAGTGTCCGCCAAGAGGCAATACATGGAGCCATTGGAACTATCCTCCGGGTGCATCCTAATGAAAGCGGTTAAATCCCGTATGATTTTCTCGGATTGATCCTCTTTATTGGCAAAGTCGATAAACGAGAGGCGATACTGCATATCTCCAGCAAAACGACCATCGGGGAATTTCGTGAGATATTGACGGCTGGATGCCAAAGTTTTCTCAGCGTTGTTGCTAAGGAAATAAGACATCGCCATATAATAAATGGCATTTTCCGTAGCTGGACTGTTTGGAAACCGTTTAACGAACGCCTCCAGTAATTTCAGAGCCTCGACGTAGTTTCCTTCCTGGAAATACGCGACGGCTTGAGAAAAGACATAAGTCTCAAGGCTTTCGGACTGAGGAAACTTGGCCTCCAGTCCACGATAGAAATTACGAACTTCTTTCCAGTTTCCGGTTTCCATAAGAAGCTCACCAGCCAGACCCGCCACGTGCTCAAGATTTTTTGAATCCGGAAATTTGCGCATGAAAAGGTCGGCCTTTTCTTTCATTTCCGGAACGTTACCCATTTTGCGGAAAATGACTATTTCGGCATATCCCGCAGCGTCGGCGTCGGAGGATGACTCATGTTTGGTGCGTATCGTTCGGAAGCAGAGAAGAGCCTCTTCGTAGCGGTTTAGGTAGAACAAGCAACGACCACGGCGCATGAGAATGGCTGCATCAAAAGTAGCATTTTTTTCAATCGCCGCTGAGGCTTCTTCTGCGACTTGAATGGCAGGATTGAGGGCGTTGAGGAGGTCTGAAGCCCTAGAGCGCTGGTTCATTTGTTTGGTTTTATCAGCCTCCACACTGGCCTCTAGGACTTTTTTATCCTTACGCATCGCGTCGAGAGAGATGTTTTGCGTTTTTAGGATTTGGCTGCGCGGCGGCACCGAACGATAAATGGTGAGAGCCGTTTGGTAAGAGCCTGCAGCGACTAGCTCATCACCTCGGACAACGATCTGGTTTGTGTACCATGCGATGGCATTTCGGATGCCCGCTTGGTCAGCCAGGCTGTCAAGATAGGCTGTGAGGTTATCTAATTTCCCCATGTCCGCGAGTAATCTGATGACTTCTACGGCTGCGGTGGTTTGCTGAGGGGTGCGAACATCCGAGCCAATCAGGCTGTTGAAGACTTTAAGCGCATCGTCACGCATGCCCAGTTCTGTATAAAGCTGTCCGAGCCAGAGGCCGGCTTCAGCGCGGTAGGTAGAGTCTGTGGCCGCCGACCTGAGTGCAGCGATGGCCTTCTCTTTTTTCTCCCGTGGCTCTTGGAGCATGAGAACTCGGCCGAGACCTAGATAGTTACGGGATGTATATTCACCTTTTGGAAAACGGGTGATGCAATCTTGAAAGGCGGCTTCAGCTTGAGGTAGCTTGTTGCCAAGCAAGTGGGCTAAACCGATTTTGA
This sequence comes from Akkermansiaceae bacterium, assembly GCA_031374665.1. GTDB lineage: Bacteria > Verrucomicrobiota > Verrucomicrobiia > Verrucomicrobiales > Akkermansiaceae > Luteolibacter. Next base: position 48,812 of record JANMGO010000041.1, on the reverse strand, counting down.
AATAGATGAGCTCATATGGAGCATCCTTACCCTCTCCAAGCAGCTTAAGAAGTTCGTCGAGTTTGGCGACCGCTGTGTCGTATTTTTTCGCAGTGAAAGCCGCCTCGGCTTCACCAAAAATACGCTCCAAATTCTGTGGCGAGGCGATGACTGGGAGCACCGGTGCTGCCGGAGTAGTCTGTGAATACGCCTCACCCACGCAAAGGGCGCCAGTAATCACCAATAAACAATTAATCTGCTTGAACCACATACTTAATGAAAGAGTTTTGAAGTTATTGACGTGTAAATTTGTGTCAAGAAGCAATCTCGCGCCAATTTTCATTTCAGCAATTTTATTTGCTGTCTCTGGCGAAATTTCCAGATCTCTAACTTTTTGGCGAAAATTTAGATCACTCATGATTGATGGTGGACTAGCGTGGATTTTCAGTTGGTGAAATTTATTCTGCCATCTGTACGCATTTATGACATAAGTGCGTACAGATGTTACGCCAACTGACTTTTTTAGCAATTTGTCTTTGCTTGATTTCCTGCAAAAAGGAAAGCCAAGTCGATCAGGCAACCCGAAAGGGCATCTTGATCATGGGCAATTCCAATGATCCCAAAAGTCTCGATCCTCAGGTTGTGACCGGAGTCTTGGATAGCAACGTGATGCGTGCGCTGTTCGAGGGCTTAATTCAATTTCATCCCTCAGAAGATCTCGCTACGCCAGTCGGTTCGGCTCTTGAAGTGACTCCCGACGAAACCTACACCACATGGACCATCAAACTGCGTCCAGATGCCAAGTGGTCAGATGGGCAACCCGTGACTTCCGAAGACTATGCTTTCGCTTACGAGCGCATCCTTACGCCTGAGCTAGCGGCGAAATATGCAGAAATGCTCTACTTCGTAAAAGGAGCCGAGGCTTTTAACAGGGGCGAAACCAAAGATTTTTCGCAAGTCGGGATTGAAATCATCGATTCCTATCAGTTCAAAATCAAACTACGCGGACCGACACCTTTTTTTAAAGAAGTTCTCAAGCACTATACATGGAACCCAGTGCCTAAACACGCTGTATTAAGACACGGTAAGATCGGAATGATCGGCAATCCGTGGTCCAAAGTAGAAAATCATGTCAGCAACGGCCCGTTCAGACTCAAATCATACCGACGCAATGACCATATCGAAGTCGAAAGAAATCCATATTATTGGAACGCAAAAAACGTCTCGCTCAATGGCATCCGGTTTCTGCCAGTTTCCAATCCATTCACAGAAGCGCGTATGTTCCGCGATGGGCAGATCCACGTGACTTACTCGACACCGCCAGAAATGGTGGATTATATGAAGAAAAACAATCCTTCGGCGCTGTGCCAGGAACCGTATTTCGCCACGGATATTCTTCGATTTAATAACAAAAGAAAACCTATGGATGATGTTAGAGTGCGCCGCGCACTTAGCATGACTGTAGATCGTGACTCTCTCTGTAATAATATATACCGTGGATATAAGACCGCATATGGCCTCACCCCACCGACCGATGCTTACCAAGCGCCACAAGGCGTAAAGTTTGACCCAGATGAGGCAAAAAAACTCCTAGCCGCGGCTGGATATCTAGGCGGGAAAGGCTTTCCGAGGCTTAAATTACTTGTTTCCTCAAGAGAGGCCGCAGGCACAACTGGTGCTGCGCTTCAGGCAATGTTACGTGAACACATAGGAGTAGAAATCGAGATCGAATATAAAGAATGGACGGCCTATTTGGTCGCCATGCAATCGTTAGATTTCGATATGGTCTTGGGAGGATGGAGTGGTGATTTCATAGATCCTTTGACCTTCCTTGAGATTTTCACGCCAGGGAATAGTCATAACAACACCGGATGGGTGAGCCAGCCATTTCTGGATAAAATCAATCTCTCACTTCAAGTCAGTGATCCTGTAGAGCGCTACAGTTTATTGAAACAAGCTGAAGAAATTCTGTTAGCTGACGCACCCATGCTACCCGTTGCATGGCGCTCTAAAAATTATTTGATCGATTCATCCGTGAAGGGTTGGGATCCATTACTATTAGATTGCCACCCCTACACCAACGTCAGCCTCGTTCCACAAAAGAGAGACTAACAAGGCCATGTTCAAACTTCTTATATCTCGATTTTTACAAGGCTTATTGACGTTATTTGTTCTCGTCACGTTAACCTTTTTTCTCGTGCGAGCGATGCCGGGAAGTCCCTACACCTCAGAAAAAGCCATTCCCAAACATGTGTTAGAGCAAATGAATGCTTACACGGGACTCGATAAACCCTTGCACGTGCAATATGCTCGATATCTGAAAAACTTGGTCATTCACCAAGATCTCGGCATCATGATCAAAAAGGACGGGGTGAAAGTTTCCGAAATCATTCGGGATTCCTTTCCCGTATCGCTGAGCCTTGGCTTGGCATCCATGGCGATCGCGTTAATGGTTGGCATACCTGCTGGTGTGATAGCGGCTGTGAAAAAAAATACGCCCGTCGATTTCGCCTGCCTCTCGTTTGCCATGGTTGGTATTTGCCTTCCGAGTTTTGTGATCGGGCCGTTGCTAGCTGTTTTCGCAGGCTTGCAATTTCAAGCAATCAACGTCGCTGGCTGGAGTTCGCCAACTGATTGGATTCTTCCAGCCGTAACCCTCGGCATGATCAACGCTGCGTATCTTGCCAGGCTTTCTCGCGGCGGGATGTTAGATGTACTAAATCAGGATTATATCCGCACCGCAAAAGCAAAAGGCGTCCCAGCCCACAAGATCATCATCCGTCACGCCTTGCGTGGTGGATTGATTCCAGCCGTCGCATTCATCGGCCCAGCATTCGCAGGGATGATCTCCGGTTCATTTGTAATCGAAACGATTTTTCAAGTTCCCGGCATGGGCCAGCACTTCGTTAACGCCGCCACCGACCGCGAGTTCTTCCTTATTCAAGGGCTCGTGTTGTTCTATGGCTTCCTCATCGTCGGCGCGAACCTGCTGGCAGATCTTGCGCAAATCGCTCTCAATCCGCGTCTGCGCTGAGGTAGTTTTTTTGCAAAACCCGCATCGTATTCGCAAGCTCTTTATCATCTAACGGACGCTCCCAAATCAGGAAACGCGCGATTTCTCCATCAAACGATTCGAAGCCGGGATGTTCAATCGCATCTCGCTCTTGACCCACCGCCATCCGCGATGGATTTGCTTTTGAATCCACCGGGAACTCCGCTTGCGCAACGGTTTTTTCTAAACCGATGTGCAAGCTTAGCGTCGCGGTTTCATTTCCGGCGGTCATCCGTCCCGCGATGATGTGAAACTTTCCTTGCTCCAAAATAGGGCCGATAACTTGAGGATTATTTTTATCAAATCGACCGAAGCTTAGCCCATTTCGTGTTCCCCACCAGACGGTGTTGTCATCGTTCACGCATCCCCATACACCTTCGTATTTTCCACCATTGCGTAGATTTCCGAAAAACGAATTCACATCTTTCAGTCCAATACGTTGTGGATGCACCGCAATCACGGCGATCCACGTGTGGCCTTTTCCAGTCGTCAGGCTATCGAAGAAATCCTCATCTTTGCAGACCAGTTCTTGTTGGCGAAAATCAACTGCAGGCAAACCGTTGATCTCGGTGACGGCCTTTCTAACAGTCGGACTACCGCTGCCAGCTTCTTTGCGTCCTTGATCTTGTGACACGAAAACTAATTCCGTTTTGATAGGGGCTTGATTGCGCCACGCCACCACGCGATCGCCGGCAGCCAATTCGATTCCTTTTGTTGCATCCAAATCCAGAATCAGATTTTTCGCAGGCAAGGAAATCTCCTCCGAGCCATAAGCAGCCGTGAACAACAGCCACTGCGCGAGGGACGCAGTGATGAAAGTTGAAATTCGCATGAATTACATCAGTTGCGCCCCGGCCTCGGCGAGTTCTGAGCGCTCGCCGCGGTTGAGCGCGACGTGTGCCGTGAATGGCTGACCTTTCAGGCGGTTGCGGGTGTAAACGAGACCGTTGCTCCGGCTATCGACATATGGATTATCGATCTGCGCTGGATCTCCCACTAACACCAACTTCGAGTCCCGCGACATCCGCGTGACGATGGTTTTTGCTTCCTGTGGAGTGAGTTGTTGAGCCTCGTCCAAGATGAAGAAACGATTTGGAATCGAGCGCCCGCGGATATAGCAAAGCGCTTCAATTTCCAGAATGCCTTGCTCCATCAAAATCTCGTAAGGCTTCTTCGCAGCAAGACCGTTCGCAGCAGGTTTCTGCTGTTTGCGTTTCGGGCCGAGTGGAACGTTAGGACGCATCAGTAGATCCAACGCATCGTGGATGGGTTGGAGCCATGGGCGCATTTTTTCATCAAGGGAGCCAGGTAAGAAGCCCAGTTGATCTCCCATCGAAACCACCGGACGGCTTACCGTGATCCCGTTGTATTTGCGGTTGAACATTTCATGCAGACCCGCAGCAACTGCGACCAAGGTTTTACCTGTTCCTGCATGACCGTAACAAGTCACCAGAGAAATATCTGGATTAAGCAAAGCATCGATCAAACAACGCTGACCGAGGTTCAATGGCTTCAACGTTTGACCGTCTGGGATTTTTAACACCTCAGGAATATTTAATCTAACAAATTTATTATCGAATTGCAGGCGGGCTGGAATCGTTTGTTTTTCTCCACTGCAGAGTAGCACATACTCATTGATCGCAACGTTTTCGTATCTCTCCTGCTCCATTGCAATCTCACCACTACTGGCGAAACGATGCAGCTCCGATGCATCCACTTCTACGCGGCGCACATCATAGTTAGAAACTTCACGCGCATCGACTTTGTCATTCAAATAATCCTGACACTCGATGCTAACAGCACGCGCCTTGAGCTGAAGGTTGATGTCTTTTGTGACCAGCGCAACTTGCCCATCGGGGTTGTATTGTCTGAGCAGAAAACATGCGGCGAGGATGCGGTGATCGACGCGTTCACGATCAGGGAAAATCCGGTAGAACTGCTTGAGTTGCTCGGAGTTATCGGGGCAACTAGTTGGATCGTAGATGACTAAGCGAATCGTCCCGCCGCCTACAGTTGGCACTCCAGCAGTTACTAAGGTTGCCGTAGAAAAGATATCGGTCAATCGGCGGTGAACACGGCGGGCATTAGCTCCGCGCTCGGTTTGTTCGCTTTTGAATTTATCAAGCTCCGCGAGAACATCGACGAGGATGCAGATATGGTTTTCCTTAAACCGCTCCAAGCAGCCCGGATCATGAAGGAGTACATTCGTATCGAGCACATAGTTTTTTCCCATTTGCGAGGGAGCTTTGAGTCCGAATTCTTCCACCGCTTTACTGGTTGTGCGGCGGGGTTTGCGAGTGGTTGTCGTGGGGGCTACGGCGTTGGTTTGATCAAACAGGGCGGGTTGCATGGCCTCGGTAATAGGGTTCATGGGGTTTCAAATGATGGGTGGAGTAACGGCGGGAAAATTTCCGGAGTCAGTGCGTGCGGCGTTCGACTCAAGCGAGGAAGAACCGATGGAATCTGAAACGATCCCGGCTACGCCATCAAAAGGCGGCCTACTGACTACACTTTTAATCAAGATAACTTAACTATCGTTAAACTCGTCGATATGACAATCGTTAAATGAATCAGGCTCGAATTTTTCAATCCGGACCTGATAGTTAAATGGTTTCAAATGATTAGGCACCGGTGGAGCGCTCAGCTTCAAGCCAATCCGTATCGTGATCTCCGGGCAGACCGAGATCCATCCGGCGGCGGTAGTTTAAATAAGCCGCATGCGCGACGGCCTCGTAACTTGCTGATGATTTCTTGGTTGCGGGCTTCTTAGCCGCAGACTTCACAGCTTTTTTAGCGGCCGTTTTGGTCGCTTTTTTCGCAGGGGCTTTTTTCGCAGGGGCGGGAGCCGCAGCTTTTGGGGCGGCTACTTTGGGGGTCGTTTTCTTTGCAGGCATAATGTTAAGGGCAGTTGAACTATAAATAAGCACGATTGATGCCGTGAATGGCATAAGTCGATTTTTCCGAGATTGCCAGCTCGTTCGGATGGTTTATCATGACAAATATGGAACAAGAGTTTCGTTGGAGCGCGGCGCGTGAAGCCGATGGTTATCGACTCCCCGGTCCCGATCATCTCGGGCGCTGGGCGGCGGTCGCCATGGTCGTGTCTCTATTGCTCCATGTGGTGCTGTTTCTTTCCCTAGATAGAGTGAAAATCGCCTTTGGAATCATGAAGGCCGATGAGCTCGTCACGCAGCCCATCGATATCAGCAGAGTCGAGGTGAAGCCCTATATCGAAGAATCCCGGCCCCCAATCGAAGAAGTCATCACCCCGCCCAATGATTCAGCTGCCTTGCTGGATGAGATCGATTTACTGGAAATTCTCCCGAAAGACGTGGAAATCGATATCGCGCCAAGTGTCGTCGATCCCGAATACGCGCTCAAAATGTCCAACCCGCTCGCCAGTGGAGAGCTCGATGCAAAGGTGAATGAGATTTCATCGAAATTTGATCTCGAAGCCAATCTCCCAGATTTCGGCAGAATGACTACCGAACTCCCACCAGCGGCTGTCGGACAAATCATCATCGATCCCGGTGCGGTCAAAGTGGATGATGGAGAAATGGCTAATTTCACCGATGAGCTGATCAAAAAGGGCAATGAAGGTTTGGTCGATCAAGGCAAGTTGGACGGCATCAAATCGCTCGATGAACTGTTAGACCTGCCTGTGAATCTTTTGCTTTCCAAAAAAACCCTCCTCCCCAGCGATCTACTCTTCGAGTTTAATCGCGCCGAGCTTCGCGATAGCGCCAAAGTCGGGTTAATGAAGCTTGCTTTGCTGATTGATAAAAATCCCAGTCTCTATTGCTGGATTGAAGGTCATACCGATTTGATCGGATCAGATGAAGCCAACATCAAGTTGTCTGAGCTTCGTGCGGAAACGGTGAAAAGTTATCTGGTAAAATCCATGCGCATGGATCCCGATCGGATTTTCACTCGCGGCTTTGGTAAAACTCAGCCTCTCGTCATCGATGGAGACGCGAAAACCCAAGCACCAAATCGCCGTGTCGAAATCCGCATGCGTAAGACTCCCCCGCCAAAAGGTGCAATCAAAACACCTAAAGCCCAGCCAGCCATCGTACAACCCGAGCCAACTCCCGAACCCCCGAAAGCTGTTTTGGTGAAACCCAATTTGAATGCTATCCCCGTAAATGAACCCGAGCCGCCGCGTGCAGAACCTGTCCCACCGAGAGCGGAAATCGTCCCGCCTCGTGCCGAGCCAATCGAAGAGGAATTACCCGTTGACCCGCCAAGGGCTGTCCCTATTGAGCCGTGAATCCCGTCCCGCAATCTTTACTCGGCCTAACATTTCCCGAGCTCGAAACCGCTCTCTCCGATGCTGGAGTTTTGAAACATCATGCCAAAGCACTTTGGCGCGCCGTGCATCGTGATCACGCGATTAATCTATCAGAAATCGATTTATCTCCGCCTCTGAAAAAATGGGTTGATGCACATGTAGGAGAAAGGAAAGCGTATTTCATCGATTCACTCGAACAAGACGAAGAAATTCACAGTAGCGATGGACTGACGCGGAAATATTTATTGCGACTAAAAGACGGTCAAGTGATCGAGACGGTATTGATGGGATACGAAGGACGCTTTACTGCCTGCTTGAGTTCACAAGCGGGTTGCGCGATGGGCTGTGTGTTTTGTGCTACCGGACAAATGGGTTTTGTTCGTCATCTAACAGTTGGAGAAATTGTCGCTCAAGTCCGCCACGTCAGGCGGATGTTAGCGCAGAGCCACCCGCATCGGCACTTGCGCAACATCGTGCTCATGGGCATGGGCGAGCCGCTACATAATTATGACTCAGTGATGAAGGCCATGGGTATCGTTTCCGATGCCCGCGGCTCATCGATAAGTCCGTTGAAAATCGCAATCAGCACGGTCGGGCTCGTTCCTAACATTTTACGCATGGCGGAGGAAAACCGACCTTATCGCCTAGCAGTCAGTCTGCACGGCTCAACTGAAGCAGAACGCTCCGCCTTGGTGCCTACGAGTAAGAAATGGAATCTCGAAAGCCTAATCGGAGCATGCAGAAGCTATTGTGAAACGACCGGTAAACGGATCTTTTTTGAGTGGACCTTGATCGCCGGGAAAAACGATTCGCCGGAAACTGCGGAAAGATTGGTCGCGCTTTTGCAAGGCATCGACAGCCACGTAAACATCATCCCGCTCAACCCAACCAACGGCTTTGCCGGTGCCGCCAGCGAAAGCGGATCTGAGTTTCAAAAAATCATCCGTAAATCCGGCATCCCCTGCACCTTTCGCCAACGCCGAGGCATCGATGTCGCAGCAGGCTGTGGAATGCTGAAAGCGAGCAGGGTCGCTTTGACAAAACGACCTTCAGTTTCAAACTGAACTCGCGGAAAACCATGCCGAAACACGTGAAAAAAGCCGATCTTCCCAGCAAACCCTGCGTAGCCTGCGGTCGGCCATTCACTTGGCGCAAAAAGTGGGAGAAGGTTTGGGATGAGGTGAGGTATTGTTCGGATAAATGTAGGGAAAATTTCAAAAAGGGTTGAGCTGAGCCGGCGAAAATCTTCCGTTGCGGGATTTTATTTCACTTCTATTCTTGGCAATGAATTTTGAATGCCATGGGGGAAAATGCAGCATCATGAGGTGGATGCGCATCGTCCTCGTGACTAGCGGGCTTTATCATCTGTTGTTTGCTCTGTGGGCGATTATATGTCCGACGCATGCGCTGGGTTGGTTTGATTGCACAGCTCCCGGCCAACCCTTGCTGTGGCAGATGTTCGGTGTGATCTCGGCGATCCTTGGGCTAGGCCTAATGATCGCCGCGAAAAATCCCATTCAGCATTGGCCGATTGTGTTGCTGGGTTTCATCGTATCCATCGTCGCGATCGTGACGATTGGTGGTGCGGTTTTCAATGGCGAGCTTCCCTCTACGGCTTTGATCATGCTCGGAGTGAATGACATCATTTGGTTGCCCTTGTTTGGCCTGATTCTTTGGGCGGCGCTGCGTGCGCATACCGGCATTCCCCCGTCACGGAATCAACCTTACTCCATCGCAGAAGCGGCTGCGGTCTATCAACTTTCCGACGGCAGAAAACTTGCGGTCGCATCGATGCAAGCGCCGTTGGTGTTAGTTTTTCTAAGGCATTTTGGCTGCACTTTTACACGGCAGATCTTGCGCGGCTTGCAGGATTTGGAGCTTCAGGCGAAACAGCACAACGCGACTTTGGTGTTAGTGCACATGCTGCAGTCAGGCCAGGAAGTCGATTACCTCGGGCAGAATTCGGACGTCGTCAGGATCGCCGATCCGCGCTGTGAGCTCTACCGCGCTTTCGGTTTGGGCAAAGGTGGTTTCTTCGAACTTTTCGGTCCACAAGTTTGGTGGCGCGGTTCGATCGCTATTTTCAAAGGCTGCGGAATGGGCCACCTCGCGGGTGATGGCCTGCAAATGCCGGGCGCATATGTGTTTCACCACGGCAAGGTTATCGCATCCCAGCCAGCACAAAGCGCCGCTGATTTGCCGAATCTACAAGCTTTGTTTGCAGCGAAAGCCGATTTAGCGAACACTGCGGGCTAGAGCTTAATAGCGCTTTGTTATGATCCGCCTTCTCGCCGCCTGCCTCCTAGCTTTCGTTTTTTCCTCCTGTCTTGAGTGTCATGAGGAAGTCTGGTTGAACGCAGATGCGTCAGGCAAAGCGAGAGTCAATATCTCGCTGCCGATTCAGGCCGCACAAATTCACGGTGGAGAGGATGGTGTGAAATCGATGGTCATGAAATATTTGGAAACGTCTCCCGCTTTCACCACTTATTCGGTTCTGACCTCCACCACAAAAGACCAACTCAAGATCGAACTTTTCGTGACCTTCGAGAATGCGCTGGATCTCACCCATACCACGCACACAGCTGCATTTGATGAACTTCCGGGGCCGGCGAAGGATTTGATTGGGCATACACAAGTCGGCCTCCAAGGAGCGGATCTCAACTTCCATCGGAAATTGGATCTCACTCGCACCATCTTGGGTTCCGTCCTTATTCCGAAGGAGCAACTCAAAGGTCAGAACCTCACCACCATCATCCACCTCCCGAAAGCCGCGTCTTCACACAACGCGCACACCGTCGCCGACTCCGGTAAAACCCTGACCTGGATCACGCCCATCGAACACGCATTTCGTGAGCCGATCAACCAAACCTTCACCATGCCACTTCCCATCCCGTGGTTCATCATAGTCGCGATCGCGTTGGCGGTGCTCTTTCTATTCGGGCTAGGTTTCTACTATATCTATCGTAGGAAGAAGATGAAATTAAGTGTGTTGGATGATTCTCAATCCTGAGCTTTTGCCTTGCGCCAAAGCGATGGTCTTAACTGGATTCAAGAATCAAATCAGTTGACATTTTTCCTAATGTTGTCAATTTGACAACAAATATCCCCCATGCGTATCATCACTCGCCGCCGCTTAAATGAATATGCCAAGCTACATCCAAACGCTGCAGTTTCTCTTTCTGCTTGGCATGCCGTTGCCAAGAAAAGCGTGTGGAAAAGCCTTCAAGAAGTGCGGAAATCTTTTCCCAATGCCGATCCCGTAACGGTAGCGAGCGGGAAGACCGTAACTATTTTTAACATCGCTGGAAACCATCATCGCCTCATCACCGCAATTCACTACGACACTGAAAAAAAATTTATCTTGGAAATCCTGACACACGCTGATTACAGCAAAAACCGTTGGAAAAAATCATTATGAAACACGCCGCTCAAATATCTATACCCGCCAATTTTTCTGAATTGCCGAAGAGTTACGTTGCTCTTTGCTCCATTCTGATGCCGCGGGTGATCCATGATGAAATTGAACTGGAGAACGTCACGGAAATCATCGATCTGATGGCGGGACACAAGCTCAACAAGGATCAAAGCGATTACCTCGATACACTTGCCGCGCTTGCCGCGGATTACGAAGATCAACACGTGGTCTCATTGCCGACGCTAAAGCCTCACGAATTTCTCGCTGCACATCTTGAAAATATTGGGATGAGCGTTAGTAAATGGGGGGAGTTAATTGGTATTGATCGCTCAACCGCCTCTCGCCTCATTCGTGGCGAGCGCGGCTTGAGTGCGAATCACATTCGAAATACGGCGAAGGCTCTCAGAATTTCTCCGGAGTTGTTGATCTGAAGCGAATCAGCTAATCCACTTCTTCACCGTCGCGAGGTCATTTTTCATGGCGGCGACAGTTTTAGCGACGACATCTTGTCCGCTGACATATTCGATATGAATCGAGATCGGGATGTTGTTAGGGAGTTTCTGGGTGACGAGTTTTCCCGCGAGTGGATTAACCGCGCCTTCGCCGATGGGGCATGCTTCCCATTTTTTATTAATAAGTTTGTAGTCTTTGAAAAACACCGCGCCGATGTGGGGCTGAGCTAAAAGAAAATTCATTTCCCATGCATTGGCGCCTTCGACGGTGGCGTGGGCAAAATCGAACGCCATACCGAGATGGTTGACGTCGATTTCTTCTAACATCCCGACCATGTCCCAGATCGGGCCGCCGACGAAATTTTTACCTCGGTGGTTTTGATAGAGACCTTGAATGCCGATGGCTTTGTTAAGTTCGGCAAGGTCTTTGAGTTGGGCTTTGAAATTTGCAATCTGGGGTTTGAGGGGTTTAGCGAGATCGTAGAGAAGATGTTGGAGTCGGTATTTTTTGATTCCAGCAGCGGCGGCGGCGCGGAGTTGTTTTTCGGCTAAGCCATCTTTGCCTACGCCGTTGATGCTCGATGCCATGATCACCACGCTGAGATCTTTTTTAGCAAGTGCTCCGACGAAGGCCGGTAATTGCTCGGCCATCTTCTCGGGCTCGATGTGTCCGTCTTTCCGCAACGGCGCCTCTAAGCCCGCGACACCCAGTGGCGCGATGGCTTCTGCGAGTTCATCGAATGATAACTTTTCCAGAAACTTGGTGAACACCGCGATCTCGCGCGTCGATGTTGTTTCGGCGGCCATCGCTTTGCTGCCCGCCATGATTCCCATTCCGACGAGTGCGGATTTGGTAACAAAAGATCTCCGATTCATGCTGGGAGACTAACCCGTCGAGATTCTCTGTCAAAACAAGGTGCTTTGATAAAAAAGTGCCGCCAGGGAACTGCGGCAAGTATGGACAAACTACCGTTGCTCCGATTAAGGCCTGGCGGGGTTCGCTTGCCAAACCTCTACAGCCCCTGACAGCGAGAGCAAACAAACGCACTCGCGGCAAACTCGCAACCCTAAACTAAATTTTCCCAACTCCGCAGCCTCAGAGCTTCGGCCGCTGCACGAGCCTCGGCTTCTTTTTTGCTTTTGCCTTTGCCGCTCGCGAGCAGATTGTCCTGCCAAGTGACCTCGGCTTGGAACACACGGCGATGATCCGGGCCGCTTTCGCTCACGATGCGATAAACTGGCGCAACAGGATGGATAGCTTGCAGAGATTCCTGGAGCTCACCTTTCGGATTCCGTTCATCTGGGCTGTCGACCATGCCTTTAATTTCATTGGCAAACAGCCGTAGAATGAGCTCTTTCGCGGATTCCAAACCCGTATCCATGTAAACCGCGCCGACCAAAGATTCGAACGCATCCGCCAAAGTCGAAAGTCGACGTCTGCCACCGGTGGATTCCTCTCCTTTTCCGAGCAACACGTATTCGCCGAGACTGATCGCCATCGCGAAACGAGCGAGCGCCCTGCGTGATACCACCCGCGAGCGCAACTTGGTTAGGTGACCTTCTGTAGCATCGGGAAAGAGTTTGAATAGCGCCTCGGTGACCGCGAGCTGAAGCACCGCATCGCCCAGAAACTCCAAGCGTTGGTTATCAAAATGCGGACGCTGTGACTCGTAAGCCAAGCTTGGGTGCGTTAACGCCTCAGCTAACAGTAGCGAGTTACGGAACTTGTATTGGATGCGGCTTTCCAGCGGTTGCATTCAGAAAAATGACGGTTAAATCACTTCTTACCTCGAACCCGGAAACAGCTCCGAAAGCGAAGAAAAAAGTGGGGTGATCGACGGGACTCGAACCCGCGACAACCGGAATCACAATCCGGGGCTCTACCAACTGAGCTACGACCACCGTTATAGGCGGGCGACACGCTTAGCCCAGCCCAGCGGCGTTGCAAAGAGAAAAATCAGTCCATTCGAGTAAATCCTCGTCAACACTGACAATACTCATCGTCCAACCGTAAAATCACTCGCAGTCCACAGCATCCCTTCTGCTGGCGCTCATTACCCCAACCAACCAGCCGCCAATTTCTCAACACGCTTCAAAATATCATCTGCATTTTCTCCCAAGAGCGTTGCATGACCCATTTTCCGCATTCCAGGGGCACGGCGTTTTCCGTAAAGGTGGAGGACAGCGCCGTCCGTTTCTAACAGTGGAGTCCAATCTGGCGGAGTAGTTTCGTCCTGCCAGAAATCGGCTAACAGGTTTAACATGACGCAGGGAGAGACGAGTCGGGTGGAGCCGAGCGGAAGTTGGAGGGCGACGCGGAGTTGTTGTTCAAACTGCGAGGTGGCGCAGGCATCGAGCGTGTGGTGGCCGGAGTTGTGGGGTCGCGGGGCCATTTCGTTGACGACCAACGAGCCATCGTGATTCACGAAAAACTCCACGCCGATGATGCCTTGATAATCGAGCGCGACTGCAACTTTTTCCGCGAGTGCGCGAGCTTGTTTGGATGTCGCTTCGGAAATCCGTGCGGGGACGATGGAAACATCGAGCACGTGATTCCGGTGGCGGTTTTCCGCAGGATCGTAAGTCCGCACCTCGCCAGTCGCGGAGCGCACGACCATCACGGAAATTTCTTTCTCAAAAGGAACCCACGCTTCTAGGATCGCACGTTCTTCGCCAAAACTTTTCCAGACGGTTGCTGGATCTTCATTACCTTGGACTTTCAACTGGCCTTTGCCATCGTATCCAAAGGCTGCGGTTTTCAAAACTCCCGGGCCGTTGAGTTCGGCCATGGCGGATTGTAAATCTGTCAGGGTTTCGATGACTCGGAACCACGTGCACGGAATGCCATGTTGTTTGAGGAAATTTTTCTCGCGCTCGCGGTTCTGGCAAATCCCCACCGCTTCCGGTGAAGGGAAAATTGCTATGCGTTTTCTAACACCTTCGAGCGTGGTCAGAGGGATGTTTTCAAACTCCACGGTCGCGACGGTCGCTTGTTTGCAAAATTGCTCAAGTGCCTCTGCGGAATCGAAGGGGAGATCGATGATTTCATCCGCGACCTCAACCGCCGGAGCCTCAAGCCCACCAGTCCAGACGACGGAACGCACACCCATTCGCCGCGCCGCGAGTGCCAGCATGCGCCCGAGCTGACCTCCGCCGATCACGCCGACGACTTGTTGCTTGTCCAAAGGGAAAAATACCGAAGCTGACATGGTAACAAAAAATCAATCTAAGTCAGGCAACACGGCCTCGGCCACTTTCGCGGTTTGTTTGCTGCGGAACTCGGTGAGTTTCTTGGCTAAATCCGCATTTTCCACTGCCAACATCGCCACAGCGAATAGACCGGCATTGGTCGCGCCGGCATGGCCGATGGCGAAAGTCGCGGTTGGGATCCCTGCTGGCATCTGCACGATGGAGAGCAAAGAATCCACGCCTTTGAGAATTTTCGATTCCACGGGAACCCCGAGAACTGGCAGTTCAGTCATGGCTGCAACCATACCCGGCAAATGCGCTGCGCCACCTGCTCCTGCGATGATGCATTTCAGGCCTTTGCTCTTCGCCTGCTTGGCATACTCAACCAATTTGTCCGGTGTGCGGTGAGCGCTCACCACTTCCGCATGATATTCCACGCCGAAGTCTTTCAGAACTCTAGCCGCATGTTCCATCGTCGGCCAATCCGACGTGCTTCCCATGATGATGCCAACTGTCATAAGCGACGAGAGTGCCTGCGCGACCCGCTCACGTCAACATTTGTGATGCGTGGAATGAAATGGTAGGGCGGCCTCGCCGAGGCCGCCGCGCGGAGCGAATGGAATAGGATAAGTTAGTAACGATACGCATTCTTCCCATTCCATGCGGCGCCCTACCCTCACCCCCCCATCCCCTCCTCTTCCCCTCTATCCCCTCGCTCCTCTTCCTAATTACCTTGGCTCGCAAACTGCTAAAGTCTTACTCTCAATTTAAACCCATGCTAGAAGAATACCAGCCAGACGCTTTTTTCGATGAAATGTTCTTACCGGACGGGACGGTTCGGCCACATTGCGCCCCACTCCTCGACCGCATCGCGGCATTGGATCAGAACGATTTTGAGGCGCGCAAGGCGACCTGTGAGCTGTATTTCCTAACCCAAGGCGTCACTTTCAACGTTTATCACGACTCCCGCGGCAGTGAGCGTATTTTCCCCTTCGATCCCGTCCCACGTGTCATTCCGGCAAATGAATGGGAGCATCTCGAATCCGGCCTGATCCAACGAATTACGGCACTGAATCTTTTTCTCCACGATATTTACCACGATCAGCAGATCCTCAAAGACGGTATCATTCCGCGCTCGTTCATCGAGGGAGCCCGGCATTACCGTCCCGAGTTCCGCGGCATCGATGTCCCCGGTGATATCTACATCCACATTTGCGGCAGCGATCTGATCCGCGACGACAAAGGCGAATGGTTGGTGCTTGAAGACAACGGCCGCTGCCCTTCCGGCGCGTCTTATTTGTTAGAAAACCGCAAGGCGCTGAAACGGGTTTTCCCGGATTTGTTCGATACTTCGTCAGTCCGCTCGGTCGACTCCTACCCGCTCGAGGTTCTGGAAATGCTGCGCCACATCGCACCGCGCAAATCCGGCAATCCCGTCTGCGTGCTTCTCACTCCCGGCTGCCACAACAGCGCGTATTTCGAACATTGCTACCTCGCTCGCGAAATGGGTATCGAGATTGTGGAGGGTCGCGATCTTGTTGTGCGCGACAACATCGTTTACATGCGCACCACTCGCGGTCTGGAACGTGTCGATGTCATCTACCGCCGCATCGATGACGATTTCATCGATCCCGTGGTTTTCCGGAAAGATTCCGTGCTGGGCGTCCCGGGCATCATGAATGCTTACCGCGAAGGAAACGTCGCGCTCGCCAATGCAGTCGGAACCGGTGTGGCGGATGACAAAGCCATCTACGCCTTCGTTCCTGACATCATCCGCTACTACCTCGCGCAGGAGCCGATTCTACAAAACGTCCCGACGTATCTCGCCGCGAAAGATGACGATCTGCGTTACATCCTCGATCACTTACCAGAGCTCGTCGTGAAAGCCACTAATGAATCCGGTGGATACGGCATGCTCATGGGCCCTGCGGCTAGCAAATCGGAAATCGCTGACTTCCGCAAACTCATCATCGCAGATCCGACCAACTACATCGCCCAACCCGTGGTTTCACTCTCCCGCTGCCCGACGTGGTGCGAAGAGGGAATGGAAGGTCGCCACGTCGATCTCAGGCCCTATATCATTTACGGAGAAACCCCACGCATCGTTCCGGGTGGCCTCACCCGCGTTGCTCTCAAGAAAGGCTCGCTTGTTGTTAACTCCTCCCAAGGCGGAGGTAGTAAAGATACTTGGGTTCTTCGCCACTAAAAAACTCATCACCCTTTTAAAGAACCATGCTTTCCCGTGTCGCCAATACTCTCTACTGGATGGCCCGCTATGTTGAACGGGCCGATAACCTCGCTCGCCTCATCGATGTCAATCGCCACCTTCTGTTAGATAACGAAACACTCGGCAGTGATCGGATCGCCGATTTCTGGAGGCCCATCATTCTCTGCACCGGGGATGAGGAGTTATTCCAATCTCTTTATCCAGAAACACATGGTGAAGACGTCATCAGATTTCTAACAGATGATCCGAGAAACGTAAGTAGCATCAATTCTTGCATTGCTCAAGCACGCGAAAGCGCGCGCACAGTGCGAGATCAGATTTCTGATGAAATGTGGGAGGAGATCAACGCCCTACATCTTTTCGTCCGCTCGGATGAGGCTGCCTATTTTCTTAAAGAAGCTCCACCTCGCTACTATGAGCGCATACGTCGCTCGGTTGCGACCTTCCTCGGGATCTCCGCTACCAGTCATAATCGCGATGAAGGCTGGGAGTTTATGCAGCTAGGGCGCCACCTCGAACGTGCGGATAAGACCACCCGTTTCCTAGACACAACATCCTATCTTCCAGACAATGGCCAAGGCGGAGTTGGCGCTCCAGGCATGTTGCACTGGACTGCCATCCTCGGTTCTTGCGGTGCACTTGGAGCTTTTCGCTCTGGTCATCATCGATTTGATGTCGAAGGCGCACTCAGCTTCTTGGTCTTTTCTAGAAATTTCCCGCGCTCCGTCCGTTACTGTGCGGATCGTGTGGACGAATGCATTCACCTCATTTCCGGTAGTCCACGCGGTAGTTTCCTTAACGATGCAGAGCGTGAAAGCGGCAGGCTGTTGGCTGATCTCAACTATGGCAACGCGGAAGAAGCAATGGCGCTTGGCCTTCATGCATATCTCGATGGATTACAGGGACGCTTCAACCGCATCGGTGAACTCGTCTTTGAAACATTTGTCCTCATGCCTGAAATGTTTGAGTCCCAACGCAGCATGCAACAGCGCGGTCACGATGCCGTAACCGCTTGGCAGGAACAACAACAGCAACAACAATAAATGATGATTGTTGCCCGATTGGCCAGATCGATCATGATCCAAGCCGCCACATGAAGCTCTCTGTCGTCCATCGCACCATCTTCCGTTACGGAGGACCTGTCACTGACAGCGTGAACGAGCTGCATCTCGAACCACGCACGTTTCCGTTTCAGAAAACGATCTCATCACTGATCCGTGTACTGCCAGCCACGCGCTTGAGTAAATTTCAAGACCTGTTTCAAAACACCACGCACCATTTCGAAGTCCTGAGAAATCACCAATATCTCGAAGTCGAAAGCCGAATCCGCGTTCACAATTTACCGTTAGAAATTCCAGAAGAAGCACGCACCGCGACCAAAGAAATTTATCGCACCCCCGCCGTGAGAGATCGCAGTTGGCCATACCTCAACGAGAGCGCACGCGTTATTTTCCGCCCGGAAATTTGGCGACAAGCAATCGATCTAACATTTGGACACGATGCTTATTTTGATAAAGCCACGGCAATCATGAATTGGATCCATTCGGAATTTCGCTATGAGCCAGGGAGCACCAATGTGGCCACTCATCTCGATCAATGTTTCGCTGAGAAACGTGGGGTCTGCCAAGATTTCACCCACGTCATGCTTGGGCTCTGCCGCGCCGCTGATATTCCCGCCCGCTATGCTTCTGGCTATCTTTACAACGGCCCGCGCGATCACCTCATCGGAGCCCAAGCCTCTCATGCATGGGCCGAGGTATTTCTCCCCGTGGTCGGCTGGATCGGCTTCGACCCCACTAACAACACCCTGGCCGATGCTCGCTACGTCAAAGTTGCCGTCGGTCGGGACTACGAAGACGTCGCCCCTA
Organism: Akkermansiaceae bacterium; assembly: GCA_031374665.1. Classification (GTDB taxonomy): domain Bacteria; phylum Verrucomicrobiota; class Verrucomicrobiia; order Verrucomicrobiales; family Akkermansiaceae; genus Luteolibacter. The sequence goes on along the minus strand of JANMGO010000041.1, from coordinate 30,339 downwards.
TCCGCGGCTCCTACCGCGGATCCGCCCACTGCCAATTGGAAGTCGATGTGCTAGTGGAGGCGATTTGAACGGGAAAAAGACTTGCGCAGCGGCATTTGCCGCCCTACCTCAATCGCATGGCTAACGAAACCACGCTGATTCTTTTCAAACCCGACGCTGTCACCAAAAACCTGACCGGCGAGGTGCTTGCCCGCTTTGCAAAAGAAGGCTTTGTCATCCGTGGGATCAAAATGATGACCCTCAGTGACGAAATCCTCGCCGAGCATTACGCACACATCGCCGCCATGCCGTTTTTCCCATCCGTGCGTGGTTTCATGCAGGAAACCCCAGTCATCGCACTCGCTCTCGAAGGCGATAACGTCATTTCCCGCATCCGCGACCTCCTCGGCCCAACCGATTCCACCACCGCTGCCGCTGGCACGATACGTGGCGACTTTGGCGACAAATCCGGCGACTCGAAAATGCGCAACGTCTGCCACGCCTCAGATTCCCCTGAAGCCGCAGCCGCAGAAATCAAACGCTTCTTCAAAGAGGGCGAGATTTTCTCTTACTAAATCTTCTCGGCGATTTTCGCGAAGCCATAGAGAGTCAGATCCATGAGCTTCAGCCTGATTCTCAACAACATCGAGCATCCGCCAACCAGGCAGCTGTTAGAAGAAATCTCCTTAAAAGTACCAGGCATCGCGAAAGCAGATTGCGCGGGATTTTTGGAACATTGGTGTGGTATCGTTGCATCGAATCTTGAACTTCAAAGCGCTCAAGCTTTCCAAGCTGCCCTGCGCACCGCCGGATACGAAACCGATATCGTCCTCGATCGTGATATTCCCGCGCTCCATTCGGATTATCGCTGCCAACGTATCGGACTATCGGAATATGTCATCCTACTCACCGATGCGATGGGCAGAAGCTGGGACAAGCCACGGCAAGAGTTGGTTTTCGCTGCAGCAGGAATCACTGCAAAACCAAAGCTTATTAGAAACTATGAGTTTGATATCGAGACTCGGCATGGGGCACATGGTTGTTCTCGCGTTCCGGTTAATAAATGCGTTTCACATTATGCTGATATGACCTTTTTCCGAGTTGATCTATTTTTCACCAATGAACCGAATCGGATTTCGTTAGAGATTGATCATGGAAGCGTGTTGTTTTATGCGGATCGACCCATACGCTTGAAGGATACGTTGAACCTAAAAATCCTGATGACTGATCTGTACGCTTTATTACCACCCGATAGAATGAACACCAGCCTGCGTGAGCGTTCTGTGGATCACTCCTATTCGAATATGAATGCATACGAAGAAGAAATTCGCTGGGCGTTTTATCGGCTTGGAGCGAAAGGATGAAAAGCAGGACCGCGCGAGTCCACTCGCGCTCTCGACATTTGCGCGACTAGAGTCGCGCGGTCCATTTTTGTTATTCTACTTTGCTTTCCATGCCGCCAGAGCTCCGCATAAATCCCCCAGTGCGCAGCCAACGGATTTGAAGAGAGTGATTTCTTGATCGTTTTGGCGCGCGGGTTGGGTGGCACGGCAGAGATCGGCGAGCTGGCCTTTGACTTGGTCTAACGAAAAATTTCCTTCGGAAACAGGGACGAGGATTTCTCCGGCTTCGCGGAAGCAGTTTTCTTGGCTGTCGACATAGACGCTGGATTTCGTGACGAGTTCGGTGTCGCACTCGCGTTTATCTTTGTGATGGTTGCCGATGAAATCGGTGTGCATGCCGGGTTTGATCCACTCGCCGCGGACGAGGATTTCTGAACTGCCAGTTGCGGCGACAACGATGTCCGCTTGGCCGCAGGCACTTGGAAGATCGGTGGCGATTTCGAAAAGGACTTCAGGAAACTCCGCGGACATTTTTTCGCGGAGCGCATCGGCTTTCTGAGTTGAGCGTCCCCAAAGCAGGATTCGTTTCAGTGGACGGACGCTCGCATGAGCGCGGATGAGAAACGGGGCGAGTTTGCCAGTGCCAAGCAACAAGAGCGTTTCTGAATTTTCACGCGAGAGCAGACGCGAGGCGAGCGCGGAGACTCCTGCAGTCCGCCAGCAAGTGACGCTGACGCCATCGATCAAGGCGAGCGGCACGCCGGTTTTTCGATCGAACAACATGATCTGCGAATAGAGTGTTTGGGCCGGTGCTTGGTTGTCGGGAAAATAGGTGAATGCTTTTTGCGCGATCACTTCATCATTCCAACTCGGCAGCATCGCAAAGGCATCATGAGAACCAGATGTGGGATCGAGCAACAATACCTGTCGCGGCGGCATGGTGTGCGGAGCGGCAAAGGTCGAGCGTAGGGTATCGATAAATTCAGGGTAATGCAGCGAGGTATGGACTTGCTCGGCGGAAATCAGTTTCAGGCTCATGTTTGAAAGACTTTGGTGCGAAAGCCATGCCTTGCCAAGCTGTGATGATTCGTGATTCAACGTAATTTTACCACAGAGGCACGGAGGAAGAAGGAGAACACAGGAAGAAGATCTTAAATTTTAATATTTCTGTGTCCTCCTTCTTCCTCCGTGCCTCTGTGATATAAAAAAGCCGGCATCCCCCGCGGCTTGCAATTGTCTGGGCGCAGTTTAAAGATCGCGGGGTGTTTGAGACAAAAATCATAGAAGCGACCGACGATGGCATGAAGGACGCGCAAAACGAGGCAGTTGCGCTGTTGCAGGCGGGCGAGGTTGTCGCTTTGCCGACCGAGACAGTTTACGGGCTTGCGGCGGATGCGTTTAATCCGTCGGCCGTGGCGAAAATTTTCGCGGCGAAAGAGCGTCCGGATTTCGATCCGTTGATTGTGCACATCGCATCGGCGCGAGATTTAGATCGGGTCGCGATCGTGCCGGAGGACATTCGTGATGCGGTCAACCAGCTCACCAACGAATTTTGGCCAGGGCCGCTGACTTTGATTTTACCCAAAACGCCCGAGGTCCCGGATATCGTCACCAGTGGCTTGCCAACGGTTGGTGTGCGGCAGAGTGGTCATCCGATTTTCCGAGCGATCAACAAAGCTCTCGGAAATCCCATCGCCGCGCCGAGTGCGAATCGGTTTGGGCGGATCTCTCCGACTTCCGCCTCAGCGGTGATGAAAGAACTCGGTGGGCGGATTCCTCTCATCGTCGATGCCGGCGCGTGCTGCGAAGGCGTCGAAAGCACGATCATACGGATCGAACCGCGCGACGGCAAGAAGCCGATTTTTCATGTCCACCGCGCGGGTCCGATCACTAAGGAGCAGTTGCAGAAATTTGGAAAAGTGCAGGCGGTGAAACCCGGCGATAAACTACAATCGCCCGGTCAGCTCGAAAGCCATTACGCGCCGCTCACTCCGTTTCGCTTGATTGAAAAACCAGGCGATTTCACTCCTGAAGTTGAGAAAAAATACGGCCTGCTTAGTTACACTGGCGAAGAAGGCGGTGAATTTGTTAGAATGCATCGCTGGGATAGCGTGGTCGCGCTCAGTCCGGGTAGCGGAAAACTTTCTGAGGCAGCAGTGCGCTTGTTTTACGCGATGCGTGAAATGGACGAGATGGGTCTCGATGAAATCATCGCCGAGCCTGTCAGCGAAGTGGGTCTCGGGGTTGCGATCATGGATAGATTGAGACGCGCTTCGGCGCGGTGAATTCGAGGAGAGGTAGGGTCGCGGCGCCGTGCGCGACCCTAATCAAAAAGTATCCACGTGCTATCAATCTAAGGGACGTTAGAGCTTCCCAAATGTTTTCTCTTTCACTCTCTCCTTGAAGAAAGTCACGGTCGAGCAAGGCTGCTCGACCCTACCTTTACGCACGAACTATTACGAAAGAATTCCCTCGATCACCTTCGCGGGTTCGACGCCGGTGAGTTTGTAATCGAGGCCTTGAAATTTTTTCGTGAAACGAGCGTGGTCGATGCCGAAGCGTTCTAACAAGGTGGCGTGGAGATCACGGACGTGGACGATTTGATCGACGGAGTTGTAGCCGAGTTCATCGGTTGCGCCGTGGACGTGGCCGGGCTTGATGCCTGCGCCTGCCATCCAAATCGAGAAGGCACGGATGTGATGATCTCGTCCGGTGCCTTGGCCCATGGGCGTGCGGCCGAATTCGCCGCCCCAGATTACCAATGTATCTTCTAACATGCCGCGTTGTTTCAGATCTTTGATGAGAGCTGCGGAGGCTTGATCGGTGAGCTTCGCTGATTGGGGCATCTGTTTTTCGATGTTATTGTGCTGATCCCAGCCGCGGTGATAGAGCTGCACGAAACGCACGCCGCGCTCGAGCATGCGGCGGGCGAGCAGGCAGTTCGACGCGAACGAACCATCACCAGCTTCTTTGACTCCATACATATCGAGGATGTGCTGCGGCTCGCCTTTCATATCGGTTAGATCGGGCACGGAGGACTGCATGCGGAAAGCCATTTCATATTGGGCGATGCGGGTCTCGATTTCTGGATCGTAGTGATGCTCGCGGAGCATGCCGTTGAGACGCTGAACTTCCTCAATGACCTGACGCTGAGTGGATTGGCAAACACCTTCTGGGTTGCCGACGTAATGTACGGCGTCGCCTTTGGATTGGAACTGCACGCCCTGAAATCTGGAAGGCAGGAAGCCTGAGGACCATTGGCGAGAGGAAATCGGTTGATCGGCGAAACCGCCGCGCGAAACCATCACCACGTATCCCGGTAAATTTTGAGTTTCCGAGCCGAGTCCGTAAAGCAGCCACGAGCCCATGCTGGGTCGGCCTTTCAGGATGGAGCCGGAGTTCATGAACGCATGAGCTGGATCGTGGTTGATCTGCTCAGTGACCATGGAACGGATCACGCAGATCTCATCTGCGATCGAGCCGATATGCGGAAAAAGATCCGAGATCTCGATACCTGCTTGGCCGTATTTTTTAAAGCCGGTGAAGGAGCCGCGAGCGATGAGCTTGTGACCTTGGAGCTGGGCGAGCTGCTGGCCTTGGGTGAACGATTCGGGAAACGGTTTGTCGTTGAGGCGATTGAGTTCGGGTTTGGGATCGAACGATTCCAAATGCGACGGCCCACCGGCCATGCAAAGATGAATCACGCGTTTTGCTTTAGCTGGAAAATGCAAACCACCCTGCTCGAAAATGCGCGGCATGGACGCGCCGCCGGCGAATTGCGAAAGCGCAATTCCACCGAGTCCCGCGAAACTTCGCTTTAAGAAAGTTCTGCGCGATAAATCGTTTTGGAAAGCTTGATGGAGTTGATGGGAATTCATGTTAGAATCTTGTGATCGTTTCATGCAGGTTGAGGATGACTCGGCAGAGTTGTTCCGTCGCATCCGTTTTTGGATCCTCTTTACGGAGTTTTTCTAAGAAGGAGATGAGGTTGGAGTTCTCTTGCTCAGAAGGCTCGCGTGAAAGGGCTAAAAGGTAAGCGCGTTTGATTTTATCTGCATCCGAGCTGTTAGGGAGTTCGGTTGCGAGCCGGGCGGCGAGAGCTTTAGCTGCCTCGACGAAGGTGGGGTCGTTGAGCAGAGCGAGTGCTTGTTGTGGCGAGTTTGATTGGAAACGATCCACGGCGCATTCCTCGCGGGACGGAGCGTCGAAGGCGGCCATCATCGGGTGAATGAACGTGCGCTGCCAATGAACGTAGAGTCCACGGCGATATTGCTGAGGACCTGTGGAAGAAATGTATTTTCGTTCAGGGAAATTGAGGTTCTCCCAATAGTCTTCGGCTTGGTATGGCAGGATGGACGGTCCGCCGATCGCATCGGTGCGCAGCAAACCGGAGATCGCGAGGGCGTTGTCGCGGACGAACTCGGCCTCGAGGCGACGCGCGGATTGCTCGGAAAGCATGCGGTTGTCGGGATCAATTTCAGCGAGTTCAGGTTTCACTGCAGACTGTTGACGGTAAGTTTCCGAGGTGACGATGAGGCGCACCATGTGTTTCACATCCCAGCCAGAGCTTTGGAATTCTGTGGCAAGCCAATCGATGAGTTCGGGATGTGAGGGCCATTCACCTTGGTTGCCGAGGTCGTCGAGAATGTTAGAAAGTCCTTTGCCGAAAAATTGTTTCCAGAGGCGATTCGAAAAGTGGCGTGACGTGAGCGGATTTTCTGGAGCTAGCAACCACTCAGCAAGATCCATGCGGTTGAGGCGCTTGCCTGAGGGCGGCGCGTCTTTGGCGAGGAAGGCGGGAAAAGCGGGCTCAACTTTCTCACCGGGGTTCATCCAATCACCGCGTGGAAGCAAGTGACCTTGTGGGATTTGATCCGGCGGCAGGGCTTGCGCGATCATGGAGTGAGCGTATCCGGCGTGGGTCGCAAGTATGTCGGCGCGGGCTTTTGCATAAGCGGCGGGGAGCTTGTCATCGGGAGTAGTAGCTAATAGGAATGCCGCTTCAATCAACGAATGAAAGGGGTTGCCGGTGTTGAAGGCGGAAGCAAGTTTGGGACTAAGTGCGCCTTTCTCGCCGGGGGCGGGATCCGCGAAAGGGGTGACGCTGAGACGGAATTTCCCGATATCTGCTGACGCGATGGTGAGCGTGAGGGTGTTATTTTCCGCAGGAGAAACGGATTGCTTTAGATGATAAAGAGCGTGGTGTGGAAGACTTGTGGCATCGGAAGGTTCTTCAAAAATGGCGGGAGCGGATTGCCATGCTTCTTCTAACTGTGGCGACTGATAACCATTTGAATATTTTGCAGGCGTGCGGCGATCGGCTTGTTGATAAGAGAAAGCCAGCTTGCCGCCATTGATCGCAAAGGTGGGAGTGAGAGTGAACTTACCATTCGCGCTGCGGCCGATGCGGTTGTTGTTCGCGGCGTCGGGCAGGACTTCTAAGCGCAGGGTTTTGACGGGAACTCCGACAGGGATTGCGTAGGTGACGGTGATAGTTTCCTTTTCTACTGGAGGGCCGGAGATGAGGATGGTGCCATCTGTTGATTGGTTGGGAGGATTTGGCGCGCTGCTGCGGGTGATGGTGGTAGCTTTTAGCGGTAACCAGCCATCACGGTTTGCGGAGAGGAAACCAATAGTGGATTGGCGCCATGCTTCAAGCGCAGCAGGATCGTAAGTCATGCCTTTCACGGCGGCGATCGCAGCTTCGCGGGCAGCTTCGAGGCGCTGTTCATTCGCAGAATTTTTCGCGAACAACTCTGGAGGAAATGGTGATTCGTTGTTGAAGCCGGGCAAGTCTTTGTTGGGGGTGTTGTTGTAATTGGCGTAGATACCCCACTGGCGGACATCGTTAAAGAAGGCGGCGAGCGAATAGAAATCGCGTGCTGTGAAGGGATCGAACTTATGATCGTGGCACTCAGCGCAACCGGTGGTGAGTCCGAGCCATGCGCCACCGATGGCACGGACGCGGTCGCCGGCGTATTTTGCGAGATATTCTTTTTCCTGAGCACCGCCTTCGCGAGTCATCAGGTTTAGGCGAAGGAAACCGGTGGCGATTTTCTGCTCATCGGTGGCGTTCGGCATGAGATCGCCAGCGAGTTGCTCGCGGGTGAATTGATCGAAGCGTTTGTTGGAGTTGAAGGAATCGATCACATAATCCCGGAACGGGAAAATGCGGGAGTTTTGATCGCCGTGATAGCCGACGGTATCGGCGTAGCGGACAGCGTCTAGCCAGGTGACGGCCATGCGTTCGCCGTAGCGCGGGGAGGCGAGGAGGCGGTCGACTTGCTTTTCGTAGGCGTTTGGTGATTCGTCGGCTAGGAAGGCTTGAAGTTCTTCAGGTGTGGGAGGGAGGCCGATGAGGTCGAGTGAAAGACGGCGCAGGAGCGTGGCTTTTTCGGCGGGAGGCGAGGGTTTTAGTCCGTGTTTGGTGAGGTTGCTGCGGACAAACGCATCAATGGGATTTTTCGTGTCTGTTTCTGGCACGTTGGGTTTCGTGATGGAGGCAAAGGCCCAGTGTTCTTGATATTTCGCGCCTTGTTCGATCCAACGGGTGATGAGTTGTTTTTCCTGATCGGAAAGGGGTTTGTGAAAATCTGGCGGCGGCATGATGTCGTCGGGATCGGTGGTTTGAATGCGCTCCAAGACGACGCTTTTTTCCGGTTTACCGGGAACGATGGCGTGTTTTTTCTTATCGCTTTCGAGCGCAGCGTAGGCGCCCTCAACCGTGTCGAGACGAAGATTTTCCTCGCGTTTGGTGGAATCGAAACCGTGGCAGGCAAAGCATTTATCCGAAAGGATGGGACGGATGTGGGCGTTGAAGCTGACGGTTTCAGGAATGCTGGCCTTGGAGATTGATGCCTGAGGGGGAGATTGGGAGAGGGCGTGAGAGGGGGAAGGTTTACGCATCCCGAGCCATATCAACACGCCAATCAGCGTGGTGAGGCAGAGCGTGGAGACAATCAGGATAGGGCGGCTGGGACGTGGCATGGGAAGATCAGAGTAGAGAAATGCTTTGTGAGCAATTAACTACGAAGCGACGCTAGGTCAAATTTCAAACCATGCACCTTTGATCTATCCTCATTTTTTCACATCGCTACCCGCAAATGGAAGCTTGGATTGGTTCACATCGATGTAGCCGCCGAGTTCGTAGACGTTTTTGTAGCCGTAGGTTTGGAGAGAAATCAACGTGGAGATATTGAGTGAGGCTCCGGCAGTTTTCAGAGGCATTGCGCGGGGTGCGTTGTCGAAGTTGTTGTTGCAGTAGATGAGGATGCGCGTGTTTTTATCGGGGAAAATTTTCGCGAGTGATTCTTCCGTGAAATCGGTAAACGGCAAGCTCACTGCACCTTTGAGATGCAGCATGGCAAATTTATCGGCACTTCGGGCATCGAGAACGATCGTGTCCTTCTCTGCTGCCATCTTGAGAAAGGCGTCCTGATCGATCACGCGGTTGACGCGCTGAATTTCGACGGTGCGAGCATCGTTGAGGAAAGTCTGGATATCGACGTGTGGATTCTTTGGTGTTTCGGCGAAGGCAGAGCTAAGACCGATGGAGAGAACACAGAGCAGTTTTAAATGGATGGATGTTTTCATGACGCTGCGAGCTTAGAACCAAGAAGCAGCGGCTATGCGTAAAGGCGTTGTAAATTTTATAACCGCTAATCCGCTTTTAGATCCAATCCCGCAGTGAATTGGGAAAATTGCTGCTTCAGGGAATCATTCCACATGTTTTTCTCTTTCGCGGCCGCTTGCCACGCGGTTGCGGCGGCTTTGCATTGCTCTAACAACTTGGCCGAACCGGGTTTATCTTTCCATGAAGCCGGTGGATATTTTTTCATGAAACCGATCAGCGAATCGTCAGGAATTTTTTCGGTATCGGCTTTCTTGAAAGCGGCAGGAACCATTTTATCGAGTTCCGCTTGGTTAACTTTGTTTGGAACGGCAGGCTTGAGGCTGGAGGTTGCGGATCGGGGGGGCTTGGGAAGATTATCCAAGTTTTTCCACTGATCGCTGATCACAACTTGTTCGGTAGCGGATGCGCCTGGAAGGCCGGTGGCTACTTGGAAGCATTGTTTGGTCAAATCCCATGCGCCAGCTGACGCGGAATGACCGACTCCAGGCCATATTCCGCCGATGTAACAAAAACCCTTTTTATCGATCTCTTCTTTGAAGCGTTTATACCAATCGAGGCGATTGTAAGGATATCCTGCGACAGAAAATTGCGTGTCATTTTCTCCACAAGAAATGGCGAACGGAATTTTTTTCGCGGCGTTGGAGATTTCACCATAACCATCAGTCGCCCATGATCCGCCAGAATGCGCCGAGACACCACAAACCCATTTCGAATTCAACATGGTAAAACGATGTGTGAACTGGCTGCCTGCGGAAAAGCCGTAGAGGAACATTTGATCGCGTAGCTTATATGTCTTTTTGAGGGTTTCATATAATGCGATGAGTTTTTCTGCATGGACTCCATCGCCACCTTGAAACCCACCATTTGTGTCGAATGAGGGACCAATCACGATGACATCACCGCGCTCCGCCCAACCCTTCAGACCCGCGGCATTTTTACCATTCCCGCGAGCACCGTGGACGCCGACCATGAGTTGGTAGGTTTTCGCGGGATCAATGGGATCCGGGGTGTAGACAAAGCAATCCATGTCTTGTTTGTCTTTGATCACGCTCTCGCCAGCAAATACAGGGGTGCAACAAAGGATGGCTACGGTAATTGTCCTTAATAGGGGGATCATAGAATTATAACTTGGGTTGATGGGTTTTTAATCGAAACGGTGGGCGCAATCCAGTCCACTCTACGCATGAAATATAAAATCCTCTCATTCTTCACGATTTTATATCTAACGCCGCTGCATGCTGCGCCGGTGCATCTGGTGGATGAGAAGCCAGTGGCTACAAAGCAGATGGAGGATGGAATCTTGTGGATCGATTTCGGAAAAGTTTCAACCCCATTGGGATCGGTGAAAATCGATTTGAAACGCGACAAAGCATTTCAGTTAGAAGTCGAGCTACCGAAAGTCATGGAGGCGAACATCGAAGTACCGTCGAGTAAGCCAGAGGATAAGGTTTGGAAGCAGGAAAAGAAGTTGCCGCGACGCGCGTGGGATCGCGGTTGGTGCTGAAAGAGAAGGCGAAGGGAGCTGTGAGCGTTACGGTGAAGCCTTGCGAAAGACGGCGACCGAAGATCCCCGCTACTATTCCTTCGTGCTTTTATAGATGCGTTCTTCCAGTGCTTTTGCCTCCGCTGCGGCGGACTCAAGAGTGCCGCCTTGAGGGACGCCTGGGCGCAGGGGTTTGGTTTCCGCGTGAATCGCCTTCTGATAGATTTTCATTCTCTGGCTGATGGCTCCGAGTCTTGCGCTATCGAGTAGCTCATCGGCGGATTTCAACTTGGCGGATTCGGGATCTCCAAAGTAGGCAATGAGAGATTGCGCCATCATCCAGTGGCCCGCGCTGTCCGGGTGGATACCGTCTTTTTGCACCATGAATTCCGGCTGACTTGACTTGGCCTGATCAACCTTCGCCCGCATCTCCGAGTGAAGATCCACAACGTTCCAACCCTGCTCACGCTGCTTCACCATCCATGCGGAATAGGCAGATAGCACGGTATCGTAATCGAAACCGGCTTTCCCCTTGTTATCAAAAATAGGCGGTGTCACGTGCACCATCTCGGCCTTGTATTTCTGCGCGGCCTCTCGCAAGCGCATGTTTCCATCGCGGAAGCGGGCGACCCTCTCATCATCCAACTCCTTGTAAATCCCACAGTTCATGCCGTAGCAGGAGATGATGAGATCGGGTTTTGTTTTCGCAAGGACCCGCTCCAATCTCTCGTGTAAATCAGGTCTTGGGAATTTGCCGCCGGCGTGATTTTCCTCGCTGAGGCCGGAGATGGTTTCGCTGGAAACCCCCGCATTGATGACGGTGAAGCGCTTGTCTGGAAATTTCTTCACCAGCCAAGCATCGAAATAGGTCACATAATCTCCCGCTTGGGTGATGCTGTCTCCGAGAATGAGGATGGTTTTCTTGCCTTCTAACAGCTTTTCGGAGGCGTTTGCCATTGGAATCACCGAGAGAAGAGCGACGGATAGGAGGGAGAGGATTCGATTCATGGTTATAAGATTTCAAGACTCTGGATTATGCGCAAACCATAAGACCGGCGACCCCGACATATCGGGGCAGGCCGAAGATCGCCGCTACTTCAGTCCTGCGGGACGTGGGGCTCGAAGGTCATGGAGCGTTCGTGTTCGCGAGCTTTGGCGGCGCGTTTCGCTTGAGAGTGGAAATGCTCTTGGGCGCGGAACGGCTTCACGCCTTTTTTTGCGCTGATGGGTTTTGAGCTGCCGTCGGCTTGGATGCGATAAGCGTTTTGGTTGTCTTTAAAATAGGTTTCCAAAATTTTCACTAAGCGACGCTTGATGGTTTTTTCCTCAATCGGAATCATCAGCTCCACGCGTTTTTCGAGGTTACGCGTCATCCAGTCGGCTGAGGCGATGAAGACTTCGGGTTCGCCGCCTTGGTGGAAGTAGAACAAGCGGGCATGTTCGAGAAACCGATCGATCACGGAAACGACTTCGATGTTTTTCGAGAACTTCTCACCCGGAATCAAGCAGCAGATACCGCGGACATTGAGTTGGACTTCGACGCCTGCTGCGGAGGCATTGTAGAGCGCGGCGATGATATCGGGATCTTGCAGCGAGTTGGTTTTGGCAATGATTTTTGCGGGCAGGCCTTGCTTGGCGCGTTCGGTCTCGCCAGCGATCAAATCTAACAAGCGTGGCTTCATTGCGGATGGTGCGGGAATGAGGCGTTGGAAACGGAGCAGTTTCGAGCGACCCGTCACAGCATTAAAAAGCAGTGATGCGTCGTTACCGTATTCGGATTTGCAGGTGAGGTAGGAAAGATCGGTGTAGAGGCGCGATGTGGTCTCGTTGTAATTTCCTGTTCCGAGGTGGACGTAGCGGCGCAGCCTGCCTGATTCACGACGCACGATGAGGCAGATTTTCGCGTGGGTTTTGAGGTTTTTCACACCGTAAACGATTTGGGCTCCAGCGCGCTGGAGCTCATCGGCGCGGGTGAGGTTGCGCGCTTCATCGAAGCGGGCTTTCAGCTCGACCAATGCGGTGACGTGCTTGCCATTTTCCGCAGCTTTGATCAGGGCATCGATGATGCGTGATTGGCGTGCAGTGCGGTAAAGGATCTGTTTGATCGCGATGACATCTGGATCGGCGGCAGCTTCTTCGATCAAGCGAATGACCGGATCGAACGATTCGTAAGGATGAAACAACAGCACGTCGTTGGCGGCGATGGTTTCAAACATCGATGCGCCAGGCGCGATGGCTGGGCTGTTTTGCGCGGGCCATTCTTCATCGCGGAGGTGATCAAACGCGGGCAGAAACGCGAGCTCCATGAACGACGCCAAACCCAGCGGGCCATCATGATTGTAAATTTCCTGTGAGGTCGATGACGTCACGGTGCGAATCATTTGTGAGAGATCGCGCGGTGCATCGTCGCGGATTTCGAGGCGGACGGTATCGGCGAAACGACGCGCGGTAAGCACGTCTTCCATTTCATCGGCGAGGTCGGTGGCGTCTTCTTCCTCGACGGCGATATCGCCATTTCGAGTCACGCGGAACGCGGTGGTGGCGGTGACAGTTTCACCCGGGAACAAGCGGCCCGCATGCGCAGCGACGAGATCTTCGATCAAGATAAACGCATGCGTTTCATCCTCAGTCTGGACCGAAATCCGACGGGGCAAATTTTCATGAATTGGAATCAACACATGGCGTGAAGATTGATCGGTTGGATCGAGCAAACGACACGCGAGCACGATGTGAAGTGCGGGGACGTTTGGCGGCGGTGAGTTAGGATCGACCGCTAAGGGCGTGAGCAGTGGAGAAATATTGTCTTCAAAAATCGCGGCGGTTTGGGCGCTTTGCGCATCAGTGAGTTGATCGGCAGCAAGCATGACTATCCCCTTTTCCGCCAACGCAGGAAGCAGGGTTACATTGAGAAGCGTGTATTGATCCGCGCTCATTTTGAGCACCCGCTCACGGATGGCATTGAGGTTGCGGATGGGCGTGTAGCCCGAGTTATCGCGAGTTTTCCGACCACTGCGTTTTTGCAACATCAGCGAGCCAACGCGGACTTGGAAAAATTCGTCGAGGTTCGATGCGGTGATGGCGAGGAATTTCACTCGCTCTAACAGCGGCATCGATTCTTTCAATGCTTGGTCGAGGACGCGTTGGTTGAATTCGAGCCAGGAGAGTTCGCGGTTGTTGTATTCAGGCATGGAGACGGTTGGTAAAAGCTGAGATTAGTTGTCTTCGTCAATGACGACGGTGAGGCCGAAGACTTGTTCGAAGAGATCGGCTTTTGAATCCATGGCGAGGCGTTCGATCGCGGCGTCTTCGAGGCCAGGCAAACGGATGTGAAGTTTGTTAGATAAGCGCGTGATTTCGATTTTAGAAACGCGCTGGACGTGAGTGCGTTCGAGCGCATCCGCCACGCGGAGGATGGCCGCGAGTTTGCAAACACGAATCCGATCCTCCACGCTAAGCGCAGCGTAAGACGGATGATCAAGGCGCGGACCCGAGTGGCGATGATATCGCGACACCAAGGCAACGATGGTGACATCGAGTCGGTCCAAACCGAAGATTTCAGAGTTTAGGATGATGTATTCCGAGTGCTTGTGATGTGCGCGCGGGCTGACGTAGGTGCCGACCTCATGAAGGATAGCTGCGACTTTCAGCAACAACAAATCGTGTTCGTTGAGCTGGTGTAAATCATGGAGATTCGCGACGAAGTGTTCGCAAAGTTTTCCGACGTGTTCGCCGTGGCCGGGATCGGACTGGTAGCGTTCTGCTAGAATTCGGGCGGAGCGCAGCACCTCAGCGGCGAACGTATCGGTGAGCTCGCGCGAGGCGAGGAGATCGTGAAGCAGGCCTTGCTCGTATTCACTGACAGGAATGTGAACTTCTTTGAGCAAGAGGGTTTCTGCGATAGCGAGGTTGAGCTCAAGCGAAGGGATCAATGCCTCGGCAGTTTGGTAATCGAGTTGGAAACGTTTCACCGCTTCGAGATCGGTGAGCGCAGAGGTTTCGGTGGTGAAGGCGCGCAGTTTTTTTACTGAACAGGCCTCATTGTTTTTCGTGACGAAACTCGCGACGGATTGAATTTCATATCCGATCAACACAATGCCATCGATGGAAACGTCCGAGTAATCATGGCGAAGCTGCGCGAGATTTCCGGAGGCGTGTTCGCGGATGACGCGAAGCAAATTCGGCCCTTCGGCGAGTGAGGCCTCGACTGCTTCGCGAGTACGGTGGGTTCCCATCCGGTAACTCGTGTAGCGCGTGATCAGGCCTTCTTTGAAAAGCAATGCCCGCGTGTTTCCCGGGCCAACGTGAACGACCAACGCGGTGCGCTGACTCATCGCGGGAAGATGCTGAATGCGGCGGCGAGTTTTGAGATAAATCAAACGCGTCATTTCCCCGTCATCGATCATGGAAACCGGCAGGCCACACGCGATGCGGATGCGGTTCAGTACGGCTTCGTGATTGGTCGCTTCGTGCAGGACGTTGGTGGCGACAGCGCGGCTGAAATTATGCGGATCGAGCCCGAGCTCGGAGAGCGTCTTTTGATAACCGCGGATGATCGAAACAATGCGCTCTGTAGTCGCGTTCGTGACCACATTTCCGCCGAAAACATCGTGGGCGAGTGGTGCAGGTTGTTCTAGGAAATCGATGGGTAGCAGCGTGCCGTCATCGGTGCGCTCCGCGATGACCATGGAAACCGAACTAGCACCGATATGCAGCGCCGTGAGCAAAGTTGTCTTATCGACTGAAGGAAGGGAACGTTTTGTCCGTGCAAGCGCCATCTCTGATATCAGATACGATTGGCCAGTTTTACAATGCTGAAAGTGTGACAGGAACGACTAAAATCGAGACGAAGCTTGTCACATCGTATTCATGGAGAGATAAAGCAGCATGCCAGTTAGCGGAGCTTTGGAACGATATTTGGTCAAGCCGGGTGCAAAGGTCGATCTCGCGAAGATCGATTCGGATGAACGCACACTTTTCCAAAATGGAGGAAAAGACGAGAGCACCAAGGCTTTTGACAAGCTTCAGGACGAGCTTCAGGATCTTCAAAAAGTGCTCTACGCGCAGAACAAGCATCGGATTTTGTTCGTCCTGCAAGCAATGGATACCGGCGGTAAGGATGGCTGCGTGAAACATGTTTTTTCACGGATCGACCCCCAAGGCATCCACGTCCGTTCGTTCAAAAAGCCCACTGAAGAGGAACTAGCCCGTGATTTCCTCTGGCGGGTGCACAAAAAAATCCCGCGCAATGGTGAAATGGTCATTTTCAACCGCAGCCATTATGAAGACGTCATCGCAGTGCGGGTGAAAAAATTGTTTCCTGAAAAAGTTTGGAAACAACGCTACCAGCACATCATCGATTTTGAGCGCATGCTCGCCGAGGAGGGCACCACAATTGTAAAAATCTACCTGCACATTTCCAAGGACGAGCAGAAACGCCGCATCGTTTCCCGCCTCGAAAATCCCGACAAACATTGGAAATTTCATCCAGACGATCTGAAAGACCGTGCGCTATGGGATGATTTCATGAAAACCTACGAGGATCTACTTTCCAAAACCTCTACCGAACTCTCGCCGTGGTATGTCGTCCCCGCGAATCGAAAATGGTATCGCAACCTATGCGTCGCACGAATCATGGTCGATACGATGAGGCGGCTGAACATGAAGCTGCCGAAAATTGATTGGGACCCAACGAAAATCGTCGTGGAAGATTGAGATGTCGGTGAAATTACTCGGCTTCGCCGCAGTTGCGGAGGTGACAGATCATGACGCCTTCTCCGTGGCGATTCGCAATGAGCTGGAAGCGGCAAGGGATTTGCTCGGAGCAAACATGGTCGTCCTTTCAGGTGCGGTAACTGACTCGGATCTCACCTTTCTCCGCACTTGCATTGAACTCCGCATCCCAACCATCGTGCTTTTACCCAGCGATGGACCTTTCATATCTGAAGCCCATCCGGAAAAATTAAAACTGTTAGAAAATTTACTCAGCGTTTCACTGGCGAAATATCCCCTCTCCTCATCGACCCAAGCCATCCCCATCCTCGAATGGGCGGACGCACTGCTGTGCGCTTGTTGTGATGACGAAGATGAAATCCTCACCGACGCGCTCGCCCTCGGCATTCCCACGAGAAAACTCCATTGCATCAGCCTCGTCGCGCACTGGACTCACCCACCCAAGCCCACAAACCCTGCAAAGCACGGCTTTCCCACACGACGTGAGCTACTGGAGTTTCTGGATAAGCGCTTTGGGAAGTGATCCTTAATTCGCGTGCATTCGCGATTATTGACTACGTAGCACTCCGTCCATACAGGATGAGCTTCGCTTGGGACTGAAATTCGCTAGCGCTCATTTGGTATTGGCGTTTTAATTCCACTTAAATGAAACCTACGGCTTATCCATCGCTCGTGTCATGCCTGTTTCTCGCGATCCTTTCAATCATCCCTGCTTCAGCCCAAACCGCGACTAAACCAAACGTCATCATCATCATCACGGATGATCAAGGTTACGGCGAAATCGCGGCACACGGAAATCCCGTGATCAAAACCCCGAACCTCGACAAACTATACAGCCAGAGCGTGCGGCTCACCAATTTCCATGTCGATCCGACCTGCTCACCCACTCGCTCTGCTTTGATGACGGGTCGCTATTCCACCCGCACTGGCGTGTGGCACACGATCAACGGTCGATCATTGATGAGATCTAACGAGCTGACCCTCGCTGAAACCTTTAAATCTAACAGCTACGCCACCGCGATGATCGGCAAGTGGCATCTTGGAGATAACTACCCGTTTCGTCCACAGGATCAGGGTTTCGAGCATGCCATCCAACACCTCGGTGGTGGTATTGGAAACGGTGCGGATTACTGGGAAAATGATTACTTCGACGATACCTACCTAACGAACGGTGAGTGGAAAAAATACGAAGGTTACTGCACGGATGTTTGGTTCCGAGAGGCGACGCGCTATGTTGAGGAAAAACGCGACAAGCCGTTCTTTCTTTATCTCGCCACCAACGCCCCGCACTCGCCACACAACGTGCCCGATGCTTACGCCAAACCCTACCGAGATGCGGGGATGCCCAATGAATTGGCAAAGTATTACGGGATGATCACTAACATCGATGAAAACCTCGGACGTTTCCGTGAAAAACTTACCGAACTCGGGCTCGCAGAAAACACGTTGCTGATCTTCATGACCGACAACGGCACGAGTGCTGGCTGGATCGATGAAAAGGCGAAATACCCCTACTTCAATGCCGGGATGCGTGGTTGGAAAGGCTCTGCATGGGATGGCGGACACCGCGTACCTTGCTTCTGGCATTTCCCAAAAGGGAAACTCACAGGCGGCCGCGACGTGCCAGAGCTCACTGCGCACTTCGATGTTTTACCTACACTGGTCGATTTGCTTAGCCTCAAAAAACCAGAAGGTCCCGCTCTTGATGGTATAGCTTTGACCGCCCCGCTGAACGGTGTTGTGGAAGAAATCCGTGGGGATCGTTCGCTCTTCGTCCATGTCCAACGCGCCTTTGTCCCACCAAAATGGGATGACTCCGCCGTGATGACTCAGCGCTGGCGTCTGGTCGACGGGAAACAACTTTACGACATCCAAGCCGATCCCGGGCAAGAAACTGACATCGCCGCCGATCATCCAAAAGTCGTTGAAAAACTGCGCAGCGATTACGAGACATGGTGGGCATCGCTCAAGACCGATATGGAACAAACCTCACGTTTCGTCCTCGGCGGCGATGAAAACCCGATGACGCTCATGAGCCATGACTGGCTCATGCCCACTGGGCAAGCGGCATGGAATCAGAAACACGTCCTACGTGGCGACCTCATCAACGGGCCATGGGCGGTCGATGTGAAAGAAGCGGGTGAATATGATATCACTCTCCATCGCTGGCCGTCGCAACTGAATAAAGAGATGGATTGCGTAAAAGCCCGACTCACGATCGGTGAGGTGGAACAAAGCCAAGTCATCGAGAAAACCGCCACCAAAGCCACGTTCCGCGTCAAACTGGAAGCCGGTCCAGCCATGTTACAAACTTGGCTCACACGCCCCGACGGCAAAGAACACGGCGCGTATTACACGGAAGTGAAAAGGTAGGGTCGACACGCCGTTGCCGACCCAAATTAGAAACGCCAAGGCGCGGTTGCTTCTCAAAGAAGTTAGGCCTAATTGAAAGCTCTTCTTTCGATTTCTTAATCAAAGGAATTTACGGTCAACACGGCGTGTTGACCCTACCGTTTGAAAACTATGCCTCGACACTGAGCGACAGCGCGCGGGAAAAATCCACTGCCTCGCGGTCGCAGGCGGCTAGGAAAATTTGGATTTCTTCTAACAGCGCATCGCAATGTTTGTTCCATTTCGATTCGCCACGCAGAATCTGGGTGCTTTCGCGTAAGCCAGTAAAGTGAACTTTTTCCGCACCGGCTTCGCGTAGCTCGGCGATTTCTGAGCGCAGGGTTTCGAAAAACGCGAGCTCGAAGCCGTTGCCTGCGTTGGTGGCGGTGTGAACTAGACAAACCGTGACAGGCGGCGCAAGCGGTTGGAGTTTATCAGCGATCGGTGCGCAGCCGATTTTCACCAACATCTTCCGCACGCGCTCGAACAAATCCTCAAGGTGCAGCAACCGTAGCGCGCATTTGCTTTCCAAATACAAATCCACGCCGTAGCGGATTTCCTGCGCCATCGGGAAATTTTCATGATCTGCGGCTTTCGCGGCACGCATGATCGCGTCTTCCAACCACGCGGTATCGTAATCGAGCACCTGGTAAGGGCCGATCTGAATCGCGGGGCGTTGGTTGATGAAAGCGATCACAAAAGTTTTATAAGGAAACGTTGATTTCTAAATGAATTGAACGGCGCGTCATTCTTTGAACAAGCGGCGCTGGAAGGTATCGCGCGCGGCGCGGCGAGAGAGCGATTGAATCTCGGCGATGAATTCGTTCACGTTTTCGAACTGACGATAAACCGAAACATAACGGACATACGCCACGGGATCGATCTCGTGAAGCTTGTCCATCACCTTCGCACCGATCGATGCAGAGGGAACTTCGCTGAGGTGATCCTTGTGAAGGTCTGTTAGAATTTCTTCCACCGCGCGATCCAAACGCTCCATCGAGACGGGCCGCTTCTCGCAGGCCTTGATTAAGCCGCTGGTGATCTTTTCGCGGTTCAAAGATTCGCGTGTGCCATCGCGCTTCACCACGCGTAATTCCGTGCGCTCGATCTGCTCGTAAGTCGTGTAGCGATATCCGCATTTCAGACATTCGCGCCGACGCCGAATCGTCGTCCCGTCTTTCGACGAACGGGAATCGAGAACTTTGTCTTTTAAGGAACCGCATTGGACGCAACGCATGAGGAAATTTGTGAAGCAACAGCGGCGAGACTAAATCACGATGTGGTAGCGTCAATTCAAAAACTACGGCATATTTAGTAGTTGCAGCTGAATATTTAAGATCTCCTTGGTGTTAGTTTTTAGAAATTATTGGATGCCGGTAGGGTGAACTGGCCTCAGTTGACCGTAGATGCAAAAGGAACAATGCCCGACTCAATTAACAGACGTGAGACCTTTCTAAAACTCCTTCCATCAATCTCTTATTCAAACCATCTACGGTCGGGCAAGGCCGCTCGACCCTACCTTTATGTCAGATCACTCTTCAACAACTCCACGTTTCACACGGCGACCGAAGATCGCCGCTACGGGTTGTTACCCAATCAACGCGCCGTAGGCGCTTGGGGAAAGGAGTCCGGCGATTTGATCAGGCTTGCTGATTTTGATTTTGAAAATCCAACCATCGCCATAAGGCGCGTTGTTAACCAAAGATGGATCGCCTTCGACAGCGGGATTCACTTCAACGACTTCACCGGAAAGTGGTGAGTAAATATCGGAAGCAGCTTTCACGGATTCAACCACTGCAGTTGGATCTCCGGCATCGACGGTTTTACCGATGGATGGAAGTTCGACGAAGACCACATCGGTCAACTCGGCTTGCGCGTGATCGGAAATTCCAACGGTGGCGATGTCGCCATCGATGCGTGCCCATTCGTGGGAAGTTTGGAAAAGGAGTTCGGCTGGAATTTCGGAAGCGCTCATGCGGATTCTTTTTTGGATGATTGAGTGGATTTTAGAAAGGGTTTTTTCACGGTAACGGCAGCAAATTGCCGACCTCGGACATCGATTTTAAGAGGCGTGCCGATTTTGGTGTAAGCTGCAGGCAGGTAAGCCATGGCGATTCCTTTGCTTAAAGTCGGGGAAAGCACACCGCTGGAAAGCTCGCCGAGAACTTCGCCGGACTCATTGAGCACAGGATAATGCGAACGCGGTGGCGGGCCTTTTTCGATGACTTCGATGGCGGTGAGTTTGTATGCGGGTCCGTTTTGTTTTTGGTTAAGAAGAACCTCGCGACCGATGAATTCCGGTTTCTCCAGATCGCAGAAAATCCCGAGTCCAGCTTCGATGGGCGAACGTTCCGGGGAGAGATCGTTGCCGTTGAGCGGGTAGCACATTTCCAAACGCAAGGTATCGCGAGCGCCGAGTCCACATGGTGTGGCACCGGCGTTGATGAAGGCGTTGAAAAATTCGATGCCCTGTGCGGCCGGGCAGAAAAACTCAAAACCGTCCTCGCCGGTGTAACCTGTGCGGCAGAGAATTTCGCCGCCTGCAGTTTTCGAAATTCCGTTGCGCGGTGGCAGGGTTTCGTTGGGGAAAAGTTTGCTGAAAGTCGCCACCGCATCTGGGCCTTGGATTGCGAGACCCGCCCATGCATCGGATTCGTTGCGCAGGTTCACGCCGCTTTCGAGATGTTTTTCCATCCACGCGACGTCTTCGGGAATCATCGACGCATTGATCACCAACAACGTTTCATCGGCGGAAATGCGGTAAGCGATGAGGTCGTCGATCACGCCACCTTTTTCGTTAAGCATGAGGGTGTATTGGCCTTCGCCGGGCTGTAGCTTGGAGAACCGATTCGTCAGCAAACGATCCAACCACGCGATGTGATTTTCTCCCGTCACAAACACTTGGCCCATGTGGGAAATGTCGAACGCCCCGACGCGTTCGCGGACGGCGGCGTGCTCGTTGAGGATGGAAATGTATTGCACAGGCATCGCCCAACCGCCGAACGGAATGAGTTTTGCGCCGAGTGCAAGGTGAGCGGCTTCTAATGGCGAATGCAGGACGTTTTCTGACACGCAGGAAACTTGTCGCCGCGAGCGGAGCTTGTCAATCAAGCGCAGGTGGTGAAGTCTCACCGCGATGCAATTTCTGGATAAATGGGAGAGAAAGTTTGGCTGGGTTTCCATCCCAGGGTTTCTGCGATATTACGCGATTTTTCACGTGCTGGTTTACTTACTACAGTTTGTGAATCCTGAGATCGGCATGCTTTTGGAGTTTGATAAAGCCAAGATTTTAGGTGGCGAAGTATGGCGTTTGGTCACGTTTTTATTCGCAAGCAGCGGAATGGGTGGAGTAGGAGGTTATGGCGCATTGTTGTTATTTTTTATGGTGATGGTTGCCTTTATGATGAGCGATGCGTTGGAGGGCGCGTGGGGCGTATTCCGCACCAGTGTGTTTAATTACGCAGGCTGCCTCGGACTCATTATCGCAAATTTCCTCTACGATATACCGTTGGGTGGCAGCGGGATGCTGATCTATGGATCTGCGTTTTTCGCCTTTGCTACCTTGTTCCCAAAAGTTGAATTTCTCATGATGTTCATTATCCCCGTCCAAGTCCGCTGGCTGGCTTTACTGGGTGCCGTTTATTACTTGATAGAAATTATCCAGACACCATTGCTCGCTGGATATTATCTGTTAGGTTTTGCCAACTACCTTTTATGGGCAGGGATTCCAGCATTACGTGGTCAAGCCCGGATTGTCGAGGCCACGAGCCGACGCAAGCGATTTCAGAAAAGCTCATCTATGGATGACAATGCGTTTCACCGATGCGCGGTATGTGATCGAACTGACTTGAGTGATCCAGAATTAGAGTTTCGGATTGCGACAGATGGCAAAGAATATTGCTCGGATCATATCAAAAACTAATTTTTTTGCTTTTTCTGAACTAGGACTCATTCAAGTTAAAACCATGTTGAAATATATTAGTATCGCTGTGCTGACGCTGCTTGTCGCGATTAGCTGGTATAAATTTCATCAATCTGGAAAAGAAGCCGAGCGCTTGAAAGATCGCATACAAGAGCTGATCTACGATTCCGATACTGAAGACAAGGCTATTGAACTTAAAAAGAAGCTCAACGGAATGGAGAGCGAGCGAATCTTTTCAGGAATTCTACTAACATTTTTGAGCGCAGGTTTGATAGGCATTGTCTTTGCCACCCAAATCCTACCCATGCTTGCAAATAAAGTTTCCAAAGCTGTATATTCCAGTGATGAGGAAGTCGAAGCTGATCCACTTCACGATGCACGAGTGTTGATGGCTCAAGGGAATTGGGATGGCGCGATCGAGTCCTTCAAGCTCGCTGCGCAAAATGATCCAAGCAATCGCATGATATGGAGCGAGATTGCAAAAATTCAGCGGCAACACCAAGAAAACCCACCAGCCGCGATCGAGACTTTGCGACAAGCCATCGAAAGCCAAGATTGGGAAGTCGACGACGTTGCGTTTCTCATGTTCCGGCTCGCGGAAATTTATGAAGAAGATTTCCACGACCATGCCACCGCTGGCGCGGTTTTTTCGCAAATCATAGAACTGTTCCCAGAAACTCGTCACTCCGCCAACGCCCGCACTAAACTTCATCAGTTAGGTGCGTGAAGAAGTAATTCGTTGTCTCAAGATTCTTCACTCTTCAAATTTCACTCCTTACTCTTCTCCATTCCCCCCCCTCTGATTGCACCACGCAGGAAAATTTTCCCGCTTCTGGGTTAAACGGCCGTTGTTTTTTATTGCCGCAGGGATGGTTGCGGTCGTTACGCTGGAAACCATACACCCAAGTCTCGGATGGCTCGCGGCGCTTTGTTTCTCCTTGTTGATCGGCTGGCTCGTCCATTGGCGGATGGCTGCTGTAACGTTTGTTTTGGCTGCACTGATTTTAGCAAACACTCACTACCGCGATGCCCTGCAACGAGACGGCGAAACATGGCTTGCGAAACAAGAACCACAACGCGTCGAAGCGCGGCTGTTAGAAGATGCCAAAGGCGCTAACAACCGTTGGCACGCGACAGCAAAAATCCGGAGACTCGGCAAGCGCTCCGTCAAAGTGCAGTGGCTGGGCTCGGGCGATCCACCACCGGCTGGCACCGAGCTCATCTCGTATGGAGTTTTCAAAGCACTCGAACCAGAACGCAATCCCGGCGTTCCGGACCGGATGAAAATGATGCGCGCGGAGGGAATCATCGGGAGCTTTCGCGCGAGTGAAATGCGAGAGCAACGTTGGCTCGGCCCGATTTCAAAACAGAAAGCCACGCTCAAAACATCGTTTCATCAAAGCATCGTCGCGGGACTTGATCCAGAAAGCACTGCTACAAAAGTGATTCGCGCCGTGGTGATCGGTGAAAAATCTCCAGATTCGCTGGGTCTGATCCGTGCATTCTTTGAAAGCGGAACACTGCATGCTTTTTCCGTCAGCGGCCTACATGTGACGATGGTTGGCGGGATACTTTGGGGTCTGTTGAGCCTATTAAGATGTCCGCGACGATGGGCAATTCCTGTGATTATTTTCTCCATGTTCGGCTATGTGTGGTTGACTGGAAACGCCCCTGCCGCCTTGCGCGCAGCGTGGATGAGCGCCGTGTTTCTCGGAGCATTCATGCTTCGCCGCCGACCCGATCTCCTCAACTCACTTGGCACCGTGCTGCTGTTTGCGATGCTGTGGAATCCTGGAATCATTCGCTTTCCTGGCGTGCAGTTATCATACGGCGTGGTGGCAGCAATCGGACTTGGCGCGGCGCTAGCGAGACGTTGCTTCGAATGGATTGCTGAGGAAGAAGAACTGCTGCCTAAAAGTGAGTTGTCATGGCTGCAAACGAAATGGCTGATATTTAGAGAAAACCTCGCGAAGAGCTTCGCCGTCTCACTCGCCGCATCGGTGGGCTCCAGTCCGCTTAGCATGTTACACTTCGGAGTCATCACTCCAGTTTCGGTTTTAGCTACGGTGTTTCTAGTATTTCAAGTTTTTATCCTACTCGCCATCGCGCTGATCTCTGCGCTAGTGCATCCGGTCTGGCCCGGGGGATCGGAGTTTCTCAATCGCAACAACGCCATCGTCGCCGATGCCTGCGCGTGGAGCGCGGGCGCGTTTGCAAAAATCCCCGGCGCATGGGCAACGACAAACGCCCCCGATCAAGACACGCTCATCATCTACGATCTCGATTACGGCGCGGAGGCTGCGTGTTTCACATCCACTCAAGGCAACTCCGTCATGATCGATGCTGGTGGAAAATTCAGCCTGCAGGGAGCGATTGGCATGTCTCTTAATCAGCTTGGGATGCGACCCGACTCCGTCATTTTCACACACGCCGATGCCTCACACGTCGCCCCGCCGCAGCTCATGCTGGAAATGTTTCCCATCCGCCAAGTCGTGCTCGGCATGCCTCTAACTAAAAAATCTGTCGCGAAGAATTGGGAAAGCACCGATCCAAAGATCCGCCTCATTAAACCTCATCGTGGATCGATCATAGAACTCGGAAACGGAGCACAAGCTGAGGTTCTGCTCTCGCCGCATGATCAAATCGTCGGCGCAGTCGCCGATGATCGATGCCTCGTTTTCATGATCCATTGGAAAGGTTGGAAACTACTCTGGCTCGGCGATGCTGGGCGTTTGAGCGAACAGGCATTGCTGAAAAGTGGAATCGATCTCAAAGCCGACCTTATCGTCGCCGGACTGCATCAAAGCGATTACAGTCTAACGAAAACTTTCATCGATGCTGTCGCGCCCCAAGCCATCATCTTCCCACGTCTGTCTGGCAGTAAAATGGACGACCCACGCCTCGAACAAATCGAACGCTTACGCGACACGTCTATCAAAATTATCGACCGCCAACAGACTGGCGGCCTGATGCTGACGATTGAAGAGCAGGGGCAGCTCGTGATTGATGGCTACTTGGACAAAAGTAAAATTGCTTTAAATAGTGAATGATGAAGAGTGAGTGGTGAAATAAAGAATAGTATCCGTATTTTTCAACTTTCACTCTTCACCCTTCTTCATTCACTCTTCTTTTATGCCCCGCTGCCCATGGCTCCCTGTAGACAAACCTTTATACGTAAAATATCACGACGAGGAATGGGGCGTTCCTTCACGCGATCCGCGTTACTTGTTTGAAATGATTTGTCTTGAAGGTGCGCAGGCGGGATTGTCTTGGTGGACGGTCTTGCAGAAGCGAGAGCGCTACCGCGAGGTGTTTGCTAACTTCGTTCCTGAAAAGATCGCGAAAATGACTGACAAGCAGTTAGAAAAACTCGTCGCCGATCCCGGGATCATTCGCCATCGCGGGAAAATTTTCTCTGTTCGCGATAACGCTCACGCATGGCTCGCGCTGGATAATCCCGTCGAATGGTTGTGGAGTTTTGCCCCCACCAAAAAGCCCAACAAGCGTCCACGCACGATGGCCGATTACGCCTCAAAAAACCCAGAGTCCGATGCCCTGAGCAAAGCTCTTAAAAAAGCCGGTTTCAACTTCGTCGGCTCGACCATCGCCCACGCTTTCATGCAGGCCACCGGCATGGTCGATGATCATGCGGCTGGATGTTTTAGAGCGAAGAGTTAGGAACGTGCCGAGAATCGGATTCTGGTAATGTGGAGGATCTCGCTCACCAACCGATGATGCGGCTGGTGGCGATTCGCAGCGCGACTTCAAGGATGGCCGCCTCCGGGTGGGTCATGGGGATGGAGACTTTGCGGAGGGATTTATCGGCGATTTCCTGGCGGGAAATGGAGAGCATGTAGGGAGCTCTGTCGGGGTCTTCACGGAGGGTGAGCTCGAAGCTGCTGGTGGCTTTTTCGGATTTGTGGAAAAGCTTGGCTTCGGAGGTGCGGTTTTGCAGGAGGGCGAGGACGGCGCCGATGTCGGAAAGTCCCCACTTCATGATGATTTTGTTTTCCCAATCGAATTGCTTTTCCCCGCTTTGCGGAGCGGCATCGAGAAAGATCGCGCCTTTATCCGCATTGAGGTTGAAGCGGATGGCTCCGCCGCTGCCGCGTTGGTTGGGTTTATAAATGGCGTAATCGTTCGAGTAGGACTTAATGGCTTGTTCAGGTAATGTGTCATTCATAGCGTGTTCAATTGAACATGCTATGAATGACTCTTGCAAGATTAAAATTCGCTACTCGAATTATTCGCTCTGAGGCTCGGTATCAGTATCGATATCGATATCGATATCGATATCAGCTTCCGTAGATTCCGATGCTTCGATGTTGATGGAACCTGTGGACTCGCTGTCTTCGCCATCCGGGATAACCAAGGAAATATCCTGAAGTTTCTCGCCTGCTTTGAGCGTGAGAAGTTTCACGCCTTGGGCATTACGGCCGGTGGTGCGGACTTCGCTGACGCGAATACGGATCGACTGACCGGTGGAGGTCATAAGCATGAGCTCGTGGGATTCTTCCACGGAGAGAGCGCCAACCAGAGGTCCGGTTTTATCCGTGACTTTCATTGTGATGATACCTTTTCCGCCGCGTGATTGTTTGCGGTATTCTTCGAAATCCGTGCGTTTGCCGAGACCATTTTCCGAAGCGACGAGCAAGGTGTGACCTTCCTCGACGAGCGAGAGTCCGACGACGTAATCGCCTTCGACAGGACGGATGCCCATCACGCCTTGCGAAGACCGGCCGAGTGGACGCGTGTCTTGCTCGGAGAAACGGAGACTAATTCCCTCGTGTGTGACGAGAATGATATCGTCGTTTCCGGAAGTGAGTTTCACACCGATGAGCTCGTTTTGCTCTTCGAGAATGATCGCAATCGTGCCGGCTTTGCGGTAGTTGCGGAAATCATTGAGCGCGGTTTTCTTAACCTTGCCGGTGCGAGTTGCGAAGAACACGAAGCCTGCTTCCTCGCGGAACGTGTTGTCGTTTCCATTTTCATCCACGGTGCGTTCAAGGCGCAGCATCGCGGCGATTTTTTCATCCGGTTGCAAATCGAGCACGTTGCGGATGTTGCGACCCACCGAGGTGCGCGAACCTTCTGGGAGTTCGTAAACGCGTTCAACGTAGAGTCGGCCGGTGTTGGTGAAGAACAGGATGTAATCGTGCGTTTGGACGGAGAAGAGATGTTCAACGAAATCATCTGCGACGTCTTTGGCAGTCGCTTTGGTTTCCATTCCTTTGAGGCCTTTGCCACCACGACCTTGCAAACGGTATTCGCTTGAAGCTGTGCGCTTGATGTAACCGCGATGCGAGAGTGTGACAATCATCGCATCGTTAGCGATGAGGTCTTCCATCGCAACCTCGCCGACTTCTGCGACGATCGGGCATTTACGAGGACTTGCGTACTTCGCTTTGATCGCTTGGAGCTCGTCTTTGATGATGGTGAGCACCCGTTCTTCGCGAGCGAGGATGTCGAGGAAATCGGTGATCTCCACAAGGATGCCATCGTATTCCCCTTTAATCTTATCGCGCTCAAGGCCCGTGAGCTGATAGAGGCGAAGTTCGAGAATCGCGTTTACCTGACGTTCTGAGAAAACATATTTATCTCCCTGAATTGCTGCTTGCGAACGAAGTAGAATGCCGAGTCCTTCTGCGGTTTTGGTGGAGAATTTGTAAGCAGCAAGGCGCTCACGAGCTTCGTCACGGTTTTTAGAATCGCGGATGATCTTGATGAAATCATCCAGGTGGCCGAGCGCGAGAAGATAGGCTTCTAACAGTTCCGCACGCTCTTCGGCTTTTCCGAGAAGATAACGTGTGCGGCGGATGACAACCTCGCGGCGGTGCTCGATGTAGCAATCGATGGCCTCCTTGAGAGAAAGTTGTTTCGGGCGCTTCTCATGAATCGCCAGCATGTTGACGCTAAACGAAGTTTCGAGGGCCGTGAGTTTGAAGAGTTGGTTGACGACGACCTGCGGGCGGGCGTCGCGTTTCAGTTCGATCTCGATGCGGGTTTCCTCATCGGAGAGGTCGCGCATGCCGGAGATGCCGGTGAGGATTTTCTCATTCACGAGTTCCGCGATACGAGTTTGCAGCACCGCGCGGTTCACTCCGTATGGAACCTCACGGATGATGATCATGGATTTCCCATTTTCATTTTCCTCGATCTCCACTTTACCGCGAAGTCGCATCGAACCACGTCCGGTGCGGAAGTAATCTTCAATGCCGCGGATACCGCGAATTTCGCAAGCAACCGGAAAGTCTGGGCCCTTGATGTATTGCATCAAGCCTGGTAGGTCGATGTTCGGATCGTTGATCATCGCGCAGATGCCATCGATGACTTCGCCAAGGTTGTGAGGCGCGAGGTTGGTTGCCATACCCACGGCGATGCCGGTTCCGCCGTTGACGAGGAAGTTCGGGAATGCAGAAGGCATCACCGAAGGCTCCTGAAGAGTGCCGTCATAGTTCGGAACGAAATCGACCGTGTCTTTATCGAGATCATCCATCATCGCCATACCAAGCGGATGGAGGCGGGCCTCGGTATAACGCATGGAAGCCGGAGCATCACCTTCAACCGAACCGAAGTTACCCTGACCATCCACGATCAATTCGCGCATGGACCATGGTTGACCCATGTTGACGAGAGTCGAGTAGATCGAGGAGTCTCCGTGCGGGTGATAGTTACCCATCGTCTCACCGACGATTTTGGCGCACTTCACGTGGGATTTGGAAGGGGTTACGCCGAGTTGGCGCATCGCGTAAAGCACGCGGCGCTGAGATGGTTTGAGGCCGTCACGGACATCAGGGAGTGCCCGTGAAATAATCACCGACATGGAATACTCCAAGAATGACTGGGAGAGTTCGTCTGCGACGTTGATAGGCTTAATGGAATCGTTGCTCATGAGAAAAATTGAAATCTAAGGGTAAAAAAGGAATTATACGTCGAGGTTACGAACGTTGAGGGCGTTGTCTTCGATGAAGCGTTTACGGGGTTCAACCACATCGCCCATCAGGACATCGAACATGGTATCCGCCTCTAACTTGTTATCATCGTCATAGCGAACGCGAAGGAACTGGCGGGTTTCCGGATCCATCGTAGTGGCAAAAAGCTGCTTGGCGTTCATTTCACCGAGTCCTTTGAAGCGCTTGATCTGGACGCCTTTGGCAGAAATCTCGAGGACTTTCCCGAGGATTTCAGAAACCACAAAAATCGGGGTGATCGTTTTCTTTTCTCCGTCACCTTCACTAATATCGAAGATCGGAGTGTCCATCGAGTAAAAGGTCTTGGTATCGATTCCTAACTCGCTGAGGCGAGAGAAGATTTTCGTGATCGCATGGGATTCGTGAAGTTCGTGGAGAACGGCGCGACGCGAAGGTCCGGTAACAGCAGCTAGCTCCTCTTCGGTGAGTTGTTCGTCGAAAAGACCGAGGTCACGGTTTTCTGCGGCGTATTTGGAAAGTGAGGATTCGTCGGCAAAATAAAGAACCGATTCTTGGTTGCCCTCACGAATGCGAACCATGTAGTCCGGCAGATGGCTGTCAGCACGGCGGGCGGCGAGGTATGACTGGAAGTTTCCGCCATTGCCTTCGATCGCTTTTTGGAAACGGGAGAGGGAAGAGAGGCTTTCCAAAATGCCTTTGAGTTCCTCTGCAGTAAATGTGCGAGATTTATCAAACGTGCGGAGAACCACTTCACCGGCACCGAGGTCGATGAGGATCTTGTTCAGCTCGTCATTATCTTGAACATATTCGGAGCGCTTTTTCCGAGTCACCAAATACAGCGGTGGTTGAGCGATGTAGAGGTAGCCTTTTCTCACCAGCTCCGGCATGTGGCGGCAGAAGAAAGTCAGCAACAAGGTGCGGATGTG
>JANMGO010000111.1:0-5706 GCA_031374665.1 Akkermansiaceae bacterium | reverse complement strand
CACCACCTATATGGATAACGCCTCAGAGACGATGGAATACAATTCCATCGGTCAAATGGTGAAATCCACCGATCCCGATGGCGTTACAACTCTTATGGCCTACGACGCCGAGGGAGAACAAGTCATTACCGCGGTCGATCTCAATGCTAACGGGCAAATCGATTACGGAGTGGATACGATTTCATCCACGGAAACAGATCCAGCCTTGTCGGGATCAAATCCAGTTTATGTGTCTATCTCGAAAGCTTGGCAACCCGGCGATACCAGCCCGACAGGAGGCACAGTTATTTCCACTTCCGTCCGCAGTGCCAACGGCTTAACCTCCGCCTTCCAAGCCATTGGCGTCGTTAATCCATCCACTAGCGTCACCACACTTAGCGGAAACGGAAACTGGACGACAATAGACACTGCACCTGACGGAACCAAAACCCTCAGCACTTACACTAATGGACGGATGGTTTCGATGGCTCGTCTCGATACCAACAACGCAACTCTTGAATCCCAAACTCAAGGATATGATTCACTTGGTCGACCAGTCACCAGCACTCACTTACGCACTGGCACTACAACGACAACCTATCTTTCCAATACTGCAGATGTTGCGACTTCGGTGACTGCGCCCGGCAGCCGCACGACCGCCTTTACTTACGATATTCTAGGACGCCAAATCAGCGTAAACGCACCCGACACTCTCGATGCCGATGGTAATACCCTAACAAACGTTACTACAACGACATACAACTCTGATAACACTATCGCAGAAACGAATGGCGATCAGACCTATCGCGTAAGCCACACCTACGATTATGCCGACCGTCAAATCAGCATGACAACCTACGGCACTACAACCGCCACTACCACTTGGCAATACAGCGCCACACGCGGCTTCTTACTCGCCAAACGCGATGCAGCAAACAAGGGAGCCAACTACACTTACACCGCTGGTGGTCGTCTCGCTACCCGAGTTTGGGCGAGGGGAGTCACCACAACGTATTCCTATGATAACGGAGGTAGAATGGTTTTGACGAACTACAGCGACACAACGCCGGACATCACGATAAGTTACGATGCGATGGGCCGTCAAATTAGTCAGTCTAACGGACTTGCCAGCAGCACCTTTACCTACAACTCAAGTAACCTCGCTATCGACACCGAAACTGTTGCCTACGATCTCAACGCCGATAATACCATCGACTTCACACGAGTCATCGACCGCTCCCAAGACAATCTAGGCCGCGAATCCGGCTGGACCTTAGGAGCGCCGATGCCCTCATCGGCAATCGAAAACAGCGTCGAATACCAATACTCCGCGACCCACGGTCGCCTAGAAACCGTGAGGAGGGGGGAGATTCCTGTCCCCCAAGAATTCGACTACACCTACACCGAGAATTCTAATCTCATCGCCAGCGTAAGTTCTCCAGCTCATTCAGTAAGCAACGTCTACGAACTCGACCGCGACGTCCTCGCCTCAAAAGTAAACAAAGTTGGCACGACGACTATTTCGAGCTACTTCTACACAGTGAATAACTTTGGTCAGCGCACAGGAGTCAACAAAGACGGAACCGCCTTTGCCTCCACCCGCGACATCTCATGGGGCTACAACTCCAAGGGTGAAGTCGTTAAAGCTGATAGCAGTATCACGGGTCTCGACCGCACATATCAGTATGACGGTATCGGTAACCGGCAAAGTGGCGGTGATCTCGGGTCGCCGATTTCTTACACACCTAACGCACTCAACCAATATTCGGCGGTCGGCCCACTTAACCCAGTTCACGACGACGACGGCAACATGACCAGCGGCCCAATCCCCGCAAACGTCAACGCAAACTCCACGCTACTCTGGGACGGGGAAAACCGCCTCATCAAAGCACAAGTAACCAGCGGTAATACCATAACTTACTTATACGATGCACAATCTCGGCGCGTCGCAGAAACAGTCGACAGCGCTACCACTGTTTACGTCTACGAAGGCTGGAACCCAATTGCCGAATACAGCACAACTTATGTTCTAACTAAAACCTACATATGGGGAATCGATCTATCAGGCTCGATGCAAGGCGCAGGTGGAGTTGGCGGTTTGCTTTCGGTTACCGATGGCACAGGCAGTTACTATCCGACTTTCGATGGGAACGGTAACATCAGCGAGTACCTTGATGCCACTGGAGCCATCACAGCCCACTACGAGTATGATCCGTTCGGCAAAACAACCGTCGCGACTGGATCGAAAGCAAATGACTTCGCGCATCGCTTCTCAACGAAACCTGTGGATTTAACCACAGGACTCTACTACTACGGTTACCGTTTCTACGACCCAGAAACAGGACGCTGGCCATCTAGAGATCCGATTGAGGAAGAGGGGGGGGTCAACCTGTATGGGTTCGTGGGGAATGATGGGGTCAATAAGTGCGATTTCCTTGGAAATCTAATGATTGGAGTTGATATATATCAAAGAGAAATAGGAAACTTTAGCGGACATCTTAATGAAGATTGGGGCGCTCCGAAACATGCATATCTGGAGTTTTATGGGAAAAGCGCAGGATTTGCATCAGGTGGCGGAACCAAACATCCTTCTGGAACATCGGAGGGGAGTGTTAATTCTCCAGATCTTTGGGGTGGGACAGAATCCGCCGGCTGGACAGCTGGGAGTAAAAGGACTTTACAGTATTATATTGATGATTGCTGTATCGATGAAGATAAGCTTAAGAAAAATCTTCAAGAGGAAGTTACAAAATATACTAGAGATAATAACCTGAGATATCATTATTTAATCAATAACTGTTATAGTTTTGTTGAAGAAGTCGTTTCTGTAGCAGTATCTAAAAGTTATCGAGATGATGCTACGTGGCTTTGTTATTTTCCATTTGTAACTAATTATGAGTGGTATATGTATTTCCAGCCTTAGCATATAAATGAAAAATATCGAATATTTTACAAGATCTCTAGCAATACTAATTTTTATAGCAATCGGAATTATAACTACTAATTGCTCACGAGGGCTACCGCCCGTAAAAAAAATGGATTTGATAGAGATATCATCAGGTTCCAAAGAGGTTAGCTTTTCGTTGCATACACCAAAAAGACAGCCTAGCCAAGGTTATTGGAGATACAAACTTGCAATGATCCCATCAAATAAAACTCCGCCGACTGGAGGTATAATTGAGGTAGAATGCTTATTGGATGGAATTAAAAGAAAATATTTTTTTAATTCTTTTGAAGAATCGTCTTGGAACAAACCTCAGATTTCATTTTTGTTGAATATTTCAGATGAAATATTTGAAGATGACAAAAACTATAATGTGAAATTTATATTTAATGAATCAACTAATCAAAATGTTAAATTAGTTCTACATTATTTGAGTAACTAATGAATCACATCACTTAACCACAAGGGGATAACTTGTAGAATTAATACTGGTCAAAAGACCAGTATTTTGTAAGGTGGGTGCATGAGACGTTCACGTTGGCAGGCACCTTGGAAGGACTCTTCGGAGAAACGGTCGATTTATCACTGCGTATCACGAGTGGTCGATAGACGTTTTGTATTTGGGGATGAGGAGCGGGAGCATTTCAGGATGTTTATGCGGATGCAGGAGAATTTCAGCGGATGTCGGGTTTTGTCTTACTGCATCTGGTGAATTTGTTTGACCATTTTTAATGAGTATCGTTTTTAGCAGTTGCATGTTTCTTCTTCCTCTTTCTTCAGAGGCCGACTTTTGTTCGGTAAGAGGAGATAAATATCCAGATTCCAATTGCAGTAAGGGATTCACGATCTTATTAAATGTGAATCGTAGCAGCATAATTCGATCAACTGCATGCGCTATGCTGCTAGTTTTAGCTGGTATTACCTCGGTATTAGCGAAAGAAACCCCATCTATTGAGTCCGCTTTCTCTTCTACCACGGCGAAAATCTCCACGTTACCCGATGCGGTAAACGTTCCAGTAGAATGGAAGTTCACCAATCATACAAATCAGCAACTGGCGGTTGAGAAATTCGACGAATCTTGTGGTTGCTTGAGTGGACAAGCTAAACTCGATGGCACGGCAGTGGTAGAACCCAGTGAAACAGGCGTCATTCGCGCAAGCTTCACTCCTGGCGGGTATCGCGGAACAGTTCGTAAATCCTTACATGTGCGCTTTGTGGGTTATGAGAAATCCGTTGAACTGATTGTAGAGGCAAGCATTCCTTCCAGCGTTGAGCTGTCTAACAAAGAGCCGGTATGGACAGTGGGCGAAGAAATCAAAACGCAAAGTATCGATGTCACAGCCGGCACGGGTGAGGATTTCAATATCAAATCTCTCCAAGGAGTTCCTGAAAGTTTATATAAAATCACCCAAGAAACTGTCGTTCCTTTACGTCATTATCGCATTCAAATAACACCTATCAGCGCGAACTCTCCAGACTTACAGACTTTGCAAATCCATACCGATAGCAAAGACACCCGTGATCAAGTGCTTCCGGTCTTTTTGCGCATCGCCCCGGCCTCGACCACCGCTTCGAAGCCTAATCCCTAAAACGTTTTATTGTGATTTCATCTTGCTCTTCTAACTCAAAACGCTGCATGCTATTCACTTGCAGTGTGGTGTTGGTTTTATGTGCCACCATCGCAATCTGGAAATGGAAAGCTCAACCTTCAGAAACGGGAGATTCCTCTTCTGCTAACCTAGCGAAAACCTATCCAACATTGGATTTGAAAGATCCCAAGCCATCCTTCGAATGCCTACGTTATGTTTACGAAACTGGAGGAAATGAAATCACCCGCGAAGTCGCCATCACTTGGCTGGATGATGAAGTTCGCCGCAGTATTCCGCTCTCTGCTGAGCGCGAGACATGGCTCTACAAGCTAGTAGACAGCAACGGCCATAGCACATGGGACAGCGAATATCGCCTGTGGATTTTCAACTCCACGTTTAACTTGCTCCGTTACGGCAGTGATCAAGAACGATTTACACGCTTGCTATGCAAATTAGCTGTCCATGACAGCGACCACACCATGCGTCTCTACGCCCTGCAACACATCGGCTCGCAGCGCAAAGCGGGGCTTTTGAAAGGCCGGATTGCCGATGAAACCTACGTCATTTTGCAACAACTCATCGCGGAGCAAAACGGCCAAGTCGCCGGAACCGCCATCGTTTTGTTAGTTGAATGGAAAAACGAAAATAGCGAACAAACCCCTATCGAAATCCAAGATAAAGCAGTCGAGATCGCAGCGGATGTGAGCCGTCCCATCGATGTTAGAATCACCGCCTTGGCTGCCGCAGATGCTCATGGGTTGAATTTAGCGCGTGCCCTTGCCACAGACACCAACTCGCACATGATGTTACGCAAAGCCGCCATCGCAACCATCGGGCGCTTCGGCGGGGAGGATGACTATTCCAATTTAGAAAAACTCATCGCCGAAAATTTCCGCTTAGCACAAGCAGCCGAACCTGCCTTGAAAACTCTTCGCCAACGCGCCGCCAATCCAAACGCCCCTGAACTCATCCCATTCTAATTTCAGCTTTTACCTCATGAAACATCTATCCCTAGCCGCCGCACTTTGCGCACTTGTCCTCCTGCCAGTCAGTGCCCAGCAAACAGGTCTCACCAAAGAAACTTGGTCTAACTTATCCGCTGGTAAATCCATCCTCATCCTCCGCAATGAAGGTATTTCCGCACGCGCCGCAGATGCGACTTCCATCGTCAGCTCTGCTAGTGTCTCCGGCTTG
>JANMGO010000110.1:0-36097 GCA_031374665.1 Akkermansiaceae bacterium | reverse complement strand
CACCACCTATATGGATAACGCCTCAGAGACGATGGAATACAATTCCATCGGTCAAATGGTGAAATCCACCGATCCCGATGGCGTTACAACTCTTATGGCCTACGACGCCGAGGGAGAACAAGTCATTACCGCGGTCGATCTGAATGCTAACGGCCAAATCGATTACGGAGTGGATACGGTTTCATCCACGGAAACAGATCCAGCCTTGTCGGGATCAAATCCAGTTTATGTATCCATCTCCAAAGTCTGGCAACCCGGCGATACTAGTCCGACAGGAGGCACAGTTGTTTCCACTTCCGTCCGCAGTTCAAATGGATTAATATCAGCCTCCCAAGCCATTGGCGTTGCCAACCCATCTACGAGCACCATCGCTCTTAGCGGAAACGGCAACTGGAGCACAACCAGCACCAGCCCTGACGGAACTAAAACCGTCAGCACTTACACTGATGGAAGGATG
This sequence comes from Akkermansiaceae bacterium, assembly GCA_031374665.1. Classification (GTDB taxonomy): domain Bacteria; phylum Verrucomicrobiota; class Verrucomicrobiia; order Verrucomicrobiales; family Akkermansiaceae; genus Luteolibacter. The sequence goes on along the minus strand of JANMGO010000110.1, from coordinate 35,640 downwards.
GCTTCCATGTCTCGTCTCGATACCAGCAACGCAACTCTTGAATCCCAAACTCAAGGATATGATTCACTTGGTCGCCCAGTCACCAGTAATCACTCTCGCACCGGCACTACAACCACAACCTATCTGTCGGATACAGTAGATGTTGTAGCTTCGATGACTGCGCCTGGCAGCCGCACAACAGCATTTGCATACGATGTTCAAGGACGCCAAATCAGTGTAAACGCACCAGACACTCTCGATGCCGATGGCAACACCCTCGCCAACGTCACTACCACAAGTTATTTCCCCGACGGAAATATTTCGGAAACCGATGGTGATCAGATCTACCGTGTCAGTCACACTTACGATTACGCAGATCGTCAAATCAGCATGACAACCTACGGCACTACAACCGCCACAACCGCTTGGCAATACAGCGCCACACGCGGCTTCTTACTCGCCAAACGCGATGCAGCGAACAAAGGCGCTAACTACACCTACACTGCTGCAGGTCGTCTCTCTACCCGAATTTGGGCGAGGGGAGTCACCACAACTTATTCGTATGACAACGGAGGTAGAATGGTCTTGACGAACTACAGCGACACAACGCCGGACATCACGATGAGTTACGATGCGATGGGCCGTCAAATCAACCAGTCCAACGGACTTGCCAGCAGCACGTTTACCTATAACTCAAGTAACCTCGCTATCGACACCGAAACTGTCGCCTACGATCTCAACGCCGATAATACCATCGACTTCACACGCGTGATTGATCGTTCACAAGATAGCTTGAACCGAGATACAGCTTGGCAGCTGAAAAATGGTACAACCGTAGAGAATGAAGTTGCATATACTTATGGAAGTCTTGACGGACGACTTTCTTCAGTGAGTAGAGGCTCTGCGGCTTTTTCTTATGCCTACAAACTAAACTCTTCGCTCCTTGCCAGCGTAACCTCTCCGGTTCACACCGTAAGCAATGTTTACGAAACTGATCGAGATGTCCTCGCCTCTAAAGTAAACAAAGTTGGCACGACGACTATTTCGAGCTACTTCTACACAGTGAATAACTTTGGTCAGCGCACAGGAGTCAACAAAGACGGAACCGCCTTTGCCTCCACTCGCGACATCACATGGGGTTACAACGCAAGAGGCGAAGTTGTCAAAGCAGACAGTAATGTCTCCGGTTTCGACCGCGCATATCAGTATGACGGTATTGGTAACCGTCTAAAAGCAGCCGACAGCCTTAGTCTGCCGAGCACGAACAACTACACACCCAACGCACTCAACCAATACACCGCGATTGATACGATCACACCGTCTTATGATGATGACGGAAATGCGACAGCTTACCCTCTGCCTGCAAACTTGAGCGCCAACAGCGCGCTCGCATGGGACGGAGAAAATCGTCTTACCAGTGCCGCAGTAAGTGGCGGTAACACGATAACCTACTTATACGATGCTCAATCTCGCCGCATCGCAGAGACAGTCGGTAGCGCTACCACCGTTTACGTATATGATGGCTGGAACCCGATTGCGGAATACAGCACAACTTATGCGCTGACAAAAACCTACACATGGGGAATCGACTTATCAGGAAGTATGCAAGGTGCAGGTGGAGTTGGTGGTCTACTCTCGGTTACCGATGGCACAGGCACGTATTATCCGACATTCGACGGTAACGGTAACGTCAGTGAGTATCTTGATGCCACAGGAGCCATTGCTGCTCACTACGAGTATGATCCATTCGGCAAAACAACCGCCGCGACTGGATCGAAAGCAAATGATTTCGCACATCGCTTCTCAACGAAGCCGCTCGATGCAACCACCGGATTTTATTACTACGGTTACCGTTTCTACGACCCAGAAACAGGCAGATGGCCATCCAGAGATCCGATTGGGGAAGAAGGCGGAATCAACCTGTATGGCTTCGTCAATAATGATGGGGTGAATCGCTGGGATGTGCTAGGTTTGAATGAAGACATTAACCCTGCCGACAAAGCAGCAATGATTAATTTGGTAAATGATTCAGCTGTACAGTATCACAAAGATGCCGAATCCGAATGGTTAACATTAATCAAGTCACAAAATCCAACGGTAACAACAGAAGGGAAGAATTCAGGTCAGCCGTATACTCCAAAACTACCCAGAGAATGGGGAGGTAGAGTGTGTGAAAGTTGTATAACAGATGATAAAGGAAAAAAGACATTCACATATTATCTTACGCTTCACAAGGGATCGTGGCCTACCAGTACTTTATCTGTAGACATATGGCTTTTCGGGAGCGATAAATGTAATCAAGGTGATAAGCAGGTTGCTTGGTGGCACACGCACCCTAGTCTACTATTGGAGGATAGAACGGGTAGAGGGACTAAATCAGATCCATATAAGTATAAATACTATTGGTCTGGTGGTCATTCGTTTAGCGATCCAGATAAAGCAATGCTCACAAACCAGATGCAAAATCCTTTAGGGTTACCTCTTTTTGTAACCTATAGAAATGGAATAGGTTCCAGGCCTTACAAATATTCGACAGATATGAATCCTGGTGGAAATGTCAAAAATTCGGATGTATTACCTCAGGAATTTCTTGATTTTAATAATGGACAAAGAAGGCCAAATTAAATTTATTTTTACATGATAAATATAAAAATTATTAACGAAAAAAAAATCTACTTTCTGCTGTTTGGCTTAATTTTACTACTAGGAAGTTGTAAAAAGTCAGAAGCTGATCGTGATGAATCAGTCGATTATAGTATAAAGCAACACCTTGCAGCGAAGACTGTAAATATCCCTCCGAACATTAAGGCTGAGATAGCAGAAGCTGCTCATATTGATGAGCTTAACAACGTTAGTATTGAGTCACAAAAATGGATGCACGACACCCTTGCTGATGTCGATAACCCTCAATTAGTAGAGAAATTGATGGCTTTGTATAATATATCGGACGGTGGCACAATGCGTTATTTGATGATGGAGTGCCTTAGAAAATTTTTGCGTGATGAGGAAATTGACTCTGCGAAAATAATGAAAAGCATTTTAAAATCAGAGAATGAAAGGAAAGAATAGCCAGAAAAGGGAGTTGCCAGTAAAGTAGATAGGGCAGATGTCAACCAAGAGTCTCGTCGAATGGCAGATGGAGGCGCACCTAGCTCTGCAAATGTCATGGCAACGAACGTCTTCTTGCACATTTTCGACAGTTGAAGGCTGATAAGTCTATCGGGGACACGTGGCGCCTACTCCGTGCGGCTATCCCCTCACAAAAACCCAAGCAGACATGAACTACCATTTCCGATCATGGCCACCCTCGCGAGAGGATATTGAACTGCTGGTTCAAATCGAAGCGGGTGAAACCACGAATCTTGAGTTCAAATGTTAATTTCCAAATTCTCATCGTAAGCGTCTTACCAAGCACCACTTGACGACTCATAGTCATAAACGTCGTATATCGTCTACCTACGACGTTTATGACTACGACACCTTCAATGCTCGGCTCTCTGCATGCATTTTCTTCGCGTAAGCCGCAGGAGTGTAACTGGCGAAGGTGCTCTTGCTGACCTTGACCTTGGGTAACTCTTCAAAAATCCAAACCAAATATTTCCACGGGTCGAGTTTGCGACGTCGGCAACTTTCAATGAGCGTGAACCAAATAGCATTGGTCTGTCCGGCGGTTTCGCTACCCATGAAGAGCCAATTCTTAGCTGTTAATTTCCAAATTCATATCGTACGAGATTACCAAATTCATATCGGGTGATTTTTCGTAAATTTCCACGCTCTGATCGACCTTTGTTTCCTGTAAGGTTGTACATTTGGGTGATTGTTCCACGCGTCTGGGTGGGATTTTTTGAGGTGACAGGTATCCCCGTATTACAAGAGCTAATAATCTCATCAGTCATCAGGATCAGATGTCATTTTTAACATCACAATATCTTAGGTAATTGCGACCAACACAAAACGTTGAATCAGTCGGAAGAGCTAACAGAGCTAAATCTTGCTTATTCTCTCGCAGGAGACGCGCCAGAGTTTTAATCTCCGCGTCAAGACGTGGGTTGCGTGACCAAGTATAGTTCTATCTATTCCGAAACCAATTTTTCAATCCGGTTGACCAGTTTTCCAAAACCGTGGCTTTCGCTGGAAGTTGTTCCATTATTTTACAGCAGTCCGCCATTCTCTCATCTTCGTAATATCGTCCTTTTGCATTCCGATCTCGCTGCCATTCTGCTTCAATCCTCCGGTCTGACCAAGGTAGCGCACTAATCACCTTACTCCGTCTAACAACGTAGTGAGAGCGGCACGCATCATTCCAATTTCCGACTGATGGCCATAGAGAAATCGTTTCGCCATCAAAAGTCATATTCCAGTCTGTCGGCGTAAGTGGGGTCACTACCTCCACGCCGCAGCCGCAGCAACACAGGTGCGCGACCGTGGCGTATTCAATCGAGATATAGAGCACTCCCGGATCGAGACGATCCGGGAGGTTTTTAACGAACTGGTGTTTGAGGACGGTGTATTGCATTATGTTAGTTCACTGTTTAATAACATACCCCCATCGGTTGTGTAGGTGGAGTGGTGCTCGTTTTCCAAGTCCCGGTAAAATCCGCGAAGCTTTTTCCATTTAATCACTGCCAAGATCGCATTAAGCGCATTCAAATCGGCCACTTGGATGTTGGAGGAATAGATGTCTTCCTCTCCTCCGCCAACAAAGCACACGCATCCATTATGAACGTGCTCCCTTTTTTCTGGTGTACTCACGGTCACCCTTAGAATACCGCCGAGCGAGCCGTCAACGAGTTCCAGACCCATCCCAACATCAATGAAGCCAACACCCAAGGCCTCGAGCTTTCTGACAACAGCGAGCTTGGCTTCGCCAGCGTCCATGCTGATGAACGCGAAGGTGATACCATCGAGTATATCGAGGTTAACTTCATTCAGTGCGACCGGATGAGCCACGATGTTACGGTGCATCTTGGAGTAAATGGCCTTAAAATATTCTACTTTCTTCGGCACCTCGCGGAGCTCCTCTAAAGAGGCGGCACCAGGAGCTCTAAACGCGTTATGCTGCAGAAACTCGTCGGCATCGAAGATGCGGATTTCCGGCACAGGTGTCTTCGCGATTAGATCTAGGATATAGGACCCGGTTCCGCCCAAGCCAATTATGGCCACTTTGTCCTTAATCAGTAACTCTGTCAGCGCACCAATACCCACTCGATCCGAAGCAGTCTCCGTGTAGTTGAAGACACTATCTTCTTCATCCTCTGGCGTGCGAAAAGCGCGAGAGTTTGCTTTTGTATCTAGAACTGTTGCTGGCCCTGACAGGATGCTTGCGTAGGTTGTCATCTTGTGGTGATAATCAGCATATTTCTTTGTATCCGCGGGCTTGCTGGAGAAAGAGTGTTGCGCCTTCACAGTATGCCCCAGTTCTACTAACCCCGTCTGATGCGAGATTTCCTTGATAGGGCTGCCGTCTGGGTTGCAGGGATATTCTCCATCCCAGTGCATGACATGCGTGTCCGGTGGCCGAGTCTCATCCCCAGCCATGGTGAGACTGGATATCAGCGTCCCAGTCTTCACTTGGCGCCGCGAATTCACGTATGGGATCTCCCTCAGTAGTAGAAGCCCGCCAACCACTTGGACGAAGTAACCTTCCTCCCGAAGCTTTTTAAGATCGGGATTAAGACTGAACAGTTTTTGTGACATTGAAGATGGTTCCTTTTGGTTTGACTTCGACAGTGCCGCCAGGACCAAGGTCACCAGCGTGCGGTTTTGATTCAGCATGACGGTAGGTCATCGAGAAGCGAATATTCGGATTGTGAACACCCGGGAACGCAATGCGCACTATTTCATCAAAGGTCACATGCTGATGATCCAGAATGCGGTCACGAGCGTTTACAGTGATCTCGTAGTTTTTTATCGGCTTCGGTCCGACAATGAAGTTCTCGATCCCTGGCTCCGTTAGGTCGATGAGATCGCTGGGTTCGATAAGTTTGTCCGTGCCACCACGAACTTCGAGATACAACGCTTCATTGCTGCCCACTTTGCCGAGGTCGTAGAGATAACTGCCGAGAAGTGCTGGCTTGCCCCATTCCAATTCGCGACCCTTCAGCATCAACTTAAAGATGCGGTCGGTTTGGAACGCCACAAAACGCTCAGCACCACGGTCTCGTAGGTCAAAGGGTTCGTCCATACGGATATCTTCGAAGTCGCCAGTGGACAGGATGGCAAACAAGCTGAAACCATCACCGGCATCTAAGCCCGCCGCTGTTAGAATCTGACGCCCCAGAGGCAACGGATCTTTCACGTCCATATCGCGGAAGTTGAGGTTATCTTGGGCGAAACGAAACCGATAAAGGCTTGCTTCGCGGAGGGGACGACCTTCGCGAATTGCTTCGCCAACGTCGTCGTAATTGCAGTTATCTTTGTTATTCTCACTCATGGAGGTCTTTAAGTTACAGACGGGTAATTCCGCCTTTCAGACCTTCAATCGGAGCGGCAAACAACGACCGGTAAAAAATCTTCAGAATTTTTTCGGCAACGCTCCGTCGGGGGTGGAACCACAGATAAAGAATGCCGGGCACCCTGGACACGAATACGCAGAGGGGATAGCGGGAAACCGTCCCTGTCTGATGGCAGCAAAGAACTCAGCAATCTTTTCTCGTCGGTTATCGAGTTTTTTCTGTGTCAAACTGACAGGAGTCGTCGTTTCGTCTGAAAGATGGACTAGCTCAATCACCGCATTCGGAAAGGATTGACGGGCGGACAATACAAAAGCGGCCGCAGCTACATCTTCGATTTCCGTCGAGCGCGAGTGCCCAGTACGAATTCTTCGAAAAACACGACTTCCGTCGGATCGCACTATCACATCATCAGGAAGAACGATGATAAGCTCATCACCTAAACTCAGACTGAACGCTGCTGGAGCCTCTATCTGATGTTTCTCTCGCGTCGAAATGAAGTAGCGAAGCATCGACATCGCTAGTCCTTTGTAGTCCGCTTCATATCCATGCTCGTTCAGCCCAATTCTTGCGAATTCTTCGTCAACTTTCTGACTCAAGGTTTCGCCGCAGGTCGCCACATTACCAGCAACTACCGATTGGAAAACCACCCGAACCGCCTCGTGCATCTGCATGAACGTCGTAGCGGTCCGACGTCCGCCAACCCTCAAGACATGGGTGTAGAAAAACCGTCGCGGGCATGACTCGTAAAGTGCGATCTGATGGGCTTGGAAACGCATACCACCGTCAATCGCGAGTTGAATATCCGCCGCTTCCGCCGTTGGCGGGACAGTTCTTTGCACACCAATGTTCTTGTGGAGAAGGCTTCCTCCGAGTTGCCCCAAAAACGGTGACAGTCTGCTTTGCCTACCACTTTTCTTAGTCGGAGCATATAGAAGCAAGCGATCACGCGCTCGCGAGACCGCGACAAAAAATAAGCATTCTTGCTCCTCCGCTTGCCCGGCGTGGAATACTTCTAGAGCTTTTCCCGCTCCGCCTTCGATCATCCCGTCTGGCGGCAAGCAAGCGGGTGCAGATGCTGTCCGTGGAATGGTATCTGCATTCATTCCAGGAATGTGGATGACTGGGAATTCCAATCCTTTTGCTCCGTGGATCGTCATCAATCGTACGGCATCAATTCCTTGAGCCGCATTTGGTAGTTGCCGGAGATCCCGGTCGTCGCCCAGACGTAACAGCCGACGCACTCGATTCAAAAGCCTAGTAATTGGTAGCCCAGAGCCAGTCGACTGAACCCTAATAAAGTTCATTAACTGCCAGATTGCGATGCCTCGTGTCCGGTCAGCAATTGAAGCAGAGGTATAAATTTGTGCCGCTATACGCGTCCGATCTAAGAGTAATGTTGCCAAGACTTTCCATGGCTGTGACTGACGATCGAATCCAGCAAGCGCTGCCGAAAGAGCTACCACACCGCGTTGTCCGTCCTCGCTCAATTGAGCTATTTGTTCCTTATTACTAAGCCACTCCCCTGGAATTCCATCGTTCTCTCGTAAATACTCCACCATCGAAGCAACATCCGCCATAGACATCTTAAATTCAGGCCAGCAGGCGACCCGGACTAGCCCCATCGCACGGGAATCGGTAAGGATGGTCAACAGGGCGAGGAGGTCTTTGACTTCTGGTCGCTCAAATAAGCTTCCGAGAAACAATACGGGAATTCCAACACGCTCGAGCTCTTGCGCCATCCTCGAAAGTTTCTCGTTTCCGGTGCAGATGACAGCCTGATCTCGATAACTATAACCTGCAGTTCGTATCTCCTCGATCGCATCCGCGACCGCGCCAGTTTGCTGATCGCCTTCAGGCATTAAGCGAAGTTCAGGCCTGTTGCCGGAGTTGCCTCGACCTGACTTCAAGCCGCTTTCCGCGTCGCCGACCTTCATGCCGACGGCAAATGACGAAAACGCATCCACGATCTCACCAACAGATCGGTAATTCATCTTTAGACGACCACGTATTCCACCAACAAAGTCCGCCACTCCGAAACGAGGCAGGTTGAAAGATGATGCTCCCCTGAATCGGTAAATCGATTGTTTCACGTCACCAACAGCCCACAGATTCTCTCCATTTCTCCGTAACATTGAGAGCAAACGAATACCGCTTCGATTTACATCCTGATATTCATCAACCAAAACATGCTCATACAAATTACGAAAGTGCTCCCGAATTGAAGGCACTGATTCCAAAAGACGCACTGGCAGACTAACTAAATCGCCGAAATCAATACAGGCTGCCTTACGTTTTAATTTTTCATATACTGCGTAAACTCGGCTAAGTTCAAGGGCTCGTTCCGCGGCCTCAATTTGATCCGCTGTTTTTGCTTTTCGAAGCATTTCTGTCGCCAATGCCGCGTATTGGGTTTCATCGACGACCTCATCTTTTGCCCGTGAGATCGCGGTGAGCATGTTGGAGATGGTCTGAGTAGGATCGTAAATATTTCTATAGTGAACCAAGCCAAGCCGCGGAAATTCTTCCTCAAGAAGTTCGACCGCTTCAGTTGTGTCCATCATTCGCGGATCCTTTGGTAGTCCGAGTTCCGAATAGAAACGCCTTACAATATCCAGACCGAAAGCGTGAAAAGTACCTATCCACATCGCCGCGGCAGCTTCTTTATGGTTCTGTCCAATTCGCTCAGCCATTTCACCGGCCGCCTTGTTGGAGAACGTAAGCACGAGAATTCGGCTCGGATCAACTCCATCAGCCAGCAAGCCTTGGATTCGCAGGATTAGTGTCTGCGTCTTACCAGTTCCAGGACCAGCTTCGAGGAGGTAAGCCTCGCCACGATGATTGGCAGCAATCTGTTGTAAACTATTTGGCTGGTGCTCTTTTTTCAGTGGCTCCTTAGTTTCAGCTAGGTCGGGCAAAAGCAACGCATCGAATAGTTGTTGCGCCACAACTTCAAAAGGAGCGCCGAGTCGCGTTGCGATATCCGTGGCCGTCAACCCGCCTTCGATGTGAAGTTTCCGAACTACCAGTCTCGGTAAAAGGAACTCGCGCGCGAACAGATCCATCTGCACTTCACGCCGCTGCTTTCGACCATAATCAACTACTCGATCAATCCCAACTAGTGAGGGCTCCGAAACCCGAGCAGGATCGATTTCAACAACACCTTCACCATCATTCGAATCATCGCCCAATTCTACATGCCCTATTTCGTGCGCAATAAGGAACGCTTGGTCAAAAGAACTACCAACGTTCTCATGAAGAATTAGTCGATCTCTCGGAATGAAGACCGCTCGCGCGCCATCAAGTTGTACTGCATCTGGTGCGGTTGATTCTACGCTAATCTCACGCTGGTCAGCTTCAGCACACGCAAATTTGTATGATTCCCAGGGATCATGACCGCGTGCGACTGCTTCTTCATGCAGCTGTGCCCCCCTTTGGCGTGCGATTTCATTTGCATTCATCTTCGTCGTTCGCCGTGAGTTTCTTCCGGTCTTCGGCCGCCACTCCTGCGTCGGTCAAGATCTGATCGAAAGTCTTGCAGGCTGCGATTTTCGGTTTCGTGTCGGACTTACGGCTGCGGGCGACGCTTAAGGCTGGAGGAATCTCCAGATATGCCATTAGGCTCCGAACATCGCTGCGAATTTCCGCGGCCAGTCTTTCCGCGAAGCGCTTCGGGATTGATGACGCGACAATCGCGCGGTCGCGAAATGCGGTCAATACCTGTCTGGGTACTTCGAGGAGTTTCGCGATATACGCCAATTCCACATGCGTCAGAACTTCGAATGGATCTGCGACTGCTTTGGAAGTTGCTTTGAGGTGCTTCCTCCAACCAGTCTCGATCATATTATGTTCGCGTTCTGATAGAGGTTCTGTCCTAGGCACAACCGTCCGAGAAATCTCCGCGGCGAAGTCAACAATCGCTTCGGCATAATTCGGGAAATCGCGCAAATATTTTTCCATCGTCGCTCTCCCTGTATCCGGTTCGCATGCAAATGCTTCCAATACATCATCAAGTGAATTGCATATCTCGCGTTTCATTGTATATCTCCTTTTTCGAGAAACTTTTTCATAGCGGCTAATCCTTCTTTCTTTTTTGTTCTCACTGTCTTCTCGGACAGATTTAGAGCTTTAGAAATGGTAACAACATTGGGGTCGATCGAGTCGATAGGAAATCCCTCTAGGCACATATTGATGATTCTCCTCTTGTCAGGGGCTAAGCTATTAATCGCAGCTGGAAGCTGTTCCCGGTAATCTTTTTTAAACAATTCTTCATTGCCGAATGGATCAGATATGCCTGCTGCCTCCACGACATGGGCCAAAATCTCACCTGTTTCGGGGTGTTCCAATGGCTTGGAACGATTCGTCTCCCTCCAGACTTTGTCCTGAATCGTGACGGTAAGCTTCTTCAATGCCATTCCGAAAGCGACTTCCCAAAAATCGAGGCGCTCTTCGTAAGTAGTGCGATCCAGAGCAAGAAGTTCTTGAAAGCTGTCTATCGCCCCTTCCTGAATTCGGCTCTCTTTGAGGTAAAGCCTCTTGTGATCTTTGCTTTCGGCTGGCGGCAGTCTCAAGAGGATGCGCTTCATCAAAGCAATGTAGAGGCGTTCAAAATATGAAGTGGGCTGTTCGTCCCGACAACTTCGAACGAGATGCACAAGGCATTCGCTCGGCACGAAATCCGCGTTGCTCTCATCGTCTATCTCGCATCTTAAAACTATAGCTTCTCGGGACAAAGCGAGAAGCTGATTGAGAAAAGTTTCAATCTTTTCAAAGCGTCGATAAAGTTCGCCTGTTTTGGCGTTTTTCTTCCGCAATGGTGATAACACCGTTTCGGGATGGGCTTGTCCTGTGGAGTTCACTTAATTGCTTTAAGACGGTTAGTAGATTCGATTCAGTGCATTAATAAACTAGAGGCTATCAATCAGTTATGGCGAGGAAAGCTAAAAGGCATTGAGGAAGTAAAATGCCGAAAATCGTATTTCCTGTAACCTATTGTAGATATAAGATCACCCACTACACCTCACGATGCATCCAAGACTCCTCGGGAACGGTGTAAATATGTACTTCGTGAAAGAGGAACATATCCTGCGGTAGGTAATCTGCGAAGCAGGTGCGCGTGTAATGATCATCGTAACGCCTGAAAGGATTTGCGACAAAGATTCCCCATGCATCAAAAATAAACATCCGGCAAAACGCGATGTTGGTTCGTGGTTGTCCATGGCCCACAATCCAAAATACGGTTCCGGGATCGGCTTGAATGGCCTCAACTTTTTTTGGATGGGTGGTGTATGCATTGTGTCGGCCTGCAAATCGAAAGATGTCGTTCATACTTATAATAAAACTGATTATGGGGATGCGTACAGGTCGATGAGCGATATTTTTGATTTTTTCTGTCGCTTACGTGGCATTCCGTTTCCGGAGCGCTGCGTCGGCAATTAGCAATAAATCCGGAATTTTATCACGATTTAGATCGTGAAGTGCGTCTCCTTTCGCTTCCCGTTTATCGAGAGTTTTCACCAGCACCCCCTCGTTTCCGAGGGGGTAGCTATGAAGACAAAAAGGTTCAGAGGTATATGAAAATACCTACATCCAAAATATTAAAATCAGATCAATCACAACAATCAAGTGATCCGGAAGAGACAGCGAAGGCAAATCCAGATGTCGCTGAATTAGCAAGTCCACCGGCATTGCTGCCGACGCCAAGAGAACTGGTTGTATTATTGAATAAGAGAGTCATAGGCCATGAACAAGCGAAGCGGACTATCGCGGTCGCGGTTTATCAGCATCTCATCAATTGCGCTAAATCAGATACCATTGGAGGAAGAGTTGAAGCCGAAAACCATGTATTGCTTGTCGGTCCAACTGGATCTGGAAAATCCCTTTTATTTAGGACGCTGGGCGAAGTTCTCAAAATACCAATGTTCTACGTACCATGCACCAATATCGCACCAAATGGCTATAAGGGTAAAGATCTAGCCCAGCATCTCGCATCTATCGCAGATGATATTGTTCATGGTAGTTTTACGAGACCTGCCATCGTGATTTGGGACGAAGTCGATAAGCTGTCTCTTTATAATAACAATGATTCGGTCGCTGCTATTTATAAACACATGACCCAGATGGATTTCCTAACATATCTCGATGGAACAAATTGTGGAGATAACAATCAGATGGACTCATCTCGAATTCTCAATATTTCCTGTGGAGCTTTTCCCGATCTAAATCAAATCAGAAAACCCAAACCAAAGCCTATCATGGGATTTCATGTCGGCGATTTATCCAGTAATGAAATTCTACAACCGCTCTGTCCCGAACATTTGATCCGTTACGGATTAATTGCTGAGTTTGTCGGCAGATTCGCAAGGCTGGCGGAACTTGATCCACTGGATCGTAAGGTGCTACGAAGAATCCTAACAGATGCTGAGGGAAATGTCCTTGCTCGTAGAAAAGAATTTTACGCTGTCCATGGAATCCGATTAGAAGTCACGGATGATGCAATCGATGAGATTGTGACAAAATCGTTGGCGCATGGCACGGGAGCGCGAAGCCTACGCCTAGTTGTGGATCAGGTCTTTCGACCTATTGAGCACAAGCTGCCTGATATGGCAGAAGAGGGAGTTACAGCACTGGTGATTGATAAAAACGCGGTGCTGGGAATTTCCGAGCCGATAGAACACAAGAACGATCTCCCAAATACTAACAGAACCTTACTGGAGTTACGAGAGATCGCGTTGTATACTAAAAAAACAACAAAGCGTATTTCCAAAGCATCCGAAGCATCGATCTTTTGAAGCATCACTTCCTAGTGATACGTCGATTTAGAAGACGTCATGTCGAACCCTTTCGGGTTCGCGCAGATACCGAATTAATAAGCCTTTTGTTCTTTTTAATGAGGATTTCGAAGTCGATTTCCAAAAATTTAGATAAACAACCAAACCAAATAAGTAAAAAATAAGATAATGAATACACCAACGATTGAATTCAACCTGCCATCCGAGACACTCAAAGGTGTTTCGCCATGGATTAATCCACACAAAACCACCGCTTACAAAGATCTGCTTCTTAAGCCGGAATTCGAAGCTCACCGTTTCAAATTCCCAATAGGAACCACATGGTTTCGAATTGTTCCAGCCCTTCGCGATAGTGATATGGGCTGGCTGCTAGGGGCTCATGTTCTGAATTATCAGGGAGGGCGTCACATGCATCCAAGGACTATTAGTCCGGGGGCCAAGAGCGTATACGACCATGCCTATGGCTGGTTTAAAAAACATCGCCAAGATGCATTGTATTCCAAGACAAATAAAGAAGGATACAAGCTGTTAGCTGATCCTGTTTGCGTGTTTTGGGTGCTAGTCGAAGAAAACGGCAAAACGGTTGCACGACTCTTGCAAGCCAGCGGATACGATGGCAGCAGAGGAGGCGTTCCGGGATTGGGACATCAAATCTGGCAATTGACCCAAGAGGTAGACGAAGATAGAAAATCCGTTGATAATCCAGTGGATCCAGAAACGGGTGTTCAAATCTGCATCGAGAAGAAGCAGACCCCTGGGACACGTTATCCAAGTTACTCGGTAAAGGCTGGCAGAGTGCGCGCTCCGATGAGCGAGATACTTGCAAAAATGGAACCCGAGGATGTTGCCATCTTAACCCCACTTGAGCAGGTTGTGTATCTGCCTACTGAGGTAGAAGAGTGGAAGCTACTGGCTAACGTGATTGATGCTGAAACCATCGATCAAATCCGTGCTTCGCTTGATTAAGCACAATCCTAACGCATAATCCATAAAGCCGGGTCAGCAATGACCCGGCTTTAATACTGTGTTGCTCGTGCAATCACTCCGATTTTGTCATCCATTCTTCTTCGGTCACGATTTCCATTGTGATGGCGCGATGTAAAAATAGCTTTTTATTCTGCAGCTCAGCCCATGTGCGCGTCAGACCCGCGTCACTGGCACGGCAAAACGAATCCTTACAATAAGCACTCCATCGGTCCATCGCGACCATGCGACTATAGGCAATCAATAGATCGTGTCCTCTATAGTTACCGTAGATAGCTATGACTGATCCTGATTCGCATCTGACGATGTGCACGATGTTTTCTTCCACAGGACATTGGCCTCTTCCTTCAAATTTTAAATAGTCTCTCATCATGGTTGAAAAGGAGATTTTAGGGAGTCTGTACAGCTGGAATCTGTGATTTGATAAAATAATTACGACGGTCAGCTGTACACATAGGCAAAAAAACGCTTAGTAAAGGAGAATGGCGGCATCTCGCCGCAATTCGAACTAAGCGAACCATGAAAAAGAAAACATCAAACGAAACCACGCAGATCATGTGGCTGACCGATCTGCACCTAGACCGAGCTAACACTGAACAAATCAATCTTCTCCTGTTGCAGTTAACAGGGACAATTTACGACGCAGTTGTTATCAGCGGCGACATCTCAACGGCACCTTACTTGGAGCGGCATCTATGGATGATTGCCCAAGCCTGTGCGCCTAGACCTGTGTATTTTGTGATGGGTAACCACGACTACTATTATTCTAGTATTAAGGAGGTAGAAGATAATGTTACTGCACTATGCGAAAAGGTAAAAAATCTACACTATGTGGATGGCAGTAAGATCATTCATTTGGGCCGGGGGATTGCGCTGACAGGTCATGGTGGGTGGGCGGATGCTCTTGCTGGAGAAGGATCAGAGAGCATGATCGAAAATCCAGATCGCGATAAAATCTCCGATCTACATCATATGACCCGAACTCAAATTTTTCAAAAAATGAGAGAACTCGGTAAATTATCCGCACGAATGATCCGTCGAACCTTACCGCTCGCGCTGACTCGATACCGTCACGTCATTGTATTAACGCACGTCCCACCCTATCCTGAGGTGGTATTACACCGTAATGAGCCATGCGATCAAAGTCGGTTGCCTCACTTTGTGAACTTATCAGTCGGATTGATGATCCGTGGGATTTTGAAAGCTTTCCCACACAGAAAAGTGACGATTTTGGCCGGACATTCCCATGGGTTTGCTACCGCTAAAATTTCGAAAAATCTCAGCGTGCATGTAGGAGGTGCGCGGACTGGAAGACCAGAAATTCAGGGCGTCTTGGCATTTTAAGAGTCCCTTACTGATTTGACGCAGTTCTTGTTTTTCAAAATGGGTGGGACTGTCATCCCATCCATTTCTTGAATGAAGTATTGGGGTTTGTGTATGCAACGAAAATACACAAAAAAACCACTATCAAGAGTTTCTAACAAAGAAATAAATCTAAGCAGAAGTAAAAAAAGTAACGAGGATCTTGATTGTGTTGCTGAGGAGTTGATCAGACTCGCGAAATCTAGGCTACCTAATCATATTCTGAAGGGTGTCCTAGCTGGATACGAGGAGGATATTAGGCAGGATGCGGTGCTTTTGGCACTACGCTGGTATTTAAGAAATGATGAGCCAGATTGGAATATACCACGTGCAATAGCAGCAGCGCTTAAATACATTAAGGGCGATCTCCTGAAATTAAGAAATCGGGAATCCAAAACGATGCGACGCATGAAGGATGATCTCCCAACTGCACTGTCGCATCCCACTCAATTATGCTCATCTGATTGGTCTGATGCTCAGCTGAAAACCATGATTCAAAAAGCTGTTAGACTAGCGGTGAAATCCGGCCGAATCAGTCATGCCTGTGCCTCGATTTCACTAAGAATCTACGTTGACGAAATCTCGGTCAAAGATTTGGCAAAGCAGCTAAATGTGCACCGCAGTGCCATTTATCAGCATCTCAAACGCGTCCGTCGTGAAATCCCCGACATTGTTGATGGCATCGAAGTTCCACTGCACGAAATACTTTAAATCCCAAAATCCAACAGAAATAAAAACCATGAAAGAATACGAAATACTGAAACATACTGAGAAATACCAAACCACTGGTGATATTGACAACGCGTTAATCCCTTACTTTAACCAACATGGAAAGTGGGTAGGTGATCGGTATGGGTGGCGTCATTACATATGGGTGACGGCTATGATGCGCATGCGTAATGCTTTCCTGCCCATATCACGTCGCACTCGCAGAACCCGTGCAGGGACGATGCTCCTAACCTCATTTATTTGGAAAAAATCCTCCGCTGTGTTAATCACTTATTGCGGCATAGAGGGTAACGTAATTATTCGAAATTATAGTGCGATACGCGCGCCAAATCTACGAATTGTGGGAGGTAAATTTATTGCGAGTTCTAACGAAATTCTGTATTTGCCATATTTGTCGCGAGTAGAGGGTAACTATCTTGTCCCCAATAATTTCCAGTCACAAGCACCTCGGCTGCATCATGTCGGTGGAGATGTAAGGATTTATGGTAGCACTTTGCCGGCACTCAAACACGTCGGGGGCGACTATAGGCCTCGTTGGGCATTTGATTTTCAGACGCTTAAACTCGTTTACGTGGGTGGTAGTTTGATTCCGCATAAATGCACTACCATGATCGCACCAAGACTAGAAAACGTAGGTCGTGATCTCTGTATCACACAACCTGTTAGTACAATAGACTTAACCAATCTAAAATCTGTTGGTAGGCATTTTTTAACTACGGCATATGAAATCAAAGCCCCTGCGCTTTCACGTGTTTCAGGCTCGCTGATCACCCACAATGCGGAGAATTTTTATAATCCCTGCATCCAAATTGGTGGAATATATAAATTGCATCCTTTGGCCGAGAAAAAAGCCAAGTTGAGAATCGCTGCAAGGCATGCTATTCAGTGCGATACCTCGCTTGTGATTTGAGCTTTGACCAGGGGGCGAGATACTGTGGATTTGTTTGCGACGAATCCATTTGGGTTAGTTTCTGGTGAAGTGGTATGGCGGGAATGGGTACAGATTTAAATTAAAATGTTAGATAGAGCATTAATTACTTTAACGAATACGAATATGCTGAATGCAAAAAAAAGCGTAACTGTAACCAGAAATATGATGTAGTGGCTTTTCTTCAAAGGCTTCTTTGTTCCGCACTGTTGACAACGCCAACCTCCAATCTTGAGTGCAGAAATATACCATATCGGAATCCATAAGAAGCATGAAAAGAATGTGATCAAGAAATGCAATACATGGTTAGTGGAAGGGCGTGAATGAAGGGTATTCTGGTTACATGTAGTGCAATGTTGCTGCGATTGTTCATCGGACATAATTTTATTTAGTTTCAAAATTACCTGAGAAGTTTCTTCATCTCATCAGTGGCTTTTTTGATATTTTCAGGATATTTGGTCGTTATGATTGGCGGTCCATCTTCGTCCGCCCCTCTCACTTCGCTTGAACATTTGCTGGTTTTTTCGTTGTAGAAAATGAAATTATCGCTGCGCGAAACGAATGCGCTCGTCATTTCTTTACCTATATCTCCTTTAAGAAACGACTCTTTTGTGAATTTTGAGTAGTGTTGAATGACTATGGGTTTCCCTAAATCATTCATGGTTTTCACTAGGCTTAAATCTTTATTTTCTCCGGATTCTTTACTCATGTAAAAGAATGTCATCCAGAGGGCGTCATATTGTTCTAAAAGTGCCTTTGTATCAGTTGTTTTATTTAGTGAAATGACGTTAGGGATGTAATCGTCATTTTTTGATGCAAGAAAAGTAACTTGGATATTTAGATCGTTCCATTGAGCCATCCACTCTGGATTCATATCTTGGCCCAAACCATAAACGAGAATTTTCGGACCGTTCTTGGCCGGGTTGATATTCTCTTTCAGAAAGGTTTGATCTGCTTCTGAGAGCTTTGAAATTGGATACTGTAGTGTTTTCTTTTCTCCTTTTAGTTGAATGCTCAAGTTTCCATTTTTAATTTCCAGAATCTTAACTTCGATAGCCTTCCCGTCCGTGTTGGTGATGGTGCGATCTAGTGGGAGTCCGACTCTCAGATCAACAGGTTCTGGTGGCCCCGGAATTTCATATTTCCACTTGGTGGCGAAATCCGTGAGGTCACGTTTCATTAATGCGTCCCAACCGGATGCAGTGAAGATTTCTTTTGGGACGGATAAAATCTCCATCTTGCCATCTTTTCTTAATATAATGGTCGCATAACTTTTTTCTCCGTCATCGACCCTTGAGTGTAATAATCCGTAGAATTTGCCTTTACTTACTCTCACGCTATTCAATGCACCCCATACATGTTTGAAATGAGGTGAAACTTCTTCAACGGGTCTGATTTCAAATCCACCGTCTTGTTTCATATGGTTCGTCCATTCCTCTTTCATTGCGACATTGTTTTCGTCTGGCTTTGAAAGGGCACCTAAACAGGTTGCACCAAAGATCAAGAGAGAGATTGAAATTATACGTTTTTGATTCGTTTGCATGATTTTATTTTTGAAATTCTTATAGTCTTAGAAATTATTTAGATGCTATTCAGCTGTAACGCGTTTTAAGGTGCGACCACTTTAAATGGATTTGTTTTTATTCAGGATAATCATCGAAAAGTATCGTTATTCTTTAGGAATCACTGATTTTTTCTCATCAGTTTCGCTGGGTGTGAAGACGAAGTCGACGGGTCCTATTGGACCGTAATAACGACCCGATCCTCCTCCTGCACGTTTGAGAGTCCCATTTAAACTTAGAGATTCATGATCGATATTCAGAGGCAAGATAAACTTAGCGTCACCAGCTACAAATCCGATGCCGCTGTCGTCACGATGCCTATTATATCTGACAGTGGATTCGTGAGTGGCTGCACGCAGCTCTAATACGAACGGAGATTTTTCGGAGCCATCGCCAATGATCATGGCTGAGATGTTTTTAGAATACTCGGTCTTTTCTGGGATAAACAAAACAGCTTCCATAGAAAATCCATCAGGGAGTTCAACCCCTTTCCCGATCCGGAGCCCGAGGCTCCCCCGGTTTTCAGCACCTTGCCAGGTGGCTGTAAAAACTTTTCCAGATGGAAACTTAGCAAACATGGTTTTTCTTCTGGCTTCCTTTTCTTTTGCTTCCGTTTCATTTGCTATGCGTAAGTCCTCCGCTTTTTTGAGTTCGGCAGCCTTTCTTTCAGCTATCTGGCGTTCTGCTTCTGCGATTTGATTTTTGAACTTTTCCTCATCCATTTTTCTCGCTCGCTCGAACTCTCCGTGAATTTTCGCGACAAGCTTTTTCATGTTTTCTACAGCCTCTTTTTCCTCTTTACTTCCCTTGAGATAAAGTCGGCCAATATTTGGTTTTTTTGAACCTGGAATATCTTCATAAGTTGTTTCTAAGATAGAAAACTCCCATCCATTTTTTCCAAGTTTTGCACGAGCCTTACCTTTGAGTGAGACTTCTTTTCCTTTTTCCGTAACAACCTCGTAAGTGGTGATGTATTCTGATGCCTTTTTAGGGAATTGCCCAATTAACTTTTCAAGGTCAGTGGACATGATGGATTCATTGGTAATGCCTTCGCCTTTCTCTGTGATTTCGCGCCCTAAGCTCTCATAATCATAAAGTGTAAAGGCATAAAGTTCTTCGACCACTTCTGCGGTCGCATTGAACTGAAAGATAGCCTCGCCATCACTCGATGCGGTTTCCTCTATATCCACTTCATTGATTTTGACTGGCATTTCTTCAGCTATGGAAATTTTGAACCAGTCGCTAAAACTTGATGAGTATTTAGGTCCACCGCATGCAGCGATAGAGACAGTAAATATGGCTAGGGTGATCGTCTGAAGGAGCGTTCTTTTCATTTTCGGTATGGGATAGATCTTTTGTGATTAACTTTGGGCGTAACGATCACTCATCATATTAAATGGGATCATTTACTCTTTCTGCTATTTTGGGCATCCGCCGCCGCCGCCAGTGACGGTTCGGGTGATTCCGATAATTTTGCAACCACCTCCACCTGAGGTTTGGACGTATCCGCCTCTGCTGCCGCCGCCACCACCGCTGCTATAGCGGGGTTGGAATTCTGAAGGGTAGGATTCGTATTGGATTCCGCGAGGGCGAAGCGCAACGGATTTGACTTCGCGTTGTTGTGGGTTCCAGCTTTTGACGAACTCTTGATCGGCCGCACTCAATTTTTCAATTTGGAGGACGAATCGTTTGGAATCTTCCGTTCTGATGAAGGCCACCGTAGTGTCGGTCTTTGAGACCAGTTTTACGTGAGTGGTTCGTCCATCTGCGGCTGTCAGGATGCGCTCTTGGTTGGCCTGGCTTGTAAGGCACAGAGCCAAAAAGAAAGAGAGAGCAAAAGCCAAGGTTTTGGCAGGAGATTGGACGTATTGGTTTGGTTTCATAGGATTGGTAATTTTAAATTTTTTGGAGGCTTGGATTGGGAAATCGATACCCAAACAGCGGCCTTCAAAGACACATGCGCATTTTTCGGGTTTCACCGGACAGTCGGATGAACTTTTTTTAGTTTCTGCCAAAACGGGGCGTTCTTTATCTCGACAGCAATCGCTCCACACTTTGAAATAGCAGCGATTGTTCCTTATGTACACACAATGGCAAAATATCGTAGACGGATCTCAAGACCATCAATCGATGTTTGAGGGGTTATATAGAGAGCTAAAAGTGATCGCGAGGAGCAGAATGGTAGGTGAAAAGCCGTTCATTACACTCAGCGCAACAACTCTCGTCCATGAGGCATGGCTACGGCTTGAAAAGAGCGACGGCACACCCTGGCGTGATAGATCCCAGTTTTTCTGGGCTGCTTCTGAAGCTATGCGGAGAATTCTTGTGGAAGCAGCCCGTCGAAGAAATGCAATTAAACGTGGTAGTGGAAAAGCTCCGGTTCCCATTGACGGACTCGAACTGCCTGACGACACGGATCATCAGCAACTTCTCGATGTCAACGAGGTGCTTGATGCCCTAGAGACTGAAGACCCTATGAAGGCACAAATTGTTAAAATGCGTTTTTACTGTGGAATGGAGAATGAAGAAATCGCAACAGTTTTGGGAGTGAATGAGAAAACCGTCCGCCGCCACTGGCAATTAGCCAAGGTTTGGTTATATCGCGCAATCCAAGAAGGTGATGAAGCGAAATAATGTCCGTTTTAGTAAACGGATGACGCATGATTAGTCGATGGAATACAAAACCTCAGAAGATCTCTTTTTTGAGCTCATGGAACTGCCGCTCGATGAGCGAATGGTAGCTTTGGATACTTTTGAGATAGGTGATCCATCAATTAAAGAGGAAGTGATTCGACTGCTTCAAGATGCGGCGGCGGCAGATGACTATTTTACGGGGACTGCTGTCGCTGTAAAAATGATGCCCAAAGTAAGTCACGCTTCGATAGAAAGCATTGGGGATATGGTTGGGCCTTATCAGCTTGTCCGAAAACTGGGAGAGGGTGGTTTTGGTGTTGTCTGGCAGGCAGAGCAATCCATACCACTCAAGCGAACCGTAGCGGTTAAAGTGATCAAGGCAGGCATGGATACCGATGAGGTGCTTGCCCGCTTTGATGCAGAAAAGCATGCATTATCCCGGATGAACCACATCAATATCGCGAAGGTATTAGATGCCGGCATGACAGATACAGGTCGTCCATACTTTGCGATGGAATTAGTAGAAGGCCGCATGATCACTCAATATTGTGCGGACGAATCTCTAACCACTAACGACAAGCTTCGGCTCTATATGAATGTGTGTGCTGCGGTAAACCACGCGCACCAAAAAGGTGTGATTCACCGAGACATCAAACCTTCAAACGTTCTTGTGGTTACGGTCGAATCAAAACCTGTTGTGAAGGTGATTGATTTCGGTATCGCCAAGGCCATCGATGGGGAACTCACCGATCACACACTGCGCACTAAGGCAGAACAATGGATAGGCACACCCGCCTATATGAGTCCTGAACAGGCAAGCGTCGGGATGATTGATTTAGATACCCGTAGCGACATCTACGCTCTCGGCGTTATACTTTATGAAATGATCACGGGTGCTCCGCCCTTTGATCCCTCCACCTTGATTAAAGCGGGTTACGAAGAAATGAGGCGGATCATTCGTGAGGAAGAGCCACTGAGGCCGTCCATCCGTATCACGACACAAAGTAAAGTGCTAGGAGTAAAGAGCGATTCAGCTATTACAAGCTCGGGGCAGACCATTAAGTCCATCGCATCGGAACTAGATTGGATCGTGATGAAGGCGATGGATAAATCCAAAGAGCGCCGATATGACACTGCGGCTGCCTTGGCTGTTGATATTGGACGCTTTCTGGCTGATGAACCCGTCACGGCTAAGCCACCTAGCTCGGCGTATTTGCTCTCGAAGTTTGCTCGTCGTCATCGTCGCGCCATGTTGTTATTAGTGGCCTTTGCGACCCTATTAGTGGTCGCTGTTGTTGTTAGTTCTTGGCAAGCCCTGCGCGCGCGCAAAGCAGAGATTCTTGCTGAAGAGCGTCTCAAAGAATCTGTCCAACAACAAAATGAGAAAGACATCGCGCTCAAAGATGCGGAAGCGATCAGTCGTTTACTTTCGGAAGTATTCAAAAGACCGAATCCGGATATGGACGGTCGCAAAGTAACGGTCGTCGAAGCGTTGGACGTTGCAGCAAACAAACTCGACGAAGAACTCAAAGCTCAGCCGGAACGTCACGCAATGCTGCTTGAGGTGCTAGCCGGCACTTATGATGGCTTGGCACTCTATGGAAAATCTATCGCCCTCCGGCAACAGGCTTTAAGTATCCAGCGAGAGCAAAAGGGCATGGAACATCAAGATTCATTGCTCGCACTCAGACGTTTGATTCAAAATGCCGAGCGAGTCAGTGACCATCAACTCGCTCTTACTCTTTCGTTAGAGGAACGAAGTTTGGTTGAACCCATTAAAAGTAACCACGTTATGCTTGAAAGCGCATTGCGTAGTATTGCCAAAGCATATTTTGGACAGCAAAAACATAAGGAGGCTGTTGAGATTCAGAAAATTCTGGTGGAGCACTCATTCAAGCATTTCGGAATCCTGTCGCAGGAGCTTGCGCTATCCAAGTGGGAATTAGCGCAATACGATAATGCTATTTCTGTTGAGAAACAGGAACCAGTCCAAGCAGTCGATGGCAAGGATCAATCCATGCTTGATAAAAATAATCTTAGAAAAATTGCGTTAGCTAAAGCCGAATCTGCATGGAAAGAAGCGTTGGCTGAGCATGGTGAAAACCATGTTGATACCCTGAGTGCTAGCCTTAAAATGGCAAATGCGCTGAAAACAAGCGGCCATACGGAGCTGGCTATTAATCACCTGAATCAATTGATTGTTATCGCCCTAACAGATTTAGGACCACTACACGCGATCACAACTGATGCACAACTATCTCTGGCAACCATCTACTTTTCGTCGGGAAAACGACCGGATGCGATACGGATACAAAAGGTTGTCGTTGAAAGTCTTCGAGAGCGTGATGGAGAGGTAGCGACATCTACCATGAATGCTGAGCAATGGCTTGAACGTTATTATTTTTACTCAGCCTTGAAAGAAGAGCATTGGAAATACTTGCACATACTGCTTGAGAAGCGCGAAAAGTTACTTGGCAATGAACATTATTATACTCTCCAAGTACGTGCCGATTTGATCTTGCAGTGCTATTTTCGGAAAAAATTTGAAGAGGGTGTGAAACATGGTGAGATTGCAGCCCCTATTTTAAGCCGTACCGAGGGAATAGAAGATCGTGGAACAGCTGGCGTTATTGGAGACATGGCAAGGTGCCTCGCTTCACTGGGCCGATCTGAGGAAGCCATCAAATTACTAGAAGAAAGCTGCCCTTTTATGCGTGACGATACATTCGTCAATTGGGTGCTGGCCAACTTGCAGCTATGGGTTGGTAACATGGATGGATTCAATACAACGAGGAAAGGCCTACTGGAGTATGCGATCAAGGGGAGAGAAACATTCACAGGAAGCTCCTTCATTTTAGAAAGAGCTGTTTCGATTTACTGCATGGCACCTTTTGATAGCCAAACCGAAGCCAATGAATTACTAACAACCCTTAATAAAGCGCAGGAAATCCGTAACGCACCCCGTGCGGAACCTGAGAGGTATCATTCTAGCAAAGCACAAACGATAATCCTAGGAGTTACCCTATTTCGATCTGGCCAATATCAAGAAGCTCTTAAAAAATTTGATGAGTTCGAGCAATTACCTTTGGAGTCTGACAATTATAAAAACAAACATCCTTTTACAATTTCGACCACAACGTTTCTGTCTTTTAAAGCCATGACTTTGCATCAAATGGGAGAAACAACGGCCGCGAAAACTCTTTTAGAAAAAGCTGAAAAGGAGCTAGGTGAAAATCGCCCCGGAAAAGAGCCTTATAAAGGCCTATCAGATGCAGGAGGAGACACTCTCGTTCCTTGGATCATTTTAGCAGAAGCGCAACGCACAATTCGCTGATGTGAGTTGTTTGAAAAGCCATCTGATCGGATTAAAAATGAAATAATCGATAGCCATCAAAGTGAGGCCAATACATCTCACGGTAACATTGTAGATGTTTCATGCGTATCAATTTTTTCCGGCGCATTTTTTCGCCGCCGATTCAAATAGCTTTGTTCCTACTTGAAGATAAGACACCGCTACTGGTTGTTACGTGGGGTGAGCTGGAAGAACCGGATTTCACGCACGTCACTTTGTTTGCGGAGAAAGACGGCAAGATGATTCCAGCAGATCGGAAGAATCTTGCGGTGGCTGACTCCAAAGATCATGAAGAACCTCTCAAAGATAGGTTTTTTCCGAGTGTTCAATTGATAGCTCAATGGCTTGCTTACAAAGAAGCTGCTGAAAAACTCCAAATTGTAACTCCATAAATATTTTTGGTCTTCTTGTCCGTCGTCGAGTGTTTTTCACGCATGTATGAGTTGTAGTCGCGATATGATCGCAGCTTTTCAAACCAAACGATCAAGACCATGAAAAAATACCAAAGTGTAATAATGAAACTGTTTCTGTCCCTCTCATTACTCGCCCTGATCCCAGGGTGTGGAGAAAAATCAGGATCGGGATCGACAAGAGATAGCTCGGTAAATCCGGATGAATTTCTACCGAAAATTCAATCTGAAGCTCAGGAATTTGCGGAGGCGCTGACACAAGAGGATAATCAGGCGGTCATGAAAAAAATGTATTCACCTGTGGCTGAGGATATTGGCGATGATCTTGATGAATATTTGGCAGGTAGGCTGGCTGGAATTTATGAACAAGGCTTCAAAGCGTTTTCGCTTGAGTGTGGCCGACCTGAAACCCCTCAAAAAGTGGGTAAGTTACTTATTTCATTTTGCCCAGTAACCACCGTTTTTAATCATGACGATGGTGGGCATCCAGGCAATCAGCGGATCTTTGGGCCGAAAACCATCATCATGACCACTCATTTGGTGGCTGTCTCCAGCAACAAAGGAAAAGCATGGAGTTATTTTGAAGCCACTAAACCAGATATTGTTGAGGCATATTTACCCGAGGCCAAGGGCAAGCTTCTCATTCCATCTCCGCTCATCGATGCTCAAAAGCGTTGATCGTATTCGGATGTGATTCATTTTATAAAGTGAGGTTTTGGCTGATGACCCTTTTATAAGTTTGGGCGTATTCAGGATATTTACTTTCCTCGTATCTTTGGTCAGGGAAGAAGCCTCTTTCCCTCGCTTGCACGTTGTTGCTCGCTCCCATCTCTAGCGGGGACACCCCGCAACGCCCCGTGTGGCGATCGCCATCCCACAGCTTGCGGGATCGCTTGGAGTGGGGACCTGGCCTCCCCAAACCCCCGCCTTACGGACCGAAAACAGATGTTTTCGGTTGCCCGATAAGTCAGGCTACTTGGGGGGCTGCCCTTCTCAAAGCGCTGTCCTCATCTGCTGGGATTCATACCTTGGCTAATGGTTTGTGGGAGGGGTGATTTTTACTTATCAGGTATCTGAATGATTTTGATTACGCCTTGGGAATTCGTTTTTCCCAGAGGCTTTTCTAATTCCGTGAGATTTTTTCGAGGGGAAAGAGTTTATGTAAGATCGATTTAAAAAGGCTAATGGATGGCTGAACTACATCTGATAATGCGACCACTAAGTCATATTTCTGATGGCACCCCTGTCCTTGTATTAATAAGACCTGAAACATCCAAAATATGGGACATGGAGCGATTTTAGGCGGAGCAAGCTCTTTGTTTTTGGCAACTTTCGCGCCTTTCGAGCGCGACTGATTTGGTTAAGCAACTGGATCATTTGAACAGAAGGATCTCTAACGGTCAGGGCCGGGTGGCTCGTGGGCAGGGAGGATTCCGATGTTCGAAACCCAAAACTAACAACTAATAAGCATGAAAGAAATTCCGCATGACCAGTTAATCGAGATAATAAAACAACTGCTCGATCGGGGAGAAATCGTCATTGGTAAAATACGTGTGAACGACGGTAAATATATCGCAAGCTATACAGCCCTATCGGCATGCCCATCAGAACATCGAGATGGATTCCGTCGCGCTCTTGAAACCGGCAGAGATGTTCGTCTCCGTGATGTTGTGTATGAACCGGTATTCATCTCAACTGTAACTGCCACTAGCGTCGCCACACTTGAATAATCATCAGTTCTTATAGGCTAGTCGCACAGCCATCGCACTGGCGGCCGAGTTCAGGCTGGAGTATGATTTCAAGTGCAACGATCTGAATTAATCATGAAACAAATCGACTACGCGCCTCACTCATCATTGAAGCATTAACAATTCACCATTCATGAAAGCCACCTATTTGCTCGGCGACCACCACGCTAACTACGACGACTTGCTGAGATCCATTCTACGCAAAGGACTGCGTGGGGTTCGTATCGTTCATGTCGGCGATGGTGAGGAAGGTTATCCAGATTCTTGGGATGAGGGAACAGCGGAACGGATGGACAACGGCTTTGCAGCACTTGACATTGAATATTTGAGCATTCGGGGCAACCACTCGAACCCACATGTTTTTGACGGAAGCATCATGTTGCCAAATTTCAAACTTCTGACGGACTACTCACGAATGGAAATTGAGGGGCAATCATGGTTGTTTGTGGGGGGAGCGGTAAGCATCAATCGGGCCGACCGGGAGCCCGGGAAAACCTGGTGGCTGGAGGAAGATATGGTGCTACGAGAGGATTTGGCCGGTCCGGCCGATGTTCTCGTGACCCACTCGGGACCTTCATGGCTCTCACCACCTGCAAACCCATTGGTCGAATTTTACATTCGGATGGAGGAATCCTTTGGCTGCAAAACCTTGCGTCAGGAATTGTTGGATGAACAACTCCGACATGATCGTCTCTTTGAATTGGTCCGTCCGAAATATTGGTATTACGGACACTATCACCATAGCGCGATCCATCAGCACGAAGGCTGCGAGATCCGCCAGCTTGACCTTGCAGAACTGGCTCGACACAGATGATAGATCAAATCTCAAAGGCTATTTAATAAGAAATCATGAACGCTCCTACTGCTCCTCTAACAAACCATGCCGAGTTTCCTCGGCATGGTTTTTGATCAATGAAAACTACGGATGCGAAAGAA
Source organism: Akkermansiaceae bacterium (assembly GCA_031374665.1). GTDB lineage: Bacteria > Verrucomicrobiota > Verrucomicrobiia > Verrucomicrobiales > Akkermansiaceae > Luteolibacter. Next base: position 7,773 of record JANMGO010000110.1, on the reverse strand, counting down.
AAAAGGGGAGGAGAGTTGGGTTATTTCAATTACCTGTTCTATTACTTTTTTAACTTGAGGAGACAGAGTGATCAAAAAGAACGGAATTTGCATTCATCAGGCAATTGCGAAAGCACCTCTCGGATACGCTGAGCCGCCTGCATACGTGCCTCACTCGGAAATTGGTCCCAATCACGTAATCCCACCTCTAGTATTTGCAAAGCGTTGATTATTTGACCCTTTGGCTGGAGCGTTTTTGGATCGAGTTTCAACATGCTAGGTGATTTTTTTTTGCTGATTTTTTTGGACATCGCATATCGTTGAGTAGCCTGTATAATCGTCGTATCTCCCGCTTCGAGTTCCGAGATTAATTGTCGCGCCATTTCATCACCGGCCTCAGCCGCCATCCGCAACCTTGCGATAATCGCCTCATCATTTGGTGTCGCAATGGCTCCGACTGGTAACTCGAGTAATGCAATGAGTTCGGCACGTCCTTTGATAAATTTTTCGATCCTCACCCATTCGCTGGTTCCAGGACTAGGAAAATTCAAGTCCGAAATGCCAATCTCTGTTAGAATATATTTGACGCGTTTTATCCAGCGGTATACTGTTGCAGACGGCTTATTCAGCTGAATTAAGACCAGGTTAAAGCCAGACTTATTCTCATTTGAGACAAGGTCGTTTCTTTTCCCCTTCGCATAGTGTTGCAGCCGCAACCAATTCAGGCGCAGAGCACCGCGGAGAATGCTCTGCCAGCATTTTTTGTTAGCACGGAGGCCTTGATTAATCAGGATTACTGTCTCCTTAACTACTTCATCCACTTTCTGGTTATTTAGAGTCGATTGAGTATCCGCAGATACGAAAGGGATCGGTGGATCAAGAGTATCCGTAATTGATTGGTTGCGACTATTTTCAGTTTTCATGGGTTTTACAGAGTCATCCCACAGGACGGCTTTGGTTATATTTCAGTGATGAGATGATCAATGAACTGGCCTATATTGCGATAAGCCAGCTCTGAGGAACGCGTGGGTAAGGCATCTGTTTTTACAAGTTACGAATCGCTTCTAGTCGCGAACGAGTTTCTGGATCAAAATCCGCACGTGGATGATCCAACCACATAGCTGGGTTTGCAGCGTCACGCAATTCGACGCAACCTACGAAACAAGCTGAACTGGCATTTAGAATGCCGATTCGCTCGATTCCAGATTCATAAAAGCTGACATGACCGAGATAGTATCCTTCTGCGTGTCGTAGGTGCTTACAAAAATAAAATTCAGCAGCCAATCCTTTCTGGTTAGGCGAGTGAATGTTCAAGTTTACGACACGTTGGATTCCGGAGCCCTTGAAGGTCACAGCTCCTGGAAATTGGCCAGTCGCTACTAGCAGTTTTTCACAACTCGTGAAGTCTGCAGCATTACCGGATTTACCGGCTTTTTTGATGGTTAAATCGCCAATATTCCTAATGAAAGAATATGAAAAATCAACTTCGCCTGCGAATGATCCTTCAGCTACTGTTAGGTATTCGCATGCCATGAAGTTAGCGCATTCCCCACGCTCGTTAAGACCTACGAAATGCAGGAGAGGGGACAGATGAGTAATGGGTGATCCAGACATATTACAGTAGTCTGTGATAATAACAGGCTCTTGGAGTGTTGCAGCCCACGATGGATATTTTTTGATAAGGGCTCGGAATTTTTTTGAGGTCAGTAATTTCATGTTTTTTGGGGTTTTATTTGTTGGTTGTGAGTTTGAGGACTCGTGAGATCATGGAAAAAATGGTTGCGATTAGATATGTTCCATCGAAGTGGAAGCGTTTGGAAATAGAAGGTGTCGGTGACGCTGGGAGCTTAGCTGGTTCGATGTTTTCAGGTAGATGGGGGGGCTGTTCAATAGTTTCATGGTTGATGGCTTCAGTGGCGGTCCCATCGTCGATTTGGTCATCATCGCAGTCCTTATCAGATTTGAGAGAGGAGAGTCTGGTAATAGTGTCTGGTGCAAAGCGGATCAGACGACCTATGCGGATGCCTTCAATTACGCCCTGTTTCTCGTGACGTTTAATCGTGCTAATCGAGATATTGAGTGCTTTGCTGAGTGTTTTACGTGTGTAATGTGGGTTTAGGCTCATGTTGGTTGGGGTTTAGTTCGTTGGGGTAGTAATTAACTATTAGTATAATTCGGTCAATCAAAATCGAACTAATATCAAAACGAGTTTGACAATATTGTTTTCAAGATAATGCTTCGCCTATGGCGAAAACAAAATTGAAGCATCCGATACGACGAGTTCGTGATTCTCTGAAACAGGCTCCAAAAGAGTTTGGGCTCAGAAAATACGCCACAGCCAATGGCTTTGCGAAATTGTTAGGTCGTTCCCCAAGTCACCTTAGGAATATTGAATGCGGCACTATTGATAACTGGGAGCATATAGCTTCGCTAATCGAGAAAAAGACAAAGGTCTCAAGCAAATGGTTGTTAACCGAGACTGATCCTAATGCGCCTATCCTCGATATTAATGGAAAAGTCTGGAAACCAGAACGCCACATGGATCCATTGGCTTCTCGTTTAGGTATGCCGGATTGGAGATTTTTGCTGCAGCGTAACCCCGTCGCAATACCAGAAATTATCTCACGAACGATCAAAGCGCAGATTATTCTGGAAATGACATTTGGTGATGACGAAAGCCTCTCCAGCATGGTTTCGTTTTTCGAGAATGCTTGGATATTTAGAAATCCCGCGACGGAACAGGTTTTGAGCGATGTCGTCAAAAAAAGCTCGGATCAGATGTTAGAGATGGCGTTCAATGCAAATAAGAATGACGGCGCGCATTTAGAGCAAAAATATGGAATCAAATTGGCTGAGGCAGATATTGACGATCTAGAAAAAATATTGGATGGGGAAGGATATGGATGGGCTAACTCAAATTTGGATGATATTGATAATTTACCCAAAGGATCAATGCTGAAGGAAGCAAGACAACACTACCAAAAGAAAAAGCGGGTATAGAAAATTATTGGGCAGAGAGCAATTATGGGAACATCCACAACTGTTAAAGATAGCACCCAACCATAGTCTCATTTTTTCCAATTGATCGCGGCTCCGAGTCCTGCAGTAACGTCCGTTCGGTGATCTGCGTATACAGCTGCGGTCATGCTGATGTTTGCGTGCCTTAATAGCCGAGATGCGGCATGAATGCCTGCTTGGGCGCAAATGATGGAGCCGTACTCTTTACGCATGGTGTGTACAGCCATGCGGCTTGTTATCCCTTTTTGGCGCAGCCACTTGATGAGCTCATTATAGACCCGATTTGCTCGGTAATGCACTTTGTCGGCACTTGGTCTAGCCTTGCTCCCTTTGATAACAAACTGATCTTTGGAATCTGAGCGCCAACTGCGCAAGAGGTCCATGATTTGTGGATCAAGTCCAATTTTGCCCACAGAATCAGCCTTTGGTTGGTGAACATCAGTCGTCTCCATCCATAGGCATTCATTCGCGAAATCGACCTGGGTCCAAAGTAACGAATCGATTTCTCCTCTACGAAGCCCAGCACAGAGGCTCAAAACTAAAACTTTAAAAGCTTCATTTTTACGGAAAGCTCTTAACTCCGCTTGTATCTGCTCTGCTGGCGTTGGGTCGGGTGCATTTCCTACACTTCCTGCGGCCGTCCATGCAAATTGTAATTCTGATTCAGGGGTGATCACTGCCAATTCGGCAACTCCTGATGTAAGTAACTGATCTGGTGAACTTATTTGAGAGCGGTATTTATTGGATCCTTCTTCTAGTAAACGAATTGTAGAGAAGGGAATGGGGTCTGGTAATTTAACGGCTGGTAGTGCGGCTCTAACATCACTTGAAAAGATTGCTTTACCCGCACGAATGCAGGAATTTGCAGTTCTCGTGGCGGCCCCGTGAGCTTTTGGGTTGTCTGCATGCTTTTCCAAACAGTTCTGTCGCCAAGCAGTAATTTTTTCAGTATTTAATAATCTTAACGGCGTAGCATCTACGAGTTGCTGCCAAATCAATGCCCCACCGTTAATATAGTCATACTTCGAGTGCTTTTTATTAGACTTTGATTTTGTCTGATCGGAGGGATCAGTCGGTCTGTCCGGCATTATTGGGTTGGTAATAAAGGCAGCAATGGTACGAACCTTGGTGGTGTAGGTGCGCATGGTTCGTGACTTGATAATTTTACATGCTTCGACCTCGGCCAAATATTCTCCAAGAGTAACTGTGTTTTTTGGGGTTGGAGTTTCTCCTCTGAAGAGTTTTAAGCCTTTCTCCCATCCGTGCATCTGGATTAATGCGTCGAGTTTTTTGGCGGCTTTCGCCGCTTCTTTAACTTTGGATTCTTTCAAGCTAACACCACGACGTTCATTATGCGCCTGAATTTTGATGTGGAAATGCCCACTGTTTGAAATTTCACCCCCTTCATCCTTGAACTTAGGCCGAAAAACTCGCTGCTCCCAATGTCTGAGATCATTTCTGGAAAATTTGGGTTTTGATTTATTCTTCTGTGCCATAATTGTGCCGTTTCTGTGCCACTTTTAGATCGGTCCACTAAAGTTCGCAAGATCTTAATAAAATGAAAAATCGACTTATTCCTTTGTTTTATATGGTTTATGAGCTTTTATGATCTCTTGTGGATTTCATTGAATTCTATATTAGAAAAGGACTCATAAGCCTTTGGTCGGCGGTTCAAATCCGCCCCCTGCCACCATTCTTCGCTTCAGTTCCTGAAGCTACGAATGGCAAGCCATAGGAAAGACGAAGGAAGCGAAGAATGCCCTTCGTAGCTTTAGCGAAGTAGGGCTGGCCTGAATTATAACAAAGCCCGCATCCCTTGTCATAAAGATCCAAACGGAGGAGGGGAGGTAGCGGAGAAAACGGAGGAAGAGTTTTTTGGATCCGATCTGCCATCGATAGCTGAATGTCGAGTATTCCAACTTCAAAAATCAAAATTCAACAATCGTCATTCGGAAATCAGAAATTAATCCGATAAACCTACCTCTTCTCAGTTTCCTCCGACCGTCCGTTTTAAAAACTCCCGAAAAATAAAGACTTCTAAGATGTCAATGAGGCCAAACCCACCATTCGTGATTTTTTTCAGAAAAAAACTTAAAAAGGTCTTGTCAGATTGATTCCGATGAATAAAGTCCCGCCCCCCACAGCGAGGCTGACCGGCACAAAAAAAGCCGTCAATCAGCCACAATACAGGGAAATTATCGGGTGCAGCTCCGGAAAAAAGCGATTGCGGGTTATAAAAACCCCGTCTTCGTGCCGGTTTGTCCCAACAACTCTTTTTAAGACAATCCAGAAACACGAAGGAAATCATGCCGACCATTAATCAGCTCGTTCGCAAAGGACGCCACGTTCCAGTCGAGAAGTCGAAATCGCCTGCTCTCGTCAACTGCCCACAGCGCCGCGGCGTTTGTCTCCAGGTCATGACCCGGACGCCAAAGAAGCCGAACTCCGCGCTTCGTAAGGTCGCCAAAGTGCGCCTCACTAACGGCTTCGAAGTCATCGCCTACATCGGTGGTGAAGGACACAACCTCCAAGAACACTCAATCGTCCTCGTTCGCGGTGGCCGGGTGAAAGACCTTCCAGGTGTCCGTTACCACATTGTTCGTGGTTCGCTCGATACCCTCGGTATCGATAAACGCCGCCAAGCCCGCTCCAAGTATGGTGCAAAACGTCCGAAGCCCGGCGCAGTCGCCGCTCCGGTCAAAAAGAAGAAGTAATTTTCCTAATCCCTAACCTTTTCAAGTTATGCCACGTCGCAAAAGAATCTTCACCAAACCGGATCGCCGTGATCCACGTTACGACAGCCCAGTTGTCGGCCACCTCATCACCAAAGTCATGCAGGACGGCAAACGCTCGCTCGCTCAACGCATCGTTTACGCTGCAATCGATCGCGCCAACGAAGGAACCGATACGGTTGATCCTCTCGAGGTCATCACCCGTGCAGTCGAAAACTCCAAGCCACGCGTTGAGGTTAAATCCCGCCGCGTAGGTGGTGCTACTTACCAAGTGCCGCTCGAAGTCGATCCAGATCGCTCCGAGTCCCTAGCCATGCGCTGGCTCGTCACTTACGCTCGTAACCGCAAAGGCACCCCGATGCACGTTGCGCTCGCGAACGAGATCAAAGACGCCGCCAACAACCAAGGTGCCGCTGTTCGCAAACGCGACGACGTCCACAAGATGGCACAAGCCAACCGCGCCTTCGCTCACTTCCGCTTCTAAGTTCATCCTCAGAAATTCCTTTTGAATCCAAACCATCCAGACCGTCCTTATACGCTTGAGCGGACCCGAAATATCGGGATCGCTGCGCATATCGACGCAGGGAAGACCACTCTCACCGAGCGGATTCTTTTCTATACCGGGATGATTCATAAAATCGGTGAAGTGCACGATGGTGCCGCTACCACCGACTGGATGGAACAAGAGCGTGAACGCGGAATCACCATCACCTCCGCAGCCGTCACCACCGAGTGGTGGCAGCACAACGAGGAAAACGTGGTCAAACTTTTCAACGAAGAGAAACAACGCATCAACATCATCGACACCCCTGGACACGTTGACTTCACTGCTGAAGTCGAGCGCTCCCTGCGAGTCCTTGACGGTGCAATCGTCGTCTTCTGCGGTGTCGCCGGCGTCCAGCCACAAACCGAAACCGTCTGGCGCCAAGCCACCAAATACAATGTCCCGCGCATCGTCTTCGTTAACAAGATGGATCGCACCGGAGCTGACTTCGATAAAGTCGTTTCCCAAATCAAAGAGAAACTCGGTGCCAACGCCGTCCGCATTCTCATCCCCATCGGTTCTGAAGACTCCCTGAAAGGCCAGATCGATGTGGTAAACCAAAAAGCCGTTTACTATTCCGACGACGATCAGTTCGGCTCCACCTACACCGTCAAAGAGCTCGACGCCGAGCAACAAGTCGTCGCCAAAGCCGCTTACGCTGAACTCGTTTCCACCACCGCCGATTGCGATGAGATCCTCGGTGAAAAATTCCTCATGGAAGAGGAAATCACCCTCATCGATCTCAAGCAGGCCATCCGCCGCGCCACCATCGCCAACAAGCTTATCCCAGTTACTGGCGGTTCTGCTTTCAAAAATAAAGGCGTCCAATACCTGCTCGACGCCGTCATCGATTACCTTCCTTCCCCGCTCGACATCCCATTCACCAAAGGAATGGACCCAGATAACCACGAGCACATCATCGAAATCCCAACCACCGACAACGCGAAATTCACCGCGCTCGCCTTCAAACTCTGGGCAGACAAATTCGTCGGTAAACTTGTTTTCTTCCGCGTCTACTCCGGCGTCATCCGCAAAGGCGACACGGTTTACAACCCACGCACCCGTAAATCCGAGCGCGTTGGCCGCTTGATTCGCATCCAAGCCGACGAACACAAAGACATCGACGCCTGCTTCGCCGGTGACATCGCTGCAATGGTCGGCATCAAAAACGCCACCACAGGTGACACCCTCGCTGCTGAAGGACACGACGTTGTCCTCGAGCCCCCAACTTTCCCTGAGCCAGTCATCTCGATGGCCGTCGAGCCAAGAACCAAGGCCGACCAAGAAAAACTCGCTCTCGCCCTGGCCCGCCTCTCCGAGGAAGACCCGACCTTCATGGTCAAGACCGATGAGGAAACCGGCCAGACCATCATTTCCGGAATGGGTGAACTTCACCTCGAAATCATCGTCGATCGCATCAAACGCGAATTCAAGGTCGACGCCAACACCGGCGCACCACAAATCACTTACCGTGAGACCATCACCAAAGCCGCTGGCGGC
>JANMGO010000086.1:0-25269 GCA_031374665.1 Akkermansiaceae bacterium | reverse complement strand
CCGCGAGGATTGATCTTCGAGATGTGAACTTGGCAGTTGATGGGGATGGCGGTGAAAACTTTTTCGACGGCGGCTCCGACTTTGCGGGCGATTTCCTCGCCTTCGCAGAGGGCGAAAACGGATGGGCCGGCACCGGAGATCGAGAAGCCGAGAGCGCCAGCTCCGAGGGCGGCGCGTTTGGCTTTGTAGAAATCGGGGATGAGTTTCTGGCGACGTGGCTCGGCGATGACGTCGTGGATGGAGCGTGAAATTAGGCCGTAGTCTTCTTGGATGAGGCCGATGATGAGTCCGCCGAGGTTGCCGATTTGTTGGGTGGCGTTTACGAGCGGAATTTCCTTGGGAAGAATTTCACGAGCGACTTTGGTGAGGATCTCGATGTCGGGATGCACCACCGCGGCCCACAGATTTTTTGGGGCGGGGATTTGCGCGATATCGAGTTCTTCGTTCGAACGGATGAAAACGATGCCGCCGAGCAGGCAGGGGCCGACGTTGTCTGCGTGCCATGCGCCATCGGCTGAGGCCTCACCGGCCATCGCGAAGGGAAGGAGTTGGCGCTTGGAAAGGGGTTCGCCGATGAGTTTGTTGACAGCGTAAGCACCCGCAACCGCCGATGCGGACGAGGAACCGAGGCCGGAGCCGAAAGGCATTTTCTTGTGAATCTCCATCTCGATCCCGCGGTCGAGCATCCCGAGGTGTTTAAGAAGATCTAAAGCAGCCACACCCGCGGTGTTGATGGTGGGGTCTTTAGGGAGTTTTCCGCCGTCACCGGTGATTTCTGTGATGCGGAGGCCGGGCTTGGAGGAGTTGCGGACGACGACTTCATCGCCCGGAGAGTCGATGGCAAAGCCAAGGACATCGTAACCGCAAGCGACGTTGGCGACGGTAGCGGGGGCGAAAACACGGATTTCTTGATTGGCGGACATGGTGGATTCCCTTTGAAGAGGGACGGGAGTGTGGTTCGGAACGAACGGGGATATCAAGCCCTTTAAGAAAGAGGACTTTGAGGCCTGCTTCGACGCAGGCCAAGAATACTACGACGGACAAGTGAACGCGAATGAAGAGGTTCAACCGCAGAGAACCCAAAGATCACAGAGAGTCTATGAACTAGGGATAAACAAACTATAATCTGAGGTTTTGAATGAAAAGCGATTTGAAGACTCGCGGTCTCAGGGGAGATGGGTTTGTTGTGGTGATCCACGCTAAATAGTCCTCTATTGATTCATATTTTTGCTCATGATAATCAATTGCGATTAAACGATCTGTAATTCATGAAATGCACCAGTAATACCGTCATCATACTGTTCGCGATGTGCGCACTACTTATTCATGCCAATGGGAAGGATGAGCCTCCAGAAGATGCTAAGAAATCTTTTCTCGATGGAATGGCGCGACTGAACGAAGAAAAAAGTGCGTTCTTCAATGAGCAAACCTTACCTGGTCTCAAACCTATCAAAGATATTCTAATCACCTCTAATTTCGAGAGGTCGTTTGCCACACGCGAATTGGAAGGCGTCGTGCGTGTAAGAATAAGAGTAAGCAATGACTCTGGGCACGTTAAGATATTTTGGTTTTCGCTCCGAGACGGTAAGTGGATTATTAAACGATGGGCAAAGGAACCTTGGGAGAAAGACAAGCCTCCGAAGGTTTCAATCACAGATAAAGAAACGGAGCAATTTGTTGAAAAAGTGCAAGCGTGCTTCAGTGAGAAATAGCGATAGATAAACGGTAATCTAAAATGAACTCAATCAACTCTGTAATTCTATTCATCGGGCTTTCCGCCATGGCTCACGCAGACTTCTCCGATGACGGAGTGCCAGTTGTGCCAGATGTTCTGACTCGCATAATCGCTGGTGCTGAGGCAAGTGGCGAGCCACTGCACTCCAACGTCACCGAAGGGGAAGCTGACGTTTACTATCTTCGGAGTGCAGAGTATGTCGGAGAATGTATTGCGCCGTTTGGAACAGTTCATATTGCGCAGCTCTTTTATATTCGATCGGGTGTGAGGGGACAACAGACACCTCCACCACGAGGTCATACATTTCTTGTTTTCTACGATGCCGATTTTCGTGTTCGTGGATATTGGCGCGATCCGGGCGGACCATTCAGAGTTGAGGGTTCTAAGCTGATTGAAGGCGAAAAGGTGCTTTTCGATTACGAGAATCTTCCAAAGCACATCGATGAAGTTCAAGGCGCATGGCCTCATCCGCCGATCTGGAAATCGTTGAAATAGATACAGGCAAATTTCAATCTCTCACCAACCGTTTTGAAATCACGGTCATCCGGGCCGGATGACCCTACCTTTTGAGGTATACTCCTCTTCTCCTCCTCCTCCTCCTCCCTCCCTGTAGAAAAAAGCCCGAATTAGCTTTCTACCTAGCTTCTGAGCCCAAATCCTTAACTTTTCCTGATTTTCACGGTATGAAAACAATCTTGCCCTTTTGGGGAGGGGAGGGAATGCTGTGCGTGTCGTAATCAATGGCCAATCGAGAAAACAAGAAACGTGGGCAAATTGAGGAGCCCAAGCAGTGGTCCAGCGAAGTTGCTGGGGTCTGTTGGTTGGCGGGTGGCTTGGTGTTGCTGTTATCTCAGCTTTCTTACAGCCCCGCGGATCTTCCAGAATGGGGATTTCTACAGAATTTTGCGGATAAGAGCGATGAGCCTGGGGAAAACTGGTTAGGGCCGGTGGGTGGGATTTTGGGTTTTGTGCAAATCCTGCTAATAGGCGCGGCGGGTTGGTTGCTTTCGTTAGGTTTCATCTGGTTCGGGGTGACGAAGCTGGCGTTTCGCTGGTTGATCTGGCCGAGGATTTCCTTGGGTCTGATCACGATTCTGATTTCCGGTGCGGTTTGGCTGCATGCGGCCGATTATTTTTTCACCGACTGGGCCGCGAGATGTAACATGAAGGATTTACCGGGTGGTGTGATTGGAAATGGGATTGGCGGATATCTGTTAGTGCCGTTTATCGGTAAGCCTGGGACGATCGGCTTGGCCAGCGTCGGCTACTTGGTGGGTCTGATTTGGCTAACAGGTCAAACGCCCATGGCTTTCGCGAAAGCTTGCTTGATGGTTTTCAAACGCAAGTTCGATGCATGGCGGATGAGCCGGACTGAGGTGGGTCGGGCTGAAGCTCGCGAGAAGGAATTGCTCCATGAGCGTGAACGTCAACGTGAGCAACGTCGCGTAGAGCGTGAGATCACGAAGCTAAAAGAGGCTGAAACGGACACTCCAGGTCAGAAAGAACTGCTGATTCGTGAAACTCCTGTGCCGCAGATCATTGATGCATCGCAACGCCGCGCGGTGGAGCAGATGGAGTTTGGAGGAAAGCCGTTTGAGCGGAAAAAGCCGGGTCATCAATCGCTTTCCGTGACCGGATTTGAGGATTATGAGTTGCCGGGATTTGATTTGTTGGATGCGGTTGAGGAAGAGACGGAGGCAGCGGATCATGATGAGTTAATTTCCATTCAAACGACGATTGTTGATACCCTCAAAGCATTTGGAATTGATGTCACACCCGGCGACATCACCCGTGGCCCGACAATCACCCGCTATGAGATTTATCCATCTACGGGTCTTCGGGTATCTCGCATTTCACAACTTGAAGCAGACCTTGCGCGTGCGACCCGTGCGGAGCGGATCAATATTTTAGCGCCTATCCCCGGAAAAGACACCGTGGGTATCGAGATTGCGAATTCTAATAAAGTGGCGGTTCCGCTGCATGAGTTGTTGCACGATCCAGATTTCCGCTCAGCGAAGAAGAAGATCCCGCTGGCGCTTGGGAAAGATGTTTACGGCAAGACAGTGATCGGCGATCTCGCTGCGATGCCGCATTTGCTAGTGGCGGGTGCGACGGGTTCCGGGAAATCAGTTTGTATCAACTCGATCATCGCTTCCATCCTGTTCAAGTTCGGGCCTGATGAGCTGCGTTTCATCATGGTCGACCCGAAAGTGGTGGAGATGCAGATGTATAACAAACTGCCGCACATGGTGGTTCCTGTGGTCACCGATCCGAAGAAGACCGTGGCGGCGCTTAAATGGGTGGTGAACGAGATGGAGAAGCGCTACCGGATTTTCGCCAAAGAAGGCGTGAGAAATTTCGATAGTTATAACAATCGTCCGCGTCCTGACAAAGATCCGGTGGCGGTGGTTGAGCCAGAGCCGGAAGAAGAACCGGAAGTGGATCAGGATGAGATTGAGGCAATTGCTTCAGCACTTGAAGATGGCGATCTCGGACCGGAAGCGGAGCTCGAAGAATTGGAGCTTGAGGACGATGAGATTCCTGATCGTTTCCCATACATCGTGGTGTTGATCGATGAGCTTGCGGATTTGATGCAGACCGCGCCAGCGGATGTGGAAATGTGCATTGCACGGATCGCGCAGAAAGCACGTGCAGCGGGGATTCATTTGATCATCGCGACCCAGACGCCGCGTGCGGATGTGGTGACGGGAATTATCAAAGCGAATATTCCGAGCCGGATCGCGTTCCAAGTTTCATCGGCTTTAGACTCGCGCGTGATTTTGGATACGAAAGGTGCGGACAAGTTGGTAGGCAAAGGCGACATGCTGTATTTGCCGCCGGGCTCTGCGAAGTTGGAGCGCGCGCAAGGTGCATTTGTTTCCGATGCGGAAGTTGAGCGGATTGTCGATCACTGCGCGATGCAGGCGAAGCCGCGTTATGAAAAAGACATCCGTGATACCATCGACAACGCTGGGATGGATGAGGATGAAGATGTTTCCGATGCAGATGAAGAATTGATCATCAAATGCATCGAGGTTTGCAGGCAGGAACAAAAAGCAAGCACCTCGCTGCTGCAGCGTCGCTTGCGCTTGGGTTACACCCGTGCTGCACGGATGATGGATATTTTAGAGCAACGCGGCATCATCGGCCCTGGTGATGGTGCGAAGGCTCGTGAAGTTTTTGTGAAATAATTTTTCCACTCGGAATGTTAGATGAATGACGATGTCGCATATTTCCTGGAGTTTCAGGAGACCGAGAAAGACGCTTCGCCGTTGACCATACGGAATTACTCGGCGGCGCTCAAAGAATACATCGAGTGGCGTGGGGGTGATTTTGTTTGTTGGCGAAAAGAGCAGGGGAATCATTTCCGCGATTACCTGTTTTTCCTGATGAAGGAAAACATGAAGCGTTCCACGATACGTTTGCGTTTTGCTGCGTTGCGTTCGTTCTACAAATACCTCGTGCTGCGGCGTGGTTTAGAGAAAAGCCCGGTAGCGGAGATTCAGATGCCGAAGCTTGAGCGCAATTTGCCGGTGGTGCTGAGTTTGAAACAGATGGAGGCGTTGTTAGAAACGCCTTTGAAAATGGATGCGGTTGGCAATGCGCCCGCGTGGCTCAAGCATCGTGATGTGGCGATCCTTGAATTGTTCTATTCATCAGGTCTGCGTATTTCCGAGTTACTCAGTCTGGATGTGACGGATGTCGATTTCGTGGATGACATCGTCAAAGTGACCGGAAAAGGCCGCAAACAACGGATGGTCCCGATCGGTGGCGTGGCGATCCGTGCGATTCAGAAATACCGCCAGGAGGCGGTGGTCACAAATGGGCCATTGTTTCGCAGCGTGCGGGGAACCAGGATCACCCAGCAAGCTGTGGATCAGATGTTGAAGAAGTATTTGAAAATCAGCGGGATTCACTTTGGAGTGAGTCCGCACAAGCTCAGGCATAGTTTTGCAACGCATATGCTTGATGCTGGTGCTGATTTGCGGAGCGTGCAGGAACTGTTAGGCCACGCTTCGCTATCGACCACACAAATTTACACGCACGTAACCCGAGAAAGAATGAAGCAGGCATATGACGAAGCGCATCCGAGAGCATGAAACCCTTTACCGCAGTATCCTGATGTTCGCGAAAATTTTAGCATTTTTCGGGCTTTCGAGTTGCGGGATTTCTTCGCGCTCCGAGCAACCGATCATAAAGTCGGATGATTTGGATATTTTGTTCATCGGCAACAGTTACAGTTTCGATGTTCCGAAAATGTTCAAAGACATTGCTGATAAGAACGGCAAGAAAGTCAAAGTCGCGGGTTGCACGCATGGTGGTTGGAAACTTTCGATGCATGCGGTGCACGAGCCGACATTAAAAAAGCTGCATAAGAAAAAGTGGGATATCGTGGTGATTCAGGACTTCAGTGTAAGTGGCGCGTATCCAGAGAGTCGGCGCCAAGAAGAGATGTATCCATTCGTGAAATTTTTCGTCGATGAAGCGCGGGCGAATGGTGCACGTCCCATGCTTTATCAAACATGGGGAAGACGCGACGGTCAGTCAGGTTTGAAGGGCGATGATTTTTACCAAATGAACGCGCGGATCAGAGAAGCTTACTCGCGCGCGGCTGAGATCGCTGGTGGTGTAGACATCGTGCCGGTGGGTGATGCGTGGGAAAAAGAATTCCGTAAAGGTAACGGAGAAAAACTTTTCATCGAGGACGGCAGTCACCCGAGTGAGTTCGGGAATCGAGTGAGCGCGGAGGTTTTCTATCAGGCGATTTTTGGAGATCAGCGTTGAGCCTGATCACAACGAAAGAGCATGATCCAAGATCACCGACTGCAGCCCGCAATAAAAACGGCTTCTGAGTAGCGCATCGTGGCGGACGGGTTTGAGATTTTTCGGATCGGATTCTGGATCGGGGCCGAAGTGATACATTTCCTCTAACTCAAGTCGCGCTTGGTTGAGGGCACTAAACCATTTTTGCGCATCGGCTGGCGAAATCCAGATGGGTGTTTCGTTGTCTTTGGGAAATGCGGCGGCGGTTTCGATCGCTGCGTAGACGTGGTGAAGATCGTCGGAAAACGATTCGCGTAAATCCGGAACGACGATGTCCTGCCAGTCTTCGGAAATTTTCTCGTGAGATATTAGATCACCGAGTCGTGCGGCGAGATCTTTGTGAGAGACATTCGCATCGAGCATGATGGAGCGGAGCAAATGCCAGTCGATGGCGTCTTCGGGGTCGATTCTGAGTCCGCCCTCGATGGTGGGAGCGATTTTCATTCAGAGCTTTCGAGGGATGTTTTGAGTTGGTGGAGCTGGAGTTGTTGCGCGTAGAACTCGGCTTTCTCAAGTTCTCCAGACCAGACGACGGAGAGTCCTTGTTCGTGGACTTCGAGCATGAGCTTGGCGGCGCGTTGCTCGTTGTAGCCAAAAATTTTCATCAGGACGAAGGTGACGTAGCCCATGAGATTTACAGGATCATCATGAACAATCACGTTCCAAGGCGCTTGGGTCTCGGTGAGTTCTTTGGTTTGATGAATCGTGACGGTTTCGGACATGGCTTAGTCAGAAGAAACTGAGATGGTAGGCGCGTCGATCCACTTGTCATGTTCTTTAATGAGATCAATCAGGCGGCTGACGGCTTCGTCTTCAGGGATATTAAATTTCACGGCGGTTTTGCCTACGTAAAGATTGATTTTCCCTGGAGCTCCACCGACGTAACCGAAATCGGCATCCGCCATTTCACCGGGGCCGTTGACGATGCAACCCATGACCGCGATGCGGACGCCTTTGAGGTGCCCCGTCGCTGCGCGGATTTTTTGCGTGGTGGATTGGAGGTTGAACAAGGTGCGTCCGCAGGAAGGGCAGGCAACGTAATCGGTTTTGAAAATGCGAGTGCCGGCGGCTTGCAGGATGTTGTATGCGATGCGTAGTGATTGGCCGGGTGCGGTTTCGCCACGAATGAGAATGGCATCGCCGATGCCATCGCATAACAGCGAGCCGATAATTTTGGAAGCGTTGAGCAGGGCGGTTAGGAAATCTGATTCGTCGATCGGTGGTTGTAAGGTGTCTTTAAGTAAAATCGGGTGACGCGGATCGGCTTGGAACGCGAGCATGCGGAACGCGTGAATGGGATGCATTTCCACATGATCAGCAACGGTGATTAAAGTAGGTTCAGTGCGGTCGTTGAGGGCTGAAATCGCAGAGTCATCGCGCGGATCGATTTCAATGATTCCTGCTTTTTCGTAAATGATCTCCGGTTTGAAATCGCCCATACCAGCAATCTTGTGAGCGAGGGAGTTCCAGTTTTCTTGTGTGGTAAAAACTCTAACGGTTTTATCGGAGCCAAGTTCATGGCCTTGGATGGTGAGTGACGAACTGCGGCGGCGCTCGTAAGAGAAGGGGTTGTAGGAGGGGGGAAATGATGATGTGGCTGGAACTTGTAGTTCCAGTCCGTCGTCGGGACATTCTGTCCCGATTCCAAAAACGCTTCCAGTCCATACTTGAGATGCATTTCCACTCACAGGATTTCGCAATATATAATGCACCTGATGTTTAAGATCATTTCCATCTCTAGCAATGTGGTCGTAATATTCTTCCTGCCAGAATGTGCCGGATTTCCCGAGTATACGGTTTGCCTCCTTCGCAGTGTGGGTTTTCCAGGATTGGATGATGCTCTCTAATGAATATGTTTCGCGTGGCGTAAGCAGGGCATGCACGTGGTTTGGCATCACGGACCACGCGAGCAAGTCGTAGCGTTCGCCATCAAAAAATTTCAGAGCTTTGCAAACGATTTCTGCAATCCGTGGATCCGATAGAGGCTGAGGGTCTTTCGCTGCGTGCAATGCGGGCTCAATAATCGTTTCAGAGAGTGATTGTAGTGCTGCGCGCAAGGGGAGTAATTCATCGATAGCGTCTCGTGATCCGGCGGTTTTTCGGACATTTTCGATACGATCTAACAGGATTTGATGTTGCTGTTTGTAATCTTCGAGAACGGATGCGGGTAGAGAATCCTTGGTGCGGAAGGTAACTGCGTAGGTGGCTCCGGGGATGCGCCAGTGCGGAAGGAAAGTTGAGGTAAGTATTTCGAGTTTGGACCAGTTGGGACGGATTGTGTGGGATAAATCCTGGAGTTTGGGACTGCTGGGACTACAAGTCCCAGCGACGGACTGGGACTGCAAGTCCCAGTCACGGCTCGTTAAGACCAACGCCTTCGCCACAGGAATCTCGTGAATCGCGTCTTCGGTGAGGGAGACGCGGATCGTATCGCCGATGCCGTCGGCTAGTAGTGATCCAATGCCGATGGCGGATTTGATGCGACCATCCTCGCCGTCTCCGGCTTCGGTGACGCCGAGGTGGATGGGGTAATTCCAGTCGGGGCCTTCAGCATCGAGTCTGGCGACGAGTAAACGATACGCCTCGATCATCACTTTTGGGTTCGAGGCTTTCATCGAGAAAACGAAATTGTGGTAATCGTGATCGCGGGCGATACGTGCAAATTCGAGCGCGCTTTCGCACATGCCAAGTGGTGTGTCGCCGTAGCGATTCATAATGCGATCTGATAGAGAGCCGTGGTTAGTACCGATCCGCATTGCGCGCCCGAGATCTTTGCAGAGATGGACGAGCGGAATGAACTGCTCACGAATGCGTTCGAGCTCGGCTTCGTATTGGCTGTCGGAATATTCGCGGATTTCGAATTTCTTTTTATCGACGTAGTTGCCGGGATTGACGCGGACTTTCTCCACCCATTTCGCGGCCTCCATGGCGGCGTCGGGTTTGAAATGGATATCGGCGACGAGTGGAACCGTGCAACCCGCGGCGCGGACTTCGCGGGCGATGTTTTCGAGGTTGGCTGCGTAGATTTTAGTCTGGGCGGTGATACGAACGATTTCGCATCCAGCATCCGCGAGCGCAAGAACCTCGGCGACACAGGAGGGGGTGTCGCGTGTGTCGGAAGTGATCATCGACTGCACCCGGATCGGGTGATGCGAGCCAATGCCCACATTTCCGACCATGACTTCGCGGGTTTTTCTTCGCGAAAAATTCAACAGATCGGGGCAGTAGTGGAGTGCGGCGTGGTCGCTCATGAGTGGGTAAACCTAGACTGGAAAATTTCCATGGGCAATGCCGAGATACGATGCATAGTTAACGAGATGAAAATCAAGATGTCTTGGGCGAGAACAGCGGCGACGATTGCGGCGATGCTTGCGGCTTCAAATCAGGAGTCTTGGGGCGGGGATTTCATACGGGTCAAAGAAACGGACACCGTGGCGAAGCTCCAGACGGCTGTGATTGGCTATGAAAAGGACGGAAAACGCGTTCAACTGATTGGGGCGATCCATCTGGCGGATCGGCGTTATTACGATTTTTTGAACAAGTATTTCAAAGACTATGACGTGCTGCTTTTTGAAATGGTCGGCGGGGAAAAGCTGGGAGTTGATAAAAATCCTGAGGTTGTGGAAGAGGTTGATGTGACTGAGCTTGCTGAAGATCCAGAGGTGGCTGAAGAAGAGAATGAAGAAAATCCGCTGGGTGGGCTGAGGCAGGTTTATGGTTCGATGGAAAAGGCGCTGGGTTTGGTCGGGCAAGGTGCGGGGATCGATTACACGGCAAAAAATTTCGTGCATGCCGATCTGACTTTAAAGGAGTTTGAGGCATTGCAGAAAGAGCGCGGAGAGTCGCTGTTAGGTTTCATGATTGAAATGGGGATTAAAGCAGATCGTCCGAAACATGAGCCGAACAGTCTGCGCCTGCTGCGTGGGATTTTATCGGGTCGCTCGGATCTTGTGAAATTGGAGATGATGCAGACGATGTCCGAGGGAGATAAGCAGATCGATTCATTGGCAGGCGAGAACGTGATCATCTCGGATCGCAATGCGCGCTGCGTGGAGGTCATGGACAAAGAGCTTGCGGCGGGTCGGGAAAAGATCGGAATTTTTTATGGAGCTGCGCATTTTCCAGATATGCAAAAGCGGATGGAAGAACGTGGTTTTAAAAAGGTCAGCACGAAGTGGCTAACGGCTTGGCAGGTGAATAAGTGATTTGCTCCGAGTCGGAGCTCAAATTCAAGCAACTGGTCGATCACATCGGGGATCCAGGTTGGTGTGTGTTGCCGGAGTTTCTGGAAGCCGATGTCGCCAAAGAACTTTCACGGGAAAGTTTGGAATCATGGCAGGAAGGTGAGTTTCGGCGAGCAGGTGTGGGGCGTGGGGAGGATTTGGTGATCCGAGAAGATGTGCGAACGGATCATGTGATGTGGTTGAATCACGATAACGTCACTTCGGCGCAGCAAAGGTATTTGGATTTGCTAGAAAACATCCGCATCTCGCTGAATCAGAATTTCTTTCTTGGGCTGTTTGATTTCGAGGGACATTTTGCGGTGTATCCCGAGGGAGGATTTTATAAGCCGCATTTGGACAGACATAGGGAATCGCGCGATCGCTTGGTGACGGTGATTCTATACCTCAATCCTAATTGGCAGCCGGGCGATGGTGGGGAACTGAAAATCTGGAATACGCCCGGTGAAAAGGAAGGTGATTATGTGATCGTCGAACCGAGGATGGGAACCTTGGTGTGCTTTCACTCCGGCGATTACTGGCACGAGGTGCTGCCTGCGATAAAGACAAGGGCAAGTATCACGGGTTGGTTCCGGGGGAGGTAGGGTCAACACGCCGCTGTCGACCGAATGATGGCCGTAGCAGAGGTGTGAATGGTGTGGAGTGAGAAGTGCCGAGTGATCAGTGATCAGAGGCGTGGCGTTTTAGTTACGGTCGCGGGCGGCGCCACGACCCTACCGTTTATCCAATAACTCATCCAACATCCCAAGCGTCACTCCGATGGAAATGCTGAGTGACTCCGGCGAAATGATGTCTGCGTTGTCTCCTGGGGTGTGCCACCAGTTGGAGCGGGAGAAGTCGCCGATGATGTCGAGGGTTGGGATACCGATGAGATTGAGCGGGACGTGGTCGTCCATGATCGTGCCGTCAGCGGTGCCAAAGTGAGAGCTGACGTTTTGCTTTTCAGCGACGGAGAACATGAGGTCGGAGAGATGCTTCGGTGAGTCAGATGGGATGCGGATGCTGAGATTTTTGTGTCCGATCATGTCGAGTAGGATGCCGAACTTAGGTTTGTCATCGCGGGTTCTCCAAGTGTTCGCGTAATGACGGCTGCCGTAGAGGCCATCAAGCACGGTCATGTTATTTGCGAAAGCTTCCTCGCCATCGAAGAAAACGAGTTCCAGCTTTGCGGCTTGTTTGGGCTTCTCAATGGCGAGTTGTTTGGCGATCACCACTAATGCGGCGCAGGCAGAAGCGGCGTCGTCTGCGCCGAGGAAAATTTTGTCTTTGTAGAGTTTGGAGTCTACGTGCGCGCAGAGAAGGCCATCGATCTTACGCTGCCATGGGTTTGCATCGGTTGTTTTGAAGCGGGCGCGGAGGTTGGTGAATTTGATTTTTCCAACGGCGGTATCGCGTTCGAATTCCTGGAGTTCCGTGATCCAACCAGCGGCTTCGAGTTCCTTGCTCAGGTGGGATCGGACTTGATCGAGCGCTTCGCTGCCGGGCGGCCGTGGGCCGTGGGAAAGGATTTCGTTGGTGAGTGTAAGGGCGTCGTTTCCGAGTTGTTTGGCGTTATCAGGTTTTCCAAGAAACCAAAACGTGACCACTGCGGCGGTCAGTAATAAGGCGAGTAGGAAACGATTCGATTTCACGAGGTGGATTGGTGATGGGTTGTGGAAATATTTTGGATTGGTGGATAAAATCCACCGCCACGTTTACGCTGTCACCGCGCCGCGGTCGTCGCTTAGGCCGGATTTCTCGAGGAAGTAATCGTAGCCGCCGGTGTAGCGGGTGACGATGGCTCCGTTCTCGGGATCCTTTTCGTTGCGGGTGACGTGGAGGGTGGTTTCTGCGAGGTTGCGGATGAAGTGCACGTCGTGGGAGATGAAAACGAGGGTGCCTTCGTAGGCTTTGAGAGCGTTGACCAAGGAGTCGATGGAAAGGATATCGAGGTGAGTGGTCGGCTCGTCCATCAGTAAGAGGTTCGGAGGATCGACGAGAAACTTGACGAGGTTGAGTCGGGATTTCTCACCACCGGATAGAACGCCGCATTTTTTCTCCACATCCGCGCGGCGGAAAAGGAAGGTGCCGAGAATGGCGCGGGCGTCTTCTTCGCGCAGGGTCGGGCAGGAGCCCATGACTTCGTCGAGCACGGAGTTGAACTCGTTCAGCGATTCTGCTCGGTGCTGGGAGTAGTAACCGATTTTTGTTAGATATCCGACCTCCTTGTTTCCTAAATCGATTTCGAGTTCACCGGCAAGGAGTTTGAGTAGGGTGGTTTTACCGGCACCGTTTGGGCCGACGAGGACGATTTTATCGCCGCGCTCGATGGTAAGATCGAGGTCTTTGTAAATGCGTTTGCCGGGATAGGATTGGCCGATTTTTTGGAAATCGATGACTTTCTGGTTGGAACGCGGAGGCTGGGGGAAAGCGAATTTGAAAGGTTTGCGCGGCGCGCGGGGTTTCTCGATGCGTTCGATTTTATCGACAAATTTGATGCGCGACTGCACCTGCGCAGCTTTGGAGCCGACCTGACGGAATCGCTCGATGAACTCCATGTGGCCTTCGATTTCCTTGTTCTGGTTGCGGTAGGCTTGGACTTGGAGGTCGTAGCGTTTCTCGCGTTGATCGAGGAAAGCGCTGTAATTCCCGGTGTAGGAAATGAGCTGCATCGCATCGGGATCGATCTCGATGACCGTCTCGATCATCGTGTCCATGAAATCGCGATCATGGGAGATCATCAGGATGGCGCCGGAGTAATTGAGCAAGTAGCGCTGAAGCCAAAGGAGCGAGAGGAGATCGAGGTGGTTGGTCGGCTCATCCATCATTAGCAAGTCCGGCTCCATGACGAGGAGCTGGGCAAGGTGGGCGCGCATCACCCAACCACCGGAGTATTCGCGTGCGGGTTTCTGAAAGTCTTCCTGTTTGAAACCGAGGCCGGAGAGGATCTTTTTGGCTTTTGGCTCGAGCTGGTAGCCATTGAGGGCGGTGAACTGATCTTGGGCTTTGGCAAATTCGGGAGTCGAGAGATCGCCGGATTTTTCACCCTCACGGATCGTGCGCAGCAGGCCGATCATTTCCGGAGTTACTCCCATCGCAATTTCCAAAATGGTTTCATCGGTGGGTTCGCCAGCTTCTTGCGGGAGATAACCAACAATGGCGTATTCATCGCGATCGATCGTGCCTTCGTCTGGCTGGTCTTCATCAAGGATCATCCGGAACAAAGTAGATTTTCCAGCACCGTTGGGGCCGACGAGAGCCACGCGCTCTCCCCAGTTGATGGACATTTCGGCTTCGCGTAAAAGCGTTCTTCCGCCGAGGGTCTTGGTCAGTCTTTTGATCGTTAGCACGGGGACGGGGTAATCCGATACGGCGGGGAGATCAAGCACAAGGAATGGGGCTTTTGACTGTAAGATGATATTTCAACGCAAAGCCGCTGAGATCGCAGAGGGGCCGCAAAGATAGCTATATGATGGAAAATGGAAGTAGCTTTGGAATTATGAATTGCGTTCCAGACGTTTGATTTTGAGGTGTAAGGCTAGAATGTGTGAAACAAGCAGCCATGCAGAGAGGACGAGAAAGGATTTCATAAATTTTTCTTATAACTCATCAGGCACTACCATCTTCACGATGATCATTTCGCAAACAAGATACAAACCGGGTTGGGAATTACGACAGTTGCTTGTGGTTCTCCTAGTAGACCGGTTTCAGGGTTTAGGCTCAGGATGGAGAGGGTGTTGGAATTTTGGTGGCCGCAGAGTAGCCATTTGCCGGATGGATCGATGGCGAAGTGGCGTGGGGTTTGGCCGCCGCAGGGAGCGTGTTGGAGGAAGGTGAGTTTGCCGGTTTTTGGATCGCGTTGGTAAACGACGATGGAGTTGTGACCGCGGTTCGAGCCGTAGACAAAATTTCCGTTTGGGTGGACTTCGATTTCGGCGGTGGTGCTGGGTTCTTTGAAATCGTCCGGCAGGGTGGGGATGGTTTGGATATCTGTTAGGCCGCCAGTTTTGGGATTGAAGTCAGCAACGGTGACGGTGTTGGTAAGTTCGTTGATGATGTAGGCGTGTTTTTCGTCGGGAGAAAAATCCATGTGACGTGGACCGGAACCGGGAGGGGCTTTGAGGGCCGCGGGATCGTTGGGGGTGATCTCGGCTGTTAAGGTATTGAATTTGTAAATCAAGGTTTCATCGGTGCCTAGGTCGGGGGCGAAGAGCAGGTTGTTGGCTTTGTTGAAATACACGCCGTGGGTATGGGGTCCATTTTGGCGGTTGGGATGTGGTCCTGATCCTTGGATTTTGATGTTGGATGCCATCTCTTCAATTTTGCCATCGGGATCGAGACGGAAAGTTGAAACAGTTCCGCCCCCATAGTTTGAAACTGCGAGGGTTCGACCCGTTAGATCCACGACGAGGTGGCAAGGGCCAGCTCCACCGGAATCGGCTTCATTGAGGAAAATGAGCGAATGATCTTTCGAGATGCTGAACGCCCCGACTTTTGTGCCGAGTCCAACCGAGTAGAGAATCGGCTTTTCAGGATGAAGCGCTAAAAAACCTGCTCTCTCATATTTTACGATCAGTTCAGGCTGACTTAGGATGCCTGAGTTGGTATCGAACTTGGCGAGGTAAATGCCTTCTGCCATCGTGCCGATGTAGACCATTTTAATTTCAGCAAAAACCGTCAGCGTGGTAAGTAAGAGAGAGAGGATGATACGTTTCATTTTTTGTTAGACGTTAAATCCAAAATATTGGTTCGCGTTGTTGAATGAAATATCTGCGATGAGTTTTGAGAGGGTATCGAAGTCATCGGGGAGTTCGCCTTTTTCCGCCTCGTCTCCGATGAGGTTGCAGAGAATGCGGCGGAAATATTCGTGACGTGGGAAGGAGAGGAACGAGCGCGAGTCGGTGAGCATACCAACGAAGCGTGACAGCAGGCCGGTGGCGGAGAGCGCGTTGAGTTGCATTTCCATACCTTCTTTCTGATCGAGAAACCACCAACCAGAGCCGAACTGGATTTTGCCAGGAATGACGCCGTCTTGGAAAACGCCTGTCATGGATGCGAAGAGGTAGTTATCGCGCGGGTTGAGGTTGTAGAGGATAGTTTTCGGTAGGGCTTCGCGGGATTCAAGAGCGTTCAAGAAAACCGCGAGAGCTTCACCTTGTGGGACATCGCCCATGGTGTCGTATCCAGCATCGGCGCCGAGTTTGGCGGACATGCGAATGTTGGTGTTACGCACGGGATTGAGATGGAGTTGTTTGGTCCAACCGCGTGCGGCATCGAGCTGACCGGAGAAGACGAGTAGGTAGAATGAGAAGCGTTCCTTATCTTCAGCGGAAACGGCATTTCCGGCGCGAGCCTTGTTGAAAATGTTGGCGGCTTCTTCGTCCGTGCATGTCAGGGCGGGGCAGCGATCCAGCCCGTGATCCGAGAGTCTCGCGCCAGCGGCATGGAAATCGTCGTGGCGTTTTTGCAAGGCGTTGAGCAAATCCGAGAGCTGAGTGATCGATGTGTTAGAAACGCTTTCGAGTTTCGCGATCCATGGGTTGAGGAGATCGGGTCGGTCTACTTGGAAGGCTTTGTCCGGACGGAAAGTTGGGAGAACTTTTGTGCTGAAACCCGATGCGGCGATTTTCAAATGGTCATCAATCGGGTCGGCTGGATCATCCGTGGTGCCGACGACTCGGACATCGAATTTTTTCAACAAGCCGCGTGCGGAGAACTCTTTATCGGCGAGTTTGGCGTTTGTTTCTTCCCAGATTTCATCGGCGGTTTCCGGAGAGAGTAGGGTGTTAATGCCGAAGTAGCGTTGGAGTTCCATGTGCACCCAATGGTGCATGGGGTTGCGGAGGGTGTAGGGGATGGTTTCGGCGAAAGCTTGAAATTTGTCCCGTGGTGATGCGTTGCCGGTGATGCGCTCCTCATTGATACCGTTGGCTCTGAGCAAGCGCCATTTGTAGTGATCGTGGCCGAGCCACATATCGGCGATATTTTCCCAACGATGATCGTTAGCGATTTCCGCAGGGGAGAGGTGGTTGTGGTAATCGATGATAGGCTGATCTGCAGCGACTTCATGAAACAGGCGGCGCGCGGTATCGTTATAGAGCAAGAAATGGTTGTCGAGGTAAGGCATGACGGAGAGATTTCAATCCAAATGCCGGCGGAGGGAAAGGCAGAAAAACATGCTGGGGGAAGTATGGATTGACTTTCAGAGGGGAAATCCTCATTCAATTACATTATGGCTGATCGTGAAGATTTGGAGAAATTATTTGATGCTGCACTACATGAGCGCAAGGCTCCGAGTCGATTCGGCACACCTGATGACCAACGTAAGTCCGGACCAGCGGTCTTTCAGAAAGCGGATCAACCCGCTGAGCCCACGGCTAGCCCTTTCAAAGCTGATACATCGGCAGCCAAACCCTTCGCTCCATTTGTCGCCAGTCCGTTTCAAGCGGCTCCGTCTGTGGATTCTGTAGCACCAGAAGTGGTGTTAGATGATAAATCAGTGGCTTCGCTCGATCAAAGCGTAAACGCAGAGCTAGAAGCGATTCTCGACAAGAAAATCACTGCAGAGAAACGTAAAAAGCGCCGAGACCGATTGATGGTTTTCGGTTTGCTGATTGGTGCGCTTGGAGGCAGTGCTGGCTGGCTTGTGGCGAATCCTGCTAAAATGCAATCCATCAAAGACGTGATTGCTGAAATTGTCTCCACAGCCGATCCGAATGCCGTCGCGGATAAATACAAAAAGTCTTTGGAAAAAGTCGCGGTGCGTGGGGATCAGTTGAGTGAAGCTAGTGCTATGATTGGCGGAAAAGTAGTAGAAGGGGAGGACCAGAGTATGGGTAAGGAGATGAAAGAAGTAGCCGGTGAAAATGCTGGGCTATCCCCGGGTGAGCGGCAGAAAAAGTTGAAGGAGAAGTTTGATTCGCTGCCGAAGAAGTAGAGGGGCATTGCGCTAGCTCAATATTATCCCCAATTTAAAATAAACTAGTCACCTTGCTGAGACTCAATGATCTTTTTCAAAAGCTCGGCTTCCGGTGTTCGGTGGCGTGTTAGATTTGGATCGTTATCGAGATCAATGTAGTGAAGTCCGAAGTCGGTGTTGAGATCGAAAGGGTGACCCCATTCGCGGTTTGAAGTGATAGACCACCAGTTATAGGCGCGGACTGGGACGCCTTTAGCGATGGCTTTCTCGACTTCTGCGAGGTGTGACTGCAAGTATTCAGAGCGAGTCACGCCGCCAGCGGATGGAGGGCAGCCATTTTCGACGATGAGTAATTCTTGTTTGGGAAACCAACGGTGGAGGCGTTGCAACGCGTGAAAAAGCCCGCGCGGCCAAACTGGAGCACGGAGAAATCTGCCATGAGCTGCGTCTTCTAATAGTCGGAACTTATGTAGCCGATGCGTTGGTAGTCCCCAGTAGTAATCAAGGCCGACGAAGTCTTGTGCGCCGATGGCCTCTTCTGGGCAGAGGGGTTTCGCGAGCTTTCCCGCCATACCGAGATACCACCAGTTCGAGTTTGCGATCAGGCAGGTGGTTCCCCAGAAACGCCATGCCCAGTTGAGCCAACTGCGTTTCGATTCGAGGGCTTTGAAACGATCAATCGGCTCGACGGGTATGACTTCTATTTTCGATGCATCTCCGAAAATCTGAGTGGCGATTTGTTTAGCTAGGAGAATTTCAAGTCCCGGATCCGGAGCTTGTTTAGAGAGTCCTGGAGCATCGACGCGGATGCCGACACGGAGATATCCACGTTTTAGGATTCTGCGTAGGCCGTGGACGGAATCGATGTGTTTCGGTGGGGCATCGGTGCCGTGAAAGACTTCGTAAAGAGAAGTCGGGAGGATAGTTGGGGAAATGATGTTAGAAGGTTCGGAAATCCACGAGACGTCGCAGTATTTCCGAAGATCTGTTTGGAAATCGCGGATGGCTTGGTTGACGTGTGCAAGGAGTTGAGCGTGGCCGTGGGGGGCGAGAGCGACGTAATGTTCATCGCTTAAGCAGGTTTTTAAAAACCGAAACTCGCTGCTGCTTTTCAGTTCTGGAGGAAGCAGGTATAAGGCATCGCCATAAACGGCACTGACCTCGCCGGATGAGAGCGCGTCACGTGCGTCGTCGTAGTTTCTAAAAAGTTTTTTACGAGAGGACGATGGCAGATCGCGTTTCCATGATTGGGGTTGATTTCCAATTGCGATGACCGCGACGATTTTTCCATTCAGTGATGAAATTTCATCTGATGGATCATCGCTGCGGATGATGATGGCCTTACCGGTGCGGAGGTAGGGATCGCTGGCTTCGAAGCGGGTTTGATCGTCCAGCGTCACGCCGCAGATGATGAGATCAGCCGCGCCGTATTCGCTGACGATGGCTTCTTTGGTGGTGAATTTAAAAAGCGCTTCTGAAAGTCCGCGATGGCAAGCGCCCCAGTCGAGAAGCATTTGCAACCATGTGGGAAATCCGGTGATGAGGGGATTGACCCCGACTTTTGTATCGGGATGGAGCGCTTTGATTTTTTGACGAGCGCGGGCGTGGGCGGAAAATAAATGCGGAACTAATTTCCCCACAGCCTGCGCCTCGGCGTCGACCGATGAGCTGCGTGGCAAGCCAGGCGGCATGTAGTATCGGTTCTGCCACCAAGGTTTGATGTATCCGAAGGTAAGTTGGCTGGGTTCGTTAAACGTGATCCACCAATCGATCTTGTCGCCCAAAGCCTCGGCCACTATTTCGGCGTAACGGGCGAAGATGTTTGGAAATTGATCGCCTAACATACCGCCGTGATCGCGTTCTAGCCAAACCGGCCACACGAAGTGGTGTAGCGTGAGCATGGGTCGCATACCGTGTTTCAAAATGCATTCCGCGACTTCGCGATAATGTTGGAGAGCGTCGTGATCGAAGACTCCGTGCTCGGGTTCGACACGAGACCATGCGACTGAGAATCGGAAAAGTTTGCAGCCGAGGGCGGCGGCGGAAGCGATGTCTTCCTCGTAGCGATTCCAGAAATCGGTGGCTTTGCCGCGAGGTGTTAGGCCTTGTGAGCGTTCCCACAGATCCCAAACGTCTTCGCGTTCGGGGTTGTATGCCTCGGTTTGATGATCCGCATTGGCGGTGCCGAAGATGAAATTCTTCGGGAAAGGCATCTTATCGAGGGATTTTTAGGGTCTGGCCGACACGAATCACCGATCCCCTAATCCCATTGGCGGATTGAATTTTAGAAACGGTAGTTTTGTAGCGTTTCGCAATCGTAGATAACGTGTCACCGCGTTTCACGGTGTAGCGCGAGACCGCAGGTGTTGTGGGTTTCGGTTTGGGTTTAGGCTTGGGTTTAGTTTCGTTAGTTGTCGGAGACGTTTTGACAATTTCTGGCGGCGAAGTCGTCTGGATGAGCGGGATATGAGGCTCTGGGAGAGGGTCAGGTGTGGAAGCGATCACTGGCTTCGATTTGGTGCCTGTGCCTGGTGCTGTTGGGCGATACCATTTGTCTGGCTGGTCGACCCAGTCCTCGACGTAGTTTCCTCGGCTATCGAAAGGACCGGTTACGGATTGTGTCTGTGGCGCGGAGCGCATGCCGCACTGGGTGAGGAGTGGGATGGCGAGCAAAGCAACCAAGTTCCGTGGAATGAAAATCATCGGGCGAAAACATGAGGGAAATATTACGGATATGCAAAGCATTGTTCGAGAAAATCACTAAATTTCAGGGGTTGTGCAAAAACAAGTGAGTGACAATTTCTTCCACCGCTGCCTATCAAGTGCGCCCCGATGTCGATGCTTCTTGAATGCCGTCAAACCCTGAAACTGGCCTTTCCGTTGGTGATTGGCCAGGTGAGTCAGATGTTGCTCGGGGTTGCGGATACCGTGATGATTGGCAAACTCGGCGTCACGGAGCTGGCGGTGCTGACCTTTGCAAACTCGTTGTTTTACGTGCCGTTTGTCTTTGGAATCGGGGTTTTGACGGCGATTTCTGTGTTCACTTCGAACGCTCGTGGTGCGGGCGATACCGC
Source organism: Akkermansiaceae bacterium (assembly GCA_031374665.1). Lineage (GTDB taxonomy): Bacteria > Verrucomicrobiota > Verrucomicrobiia > Verrucomicrobiales > Akkermansiaceae > Luteolibacter. The sequence continues at coordinate 4,497 of JANMGO010000086.1, read as the reverse complement.
GGCGGGTCGGGCGAGTTGCAGGCTGGGATTTTATATCTCGGCCGTGCTTGGTTTGCTGCTTTTCGGGCTGATGTGGTTGGTTTCTCTCAATCTCGGGATGTTCGGGCAGCCGAAAGAAGTGGAGGAAAATACCGGGCCATTTTTCCTCATCATCATGGCATCGTTGGTGCCGGCGCTGATGTCGATGGCTCTGAAAAATCATGCGGATTCGTTGGACAGGCCTTGGCCGCCGTTCTGGATCTTTCTAGGCGGAGTGTTGCTCAATGTGTTTTTGAACTGGGTGATGATCTACGGAAAGCTGGGTTGTCCGGCGTGGGGTTTGGAAGGCGCAGCGATCGCGACGTTGATCGCTCGGATCGCGATTGTTGTGGCGATGTTTGTGTGGCTGTATCGCGCCAAAGGTCTGCGTGAATGGGTGCCGTATCATTGGTTCCGGATGCCTGCCAAAGCTGAGACGCGGAAATTTTTAGGAGTCGGGATTCCGGCAAGCTTGCAGATGATTTGCGAGGTTTCTGCGTTTTCCACGGCGGGCTTGCTGATGGGGAGATTCGGTGCAACTGCGATGGCGGCGCATCAGGTGGCGTTGATGTGTGCGGCAACGGCTTTCATGGTTCCTTTAGGTTTGTCGATGGCGTTGAGTGTTAGAATCGGATCGGCGAATGGCGCGGGAGAGTTTCATCGCTTGAGGAAAATTGTGGTTTCCGGTTGGTGGTTAGGCGCGGGCTGGGCGCTAATTGGCGCGATGATCTTTTTCTTTTTCGGGGAATGGTTGGCCTCGCTCTACATCGATGAACTACCTGTGATCAAACTTGCCGCAACGATGATGATCGTGGTCGGGGTGTTTCAATTGTTCGATAGTTTGCAAATTGGTTCCGTGGCGATGCTGCGTGGACTACACGATGCAAGGATGCCGGCTTTCATGGGATTTGTGGCTTACTGGGTGCTCGGAATTCCGATCGGGGTTTATCTATCCATTCATCTGGGATATGGAGCCGTTGGGGTTTGGTGCGGTCTGGCCGTTGGTTTGTTCGTCGCTTGTTGTCTGTTGGTGCCGAGGTTGTGGAAGTTAACAAGGTAGGGTCAACACGCCGTGTTGACCGTAGAATTAAAAAGGTTGGCGTTGAGGAAGGATACACGTCTTTTAGAACGATCCTGCTCTGGATATTTTTGATATGGGTCGTCGGCGGCGCGGCGACCCTACCGAATTTTTAAAAGGTAGGGTCAACACGCCGTGTTGACCGTGGATTCGGAAAGGGCGGTCGTTGAGGAAGGATACACGTCTGTTAGAACGATCCCGCTCTGGATATTTTTGATTTGGGTGGACTACTCCGCCGCGACCCTACCGTGGATAAATAGATTTCTTTCCACTGAGTTTGGTGGCGATCCAGATGATCAGGGCGAGTGGAGCAAAAATTTTCCAGCCGAGGAGTTCGATTCCCATGATCCATGAAGCGTAGGGAGTTTTGGTGGTGGCGGCGAAAAGCGTGATCATGGCGATGCCGGCGAATAATGGAACGGGTGCACCGAGAAACCATGCGACGGAATTTCCTAGGGCGGCGCCGATGAAAAATAGGGGAGTGACTTCGCCTCCTTTGAAGCCCGCGCTAACGGTAACGATGGTGAATGCGAGTTTCCACAACCATGCATTGGCGGGTGCTTGGATTTCCGGCGAGAAAAATTTTGTTAGAGTGAGCGAAGATTTATGTTCCGCCATGACGCCGAGCCCGAGGTAATCGCCGGTTCCTGCCCAAAGAAACAATCCAATGATGAGTATGCCTCCAACTGTTCCGCGCACAGCTTCATGGGGGAACCAAGTTTGAAATTTCTTGGTGGTGTGGTGCAATGCGGAAATGAACAGCCTACCAGCAAGCGCGATGATGACGGCTAGGGCGATACCTTTCCAAAGGAATGAAAAGATGTTAGATGGAAAAGGGATAGTAGGGTAGGGTGTGTGTGAAGTTCCCCATGCGAGGCAGATATAATGCGCGGCGAGTGCGGTGAATAAACAGGGAATGAGCTTGTGGTTGATCAGTTGATGGCGGGTGAATTCCAAAGCAAACACCGCTCCGGCGAAAGGGGTTCCGAATACGGTGCCGAAGCTTGCTGCGATGCCGCACAGGATAAGGAGATGGGAGGCCTCGCGTGTGGACGCGACGTAGCGTGAAAACGTGGCTGCGATGCCTGCTCCCATTTGCACGGCGGTACCTTCGCGACCCGCTGAGCCACCAAACGCATGCGTGACGAGAGTGGAAATTAAAATACTTGGCGCGAGGTGGGAGGGAATTTGCGTCGAGTCGTTTTGAAAATCATCGAGGATCAACGCGTTGGCAGAACTCACCGATTTGCCATGAAATCGGTAATAAAAACCCATCAAGCAACCCACGAGAGGAAGTAGCCAGATTAGCCATGGGTTTTCAAAACGGTTTTTTGTAACCTCATCCAGCGACCAAAGAAAAAACGCCGCAGCAGAACCGATGACGGCTGCGACGGCGATTAAGACGAGCAACCATTTAACGTTTTTGGAGGTCGTCATCGGGATAAGGAATTAACTCAACAGTTCAAATCAAGACAGCAAAGATTTTCCAGTCATCTGCTCAGGTTTTTTCACATTGAGCATTTCAAGAAGCGTGGGCGCGACATCGGCTAAAATACCATCGCGCATTTTTTTGGAAGCGGCGTCATCGGCGACGTAGATGATTTCCACGAGGTTGGTGGTATGCGCGGTGTTCGGTGAACCGTCGGGGTTGCGCATGTATTCGCAGTTGCCGTGGTCCGCTGTAATGAGGAGTTTGCCGCCGAGTCGCAGGGTTTGTTCGACAATGGCTTTGACGGAATCGTCGATTTTTTCGACGGCTTTTTTCGCAGCTTCGACGACGCCCGTGTGGCCGACCATGTCGGGGTTCGCGAAGTTGAGGATCACGAGATCGAAATCTTTTAGGTTGTCGACGACGGTTTGGGTGACTTCATCAGCCGACATCTGTGGCTTCAGATCGTAGGTCGCGACATCTTTCGGCGAGGGGATGATGAAACGTTGCTCACCGGGATTTTCGATTTCGACTCCACCGTTGAAGAAATAGGTGACGTGCGGGTATTTCTCCGTTTCCGCGATGCGCATTTGTTTCATGCCAACTGCCGCAACGGTTTCCCCGAGTGTCATGTCGAGGGTTTGTGGCGCAAAGATCGCTTCGCAAGGGAAGGTTTCGTCATAAACGGTTAGAGTGACGAAGTGAACTTTGGGAACTGCACCGCGATCAAAGCCATCGAATTCAGGTTTGAGAAACGCTTGGGAAAGTTCGCGTGCGCGGTCGGCGCGGAAGTTGAACCACAAGACCACGTCACCATCGCGGATCCGTTGGGTGTCGGCCTCGGTGAAGATCATGGCGGGCATGAATTCATCGGTTTTGTTCTGGGTCGCGTAAACTTCTGAGATCGCTTCGGAGGCGAGAATTTCTTTTTTCACGCCGATGCCATGGACGATGGCGTCCCATGCGAGTTTGACTCGGTCCCAACGTTTGTCTCTATCCATGGCGAAGTAGCGACCCACGACCGTGGCGATTTTCGCACCGAACTTGGCGGTCTCGTCTTCGACTTTTGAAATGAAAGCCGCACCGCCGGTGGGTGAGGTGTCGCGGCCGTCAGTGATCGCGTGGATGAAGATGTCTTTCACGCCTGCTTGGGAGGCGAGCTTGGTCATGGCGATGAGCTGATCCTGATGGGAGTGGACGCCGCCATCGGAAACGAGGCCGATGAAATGGAGTCGGCTGGATTTGGCTTTTTCCAAGGCTCTTTTGAAAACCTCGTTATCTGCGATCGTGCCATCCGAAATGGCTTTGTTGATGCGGGTGAAATCTTGGTAAACGATGCGGCCTGCACCGAGATTGAGGTGGCCGACCTCGGAATTTCCCATTTGTCCTTCAGGAAGCCCAACATCCATGCCCGAGGCGGAGAGGAAGCTGTGGGGGTATTGGGAAAGGACTTCGTCGGTGAAAGGGGTGTTCGCGAGGATCACGGCGTTGCCGTCTTTAACGGCAGTCTTTTTGCCACCTGGGTTAGTTCCCCAACCGTCACGAATGATTAAAACTACTGGTTTCTTGCCCATGCCGTGGGGCTGTAACGGCTAAATGACCGATGGGCAAGGCGAGATTGAAGGTGGAAGTGCCGAGTGATCAGTAATCAGTGATCAGTGATCAGTGGGAAAGCAGAAGACGGTGAGCTGGGTGGCAGGGGAGATTTTCACCCTTCACTATTCATCATTCACTCTTCCTTAGAAGACATCGGGAAATCGCTGATTTGCTCTAATTTGATGTTGTAGAGCTTGGCGATTTCGGGGGCGTCTGAGGCGTGGTAGATTTCTTGGTAGTAGATTTCCTTAATCCCGTAGGCGCAGAGGGTTTGCATGCAGGCGGTGCAGGGCATGGTGGTGGTGGCGACGATCTTGGCCTCGCCGCGTTTGAACAGGGAGCAGAGGTTGATCTCCGCGTGCAGCATGAATTTTTG
>JANMGO010000079.1:0-1521 GCA_031374665.1 Akkermansiaceae bacterium | reverse complement strand
CGAAGATCATAAGAATCAGTTGAGCGCGTTAGATGGAACGAAATTCAATAAAACAAATCGTGAAGCTGAAGATAGGTTAGAAGCACTAGCACAGATGACAGTTCCGCCAAGCCAAACGGAAACGAGTTCCTTATCTGTAGCAAATCCGCTGGAGCAAATGGAGCTGGCACAGAACGAGAAGTCATCCCCAACGAATCGTCCGCCTACCGCAGTCACTCCTTCACTCTCGGGTAGGGCGGTGGCGGTGGATGAGGAAATCGCGAAGAAAAAGCCAGCTACGAGTTCCAGAAATTTCGATGGAGTTAATAAAAGTTTGGGAGATCTAAGTGGTAGTGGTAGTTCTGGTGGCCTTGCTGGCAGTGGTCTCGGCGGTGGTGCTGGTGCTGGTGCCGTCAGTGGTCCCGTCAACGGTTTCCGCGAGGGCGATAGCTTGACTTTACGCGATAAAAATACATTAGGCGATTCTACTCGAAGTGGGGGCATACCGAGCAGCACGGATTCCATGAATGCCGAGCGTTACGGTCAGCTTGTTGATCCGACATGGCAGCGTCCGACGGAGAAACCCTTGTCCACCTTTTCCATCGATGTTGATACCGCATCGTATGCGAACATCCGGCGCATGATCCGTGAAGGTCGCCAGATTCCTGCGGACGCGGTGCGTATTGAGGAATGCATCAATGCCTTTAGTTACGCCTATAAAACACCGACAGAAGACAAAGCCTTCGCGGTTCATAGCGAGCTTGCTACTTGCCCATGGAATAAAGACAACCTCTTGGTGAAATTCGGGATCAAGGGTCGTGAGATTGCTCTTGAGAAGCGTCCCGTTTCAAACCTGGTGTTTCTGATCGATGTTTCCGGATCCATGCAGAGCAGCAACAAGCTGCCGTTGGTTAAAGAGTCGTTGAAGCTGCTACTGCATCAGTTGGATGAGCGGGATAGTGTTTCATACGTGGTATATGCCGGGAGCGAGGGAGTGGTCATGCCTCCGACCAAGATGACCGAAGCGGGTCGGGTGAAAGCCCTGGAAGCTTTGGAAAAGCTCGAGTCTGGCGGTTCCACCAATGGCGGAGCAGGCATCAAACGAGCTTATCAATTGGCGTTGGAGAACTTTATCGAAGGCGGGGTCAATCGGGTCATTCTCGCGAGTGACGGAGACTTCAACGTGGGAGTCACAGGCCAAGGTGCCTTGGTGGAGCTTGTCAAAGAGCGTGCGGCGAAAAACATTTATCTGAGCGTTCTCGCTTTCGGAACGGGCAACTTGAATGACTCGATGTTCGAGGCGATCTGCAAAGATGGAAATGGCAATTATTTCTACATCGATACCATTCGCGAAGGACGCAAAGTGTTTCTTGAAAATCTAACAGGATCGCTGATCACGATTGCGAAGGATGTGAAAATCCAGGTGGAGTTCAATCCTGAGAAAGTCGCTTCGTATCGCCTGATCGGTTACGCCAATCGCGTGCTTAAAGATGAGGATTTCAACAATGACAAAGTAGATGCCGGCGACATCGGCGCAGGCCA
>JANMGO010000076.1:0-65292 GCA_031374665.1 Akkermansiaceae bacterium | reverse complement strand
AGAAAAATTACACCTCAGCGCAACCCTCGCTCACCGCTTACCCATCGGGCTTGTTTTAATACAAGCAATCGCCTGCTTGTGCATCACGCTTCGCATGGTCGAGCCAAGTATCCATCACTCCGAGGGAATTTCCAAAGCTTGCCGCAACGCCGTCAAACTCACCTTACAAACTGCTAAGTGGGTTTTCACCAACCCGACCACACGCGTGATCATTATCATCGGTCTTTCGATCGATGCGGTCGTCCGAAACTTCGCGACGATCAACAGTAGCTACTACCGCATGATCCACTTACCCGAGTGGACCTATGGTTTCATCGGCGCAGCACTTGGACTGCTAGGCTATGTGGTTCCAACCATCGCGGAGAAACTCAATCAACGCTACAGCACACTTTCCAATCTTGGCATCATTTCATGCATCTCTTTGATCGGATTGATCGGCATCGTCCCAGCAAATACGATATGGTGCCTGCTTCCTGCGATGCTTCTCATGACCACTCTTGGTTATCTAAGCTTCACCATGAGTCGCGCTCTCAATCGTGCCACAGACTCATCAAAACGCGCCACGGTCCTCTCCGTAAAAGGCCTCGCCTTCAACCTCGCCTACGGTTCGTTTGGCCTCGGCTTTTCTTTACTGCTAGCCGCAAACCCTCCCTCTCCTATCGGCAACAACGCCCTACAAAATGCGCTTTTCTGGCAAGTCCCCTTCTTCGCCTTGATCACCACGATCCTGATCCTTCGTGCAAAAGCCATACTCATGAAGCACAATCGCTGCACGAATCAATAAATAACGGTAGGGTCGCCTCGCTGAGTCGACCCAAATCAGAAATACCAACGCGCGCTCCATCTAACTGACGCGTGACCTTCCTTACTGCTCACCTAAAATAATCACGGTCAACACAGCGTGTTGACCCTACCATTTATGGTTTCGGCATGATAGGCGAGTCCCATCCTGCTAGATCGGTCGGCTTGACGTTTTTCACGTGGCCATTGAAAGAGAACTTACTCGGTTGGTATGGACCGACAAAGGAGATGTTCATATCAGCCTTGATGTTGGCTTCCATGCCCATCGCCCAGAAGGCACCGTTGACGATCATACGGCGGTAGTTGTCATCGAGGATATCCTGAGATGCACCTTGAGTGCTGTGGAAGACACGATGCTTGGTGCCGTCCTTGCCCGCATAACTGCGTGTCCATGTGGAAGGCATGGGTGGTTTCTTGGTATCCGGCTCAGCGTTTGGATCCATAGATACGAGCGGTTGCGAGGTGGTAAGAACTGTGAAGTCCGGAGCGGCTTTACCAACATAAGCACCGGCATGAGTGAATGCGGTCTCGCCGACACCTGTTAGAATCACGTTACCACGTTGTTCGGGAATCGTGGTGATGCGGGTACCTTGCTTGTGGTTGGTCCCGTAGTGACCGACCCACGTATTTCCGAGGACTTGGTGACCGAAGCCGTTTTCATAACCAGCGACTTTGGATTTAAAGTCATACTTCGCGTATTTCGAACTAGCAGGGATTTGAAACGCGTGGGACGAGGTGCGCAGACCGACGACGGGGCCACCGCGTTCCAGATAGGCTTCGACGTGAGCCATTTCTTCATCGGGCAGATTGAGGAAACGAGCGACGATGAAAAACAGATCCGCTTTTTCCAATGCCGCGAGTCCGGACACTGTCGACGAACCAGCCTCAATGAAGCCGTCTTTGTCCACGCCGAAGACGACGGTACATTTGAAACCGTAATGTTTCGCGAGGATGCGGGCGAGTGCAGGACAAGTTTCCTCGGCGCGGTATTCGTGATCGCTAGCGAGGAAGACGATGTGCTTGCCTTTACCTGGACCTGCCTCCCCTTCGTAAACGACAGGGTTGGCGTGGGCGAAGGTGACAGCTAGGAGAAAAGTCAGGATGTATTTCATAGAGGTAAGGGGGTTATTTTTCAAGGGGGTGATCTTTAAGTAAATCCTCGGGTTTCCAGAAAATCGAGCGATCCTTGGTTGCCTCGCGGACTTTTTTGACCGTCTCCGCGCTAACAGGATCGGCCTTATTGCCCCAGGAGTTGCGAACGTAAGTAAGCACGCCGGCCACTTCCTCATCTTTAAGGATGGCGCCGAAAGCGGTCATAGGCGGGACACCTTTCGCTGGATCAAAAACTTTGCCGTTCACCTCGATTTTGCCGTGAAGGCCGTGGAGCACGATTTTCGTTAGACGATCCTCACTTCCAGTGACCCATGAGGTACCGACCAATGGTGGAAATGCTGGATCGAGTCCCATACCGTTCGGTTGATGGCAGGTCGCGCAATGAGCCTCGCGGTGAAAGACTTCGGAGCCGAGCTCATAAGCTTTCGCGGCTTTATCTTTGAGATGTTCGGGAACTTTAACCACGATCTTTTTCTCTCTAACATTTTTAATCTCGGTGGGCATGCCAGCCTTGGCTGCGTCGGCAGGACCCCAGAACTGTTTCACCATCGCAGCGGCGTTGCGGGCGTGGAGTTCCGGTGATTCGAGCAGCGCGGCGAGGAGTTTTTCATCGCGGATATTGTGACGTTGGTGCCACCACAAAGCCTCTAATAAAGGATGAGCGTGCTCGGCCTTTTTCGGATCGAACTGTTGCATCCACTTGAGCATCGCAGGTTCAACCTCGGCTTGGACGCGCAAGTCCAGCTCGGCACGAGCGCGTTCGCGAACCCCATCGATGGGATGCTTGAGTGCTTCTAACAAAGCAGAAATCGTCTGACCGTGGATGGCAACGGATTCTTGCAAAGGGCGATCCTTGAAAATCATGCGGTAGATGCGGCCATGTTTCTTGTCGCGCTTGGGATCACGGATGTTGTGCTGCATGTGACCGATGATGACGTTCTGCCAATCAGCAACGTAGAGCGCGCCGTCAGCCCCGAACTTGGCGTCCGAGGGGCGGAAGTTTTTATCATCGCTGCGTAAGAAATCGGGGGTCGGTTCACCCCAAACTTCGCCCTGTTTGAAAGTTTTATCCCCGGACGTGTGGCCGTCGCGTTTGAGATCATAGCGCTTGATGCCGAGGTAGCCGATCGCATTGCAGATCAGGAAATTCTGCTGGATATCTTCGGGGAAATTCGTGCTGGAAACAATCGTGCTCGCCGGCACTGGGCGAACTTCCTTCTTCAGAAGAGGAAACATTTTGAAACCGTTTCCGTCGGGTCGCACTTGGAAGGCGTTACCGCCCGTACCATCGGTAGCGAAGAGATAACCCCAGCGGTCGAAGCTCGTGCCGTGCGGGTTCGGGTTGTTAGCGGCGATGAACTGGATAGTATGGCGACGCGGGCAAAAACGATACATGCCGGATGCTGTCGCAGCCAGCGATGGTCCCCATGGGTGCTCATAGTTGTGCTGGAGGAAAATCCCGCTCTGCCAGTAAAGCCCGCCGTCAGGACCGATGGTGAAATTGTTCGCCGCGTGATGGGTGTCTGCTGATCCGGTGGCCTGCAACAACACAATGCGGACATCCGCTATATCATCACCGTCGGTGTCTTTGAGGAAAAGAATATCAGGCTGCGAAGCCACGATCACGCCACCGCCCCAGAAAGCGAAGCCGAGCGGATTGTGCACCTTGGCGAATTCGATCGCCTTGTCCGCCACACCGTCGCGGTTTTCGTCGGGCAGAATCAAAATGCTGTCGGTCATTTCCTTAAGCGGCTCCCATTTCGGATACGTGCTCCAGCAAGCAGCCCAGAGTCGTCCTTTCGTATCCACCTGCATTTGCACAGGATTGGCGAGTGCGGGAAACTTTGATTCATCGGCGAAAAGATTCACCGCGTAACCTTCCGGGACGTTGATTTTTTTGAGGCTCTCTTCAGCACTGAGATAATCACTGCTTCCCTCTTTTTCAGCGCTCGAGCTAGCACTTCCGCCACCGACGTTGGAGATGACTTCAATGGGTTTCGGAACGTTTGAGTCGTCTACTTTGTGATCTTTCCCCTGAGCGAGGGCGTGAATTCTTGCGTCACGGTTCGCAGTCATCACGTCTAACATAGTTAGCTCGTGCAGGAGAACCTCCGCATTGGTCTGCTTCTTGACGAAACTCAATCCGGCGCGACTGCCCCACATGTCGTTTTCGTCCGTCGCGCGAAAGCGATTGTGCCAATGCCAGTTTTTGTCGATCACCGCCTGACGCAGTGGCTCAAGGGTTGTTGAAGGAGAAACGGCTTTGCCTGTTAAAGCAGTGGCAATCACTTCGCCGATCCGGTGGTTGCCCTCCGGAAGCAGATGCACCCCGTTGAGAGTGAGCGGGATTTTCGCTTTCGCGTAGAGTTCTTTCGAAGGATTGAAGAGATCGACGAACGCGACGCCCTTTTCAGTAGCGACCTGCTGGATCGCCTCTGTGTAAAGGGCGAGGTTCACGTTGTTCGCCGCGCCATCGGGCAAGAGCGGATCTTTCAGGTCTTCATGGGCGATGGGTGAAAAGAGCACAATGCGCGGTGCCGATTCACCGTTGTATTTCGCGGCTTGGTAATTCCCGACCATGGTTGCGAGGTCGGTTTTGAACTGCGGGAGTTTAGCTTGTCCGCCAAACGATTCGTTATAACCGAAGAACACGAAAACCACATCGGCCTTACACGTAGCGAGGTAATCCTCCGGAGACGGCACGCCCTTGCTGCGAGGGTGGGAAGTCACGGTGTCACCCGAAACAGCGAGAGTGCGGAACGACAGGTTTTGGCCAGCCATCTTGCTTTGGATGACCGTTTCAACCCAGCCATCATGCTGCATGCGATCGGGGAGGGCATTACCAATGATGCAGACGGTATCGTCTTTCTGTAGAGGAAGTTGGGCGAAAACGGTCGACGTAAGAGCTAGGCCTAGGCCAATGGCGAGGTGCCGGAGAGATGGAGTGTGGCGGAGGTTTTTTGAGAACATGGATTCCATAGAACGATGGTTATCGTCATGTTATTACATGCTCAAAGGAAATTTTGCGATTTCGGCCTAACTTTCGGTTTAATAGATTCCGCTCTTTTCCTTGGCGATTGCCTCTACCCGTCGTATCTATCTCGCATGAGCAACTCTGCTGACCAAATTTCCGAAGATATCAAAACCGCCATGCGAGCCAAAGACTCCATCGCACTCAATTCCCTGCGTGCCCTGAAAAGCGCCATCACCAACGCCGCAATCGAAAAAGGCGGACTCGGCACGCTTCTAGACGAGCCTGAAATTATCGCGGTCGTCCGCAAGCAAATCAAACAACGCCAGGATTCCATCGAGCAGTTCGAAAAAGCGAATCGCCAAGAGCTCGCCGAAACCGAAAAGGCCGAGATCGCCATTCTTTCCAAATACCTCCCCGCCGCCCTCAGCGAAGCGAAGATCACGGAATTCGTCGCCCAAGCGATCCAAGAGACCGGCGCCACTTCCAAAGCCGACATGGGAAAAGTCATGAAACGTGCCCAAGAATTGTGCGAGGGCCGCGCCGACGGAAAAACGCTTTCCGCCGCCGTGATGTCACGCCTCTCCTAACCCATTTTTAACAAATCGATGTTCGAAGTCAGACAGAAACCAGAAATGGTCGAGCGCGCCCTGCTCGTCCGGCTTTATTTCGATAAAAGCGAAGAAGAAGAATCCGCTTCGTTGCTAGAAGAGCTAGGTGAACTCGTGTCCACCCTCGGCATCGAGATCGCCGAATCCGTCCTCGCGAAATCCCGCGAAATGCACAAAAAGTTTCTCTGCGGAACCGGCAAAGCGGCGGAAATGGTCGCGCTCGCCAAAGCCCACGAATGCGACTGCATCGTCATCGATAACAACCTTGCTCCCTCCCAACAACGTGAGTGGGAAAAACTCGCCGACCTCTGCGTCATCGACCGCGAAGAAGTCATTCTCGATATTTTCGGAAAACGCGCCCAGACCAAAGAGGCACGTTTGCAGGTTGAACTCGCGAAAATGCAATACGCCCTCCCCCGCCTCGCGCGTATGTGGGGACACCTTGACCGCGAAGGCGGCGGCGGCGGTTCGGGAGCCGGTGGCGGCGGCGGTGCCGAACGCGGCATGGGCGAAAAGCAAATCGAGATCGACCGACGCCTCGCCCACCTCAGCATCGATCGCTGCAAACGCGAACTCGAGGTCGTCCGCAAACAACGCAAAACCCAACGCAAAGAACGCGAGAAACTCGACACCCCTCACGTCGCTATCGTCGGTTATACGAACTCTGGCAAATCGACGATGCTGAACAAGATTTCCGGTTCCGATGTCATGGCAAAAGACATGCTCTTCGCCACTCTCGACACCACCACCCGCCGCATCGATTTGCCCGATGGCCAACCCCTCCTCGTCACCGATACGGTCGGCTTCGTCCGCAACCTCCCCCACCGTCTCGTCGAGGCTTTCAAGGCAACTCTCGAAGAATCCGTTCTATCAGATTTCCTCATCCACGTACTGGATGCCTCCGCACCTGAAATCGAAATCTTTCAAGCCACCACGCTACATGTGCTAGGAGAACTCGGCGCGGTCGACAAACCCATCATCACGGTTCTGAATAAAATCGATAAAATAACCGATCCATGGGAGCTGATTTGTTTGGAAAAAAAATTCCCCGATGCCATCCACGCATCCGCCCTCACTGGTCAGGGACTGGAAGACATTTACAAAGCCTGCACACAAGTCCTTGCGGATCGGGTCACGCATGAAAATTACCGTATCCCACAATTTCGTGGCGATATCCTCAACCTCCTGCACAAAGACGCGAAAGTCCTTTCCACTGAATACGATGAAAACGACATCATCGTCACCGCCATCGTCCCCGCAAACATCGCAGGCAAACTCAACGAATTCCTGATCCCTCACTAATCGCAATCATGCGCCTTTTTCTAACGCTTCTACTTTTTTCACTCCCACTCAGCGCCCAGGAATCTCAACCGAAGATTCTCAAAGCCCTACCCGTCGATGCCGATCCCGTCGCACCCGAGCCAACGCCTCCTCCCGTTCTTGTCACGCCCCCAGTCAAACCTGTCGTCCCTACTGAAATTCCACCAACCCCGCCACCAGAAACCCCGGCGGAAATTTCACCTATCAACCAAAAGCCCATCGGTGACGACGCCACTCGCCTACAAATTTTTCTCGATCAAGCAAACTTTGGTCCCGGTGTGGTTGATGGAAAAATCGGTCTGTTTTCAGAGCTCGCTGTAAAATCATGGAACGAGGTAAATGGACATCCGTTAGATGATTGGAGTGCCGCAAACACCGCTGCTCGCGAAGCAATTTCCAATCCATACGCTGTAGCCTTAGTTCCGGAAATCGCAAGCGAATGGGTCAATTCCAAACTCTCAACCAAACGCAGCGAACAAGCCAAAACCAAGCGCATGGCCTACCGTTCCATCGCTGAATTCATGTCGGAACGTTACCACACCGATATCCCAAAATTGATCGCACTTAACCCAGGGGTAAATATTTACGGGCTACAACCGAAAGCCAGTATCACCGTTCCAAACGTCGCGCCCTTTCTCGTTGAAGAACTAACAGATCGCGCCTGGAAAGAACTCGAAGACCTCTCGGAGCGCTACGTCGTGGTCGATACCAAGATGAACCAAGTCCGCATCTTCGCCGCCGCCCCGCGACCAGCCATCATCGCCGATCCAAACGCACCCGTCGCGCCCAGTGCGAATACCGCCCTGCTCGCCTCATTTCCCATCACTCCCGGAAAACCTCAGTTCATCCGCTTCGGTTCATGGAAGCTTCAAAACATGGTCGCTCTGCCATGGTGGCGTTACGATCAACAACTTCTCGATACCGGAAAACGCTCGGAAGATGCCCTGATGATTCCACCTGGCCCGAACTCTCCGGTCGGCATCATCTGGTGCGGAACCACTCGCCCTGGCATCGGCATGCACGGCACATCTGATCCTGAAACCATAGGCCGCTCCCGATCTTCGGGTTGCATCCGCCTCTGCAACTGGGACGCCATCCGCCTCCCAACCCTCATCCGCCCAGGTGCCACTGTTGAAATCCGTTAGATCTCAGCCTTTCGCATGAAGTTCTGCACCAAGTCCATCCTCCGCTTTACTATCTACCTTATAGTCATTGGATATTTGGCAGCCGATCTGTTTCTTTTCAAAGGCCCACTGAGCCGCCGCCTGAACGCCTCAAATCAACATCACTCTGCCGAAGTCATTGTGGCTAGCGTGTATGGACAAAAAATCACCCGCAGCCAGCTCAACCGTGCAATCCATGAGCACCTTTTCCTCGAAGGAAAATCCCTAGCCGACCTGACCCACGCTGAAAAAAACCTCGTTAAAACCACCGGCCTCAACGAACTTATCGACCACGAACTCTTGCGGGTAAAAGTAAGCGCCCAAACCACCCTTGCCAGCGATCAAGAAATCGATGCCCGCCTCGAACTATTTGCCAAAAAATTCGGCAGCCTTCAGGAATTAGAAGACGCCCTCAAATCCCAAGGTTTCAAAACCATGAAGGATTTGAGAAATCGAATTGCAGCGCGCATCCAGCAGGAAAAATACGTAGCGATGCGGATTGGTCCATTAGTCGCCGTCTCCGAAGAAGAGATCACCGAATTTTACCAAACCCATCTTGAGGATATGAAAATCCCCGGACGGATACGTGCTCGCCACATTTTCATTTCCACCCTAGGAACCCCAGTAGATGAGGCAAAACAAAGACTTCAAACCGCTCTCACCGAACTTCAAAACGGCTCCAATACGTTTACCGAACTTGCCCTCTCCCTAAGTGCCGACTCTGCATCGAAAAATCTATCAGGCGATCTTGGTTGGATGTCTCGTGAACGTCTCCCGAGAGATTTTGCTGATCCTGTTTTCCTACTCGAAAAGAATCAGCCGACCCTTATTCAAACCAAACTCGGTTTCCACATCGTCGAACTGACCGACCGACTCCCCGCCGAAACCCCGGCGCTCGAAGCCGTTCGCGATGATATCCACGCCGCCCTCACGACAACCAAACGCCACCAAGCAGTAAATGACTTCCGTGCAAAGCTTCGCGATTCAGAAAAGAAAAACATCGAAGTTTTTCACGATCAACTCACCCAATAAATCACTCTCTTCCCCTGTTCACTGATCACTCGGCACTTGTTACACTACCTATGAAAATCACCGCTCTCGATGGCTATACACTCAATCCTGGCGATAACCCATGGACCGACATTGAAAAACTGGGTGGACTCACAATTTATCCACGCACCCGCATCGATCAGATCGTCGAGCGCGCTAAAGACGCCGATATCATCCTCACCAACAAATGCCCGTTGAGCGCGGAAACCCTCGCCCAACTGCCCAATCTCAAATTCATCGCCGTCCTCGCCACCGGCTACAACATCATCGACACCGCCTACACCGCGAAACACAACATCCCTGTTTCCAACGTCCCGATCTACAGCACTGATGCCGTTGCAGAATTCGTGTTCTCCGTCATCCTGGATTTCTTCAAAAAGCCCGCCCAACACAGCGCCATGACCCACGGCGGCGAATGGCAAACCAGCCAGGATTTCTGTTTCTGGAAAAATCCCAACTTCACCGAACTCGCCGGCAAAACCCTCGGAGTGATCGGCTTCGGTCGGATCGGCCAGCGCACCGCCGAGCTCGGTGCCGCCTTCAAAATGAAGATTCTAGCAAATTCCCGCTCACGCTCCGCCACAACGTCTTTCCCTTTCGAATGGGCATCCATCGATGAAATCCTCAAACAAGCCGATGTCATTTCCCTTCACTGCCCCCTCACCCCGGAAACCCAAGGCCTGATTTCCAAAGACTCCATCGAGAAAATGAAATCCTCCGCCTTCCTCATCAACACCGCCCGCGGCCCGCTCATCGACGAAGCCGCCCTAGCCGCTGCCCTCAATTCCGGCCGCATTGCCGGCGCCGCCTGCGATGTCGTCTCCGCCGAACCCATCCTCCCTTCAAACCCCCTCATTGGAGCCAAAAATCTCACCCTCACACCCCACATCGCCTGGGCCGCCACCGAAGCCCGCCAACGCCTCATGACCATCACCGCCCAAAACATTTCCGCCTTCCAAGCCGGAAAACCGATTCATTTAGTCCAATAAACCCACTTAACTCGTTATATTAACCCGAACTCAGCGACCCTTTAACTACGCCACACTCCGTCCGAGCAATAAGGGGCTTCGCCATTGATAAAAATTCGCTATGGCTCACAGGGCTTTGCGGTGAAATTCCCCATTTTGAGCAAAATCCCCCACCACATTTCTTCTTGCCTCCCCCAAAATCCCCGTTTATGGCGGTCGCACCCCAACAGGGGACCCACACCCATGAAGTTACACACACGGAACATCAATAAGTCCGCGATGCTGGCTCTCGCAAGTCTCGTCCTCGTTACTAGTTGCGCCACTGACCTGAGAGATCATAAAGATCACAAGGATCCATACGTCGTGAAATCAACCGAGGAAGGCAAAGCCTCTTGGTACTCGATCAAGACCAACTACGGCACCAAAACCGCCAGTGGCCAGAAGCTTTGCAACAACGCCCCAACCGCCGCCCACAAGACCCTCCCAATGGGCACCAAGGTCCGCGTCATCAATCTCTCCAACAATAAATCCGAGGTCGTCACCATCAACGATCGCGGTCCCTACAAAAAAGGCCGGGTCATCGACGTCACCATCGGAACTGCCGAAAAACTCGGCTTCGTCAAAAACGGTGTCGTCCCCGTCCGGGTCGAAGTGCTGTCGCATAACAAAGAAGAATAAAATTCTTCCACTTTCCCCTTGCCAAGACCGCTCCGATAGGTAGTTTTCGCGCCCCATGCCAAGAGTAGGAGGAAAAGCAAAAACACGGAAGGCCGTCGCCAAGCGCTTCAAAATCACTGGCACCGGGAAGGTACTACGCCGTCATCAAGGAAAACGCCACTTGCTTCAATGCAAGAGCCGCAAGCGCAAACGCGCTCTCGGTAAAGCGGGCCTTGTTTCGGCTGCTGACATCAAAAATGTCAAAGAGAACCTTCCTTTCCATTGATAGAGAAGTAAATACGACAGCCCACGACCTCGTCCGCGTAACGGACGACCTTTACGCAGCCTGATCCGATAAACCGGAGACACGAACAGGTGAGACTGCGGAAGGAAAGATAAAAAACGACTTGTTCACAACCAAACAATAACATGCCAAGAGCCACCAATTCCCCAGCAAGTCGCAAACGCCGCAAGCGTACGCTACTTCGGGCAAAGGGCTTCCGCGGTTTCCGCTCGAAGCTCTTCCGCTACGCCAAGGACGCTGTCCGTAAGGCGCAACAATACGAATATCGTGACCGTAAAAAACGCAAAGGCCAATTCCGTCGCCTCTGGACTCAGCGTATCAACGCTGCCGTCCGTAACGAAGGAATGACCTACTCGCGTTTCATCGAAGGCCTCAAAGCCGCCGGTATCGAAGCTGACCGCAAAATCCTCTCGGATCTCGCGATCACCGACGCCGCTGCTTTCTCAGCCATTGTTGCACAAGCCAAGAAGGCTCTCGAAAATAAGGTGAAAGCCGCTTAATCGAAAGCCCCTGTTAAAATCAAACGAAGCCGCCCGACAGCAATGTCCGGCGGCTTTTTTGTGGTTTGTAATCTGGATACAAAAAAGGCGGGACGACAAAATGATGCCGACCCGCCTTCGTGAGTTTTTAGATTATCTACTAGGAGCAACTGGAGTTGTGGTGGGTTTGCCCATAGAGTCCAGAAGTCCGTTCTGCTTGAGTAGGAACAGATTAATCAGATCCTGTTGGCTACTGTTACCTTCGCCATTTTTCCCTGAGCCACTGATAACAACCTGTGGCACTTTCAACTGAGCGAGAGCTTCAGCCACGCCGATCGCAGTCTTTTGCTGCACTTCGAGTGTGATCCGGTCTTTTTCAGTAATAGCGCCTGCCATGGCGATACGCTCTTTCTCGGCCGAAGCCAGGACGAGGATCTGCTTTGCTTCTTCTTCAGCAGACTGGCGTGAAAGCTTTGCCACTTCCAACTTCTGAGCGGCCAGCGTCTCTGCCTGTTGTTTAGTCATCAATGCCACAGCGACATCACGAGCTGCGTTAAGTTCTGCGACTTCTTTTTCTTTGGTCGCCTGAATAACCGCCTGAGCTTTGTCGCGGTTGGCGACGGCCTCGGTTTCGGCTTTTTCACGAAGACCTTTTTCTTCGATCATGAGACGTTGTTGAACTTCTCCTTCACGCTCAGCCTTGGCGGACTCTGCTTTAAGGAAGGCGGACTTTTTCGTCTCGAACTGCAACTTGGTTTGTGGGTCATACTCGGTCTCAGTAATACTGAGCTGGGTAACGGTGATGCCGTAAGTTTTCAGCGGAGATGACTGGCTGATGATTGGCTTCATGCTCGAATCGCGCTGGATCTCAGTAGCTGCGACGCGGATCTTGTTCCCCTTCTCGTCTAATTGATCGAGTTCAACCATGACTCGGCGCATCTCAAACAGACCCGAGTTCATTTGGTCAAATACCACGGCGTTGAACTCTGATTTGCGTGCTGCTTGGTTTTCAGAAGCCGACATGATAGGTCCTGTGGATTTGATGGCGTTACTCAAGTGCGCCCAGATAGCACTCTTGATATTCCGCTCGTTTCCATTGAACTGACGGTGAAACTCACGTTTCTGTGCCGCCGTGGTTGGAGTCGAGATCCGCAACACGGTGCTGATCTGAGCTGTGCCGCCATCATTGAACGTCACGCGAATGGAGTCATCACCTTCGCTAGTCTGGTCCGCCTTACTCGTGAACTCATAAGTGGCATTCCGTGGATATTCGGTGACTTTAGGAAAGAAGGCGAAGTAGAACCCAGCAGCTTCTTTGATCTCAAGTTTACCATCGAGATATTGAACTGCTTGCCACTCGGTATCGTCCACTTTGTGGAAACAACAAAGAGTGACAATTAAGACGACTAGGGCCGCGATTCCAGCGGCGATCAGTTTGGCGATATTTACGATATTCATTCAGTTAGGGTGGTGGTTGGGGTGATATTACTCTTTTTCGGGAGCCATTATAACTTCATCGGGGATGATTGTTTCAGGCGTTTCATCAGATTCGGCTTGAGAATCAGGTTTGGTGCTGCGTCTCACTATTTTGATAGGAACCACATCATTCAACTCCTGATCCGCAGCATTTCTCTGCGCTTCCAGATCACGAACGCGGTTCGTAATCGCTTGCTCTGTGTCATCTACGAGATCCTTCACATCGCTTGTCGAGCGTCCAATCTTCATTTGTCGGAGCAGCAGCGGAATGAACGGTGTGAAAAAGATCACATATAGCATTGGGATCAGCAGCATGATGGCCACCAGAATAAATATGATTCGATTCATAGGATTACAGGGGGATTTCTATACTCAGTACCGTGGCTTGCAGCTAAAAAGCGGAAGTATTTTTCATGAATAGACCGCGTGACTCCAGTCGCGCTCCTACACAACCCACTTTGCCCTCGCTTTCTCCCATCTAACGATCCATCAATTTCTACATGAAATCCGTTTTCCTCTCCCTACTTCTCGCATGTCCGTGCTTTGCCACAACTATTGCGATCGTCCCAATTTACGAACCACTCACCCTCCACGGCACCGATGCCGCCGACATCATCACTGACATTGGCGAAGCTCTCCAAGCCACGGTCATGCCCCGCCCCATGGCGCTAACCGGTGCTATCCCTGAAGCATTAGTCGAGGCGATCCGCACCCCGCATCCCATCCCAACAAATGCCCCAAACTACAAAGTCAAAGAAGCAAACCTGCTCGTTCTCTGCGATCTCACCTTAGCTGCAGAAATGACCGCCGAGGGCATGACCGTGACTCTGGATGTTTCAAAAATCATCATCCCCGAAGAAGTAGATATGACAGCGCGACAACTCATCCGGATCACTTTCGCGGCTTTGCAGAAAACTTTAGAAGTTTATCAACAACAGCAAACCCAGCCGCTACACGTAGATATCAAAATCACCGGTACCACTGAGAAAAACGCCACCCTCAAAGATCTCGAAGCCACCTTCATCGTCCCGCCAGCGGAATGATGAAAAAAAATCAGCCAATGTGATCTTCGGGGTTGGACGATTGTGAGTTCCTGTTCATTCTCTGCCCAACCGATATGCCACACACTGCCAATAAAGATCCTCGCCCTTTCAAACGCGCCATTCTCAAACTCAGTGGTGAAGCCCTCCGCGAGCCAGGCTCCACAGACAACATCTCTCCTGAAATCGTCCAACGCATCGCTTCCGAAATCAAAGAAGCTGTCGACTCCGGACTCGAACTAGGCATCGTCGTCGGCGGCGGAAATTTCTGGCGCGGTGCAAGCGCATCCGCTCGCGGCATGGATCGCGCCACCGCGGATTACGTTGGCATGCTCGCGACAGTCATGAACGCCCTCGCTCTCGAAGGTGCGCTCTCGCACATCGGTGTCGACTGCACGGTGATGTCTGCCATCGAAATGAAAAACGTCGCAGAACCTTTCATCCGTCGCAAAGCAGAACATAAATTGGATGGCGGAACCGTCATCATCTTCGCAGCCGGAACCGGCAGCCCATTCTTCTCCACCGATACCACCGCTGCCCTCCGCGCCAGTGAAATGGGAGCCGATGTCATTCTCAAAGCCACTCAGGTCGATGGCGTTTACTGCTCCGATCCCCGCAAAAATCCCGACGCCAAACGCTTCGAAACCGTGACCTTCCAACACTGCTTGGAAAACCGACTCAGCGTCATGGATGCCACCGCGTTCAGCCTCTGCATGGACAATCAAATCCCCATCATCATCTTCGATCTCGGCCCAACAGGTAACCTCTCCCACGCCCTCCGCTCACAACCCATCGGCACGCTAGTGCATGGCGAGTAAAAAATCCAAATCTCAAATTTCACTCTTCACTTTTCACCATTCACTATTTTCATGTTAGATCCCATCCAAACCCTCAAAAAAGTCGAAGCCGATATGGAATCCGGTATCGAACACCTGATCCATGATTTCTCCGGAGTTCGCACAGGCAAAGCATCCCCTTCTCTCATCGATAACCTCGATGTCTACGTCCATGCCTACGGCGGTGTGCAGAAACTCAAAACCCTTGCGGTGATCAACACTCCTGAGCCACGCATGCTCAACGTCCAACCCTTCGATCCATCCACCACTCGCGACATCGAAAAAGCCATCCGTGAATCCAAACTCGGCCTCAACCCCGCAGCCGCCGATCGCTCCATCCGAGTTCCCATCCCGGAACTCTCCGAAGAACGCCGACGCGATATGGTCAAACTCATCAAACAACTCGCCGAGGAAGCCAAAGTCCGACTTCGCTCCGCCCGCAAAGCCGGCCTCGACGAAGCCAAGAAAATGAAAGTCGATGTCATCCTCACCGAGGACTCCTTCAAAGATTACGAAAAACAAGTCCAAGACCTCACCAACAAATACACCAAAAAAATCGACGAACTCGCCGTCGCCAAAGAAGAAGACCTGATGAAAATTTAAAACTCCAAGTTTTAAACTCTAAACTTCAAGGATGAGCCTGGGTCGTTATGGCCTAGGCTTTTTCGTTTCCCCCCTTTCTCTTCATTGGGGTTTAGAGTTTAAACTTTAAAGTTTCCAAGTTTTTCCGCTTGCGCGAGATCCGCATCTTCGCCTAAACCTTCGCCCCACCCGAAAGGGGCGTTAGCTCAGTTGGTAGAGCACTTGCATGGCATGCAAGGGGTCAGCGGTTCGAATCCGCTACGCTCCACTTTTTGTTTCAGGAACTGAAACGAAAAGTGCCCTTCGTAGCTTTAGCGAAGTAGGGCCAATTCCTTCACTGTCTCAGATCCAGCATAGGTCCTATAGGACGTATCTCCCCTTCCGGTGAAGACTTCTCATTTCAATCTGAATCTTTTTCCGCGAAACATTGTCGAAGCCAGATCTTCACCTATGTTCATCCCATGAAACTTTTCCTCGCGCTCGCCGCCACGTTCACATTTGCCTGCACTTCGCTGCACGCCCAGGAACCTGATCCCAATCGTATTCTCGAAGGTGCCCGACTCAGCGCAGCGCTCACCAAACTCGACACAGGTTTGAAAGGGCACCTCTCTCAAAACGGAAAAAAAGTCCCCATCGAAATTTTCCTCAAAGGCAAAGACATCCAATTTCAGTTTTACGAAAACAAAGCATGGCGCGTCTTTCACCTTCGCCTCAACGATGATCACAACGATCTCTTTGAAATCATCGATGGCAAAACCGTCAACTTCCCTCGTGCCAAACTCACCGAGCCCATCGCCGGAACCGATCTCACCTACGAAGATCTCGCCCTGCATTTCTTCTACTGGCCAAATCCAAAACTCGAAGGCACGGAAAAAGTCGGTACCGAAGACACCTACAAACTCCGCCTTGATAAACCCGCCGATGCAGCCGGAAATTATTTTGCAGTGTATCTTTGGGTTCACACAAAATTCGGCGCCTTCATGAAAATTCATGGCCACGCCAAAAACAAAGACCTCCTCAAAGAGTTTCTCGTCGAAGACGTCATGAAAGTTTCCGACGAAGTCTGGACCCTTCGCAAAATGCAAGTCTCCACCTACAAAGACGGTCGCCGCTCCTCCATCACCGACATGGTGTTAGAAAAACCCGCCAAAGAAGCCCTCAAAGGCTTACGCTAGTAGCTGTCGCGTCCCGCGGCAGGCCGTGAAATCGACGTCTCGCCAATTTTCTTAAAAATTGAATAACGTGGCTGCCCCTCCAAGTCGGAGCAGTGTGTCGCAGGGCGATTCTGTCCCCTCTGATCACTTCTCACTTAACACTCGGCACTTTCCCCCCATTTTTCTCAAAAATGCCCCGTCCCAAGCACAATTCCTGCTTGTCCCAAGGCGTTACCTGCTCTTTATTCCCCACCCGCTCACATGACTAATCCCTTCTATCATTCCAGCACCCCTCTCGTTCCCGATTCTCTCCACAGTCTCAGCCGTGAACACGATAACTGTGGCATGGGCGCGATTGCGCATCTTGAGGGGAAACGCTCCTTCACCGTGTTGGACCACGCCCTGACTTCGGTTTCCTGCATGACCCACCGTGGTGCTGTCGATGCCGACATGAAAACCGGCGACGGCTCTGGCATTCTTTCCCAAATCCCCTTCCCGCTTTTCGTCAAAGCAGCCGAGGCCCTCGGTCACAAAGTCACCAACCCCGCTGACCTCGCGATCGGTGTATTTTTCTTCCCCGCAGGAAACGATGCACAAACCGCATCCATCAAAAAAATCGCCGCAGAAGTCATCGCCAAACGCAACATCTCCGCCATCGGTTGGCGCGAAGTTCCGGTGCACATCGATGCACTCGGAAAAATCGCCCAGAAATCCCGTCCGGAAATCGAGCACCTGCTCATGCTCAAGCCCGATGGCATGGACGCACTTGATTTCGAACGCAAACTTTACCTCTGCCGCCGTGAAATCGAACACGCGACCTCAGAAATCCACGGCTTCTACATGCCGACGTTTTCGAATCGGTTGATCTCCTACAAAGCCCTCGCCATGCCCGCCGCATTGCGCGCGTTCTATGCCGATCTAACAAATCCTGATTTCGAAACTGCGATCTGCCTCTATCACCAACGTTTCTCCACTAACACCTTCCCCGCATGGCCGCTCGGACAACCGTTCCGCATGATGTGCCACAACGGCGAGATCAACACCGTCGAGGGCAACCGCAACTGGATGACCTCCCGCGAAGAGTTTTTCGAATCGCCAATCTGGGGGGATGAAATCGACATCGTCAAAAATCTCATCCGCCACGGCGAGTCGGATTCAGCATCGCTCGATCACTGCCTCGAACTCCTCATCCTATCCGGTCGCTCGCCCGAGCACGCAATGTGCATGTTGGTTCCCCCAGCCTACCGCAACGACGAAGACATTTCCGACGAACTCCGCGCCTTCTATCAATACATCCGCTCATTCTCCGAGCCATGGGACGGCCCCGCTGGCCTCGTCTTCACCGATGGCACGAAACTCTGCGCATCCCTCGACCGCAACGGCCTCCGCCCTTCGCGCTACAAAGTCACCGCAGATGGTTTCCTCTATATTGGTTCGGAAGCAGGCGCAGTTATTTTCGATGACGCAAACGTGATTCGCAAAGGTCGCCTCGGCCCAGGACAAATGCTTTCCGCAGATACCTCCACCGGCATCCTCAAGCAAGATCTCGAAATCAAAGAAGAGCTCGCTCGCCAGAAACCTTACCGCCGATGGATCGATGAAAATCGCCTCGAGCTCCGCAAATTCATTTCCCCTTCCGCACACGTCCCGGAAATCGAATTCGATGCCCTCGATCTCTCCCGCCGCCAGGTCGCCAACGCAATCTCCATCGAAGAACTCGACATGGTGTTCCCACCGATGATGAAAGGCGCGCAAGAAGCTGTTTTCTCAATGGGCGATGACATCCCGCTAGCCATTCTCTCCAGCTACCCGCGTTTACTTTATACCTATTTCAAACAACGCTTCGCCCAAGTCACCAACCCACCCATCGACCCAATCCGCGAATGGGCAGTCATGTCGCTCGGCGCAGGTCTCGGTCCTGAGCGAAATCTGTTAGATGAAACTCCAGCACACTGCAATTCCATCTCACTCGATTCCGCAATCCTGTTTGAACATCAGTTAGAAAAAATCAAACACATGGCGGACCAAGGTTTCCCTTCCCATGTCCTCGATTGCACATGGGACGCATCCGCCGGAAAAGACGGGCTCAAAATCCGTCTCGATGAGCTCTGCAAAGAAGTCGAAGACGCAGTGAATCGGAATATGGCCATCATCGTTCTCTCGGATCGCGCCACCTCAGCCAAGCGCGTCCCCATCCCCGCCCTACTCGCCACCGGCAGTATCCATCATCACCTCAACCGTATCCGCAAACGCCTGCGCGCATCCATCGTCGTCGAAACCGGCGAGGCCCGTGATGTCCATCAAATCGCTTGCCTCTTCGGCTTCGGTGCCACCGCAGTGGTTCCATATCTCGGTTACGAAACCGTCCGCCAACTCGTCGCTGCAGACCAAGGCAAAAATAAACTCGGCGATGGCATGACGCCGCAGAAGGCGATGACCAACTACCGCAAAGCTCTCGAAAAAGGCTTGCTGAAAATCATGTCCAAAATGGGCATCTCTGTCCTCAACTCCTATCAAGGCGCACAGACATTCGAAGCCATCGGCATCGGCGATGATGTTGTGGATTTCTCCTTCACCGGAGTGCCTTCACAAATCGGCGGCATCTCTTATGCAGAGATCGCGGAAGAATCGATGATCCGCCACCAAGCCGCTTACGAACCCCAAGTCCCCGCAGGTGAAACCCTCGACCTCGGCGATCCTGGCTACAATCGTTACCGCAAATCCGGTGAGCGCCACTCATTCACCACCGAGGTGATCAAAAATTTCCACAACTACGTCAAATCAGGCAAACCCGAAGACTACGAGGAATATGTTAGAGTGAGCTTGGAGAGCAACCCGATCGCGATCAAAGATCTCCTCAACTTCGTCCCATCCGCTTCAGGCCCGATATCGATAGACGAAGTCGAGCCATTCGAAAACATCCGCCGCCGCTTCACCACCGCCGCGATGTCGCTCGGTGCACTTTCTCCAGAAGCCCACGAAACGCTCGCCATCGCCATGAACCGCATCGGCGGAAAATCCGATTCCGGCGAAGGTGGCGAAGATCCCGTCCGTTTCAAACCTTACCCGAATGGCGACTCCGCTCGCTCTTACATCAAGCAAATCGCCTCGGGACGTTTCGGCGTTTCCGCGAACTACTTGATCAATGCGGATGAGCTCGAAATCAAAATGGCGCAAGGCGCAAAACCCGGCGAAGGCGGACAGCTTCCCGGCCACAAAGTCAACGCCCTCATCGCTCGCCTTCGTAACACCCAGCCCGGCGATCAACTCAAGTCCCCTCCTCCTCACCACGATATATACTCGATCGAGGACCTCGCCCAACTCAACCACGACCTCAAGGAAATCAATCCCACCGCACGCATCACGGTGAAATTGGTCGCCGAAGCCGGAGTCGGAACCGTCGCAGCTGGCTGCGCGAAAGCTTCTGCCGATAACATCCTGATTTCCGGTCACGATGGCGGAACTGGCGCGTCGCCGCTTTCCTCAACCAAGCACGCAGGCTCGCCATGGGAACTCGGTCTCTCCGAAGCCCAGCAAACCCTCATCATCAACAATCTCCGCGACCGCGTCATCCTCCGCACCGACGGCGGCATCAAAAACGGCCGCGACGTCGTCATCGCCGCTATCCTCGGTGCTGAGCAATACAACTTCGGCACCACCGCGATGATCGCCATGGGTTGCGTTTACGTCCGGAAGTGCCACCTCAACACCTGCCCCGTCGGCATCGCCACCACCGATCCTAAATTCCGCGCCAAATTCAAAGGCACGCCTGAAATGGTCATCAACTACTTCAATGCAGTTGCCATCGAAGCCCGCGAAATCATGGCCAAACTCGGCATCCGCAAACTCGACGATCTCATCGGTCGCCCAGATTTCCTCACCCAACGCGAAGTTCCAAGTCATCCAAAAGCCAACACTCTCAACTTCTCCCGCCTGCTCAAAGACGTCGTCCCAGCAGTCGCCGAAGCCATGGAGGAAAAAGCTTCCGATGTTGCCAGGTTCTGCACCAAAGATCGCAACGACGGCATAGCCAAAACTTCCTTGGACATCAACATCCTAAGCGACATCGTGGCGGCGGTTTCCAACCGCCCAGCCGAATCAACACCTGAATATGGCACGGGTTCAATTGGCTCTGACTCCCTCGAAGCCATCAAACTCATCCCCGACCGCGCACCGGTCTCGCTCAGCTACGACGTCGTAAACACCGACCGCAACATCGGCACCCGCCTCTCCGGTCGCATCGCTCAGGTTTTCGGAAACTACGATCTCCCATCCGGCAGCATCCACATCACTTGCAAAGGTTCCGCCGGCCAATCGTTCGGAACTTTCCTCGTCAATGGCATCACCCTCGAACTCATTGGTGAAGCTAACGACTACGTCGGCAAAGGCATGGCTTCCGGTGAAATCATTCTCAAAGTCTGCCCGACCGCAAAATTCGAAGCCGCTAAAAACTCCATCGCTGGCAACACCTGCCTCTACGGAGCCACCGGCGGATCCCTCTTCGCCAACGGCCGCGCAGGCGAACGCTTCGCCGTCCGCAACTCCGGCGCAACCACGATTGTCGAAGGTGTCGGCGATCACGGCTGCGAATACATGACCAACGGAACCGTCGTCATCCTCGGAAAAACCGGCAAAAACTTCGGTGCCGGTATGTCTGGCGGAACCGCATTCGTTTACGACGTCGACAGTAAATTCTACTCCCGCGTCAACACCGAGATGGTCGTCGCCCTTCCAGTGCGCCGCCCGAAAGACATCGAGGAAGTCAAATCTCTGATCCAACTTCACCAACAAAAAACTGGCTCCAAACAAGCCGCCGATCTTCTAGCAGATTGGGAAACCACCACCCGCAAACTCGTCCGCGTCATCGCTAAAGAACGCGCCGAACTCGAAGCTGCCGAAGAACAACACGAAGCCGCTTCTACTCCTAAATAACTCATATTCATCTCTCTAGCCCACATCAAATAACTTTTAACTAAATTACCATGAGCGCACTCCTCGAAAAATCATCCATCATTTCTAAAACCAAAGAACTCTGCGACCAAATCGCAAACGATGCAGAATTCAAAAAGCTCCAAGCCGATGTTGAGAAATTCCTCTCCAACGACGCAGCCAAGCTTCAATACAAAACCGTCCACGAAAAAGGCGAAGAGCTTCACCACAAACAACACGCCGGCGTAGAGCTCAGCCCAACGGAAATCAAAGCCTTCGAAAATGCTCGCGATGCACTTTTTAACAACCCAGTCGCCGTCAGCTTCATGGATGCCCAACGCTCCCTCGAAAGCATCCAAAAAGAAGTCAGCCAATACATCAGCATGACCCTCGAACTCGGACGTACCCCGACCGATGACGAAATTGCTGAAGCTCAACATAACAGCGGTGGCGGTTGCTGCGGCGGCGGTGGCGGCGGCGGCGGTTGCTGCGGTTAATTATTCAAATGTCTTCTGACGATTCATATCTCACTTTTCTGGGCACCGGCACTTCTGTCGGTGTTCCTGTTATTGGCTGTATCTGCGACGTCTGCAAATCCCCCGATCCACACAACAACCGCACCCGCTCCTCGCTTTTCATCCAAACCCCCGAAACCAAAATCCTCATCGATTCAGGCCCCGATCTACGCGAGCAAGCGCTCCGCGAAAACATCACCGAAATCGACGCGGTGCTCTACACCCATTCACACCTCGACCACGTCGTCGGCTTTGATGAACTGCGCGCTTTCTGTTGGGGTAAAAAAGAACCTCTTCCCCTCTACGCCAGCGAGTCTTGCCTCAACGTACTGATCAATATGTTCGGCTGGGCGTTTCATCCAGACAACACCCACAGCGGATATATCAAACCTGACCCGCGCCCGATCACGAAACGATTCACCATCGGCGATCTCACCATCCATCCCCTTCCTGTCATCCACGGAACCGTCGAAACCCACGGCTATCGCATCGATACCCAAGGCGGTTTCAGCTTCGCCTACTTACCAGATGTCAAAACCATCCCTGAAGAATCGATGGAGCTGTTAGGAAACCTCGATCTCCTCATCATCGATTCTCTCCGCAACAGCCCCCATTCCACCCACCTCTCTCTCCCCGAAGCTCTCGCCATCGTCGATGCACTCACCCCAAAGCGCACACTTCTCACTCACATCTGCCACGAGCTAGACCACTCAACCCTAGCTGCCGGCCTAAAAATTTACATTTCCCCAGCCTACGACGGCCTAAAAATTCCACTCAGATCAGCCCAAGTCAAAACGGAACCTGAATAATAAGGGACATTTCTGCTTAACTTGATATCTGTCCCTTGAATTCGATTTCTAAAACCTCCTGATTTATTCTTTTTTTGGTCAAGACCACGTTAATGAATCAGTTGATTGCTCTCGTATAAAATGACAAGAACCGATCTTCTGCTATCTTCTACTTGCTCTATCCGCATTCTTGATCTTCTTTAAGAACGTCAGCTAACCACAGCCTAATTCCCTATGAATCTCACACTAAAAGTTTGGCGCCAAACCGGACCGAAATCCAAAGGCAGTATCCACACCTACGCTGCCGAAAATATCCCGCCAGAGGCCTCGTTCCTTGAAATGCTGGACATCGTCAACGGGCGGATTATTGAAAAAGGCGACGATCCCATCCATTTCGACCACGACTGCCGCGAGGGAATTTGCGGTTCTTGCTCACTTACCATCAACGGCGTTCCTCACTCCAAGGAAAAAGGCATCACCACCTGCCAAGTCCACATGCGTAAATATCGCGATGGCGATACCCTTTGGATCGAGCCCTTCCGCGCCAATCCTTTCCCCATCGTCAAAGACCTCATCGTTGATCGCTCTGCGCTGGATCGCATCATCGGTGCTGGCGGCTACATCGACATCCGCACCGGTTCCGCCGTCGATGCGAACTCGATTCCCGTCCCAAAAAATGATGCCGACAACGCCTTCGACGCCGCGGCTTGCATTGGTTGCGGTGCGTGCGTCGCCGCCTGTCCGAACGGATCTGCCATGCTTTTCACCTCAGCGAAAGTTTCCCACCTCGGCCACCTGCCGCAAGGTCAACCAGAACGCCAGAAACGCGCGCTCGCCATGGTTCGCCAAATGGACAACGAAGGTTTCGGAAACTGCACCAACCACTACGAGTGCGAGGCCGCTTGCCCGAAAGAAATCTCCGTGGACCACATCGCCCGCATGAACCGCGACTACGGCAAAGGTGTCATCGCCGAGCAGTTTGCGTAAACCTTCCGTGACGCGGAATAAATTCCGCACTCACTCATCCCACGTGTCATGAAAACCAAGTTTACCCTCATCCTTGCAGCTCTCACTCTTGGCTTCGGTGCCGCTTGCGCCGAAGAAAAAAGCAAAGAAAAAACCATGGAAACCTCTAAAGAAGCTCCTCAAGAACCCACCGAAAAAGTTGTAAAAACCGATGAGGAGTGGAAAAAAATTCTCACCCCCGAGCAATACCGCATCCTACGCAAGTCAGGAACTGAAGCTCCGAACGGCGAGGTTTACCACGAATTCAAAAAACAAGGCGAAGGCGCCTACCACTGCGCGGGCTGCGGTGCTCTGCTTTTCAGCTCAAAAGAAAAATTCGACTCCGGCTGCGGCTGGCCTTCGTTCTACGATCCTGCCAAAGCTCAGAACGTCACCATCAAAGTCGATAACTCCGGCGGCTACGTCCGCACCGAAGTCAATTGCGCCAAATGCGACGGCCACCTCGGCCACGTCTTTGCGGGAGAAGGATTCAAAACCCCCACCGACAAACGCTACTGCATCAACGGAGTGGGACTAAAATTTGTCCCAGCTAAGGAGTAAATCCAATTTTTCACCGCAAAGCAGGATGAGCGATAGCGAATTTCAATTCAGAAGCGAAGCTCACAACGCTTGGACGGAACGAAGTGCAGTCAAAGGCGCAGAAGTCTCAGTGAAACCCTTCAACCCTCAGTAAAATTTTTAAAGTTTAGAACTTGCCCATCGCGACAGCTCAAACAATGCTCTTGCAGCAACGGCGGTTTGGCGGAATTGGTAGACGCGCTCGACTCAAAATCGAGTTCCTTGTGAGTGTGGGTTCGATTCCCACAGCCGCTACTTTCTTTCCCTGAGTTCAAACCATCGCAGCATGTCTTCTCCGCGCAGCATCGGCATTATCGCAGGCAGCGGAATCTATCCGGAGACCTTCGTCCGGGCAGCTCGTAAAGCCGAACCCAATACCCGCCTCGTCGTCGTTGGTTTTGAAAACGAAACCCGACCCGACCTCGAGGCTCAAGTCGAAGCTTTTCGCTGGGTTCGCGTCGGGCAACTTTCCAAGCTCATCAAATTTCTCGTCAGCGAAGGCGTCACCGAAGCGGTGATGATGGGGCAGATCTCCCCGAAAAATCTTTTCGATCTCCGCCCCGACATCCGCATCCTGATGATGCTCGCGAAGGTTAAAAAACGAAACGCCGAAACCCTGTTCGGGGCCATCGCCGGCGAACTTGAAAAAGACGGTATCAGCCTTCTTCCCGCGACCACCTTTCTCGAAGATCATCTTCCCACCGCCGGACATGTCACCGGACCAGTCATCAAACCCCGCACTCTCGAAGACCTCGAATACGGCTTCGACATCGCCAAGAAAACCTCAGCCCTCGACATCGGCCAATCCGTTGTCGTCAGACACGGCACCGTCCTCGCCGTCGAAGCATTCGAAGGCACCAATGCCTGCATCCGTCGTGGCGGCGAACTCGGCCATAACAAAGACGCCGTGCTCGTCAAAGTTTCCAAACCCAACCAAGACATCCGCTTCGACGTTCCAGTCATCGGCCCACAAACCATCGAAAACTGCGCCGCCGCAGGAATTATCGCCATCGGCATCGAGGCCAGTAAAACTCTTCTGTTAGAAAAGGAAAAGGTCATCCACCTCTGCGCGCAGCACAAAATCTGCATTCACGCGCTTTAACTTCAGCCCAAGAAAATCCCCGCTTTGCGCGAAGATCTCCTACAAGTTCGCAACTATGGCGTGTGCTTTTACGTGTTGCGTGATGGTGACTCACTTTACCTCATCGACACTGGCTTCATCGGTGGCATGACTTGTCTCGACCGCGCGCTCGCTCGCAAAGGATGGGATAAAATTCCAATCCGTGGAATCATCGTTACGCATGGTCATCTCGATCACATCATCAACGTTTCCGAATTAGCGAAACGTTACGGAGCATGGATCGCAGCCCCGAGACTCGACGCCGATTACTATGACGGAAAGGCGGTTTATCACGGTATTTCACGCATCACCGGTATTGCTGAGGCAATAGGTCGTAAGGTTTTGTCATTTCAATCATTCACTCCTACGCGCCTCATCGATGATGGTGACCAACTCGATATTTGGCATGGCTTACAAGCTGTCCATCTTCCCGGACACACGGCAGGTCACACTGGATATTTCTGCAAAAAATTAGGGCTACTTTTCTCTGCGGATCTTTTTGCGAGTTACAGATCTGCCAGCCATTTGCCACCCGAAATTTTTAATGCAAACTCAGAACAAATTCTCGCCAGCGTAGATCGAGCGCTACAACTAGAAATAACTGGAGTCGCGCCCAATCACTGTGACCTTGCCAGCCCAGAAGAACATCTCGCCCGCCTCCGGCTTATGGCTAAGTAGTTTTCTATTCCACGTTCATCGCGGTTGAAATTCTCTTTGGTTAAAATGGAAACCACGTTTATCATCCCGCCGTGCGCAAGCTGTTCCACATCAAAAAAATGACCCGCATCACAGGTTTATTTTTTCTGTCGCTCAATTTCTCTGCTGCAGAAACCGCAACGCCTCCACCTGTCACGCTTGCTGAAATCAATGCCTCTATCACCCGTGGGGTCGATTTCTTAGTCACTGATCAAAACGCCGATGGCTCTTGGGGCAGCGCGACCCGCACCAAAAACCTCAACATCTACGCGCCGCTTCCCGGAGCCCACGATGCCTACCGTGCCGGCGCTACAGGGCTTGCACTTAGCGGTATGATCGACTCAGCAGACAAGCGACCCGAAGTTCTCACCTCCATCGCAAAATGCGCTGCATGGTCCATCGAACACCTTCCCAAACTCCGCCGCGCAGATCAAACCACCACCTACAACATTTGGGGTCACGCCTATGGATTACGTTCCTTGGTTCGTCTCCACCAAACCGAAGCCAATCCAGAAAAAAAGGCTCTCTACAAGACCCTCGCGCAACAACAAATCGACCTCGTTGGCCGATACGAGGATATCAACGGTGGATTCGGTTACCTTGATCTGTTTGACGATTTCACCTCACAGAGACCCACCGGCATCACCACTTCATTTGGCTCCGCTACCGTGCTTCTCGCCATGCATGAAGGTCGTGAAAAGCTTGGACTAACGTTGAATGAAAAAATTGTCAGCACTTCGCTCGATTCAATCAAGCGACAACAATTTCCTGATAAATCCTACGCCTATTCGCATAATCATATTATGCGACCTCGCGCCGATATCAACCGCCCCGCCGGATCGCTTGCTCGCTCCCAATCATGCAACGCCGCGCTGCGCGCTCTCGGTCGCGAGGGCATCACCGACGAAGTCATCATCGAATGGGCCGATCGTTTTCTCGCCCGCGAAGGTTGGCTGTCCATCGCCCGCAAACGTCCCAAACCTCACGACATCCATTTCAGAATTTCCGGCTACTTCTACTACTACGGAATCTATTATTTCACCGAATCTGTTAAACTACTCCCTGCAGAAAAACAAAAGCCCTACGCAGAAAAAATCGCCGCCCTTATCATTTCCAAACAAGAAAAAGACGGCTCATGGTGGGATTATCCGCTCTACGATTACCACCAACCTTACGGCACCGGCTACTGCCTCATGGCCCTTAGTTGGTGTAAAAGCGTTATTTCTTCGAGTCCCTGAAACTCAAATTCCTTTGTAACGCACGCGCATGCCGTCTTTTCCAATCGGTCTGTCATCC
The DNA here is from genome assembly GCA_031374665.1 of Akkermansiaceae bacterium. Lineage (GTDB taxonomy): Bacteria > Verrucomicrobiota > Verrucomicrobiia > Verrucomicrobiales > Akkermansiaceae > Luteolibacter. The sequence continues at coordinate 37,839 of JANMGO010000076.1, read as the reverse complement.
ACAGGGCGTTGTTTTGGGATACTCATCGAAACTTTAGCCGGGCGATCCGACGGATGATCGTTTCTGCGCTCTTCTGCCTCGTTCACTTTCAACTCACGGCCATCCATCTTCATTCCATCTAACAACTGAATCGCTTTTTCTCCAGATTCCATGCTGTCCATGGTGATGAAAGCGAAGCCACGTGGGTTTCCTGTATCAAAATCCTTTGGGCGACGGAACTCGACGATCGTACCGATTTCCGCGAGTGCTTCTGCGAGTTTTTGTTCTGTGGTGTCGTAAGATAAATTTCCGATAAATAATTTCATAGTTTGATTTGTGCAGTTGGTGAAACCCATCACATACAAGCACGACGTTCCACTAAGAACGACATCATTATCAACCGCACAGCAAATCCCCGCACCCGCTTTCCGAGGCTCATCGGAGCGTAGACTAGCACACTAAAATTACAAACCAAGCCCGCTTGTGAGAATTCTTCAAACGAAGAGAGATCTTTTATCAAATCTTTACCAGCATCGGCATCGGCACAGTGACGACTTGCATGCCTGCGGCTTGGGCTGCGATCACGCCTGGAGGTGCGTCTTCAATCACGAGACATTTTTCTGGAGCGACACCGAGCAATTCAGCGGCTTTTAGAAAAATATCTGGTGAGGGTTTGCCGTTAGCCACGTCGTCGGCGGTGACAACTTCATCAAACCAATCTGAGCAATCCAAGAGCCTCAATGTCTTTTCAACCACATGGCGTGAGCCACCTGAAGCTACCGCCATTGGCATTTTACCTCTGAGCGATTTTGCAAAATCTGCCACTTCATCGATGAACTCGACCAAATGAAGTTTTTTCAAATAAGCATCCCGCTTCGCGAGCGCCACAGCTTCAGGATCGAGCTTCAGGTCGTATTCTTCGTTGAGATCGACCACGATGTCGCGGGTGGGTCTGCCGCCCATAGCAAAAAACACGTCCTCCTTGAAAATTCCGCCTGCGCCATAAGCTGCGAGGGCTTCGCACCAGGCATCGAAGTGAGCAGGCATGGAATCGACTAGCGTCCCGTCGCAATCAAAAATTACTGCTTCGTAACCGGTTTTCGGGAAATCAATTGCTCCTACTTTAGACATGCCCGGAGGAATTACTGGGCAGCAGCGAAGTTTGCAAGACCCTATCGCTTAATTTAGATTCTTTGCGAAATTATCTCTTTTCGCTACAATCCCACCCATGCGGCAATTGGCTCAATGGTTTGACTCGATAGAAACTGGAAAACCCTTCGTTTCCTGCAAAATTTGCCAGAAATCCCTCTCCACATCTGGGGGGAGTTGGGTGGTCAATAAGCACTACCACCGCAAAGAATGCGTTTTGGAATATGCGATCTGTGATCACTGTCGGGATGAGGTGGCGGGAAGTTTTAGTGAGTCATCAAAAACCGCGATCCGAGACTTCTTAGAAACCAAGATTGATTGGGAACAACGCATCATCGAGTGGTCAAAGCTGGATAAACCCATCCAGCGCATGGATCACTGCGTGGCGTGCACCATGCCTCGGGAGTGGATGCTGGGATTCACCATCTCCGCCCAATTCCGAAATGATGGCTCATTGATCGAAGGTGCGTTGCCGTTATTGCTCTGTAGTCACTGCGTTTCTCAAATCACTGAGAGCCTATCGCCAGAGAGTCGGGAAACTTGGAATCGGTTTATCGCCATGTATTTTGAAGGACCTGACTCACCCGATTACCATCCAGGTATTTTCTGAAATCACTTCTTATCCTTCGCTCTTTGGAATCTGGAGCGGCGCTCAGAATCCTCTTCAGTGACTGGCTTCGAAACTTCTGCCACGACTTTTTCAACCACAGGCTTAGCAACTTTAGGATTACGCACTTTTTGTGGTTTAGGCTGTTTCACCTTGTCTCGCTTGAACCGAATAAACTCAGGCATTTTCCAGCCAGTCCGGGTGATCAATGCTTCCAAAATAATCAAGAGCAGTAGAGAAATGCCCAAGGGTAGACTGAGCGAATGCGCGGCGAGATAAGGTGGCCTCAACCATGCATCTTGAAGATTTAATAATTTTCGCCCATTGGTTTGGTGGGAAATCTGACGTAACTCTTCCAATCGCTCTGCTTCAAACGCCCATTCCACACTCGATCCCACACTCACCGGACCGAAAGCCAATGCGTGATCTCCTACCCGGATCGCGCCTTTCACAACACTGCCTTCATTCAAATCACGGCTCAGAGAAAAATGTCCTGGCGCGATTCGACGCCATGGAACTTCATAAATCGGACCACTCGCTTCATCCTGTAATTTCACGACCGGTGGGTCCTGATTCAGGCGCTCACCCCATTCCTCGGAATCGTAATACAAACTTAGCTCCAAGCGGGTTCCCTTCATCTGATGCCGTATCGCTATACCCGGAGGTAATTGCTGCCCCATCAGGAAACGACCCATCGTCTGCACAAAATCTCCGTATCCTTTCCAATTTCTAACATCCTCAGAAAAATCACCACCTAACGGAAATGAAACCGCTGCGGTTCGACCCAAACCACGGCGAGCATGCGCGACGAGCGGAGCCACATATTCATCTTTGGAAACCAATGAAACCGTGCTGTCTTTGCGAGCATAGGACAAATTGTATCCGCTAACCGCTGGCATCCACTCTATTGGTTTCGGCGAAATTTCACTCCAACGCCCCGATGCGAGTGACTCTACCCTATCTTCAAGGAACGCCGATCTCGCGATCGTAACCGTCTCCTGCGCAAAAATTTGCGGGATATCCATCGGTCGATCCGAGAAGAACATCCGTCCGTTACCGAGCTTCGCAATATCTTCGCAAAACGCTGAATCCACATCCTTATTCGTCCCAAGCCCAATGACAGAAACCGTCGCACCTTCCTTGGTCATTTCAGCTAACAGCTTTTTATAATCGCCAGGCTCCTCGGTATCTTGGGTGTCGGTAAATAAAATAACATGCCGCGTCCCAGCCTTGGATTTCCGTAATTCCTCCCAACCTGCTTTCAAGCCGGTGTATGCATAAATACCACCACCGCCAGATGAAATCTTCGAGATCCGATGGTTAATATTTGCCTGATTTTCGCCCACTTTACTGAGTGGAACAGTTTTATTCGGTTCGCTATCGACGGCAAAAACCGTCACCTGATCCATCGCTCCTAAGAGATTGACTGCTGCAATTGCACCGGAGTTTGCTAAATCCATTTTCGTTTTTCCCCCAGCAACTTCCACAGCCATCGAGCCGGATCGATCCATCACAATTGCCAACGCCACCGCGAGTTTTCGATGCTCGGATTTTAACTCCATGGAGATAGGCAAAAGCTCATCGATATCGGATTGGAAATACCCCCCCGCTCCGAACGAGCGCTTTCCACCAGCCATCATAAATCCGCCACCTTGCTCTCTAACAAAGAAATCCAATGATTTCATAAAATCATTGGGAATTTCATGCGCTGGCACGTTGTTAAAAATCACTGCCTTTGTTCCACCCAGCATTCCCGGTTTCAATTGCGAGCTATCTTTGACCACCTGCACATCGAAATTTATGTCAGCCATCGCGAGTGCCACAGGATCATTTTCATATTTCGTAACCAATAACAGGCGCGGTCCGCCAGTGATTTCCAGCCAACGCTTCATCCGGTTATTTCCTAAATGTGCATCGACCACCGGACGAATCTCCGCCTCATATTCAAACGCCCCGACTTGTCCCAAACGATCCGTGAATTCAACTGTCCCCACTCCATCTTTCACCGCGACTTCAGTTTCAACCAATGTCTGGCCATTACGCTTTATCACTAACGGAACGGCTTCTTCTTTGTTAGATCTCACCAATAGAGAAATCAAAAATGGCTCTCCAACTTGTACCCGTTCCGGAAATTGAAGCCGCGCTAGGCGCGCATCCTGGTTTTTTTCCTCACGAACCAACCGATAATCCAACGGCACTCCCCGCTTTTTCATTTGTTCCGCAGCTTCAGTCAATGGCTCGGTAGAATATCCATCGGTAAACAACAACACCCGGGTCGGCATTTTCTCATCCACCTGTGCCATCAAATTCGACAACGCCAAACCTGTCCGCGTCTGTTTGCGTGAACCCGTGAACGAAGATCCATCGATTCCCGCATCTGCAACTTCCGCCGCATAATTCACAAAGCGCAGCTTGTCCTTTCTTCCCGGTTTAGAACTCTCCAACAGACGCGTCCATTCAGGCAGGCCTTTATCGATCAAATCCTCAGTCGAATCAGAGCGATCCAATAACACGATCAGCTCTAAGGCATTTTGCTGTTTCACAAATTTTGGCCCTGAAAGCATCGCCACCAATAAAAGCAGAATCACCAAACGAAGCGGACGGAACAATCCCAGCTTTTGCCAAAACCATCCGACCAAAGCTAGCAAAGGCAGCAGCAGAAAACTTTCCGGAAAATCAAAATCCATCTCGATCTAGTAAGATCGAATTTAGCAAAGGAGCGAAGAAAAAATTTATCTCCTAGAAATGCCAAATTAGCGGCACCAAAATACAGGTCACTATCCAGATTAATAGGTTCAAGGGAATCCCTATGCGAAGATAATCCCTGAACTTATAACCACCAGGACCATAGACCATCATGTGGGTCTGATATCCCATCGGTAACGCGAATGCACATGAGGCTCCAATCGTTACGATGATAATAAACGGTCGAAAATCGACTCCCATCTCTTCCGCTAGCTTGACCACGAGAGGCACGAGCATAACTGCGGTGGCATTATTCGATAAAACCTCAGTAAGCAACAAAGTGAACAAATATACCAGCCAGAGCATCACGTATGGCAAATGCGCGGGAGAAACATGATGGCGCGTCAAATCAACCAATCCTCCAGCAAGCCACTGCGCCGTTCCCGAGTTCTGCATCGCCATTCCCAAGCCAAGTAACCCATATAGCATCAGCATCACCTGCCAATCGATACTCGCATAAGCTTCACGAGGCGTCAGGATACGCATCCATAACAAACTCAGCGCGCCAATCACTGAGGCATAATGAATCGGAATATCCGGTATCCCGAGATTCATCCGACTTAAAAAGTCAGTGATTGATACAACTAAAATCACTCCAATAAGAATCGCCCAAGAAATTTTAATCGACTTAATACATTCGATGTTCGTTTCTGAAGTTTCGATTTTTGGTTCCGGCGTGTCTGTAAGAACGAAATCACGAGTCTCTTTCAAACTCGTTAAGTTATTGATCGCCGTGATCACCAACAACGTATCACCACGATCCAAGGCAATATCCGCCATACTACTGGTGATGTTCAAACCATTGCGATGCACCGCCAGCACCACGCAGTTGTAGCGCTGACGAAAATCCGCAGCCGCCAAGGTTTTTCCAACAAGTGAGGATTCACCTGGAACGACTAGCTCAGAAACAATACCATCCACCGTGGAGAGTTCCTGCGCACCGATTTTAACAAATAACTCCTGCGCTTTTGCCGCACCACCTTTACGGCGATGCAGAGCTACGAGAAAACGATCGTTTTTCTCAACCGTCACTTCACTGAGTGGCAACATGAGGCGCGTGCCGCTTCGGCGAATTTCCAAAACATGAATTCCCGCGTCTCTACTCCCAAGGGGCGTATCGAGAAGCTTATGGCCAATGAGCTCCGAACCATCCGAAATGAGCAAATGATGCAGCGGAACCACCCTTAAATCGATCTCTAAACTTCCCGTAATTGATGAACGCGAGGGCAATAATTTAGGGCCAAAAATCACCATATAAATAATACCCGCAAGCGCCAATGGCACGCCCACTGGCGTGAGCTCAAACATGCTCATCGGCTCTAGACCCATATCTCTAAGGGTGCCGTTCACTAACAGGTTGGTAGATGTGCCGATCAAGGTGCAGCATCCACCCAAGATCGCGGAATAGGACAACGGAATAAGTAATTTGGAGGCGGCAATGTTTTTCGTCCTAGCGAAACCTAAAACAACCGGCATCAGAATCGCAACGATGGCCGTATTGTTCATCCATGCGCTAAAAAATGCTGTGACTAGTGTGAATACAAAGATGGAAGTTCTCACCCCACCATTCACTCTCCGCTCCAATAACCGCCCGATCTGATTGACGGCTCCCGATTTTTCCAAGGCCCCTCCAATCACAAATAAAGCAGCAATCGTGAGCGGAGCCTCGTTGCTGAAAACCTTCGTCATGCTGTCCATGTCGATCAAACCCAGCGCCACTAGGAGACACAGAATGGTTAATGCCAACACATCAGGTGCAGCCCACTCGCGAATGAACGCGACCAAGGTGATCCCAATTACGATCAGAGTTAATGCAATTTCTTGAGTCATAGATTGCCGAAAACGGCGCGTCTCTGATGCAGCTCTAGCCGTTTGACAAGCCTAAGTTTGAGCATGAAAACACAATAGGAGTGAAAAATACAGAATTCAGGTATTTCAATGCTTCTCCGAAGGCTCTTCGTGCTCGTGTGTATCGTGCTTTTCGTGGTGATCATGCAATTTCCTAGTCTCTTCAAAATCGTGTCTCTCACAGGCACCAAGACCAAAACCAACCACAAGAATGAGTAAAGCAAGACGTTTCATCGCCGTCGTTCTAAACGCTCCAGCTCCAAAAGCAACCCCAGAACTAGGCAAAAATTGCACATTTCGAGCTCCCCGCTAATCGATCTTCCTTGAAAGGCCCGCATGCCTGCGACTAGATAACCACCTCGACAGGCAACCTCTTTAAAACACCTAGATATGTCAGAGTCATTTCCCCAAGAAGTTCAAAATAATGATAGGCTCGAGCTCGCCCTGAGAGCTTCCAACGAAGGGATCTGGGACTGGATGGCCGGCGAAAAGAAAATCTACTACTCCAGGCGGATCATTGAATTTCTTGAATGCACGGAGTCCAGCGCGCCGAATCTTTTTCTCCCCCCTTATCTCAATGTCCACGAGCATGACCGCCCCGCTTTCGAAAGCGCCGTCGATCGCGCCCTTGAAATCGGTGGACCCGAAACCCTAGCAATCGATGCCCGGATCCAAACCGGCGGAAACGAATGGCGTTGGTTGCGGATTCGCGGGACGGTTGTTAGAAATCGCCAAGGAGAAGCCAACCGTATCGCCGGATCCATGATCGATATCAGCCTCCGGAAAAACGCCGAGGCGCAGATTGAAGAGGAGCGTCATCTTTTGCGCACCTTAATCGATCACGTTCCATTACAGATCTATTTCAAAGATCTCGAATCGAAGTTTGTCATGGTGAATCGTGGCATGACCGAATACCACGGCTTTGATAAAAGCATGAGCCTAATCGGAAAACACGATCGGGATCTATTTTCTAACGCCCATTGGGAAAAAGCTGATGCCGATGAAAAAAGAATCATCAAAACGGGGATTCCGATGACGGGTCAGTTGGAATGCGAAACTTGGCAGGAAGGCACCGAGACTTTCGTGGTGACTTCCAAATTTCCATGGCGAGATAAAAGCGGAACCATCAAAGGCACATTCGGTGTTTCCAGTGATGTGACTTCACTGGTCATGGCACAGCGACAAGCCACCGAGTTGGCGAATGAGCTACAGCAGAAAAACATCGCTTACGAAGAAGAGGTGAAACTCGCCCACGAGATCCAACAAGCCCTCTCTACCTCTGGCTACCCACCAGCCATCGCCCCAAACGGCAACCAGATTTTCTTCGGCTCACGTTACCTACCCATCTCCGGACTCGCTGGAGATTTCTACGAGATCATCAAACTCAGTAACAACCGCTACGGGATTTTCATCTGCGACGTGATGGGTCACGGCGTCCGAGCTGCCTTGGTTGTGGCAATGTTAAGAGGCCTTCTTGCCACTCAAGCCAACGGCAAACATGACGCCTCACAATTTCTCGGAAAACTCAATTCCGGTTTATCCTCTATCCTGAAACGCGCCAACGTAACGATGTTCGCCACTGCGTTCTATGGCATTATCGATCTCAACGAATTATCGATGGAATACTCCTGCGCCGGCCATCCAGGACCGATCTTGGTTGGCAATAAAACTAGCCAACAACTCTGTTCCGGTCGCGGTGAAAAAGGCCCAGCCCTCGGCCTGATGAACAACCTCACCTATCCCATACACACCTTAGATCTATCAGATGTTCAGCGCTTACTGCTTTTCACCGATGGTGTTCTCGAAGCGGAAAATCACGAAGGCGAACAATTCATGGATCAGCGGCTGTTGCAAATAGCCAGCCAAGATCCGCAAAAAGATATCGAGGAATGGTTAGAGTCTATCATCGAAACCGTCCTCGATTTTTCAGACTCTCATCATTTCGACGACGATGTCTGCCTGCTCGGCCTACACATTGTCAAACCAAGCTGAATCATTCAGGCTTAATCAAACTCTCAAACGAGTCGACGCCATTCGACTTTGGAACCGGTTTAACTTCCGGTTGATTCGTAAGTGCGACCGTTTGATAAAGATTCTTAAAGTTATCAATTGGTGCCGCGCTCGTTCCAGTCAGCTCAAGATTAACCCATCGATAACCATCTCTAACAGGACTGAAAATCGCATCAAGTCGACGGTTTTGTGAAGCAGCGATAATAGTTTCAGGAATTCCTACTTCTAGTTTCCCTAAAATATTGCCACCCATATCTTTGATCGAGATAGAACCTCTCAGTGCCATCCTGCCACGTTGTTCCATTTGTATGCCCTCAAGATCAACAAGCTCGCCGCTTCTTTTCATTAACAAATTCACATCGTCAGCAAAACTCGGCAGCTCATACCAACGATCATTCAAGGCAATAGCCAACTGCCCCATAAATTTAAATTGTGTAAGAGTGATTTGTGAATCGAACGCATTGGACATGTTCAGTTTGAGCAACGCTTCTTGCCCAGAACCAGGTGTAAATTTAAGCACATTTGAATTTTCATCATGCTTAGTAATCGTCGCGCCATGAAAGAAACGACCCAAGCCACCGCCTAACAAATGGGAGATTTGAAATGATTCTAAATTCACACGAAGCAAATGCGTTGCACCTGGATCTGATGGATTTATGACACCGGATAACTCGATCGAACCTTTATCTTGAACCCTTTGATTCTCAACGATTGGAATTTGAAAGCGCAGGCTCTTAATATCCAACTGACCTTCGCGAACATGCATATATGACCTATCAAGCGCTAAGGATGGCCAACCCTTCATTTTGAGTGACCCTTGATTCAACCGAATCTCACCACCTCTCTTAGCTTTTGTTGGAAAATAAGAAATTTCAGTATTTTCTATCATCTGCTCCCAGTCAGCTTCAGGAGAGAAAAATACATTCAAATTGGCTACAGAGTAGCGATTGAAATTAACTAATGAAGCACCTGTCCCTGACGTCTTTGTATCGGAGTCGTTCAAAGAAACAGGTGCCATCAAAAATAGGTTTCCTTTGCCCGCATCTATTTCATCACCTTCAAACACCCTACCAACAAAGCTGATAGGAGAAATTTTCGCCTTCAAACTGCTACCAACAAAACGATGCAACACATACCCATGTGGCCAACTCATTCTTGTGTGCGCTGCGTATGCGTAAGCAGGATTCATCCTGAATTCGTTTATCTTAGCATCGCTACCCGTGGCATTTTCAACCTTGCTTACCAAACCATCACGAAAAACTGAACTATTGGCGTAGATGATCATTATTCCACCAAAAATCGACATTGCGACCAAGAAAACGATAAACCCCGCAATCTGAATGAGCTGAACACGCTGATTATGAGCTTTCAGTTTATCTCTTGATTGATCTGTACGGCGCTTACGTTTCTTAACTTTCAATGCCTTTGTGCCATCAGCACGCGTGACTAGCTCACCCTCACTTCCAGTATTATCTCGGTTCTTCAACCGATCCAACATATCATCTATAGAATACTTTTCTGGCTCACTGTTAGAATCTGGCATAATTAATAATGTATTAGCGATTCCGATATGGCCTACCAGTTGGATCAACTAGCTCAACATTTACGAAAAACAATATCGCTATAGAATTATGTTTGATACCTTTAGTCTCAAACAGCCTACCTACAAGGGGAAGATCACCAAGTATTGGTGTTTTGTCATTCACATTGACCACGGATTCTTTCAGTAATCCTCCAACTACAATCGTTGCTCCATCAGCAATGACCATACTAGTATCTATTTTTTTCACACTGAAAACCGGTTGCAAAATAGAATTCTCGTTGAGAACAACGGACTCACCATTCACAACAACATTGATTGGGGTGCCATAATTTACGAATCCATCGAAATCCGTCATTACCGGCTTTAATGCCACATCGATATATTGCCGATTTTCATCAGCAGTAGGCAGAACTTCGAGAAAAACTCCAGTATCATGAGTTTCAAATGATGTCGGGGTAGATGGAATAACGGGTATTGATGCAGGGGCAGAAGAAGTTCCAATCGGATTGCCATTATTGTCGACGGAAGCATTATTAAATGAGCTAATACTTTGGGGTATTTCAGGGGGTTCATATTCCGCGGGATAAATGAATTCTTTAACAATAGTGATAGAGGCCGCTTGACCACTCCGGGTGGTGATTGCTGGCGTCGCTAAAATATCCGTACCTTTTTTCTGATCCAGTCCACGCATCAACATTTGGATGGTGGTGTTATTTACTGCTCCGTTCACCCCGATGATTCCAGGAGCTCGATCAAAATTCTCGACCTCACGCCCACCTCCTGCATCTAGAAGCTGATCCAGATTAAACGATGAAAATGCACCATCACCACTACGGTTGCCAGCGGTAATCGGATTTCTGGGCACTTCATTTGCAGGCACTGAAGGAAAGTCATCAATGATCGTTCCAGTGCCAACAGTACCTCCTGATAAATAACCACTATTTGAGCCAAGTCCGCTTCCACCGCCTAAACCGAAATCATTTAACATCCAATCAAACCCAAGTTCTTCTAAAATACTTTTCTCAACTTTGAGCATCGTCACTTTTACCGATACAATAACCGGCTCTGTCTGAACGATTGTATCAATAACTTGTTCAATGATGTCATGATTACTGATCGTATTAATCACTAACAGAGAGTTGCTTATAGGATTAAAAGTAGCCGAGGCTCCGTCAGGAAATGAAACCCCTTGTTTAGCGAGTGTTTCTTGAGCACCCATTCGTTTTGCCAGCAATCCCCTTTTATCAGGAGCCGTGTTAAAAACATCTTCTTGCACGGCACCCTCTTTGACACCGGCCGAGAGACTACTCAAAAAGTCTGGGGGAACGCGATAACTCCGTGAGATCAATTCACCACCAGCTAATCCATTTTGACTGATAGTGACTGCGAAATCATCATAACGGAAACTAGTATGTGTGATTTCAGTAATATATTTAAGAATCGATTCCACTGGCACATTCGAAATTCTGAGATCAAATTTTTTCTCCAAAATTCCTTTCGCAGGCGGGACTAAATGATCTCCGAGATTTACGTTGATATTAATGCCCTTGAGATTTGGAACTAACTCAAAAACATCGTTTTCTGCAGCTCTCAATCTCAATAACTCAACTGCATCCATCAAAGTGGCTTCCTCGATAATGAACTGAGGGATGATGATACGGCTTAGTTTATTGCTGAGGGGGACAAAGGAACTTTTTTGAGAAGGCACAGGAGCATCAGGTATGGTAGGAAGTGCCGGATTTAACGCCAAAGGCAGTTCCCAATTGCGATCCACTTCCATCAAAGCCTCTGCACGGGTTTGGTCGTAGGCTGATCTGTAATAATTCGTTTTTTCAGCGACGATACGCTCCATTCCCCTACTTGCAGCTTGGTTGTAGGGATCTACTTTCAAAACAGCTGAGTAATGCTGCTTTGATTCATCAAATTTTCCGAGATCATATGCACCTTCAGCCAGATAAAGCAGCCTTCTGACCTGATCTACATCTTTCGCGTGCTCACCTGTTAGCGCCGGGTTTGTCCGGATTGGATCATCGAGTTCCCCTAGAAATGCGATTGCTCCCGCATGATTGGGTGCAGAGTCTTTTGCTAAGACTGCGTCGATAACTGCCTTAGCCTCTTTAATTTGGCCTTTTCTTGCCAACACTCTGGCATGCTCAACTGATGCCTGAGCATACCTGTCTAGTGCTGCATTCCTGAGTTCATTAGTCGTGGGAGAATCTGGAAATGCCGAACTGGCTCCAACATACGCATCCAATGCATTTTTGTAATTACCTGCCAGGTATGCTTCGTCTCCTTTTAAAAGAAGCATCTGCCCTTCTTGAACCGCTGCCCTGCGTTTCTGCAATTCCCTCTCCGCGAGCCCTGATGTAGGTCTATTTTCTTGTGAAAAACCCACCGAAAAAATTGCGAACGATATCGAGAGCATTAGGCTACAACTCGTAAATGTTTTGCTGATGGGGAATCGCATACTGAGGTTTCGGAGACATATAGACAGCCAAGTGCGAAAGGGTAAGCGTAAAATCCCCAAAACTGGAAAAAAATTCAGGCCTGAAACCTCAGTCTAAAGCCGGAATTCCAGCTGTTCCTCGCGGTGTTGATCCACCCTCTGCCACTCTCGGAAGCACTGACGGATTTTAGTCGAAATTTTACGACGCAGTTCGATTTGCAGTAGTTTTATCCTTAATCTTCGGTATTCGCGTGAGCTCATGGCGAATACTGTTCATTTAAACAGTATTTAATCAAGCACTATTTTTTCGGCCTCTCGAACATCTGCTACGATCTGCTCCCGAAGCGCTTCAATATTGGGAAATTTGCGCTCTTCCCTAATGAAATGAACGAATCTGACCCGCAGCACCTGCCCGTAGAGATCGCCTGAAAAATCCATGATATAAACCTCAAGCGTCCGTTGGGTTCCGTCGACAGTTGGTCGCATGCCGAGGTTGGCGACCCCACGCAGCCCACCATTCACCTCCACGAACCACACTCCGTCTTTCGGCAGCTGCATGTCGGCGAAATGCAAATTCGCGGTAGGGAAACCCAAAGTCCGGCCAAGTTTCTTACCCTCGACCACTTCACCCGAGAGTTCGTAGTGGCGACCCAACATCGCTTCGACAGCATCGAAATTTCCATCGCGTATCGCTTGGCGGATGCGGGTGCTACTAATCCGTTCCCCATCCCAAATCACCGGGGCCATCGCCGCCAGTTTAAATCCTAACTCGTCGGCCATGGTTTTCAGCAGATTCACATCTCCCAGCCGCTTGTTCCCAAATCTCCAATCTTCGCCCACAGAAATCGACGCAACATCGGCCTCGCAGAGTTTCCTTACAAAATCCTCTGCAGCCATGGTCGCAAAGTTTTGGTCAAAATGAATGACCAGCAATCCGTCCACCCCGTGGGATTTTATCACCGCTGCTTTGTCGTCCAGCGTCGCCAGCAAAGAACTCGGAGCTTTGTTGGGGGCGATGACCCGAATGGGATGCGGGGAAAAGGTCACCACAAACGACAATCCCCCACTCACCCGCGCGGCTTGCACCGCTTGATCGATCACCGCTTGATGACCGCTGTGCACCCCGTCGAAAACGCCGAGAGCCAGATGCAACGGCCCTCGTTGAAGCACCAGATCCTCAAGCTTGTCGAGACGGATTGGCATGGTTTCTCACGCTCCGCGCATCAGTGAAATTTCTGCCAACGAGATCAGTGCTTTGAGCAACACTCCGGGATCTGCCTCCTTGAGTTGCGCAATTGTCACGGAGCGATCCAAATTAAATTTTCCCGATTGAGTCCGGCGCAACGCACTAAGGTGAGCACCGCAGCCGAGCCTTTCACCGATATCGTTCGCATAGGTGCGGACATAAAAACCTTTCGAGCAATCGACCCGGAAATCGACTTCTGGAAGCTCGAGGCGTTTGATTTCAAAACCCGTGACACGCACTGGCCGCAATTTCCGCTCAACTTCCAAGCCTTTGCGCGCCAGCTTGTAGAGCGGCACCCCATCCATTTTGATCGCGGAAACCATCGGCGGTAATTGTTCAAATTCACCTTGGTAAGCCTCAAACGCTGCGCGCACATCGGCTTCCGATAAATTTCCAACCTCACGGGTTTCTAACACTTCGCCTTCTTTATCTTGCGTGCTGGTTCGCTGCCCCAAAGTCAGAGTTCCTTCGTAAACTTTGTCCTCGCTCATCAGCAAATCCTGAATCTTCGTCGCCTTGCCGATGACTAGCATCAGTAAACCGGTCGCCATGGGATCGAGCGTTCCGCAATGTCCGATTTTTTTCGTATTAAGCGCACGTCTCGCGATCGCCACCACATCATGCGATGTCATGTCCGGAGCCTTATCGACCAACAACACCCCACTTGGTCCGGTGTATTCTTCAGCTTGTTTTCTCATCTTAAATATAAATTATTTTTGCGCAGCTAATGCCTGCTTCAAGGCCGTAAGAACTTTGGGCTTCGCTTCGGAAAGCGGTCCCGCCATGCGAATCCCTGCTGCCAGGGCATGACCGCCACCACCGAATTCAGCGGCAACATTGCATACATTGATTCCGGAATCTTTCGAACGCATCGACACCCGGATTTTTCCGTCCGCCAGTTCTTCAAAAAACGCGGCGACACGCACCCCTTTCACCGAGCGGATCATATCGATCAAGCCCTCGCTGTCATCCGGCTGCAAAGCGAGATCGAGTCGGGTTTGGTTCAATAAATCCCAGCAGGCAAGTTGGCCGTCATCAGAAATGTGCAGAGTATTCAACAACATACGAAGCAATTCTAATCTCCGATACGGATGATTATCATAAGTATCCGCATTGATTTTCCCGACATTCAAGCCGCGCCGGATCAGATCCGCGCCGAGCTCATAGGTTTCCGCTGTGGACGATCCATATTGAAACGATCCGGTATCGGTCGATACCGCGACATAAACTGCATCGCGCGATTCATCGGGGATCGGGTAACCCAGCGCTTTGATCAATTCGTAGACGATCTGACCGGTCGCAGGTTTTCTCGCATTGATTAAATTCACATCACCGTAACCTGGATTCGAAATGTGGTGATCGATGTTCAACCAGATTTTTGCTTTTGATGCCGCGTGCAGCGATCCATCGCCCAACCTAGGTTTTGTTGCGGTATCCAGTGCAATCGCTACTTCCACTTCAATCGGATCTTTTGGCGGGAGCGTCACTCGATCCGAGCCTTTCAAAAACTCCAAGCTCTCAGGAACTCCGTCTTCATTCACTAAGTAAACTTGTTTTCCCATCTCCATCAGGGAGAAGCCTAGCGCGATCTGCGATCCTATCGCATCGCCGTCTGGCCTGACGTGACTCATCAGCAAGAAACTCTGATGCGCTGAGATCACCGCACCTACCTCCTCGATGAGTTTTTTGAAATTTTGATCGTCCATTTGATTATGCGACACATCGCCGTGGGTCGGGGCGCGGATTCTCACCACTCAAGCCTTTGAAGCAAGGACAAAGCAATCTCAGGCAAATGAGCCCCAGAAATACCCAGATTAGGCAATTTCTCATGCTGAATCGCTTAAAACAGGCTTGCCCATTTCACCCCGAGAAGCCATCTACCACCCGTGCGCGATCTGTTAGTCACCCCCGCCTGGCAGGAGGAGGATCTTGGTATGCCATTACCCGATTCTACTCATGCCTGCTCTGTCTGCCTCCCGACATGGGATGCAGTCGTTGGGTATGAAGAAGGTCGCGAGAAAATTGTGCGTCGACTTCGCACTGGTTATCCGCGTTTTTTCAAACACCCAACCGTCGAGCGCATTTTCGATAACGCCCGCAACGAACTGGCTTCCGAAGGTGAAGATGTGTTGGTGTTGCCTACAAAAATTTCTGCGCAACGCGCACATCGTTGGCTAGAACGTCAGGCAGAAACTGCTATCCGCACTACTTCTTACCACGGCTTCCATGTTTTGATCTTTCCTGAGAAAGTGAAAAAACTTTCCGATCTCTACTGGCGTTTTTCTGGCGAAGGCGTGTCTTCACGCGAAGCCCAAGACTATCTTGATGGCCAACTCCGTGAAGGTTCGAAATCTCACCTAATCTCGCGCGCCATCGCCAAACTCAACGGCGGTCAACCCGAGGACACGTTCATTTTTGCCAGCGGCATCTCCGCCGCTCTCGCCGCCCTGCGCTCCCTTCCCGGCGTGCGCGAAGGCAAAAAAACCCTACAAATCGAGTTTCCTTACGTCGATTCCCTGAAAATCCAAGAACGCTTCGGCTTCGGCGTGGTTTACTTGAACGAAGCGACCGGAGAATCCTTCGACGAAGCCATCCAACGCATCCGCGCCGGTGAATTCGCCGGTGTGTTTACGGAAATCCCTTCCAACCCCCTCCTTCGCACCATCGATCTCAAACGAGTTTCCGAAGCCTGCGCGTTTTCCAAAACCCCTCTCGTCGTCGACGACTCCGCCGCCGGCCCGCTCAATGTCGATGTCTTACCTCATTGCGACATCCTCACATCCTCTCTCACCAAATGGGTTTCCGGCACAGGCGACGTGATGGCCGGTGCTCTGACTCTGCGTTCGGATTCACCCTTAATCGCCGATCTCCGAGATTCAATTGCCGCCGATTCCGCGGAATGCGCCCCGCTTTACATCGCAGATGCTGAGATCCTGCTTTCCAATCTTAAAGGCTACGTCAAGCGCAACAAGCTCACCAATGATCACGCATTGAAACTGGTCGATTTCCTCAAAAATCATCCAGCCATCGCCAATGTTTGGCACCCTTCGGTGATCCACACCGGAAACTTCGATGCGATCAAACGCAAGAACGGTGGCTACGGTGGTTTACTTTCCATCACCTTGGTGAATCCCAAAAAAGCCCCCAAAGTTTACGATGCCTTGAAACTATCCAAAGGTCCATCCTTCGGAACCCCTTTCACCCTCGTCTGCCCCTACACCCTCCTCGCCCATTACGATGAACTCAACTGGTGCGAAGACTGCGGCGTTCCCTCCAACCTGCTACGCATCTCCGTCGGCACAGAACCCGCAGAGACCATCATCGCCGCTTTCGAAGAAGCACTCGCTTAAGATTTTAAGTTAAAGCCACGCGTCTCATTGCTATCCCAATTTTTCTCTTTCATTTTCCGTATTTTCAGTATTTACTGAAAACGTAAAAAGAAAAAAGACATGAAACTACCCGAGCAAATCCAGAAAATCGAGGTCTTCTACGATGGTCGCTGCGGCATGTGTTGCAGCTTTCATGAATGGATCAATCGTCAGCCCCGCGCTTATCAAATCGATTTCATCCCTTATCAATCCCCAAACGCGGAAAGCATTTTCCCGGGCATAGGAACGCTCGATCCAGCGCGCGAGATGATTGTGCGAACCTGGCAGAATGAGATCTATCGAGGAGCCGAGGCATGGGTGCTTTGCCTCTACAGTTGCGCGAACCATCAGACAGCTGCGAAAAAATTAGCTACTCCTAGGCTACTCTCGGTCGCTATCCGTGCGTGCCGCGTGCTTGCAGCGAATCGGCATTCCCTCAGCAAAGTGTTCTTCAGACGAAAAGACAAAGAGGTGGGTGAAACGCTACACCACATACAAACTCCTGAATGCACTAGCGAATTCTGCCTAACCAAATAAACCACCATGAACCCATTCATCATAGAAACCGCCCTGCGGATCGCCGGCCTGATGCTCACCGGACTTGTTCTTGCAAACTTCGTCGCCGCGAAGCGCTGGGATTATTCCGGAAACCTAACAGGAACGATGACCATTGTTCGCCAAATTTTTCATGTCCACTGCGCTTACATTATCTCCATCATCGCGGGACTTGCGCTGCTCTGCCTAGGTTGGCCACACCTGCTGATGGAAAAAGGAATGGGCCAGGTCCTGAGCGCGTTCTTTGCGGTCTTCTGGTTGAGTCGTGTCATCGTTCAACTCACTTATTACGATCGCGAGCTCAGAGCGCAAAGCCGCTGCTGGGACATTTTCTTTCTAGCTGTGTTCTTCACACTCGCCGTCATCTTCACCCTCACCGCTTACTACGCATGAAACAACTCTTAGAAATCGGCCTACAAATTGGTGGCTATTCATTAGCCATCCTATGTATCGCAAGCTTTTGGATTCCTAAAATTCTTCGATGGAAAGAAAACCTAACTAAACTCCCGCCGCTCATGCGCGAGTTGTGGTGGACTTACTCCATTTATATTTGGAGCAGCCATGTGTTCTTCTCCGTGTTAACACTTGGATTCGGCGATTGGCTGATGAGCGGATCCAGCTCCGCAATCGCGATGAACACGTTCATGTTGCTGTGGTGGTCAGTGCGACTGTTCTTGCAGTTTTTTGGTTTCGATCTCAGCGAAATTACCAAAAATAAATGCAACCGCATCGGGAAAAATTTGCTCACCCTACTATTCATCGGCTTGGTCACTTTATTCGGTGGCTTGATCTGCTGGAACTTAGGTTGGCTATAAAATCTTCATGATCCTCGTCATTCCATTTCTCGTCATCTTAGGCATCGCCGCTGGGCCGGTGTTCGCATGTGTAAAATCCACCAGCCTCCGCAGATCATGCGGTTGGCTTTTATTCATCTCACTCACCGTCGCCGCACATTTCTTACTATTAGAATACGGATCTTTTACCCGCATGGTTGGAATCTGCTGCGTGCTGCTAGGTGGCATGAAAGGCCTCGTCTACGCTGAGTGGGCAAAAACGGAAAAACTCACCCTTTCCCGTTACGCAGTCTTTTCCTTCCTCTGGTTCGGCATGGATCCGGGAACGTTCCGTTTTAAAAATCCATCTCTCCGCTGGAAAAGCGACATCGCCATCGGCTCCTTCCTCACCGTCATCGGGCTAGCCGGATCATGGATCATCGCAAACCTCGAATGGAAAAACATCATCATCATGTTTATCCCGCTCAGCATCGGCTTCCACTTCGGGGTGCTGCGTATTCTCAAAGGCACACTGAGATATTTCGGATTTCCGGTGAGAACCCTATTTCCCAATCCACTCGAAACCCACGGCATCGCCGATTTCTGGAGCCGACGCTGGAATATTGGTTACTCACAAATGATGCAGCGTCTCGTAGGCCGACCCATCGAAGCCATCGCCGGAAAATCAGCGGGAGTCATGGCGGTGTTTATCGGATCGGGCTTGTTGCATGAAGTCGCGATCACCCTACCAGTCATGTCAGGCTTCGGTTTACCGACCCTCTATTTCACGCTTCATGGATTGCTCACGTTACTAGAGAAAAAATGGAACCGGCCTCTCGGAAAAATCCCAACGCTCATCTGTGTCCTCTTGCCATTGAGTTGGTTGTTCCCTGATAAATTCCAAATCGAAGTCATTGCAAAATGCCTCAGCGTTTTTTCATAGGCCCTCAAGCAATCGCCACTTTCAATAGCTTCAAGTATTCTTCCTGCGGCATTTCAATACCGCCGAAGGTTCTGAGATGATCCGTCATCCACTGCGTGTCTAATAATTGGAACCCTTGCACACGCAGTCGCTCTACCAACGCAATCATTGCAATTTTCGATGCATGGGTTTTTCGAGAAAACATACTTTCACCGAAAAAGGCTTTACCCAACGAAACTCCGTAAAGCCCGCCTTGCAAGCCTTCCTCATCCCAACACTCCACCGAATGCGCATGCCCCATTTCATGAAGCTGG
This sequence comes from Akkermansiaceae bacterium, assembly GCA_031374665.1. Taxonomy (GTDB): domain Bacteria; phylum Verrucomicrobiota; class Verrucomicrobiia; order Verrucomicrobiales; family Akkermansiaceae; genus Luteolibacter. The sequence goes on along the minus strand of JANMGO010000076.1, from coordinate 18,334 downwards.
CAGTAGCTTTCTAAAATCACGGGATCGATCCACGTTTCTTCCCGTTCTGAACAACCCCTCATCACTTCACGAAACGCCGTATCGAAACGAATCTCAAATGGCTTTTTGTTCCAGGCTTTCCTCAAGCTGCGTGAAACATGAAACCGTTCATCTAACGGAATCAATCCCCGCATCTTCGGCTCATACCAAAAAATCTCGCCATCATCAGCCATCGGAAAAACCCCGTGGCTATAGGCTTGCAGAAGCAGATTTGGAGGCATGAATTGCAACCCACCCAATCAACTCGGATTCGGCTCATAAAGCAACCAATCACCTTCCGGCAAATGCGTTGCTCCATCTAAATGGGAATTCCATTCCCAAACCCAAGCAAATTCCTGCTCACCCGATTCCATTTCAACACCCGTCTTCACACGTCGGTATTCGTAAGGCTCTTCATTTCGCTCAGCAATCCCCTCAAACGTATCTAACGCTTTGAGCTGCGTTTTAGAAACTCGATAAACCTCGCCCACAACCCGACCCTCAAAATCTAACTTCAACGCGGGAAACACCAACTCAGGATTCGAGTCGATTAAGTAGATTCCACCTTCCACCGTCCCCTTGCCTACGAACTTCGCTCCATCCATCCGAAAATGATTCGAGCCACCCTTTCTCAGAGTTCCGTAAACAAAGACGGAGTGAGTGCTCATTTCTTTCCTTGTTGTGAAACTTCACTGTCCAACATGACTTTGAGATCATCTAAACCTTGTCCGGTATCTGCCGAAATCGGAATGATATCTACCTTAGGAAAACGAGTGCGGAACATGGCTAGGTTTTCTTCAGAGGTTTCCAAGTCCATTTTGTTGGCAATCACCTTCCAAGGGAATTTCGCGAGATCTTCATCATACTCTTTGATCTCGGTGCGCAAAATTTGAAGATCACTGATTGGATCCCGACCTTCGCTGCCCGCCATATCGACGACGAAAAGCAAGACTCGGCAACGCGTGATGTGACGCAAAAACTCATGGCCCAAGCCACGGTTTTCATGCGCGCCTTCGATCAATCCCGGAATATCCGCTACGGTGCAGCGACGGAATCCGCCGAACTCCACCACGCCGATCATTGGCTGCAAAGTCGTGAACGGATACGACCCCACTTTCGGTTTCGCTTCTGAAATTTTTCCTAACAACGTCGATTTACCCGCGTTCGGGAAACCCACCAAACCTGCATCCGCAATGCGGCGCAGTTCTAAATAAAACACGCCCTGTTGTCCGGGAGTGCCGAGCGTGTGCTCGGTCGGTGTCTGGTTGGTCGCGGTGCGGAATCTGAAGTTTCCTTCTCCACCGACGCCACCTTCACACAAAACAAAGCTCTGACCCTCTTCGACCAAGTCCGCAATCGGATCGAGCTCAATGCCATCATCGCTGCGCTCGTATTCCACCGCTTCATTCACGGTCCCAGCATTGGTGCGGTAAATCACCGTCCCAGGAGGCACTTTTCCGATGATCGTTTTCCCGCCTTTTCCCGTTCTCTTGTGTCCACCGCCCGGCCTGCCGTCCTCGGCGATCAGCTTCGGATCGAAATGATACTGGCGTAAGGTGTCAGTCGAGTTATCGACCACCAAAATAACCTGGCCGCCATTTCCGCCATCGCCGCCATCCGGACCACCGCGTGGAACAAATTTCTCACGACGCCATGAAACCGCGCCGTCTCCGCCGTCTCCGGCTTTCGCCAAAATTCTAATATGATCAATAAACATGCGCGAAGCTTCTATGCACCCAAGCGAAACCGTCAACGGCAATGCGCAACGTTATACCCAAAACAACCCCCACATATCAGCCAGAAATAAGGAAACTCAAATTCATTTTCGTGTGCTGGTGGGGTTAACCCTCACCTAAACTTCAAGCCGCAAAACCCAGCGCCCGTTGTTTCATCTGGGTCGCCATCAAATTGAGGGCGTTCGCCCGAGTCGGGGCTAAATGCTCTTTCAGCCCGGTTTTCTCTACAAAACTCATGTCTGCGGTCAAAATATCATCCGGCTTTTCACCATTCAGAACTCCGATAAACAACGCGATCATCCCTTTGGTGATTAGCGAATCCGAGTCCGCAAAAAAGAAAACCCGCCCATCCTTCATCTGCGCATCCAGCCACACCTGCGATTGGCAACCTTTGATCAAATGATCGGAATTGCGCGCCTCCTCGGCCAGTGGCTCAAGTTTTTTGCCCAAACCAATCACATATTCATACCGCTCCGTCCAATCCTGGAAAATCCCCAAATCCTCCAACAACCGCTCCTGTTTTTCTGCAATACCACTCATGAATTTCCTAAGCGCAATGGACTCCATGGCAACCAAAACATCAAGCCCCGATCTTACCATTCAGCACTCACTCTTCACTCTTTCTCAAGTAGCCGGCGCCACTCGCTGAAGCAACCGACCCAACACAAAACAACTCGGTGCTAAAAACATCGCGATCAGATACATCGGCTCATCACTCTCCACGCGCTTCCATTCCAGCCAAATCTTCGCCAAGGGAAGCAGCAAGATCCAGTCGATCAACGGAATGCCAGCCAACAACGCGGAAACATGTGCCGAAACCGGCGATTGATACCTGAACATACAAAGCAGCATCCAAGCGGTGAAAGGCACCAAACCCATCCAACCCAAACTTGGATAAATGAAAATCGGTAGAATCGACGCAAATACCCCAGAGCCCAGTAACAATCCCCGAGCCTTCCATTTTTCAGAAATCGGTAAATCCCCCCGTGCCTCCCAACGAGCGCTTAAAGACAACGCCACCACATAAACAAACAACCCAATTGCCGGAAAAAGCACAGGCCCCGCCAAATTCCCACGCATCGCTGCATAACCTAAAATCGGCAAACAAGCCCGACACAGCCCCATCGGAATCACCGACCACGCTGCCTTCTTATGCACTTTCGTATATTGGACGATCAACCCCACCAAAATCCCCGCGACGATAAACGCCACCCAACCATAAAACGCCGAGATCGCCAGTCCTGTGGCTAACCCACCAATCGCCACCCGAAAATAAGCTAATTCCGAAAACATCCCACTTGGCAACGCACGCTCAGGGCGCTTTTCCTTATCCCATTCCTTATCCCACCAATCATTAAGGAAATTCCCCGAAACATAAAACAACACCGCCGCAACCATCAGCCACCAAGGCCAAGCGAATTCACTGCCGCCATGGATCGACCCCAACAAAATCCCCACCCCGAGGTTACTCACCACGCTCGGCACGTTCGCAATCCTCGCCGTCGCCAACAAGGCATGGATTTTACTTTCAGATCTCACTGCACCTAACCCAACCCAACCATCCGAAAACGCAAGCCTTCGTTAACATTTATGGGAACAAAGCCATGCTTCCATTGGTGAAATAAAACGCAGCTAAAACCCAACATGGACTGACGTAGAGTTTTCGTTTAATGAAATGCCTTCCATGTCGCCATTCGTAAAATCCATCCTACTCAGCGCCTTACTCAGCGCCTTACTCACGCTGTCCAACGCATTTGCTGAATACACCCACCTCGCCCAAGGCCTGCTTGCTGGTGAAGTCACCGAATCATCGATCATCCTACAAACCCGCCTCACTTCATCTCCTGCCCTTGTCGATGGCGATGTCCCAGGCAGTGCAGGAACAGGTCGATTCGAAATCTCCACCACACCCGATTTCAAATCTTCCACCTTTTCCGCATCGCTCACCGCCGCCCCAGAAAACGATTTCATCCTTAAAACTAAAATCGATTCCCTCCAACCAAACACCACATACCACTGCCGCGTCCAATTAGGATTAAACCAAGAATTATCAAAACCAAGCACCACCGCCACGTTCAAAACCCTTCCCGCCGCCGATCAATCTGCCCCCATCCAATTCGTTCTAACAAGCTGCCTGAATTATGCCTTTTTCCAAAACGGCGATAAAGGTAGCCCTCCCGCCAAACCCGAAGACAGAGCCCTCGGCTACCCAGCCCTCGAACCCATCGCGCAACTCAAACCCGACTTCGTCATTCTCAACGGTGATTGCGTTTACTACGACCACCCATACCAAACCCCCGCCAAAACCCAATCCGAACTCCGTAAAAAATGGCACGAACAATACGTCATGCCACGCTTCGTCAAACTCTTCGCTCAAACCCCCACCTACTGGCTCAAAGACGATCACGATCATCGCTACAACGACTCCGACACCACCGGTGACCAGGAACCTTCTAACAAACTCGGCATAGATACCTTCCGCGAACAAGTGCCCATCGTGGAACCCAATTCTAACAAGCCAACCTACCGCACCCATCGCATAGGAAAAGATCTCCAACTCTGGTTTGTCGAGGGTCGCGACTACCGCAGCCCGAACAACATGCCTGACGGACCTGATAAATCTCTCTGGGGAAAAGAACAACGCGAGTGGCTGCAACGCACCCTAAAGGAAAGCGATGCCACGTTCAAAATCCTCATCTCCCCCACCCCCATGATTGGCCCGGACGACGGCCACAAATCCGACAACCACGCCAACCTCAAAGGTTTTGATCGCGAAGGTCGCGCGTTCTTCGATTGGATCAAATCAAACCACATCGATTCTAACAAATTTTTCATCCTCTGCGGGGATCGCCATTGGAAATACCACTCCACCCACCCACAAGGCTTCACCGAGTTTTCCTGCGGCGCCCTGAACAAGGAAAACGCCCGCCTCGGCCGCGCTCCCGGCGACCCCAAATCCAACGACCCCGAAGCAAAAATCCACCAACCCTACACCGACTCCCCAGCCAGCGGCGGATTCCTAAGGGTCGATCTCAAACCCTCAACACCAGAAATCCCCGCCACCCTCACCATCACCCTCCACGACGACACCGGCAAAACCCTCCATCAGCACCAAGTTAAGTAAAAATCGCTCAATCAGAGAACCGATTGAACCACGAAAAATCCTAAAAGATCCCATGCACAATCCATTTCGAATCGTAAACTCACCCAACCCTAACCTATGAAACTCTCCACCCTCGCACTCATCACCCTTTCCACTTTCTCAGCCTTCGCTGAGGAATCCAAAAACACCGATCTCCTCGCCAAAGGACTCGATGGCTGGACCTTCATCACCAAAGAAGGCGAACAACCCATCGATACCGCATGGAAACTCACCGATGGCGTCCTTTCCACCACCGGCACTCCCAGCGGATATCTTCGCACCAAAGAGACGTTTAAAAATTACACCCTCACCTTCGAATGGCGTTGGCAACCGAACACCGAGAAAAACAACAGCGGCGTCCTGGTTCACGTCAGCACACCTAATCCCACAGGCGTCTGGCCAAAATCGTTTGAAGCACAGCTTGAACACGGCAACGCCGGTGATTTCTGGTGCATCGGTGAAACCCTAACCGCCAAAGGCGAATCTCCTAACAACGGTAAACGCTGGCTCCGCACCGCCGACCCCAAAGAAAAAACTCTCGGCGAATGGAACACCATGACCGTCACATGCACCGAGACCGAAATCACTGTCCACGTCAACGGCACTCTCACCAATCAAGGCAAAACCCTCTCCACCAACCAAGGCACCATAGCTTTTCAAGCAGAGGGATTTCCCATCGAGATCAAAAATGTGTTAGTGACGAAATAAGGCTCTCATGGACCGCGTGACTCCAGTCGCGCCCTATTCATTTATACAAAAAAGTCACGGTCAATCGGGGCCGCTTGACCCTACCAATTTTTCATTACTTCCCTAACCGCTTCTTCAACAACGCCACAATATCCCGAATCTCCTCCACTTTAAACACCAGCGTTGTGATCAGATAAACTATACCGGCTACACCGATGAGACCGAACACCGTCAGTGCTTTTTTCCAGAATAACATTTCACTGAGTCCACCAAGCAAAGTCTGACTTCCGTAATAACACACCGCAGCCATAACGGCGGTCGCGCTACCGATTTTTAGAAACGCCACGAACATTTTTCCTGTTCCCATATCGCCCGCATAACGCGACATCGCTGCATAAAGAAACACGAAGTTCAAACTGGCGACGATACTGGTTGTTAGAGCTAAGGATTCATGACCCCATTTCAAAACAAAAACGAAGGTATAGTTGCAAACGATGTTCACGATCAATGCCATCAAACTGGCGATCATTGGAAACCAACGTTTCTCAATCGCATAAAACGCCGGCTGAAGCACTTTCAAGCCCGCATAAAACAACAAGCCGTATCCATAAGCACGTAGAGCCCCAGCGGTCGCCAACCGATCGACCGCATCAAACTGTCCGCGCTCGTAAAGCAAACTCACGATCGGCTCAGCTAACATCACTAAGCCCACGGTTGCTGGAAAAACCAGAAACATCACCAGCTTCAGTCCTTTAGCCAATGTCGGCGCAAAATCTTCTCCCACACCGTTAATCGCCGCACGTGACATCGCAGGCAGAGTAACAGTCGCCACTGCCACACCAAACACACCGATTGGCAACTGCATCAGGCGGAAAGAATAACTCAACCAACTCACCGCGCCCTCACCCACGCCGTAGGCAAACATGGAGTTCACTAACACATTCACTTGAGTCACCGAGGCCGCGATAACTGCCGGAACCATCAACATGAGGATTTTTTTGACACCAGAATCGTTCCATCGAAAATTGACCACAAATCGATACCCTACGGCCCGCAATGACGGAAACTGACACACCAACTGTGACACTCCTCCAATGACGACTCCCCAAGAAAATCCCACCAAACTTCTTGGTCCCCATTCCGGATCCATCCAATAGCCAATGGCAGCGCCACCTATCATGGATCCAATATTGAAGAAGCATGAGGCCATCGCCGGCATTCCGAACACATCTCGCGCATTCAACATCCCCATAACCAAAGCCGAGAGTGATACCAAAGCGATGAATGGATACATGACCCTAACCATCTCCACCATCAGCGAGATCTCCTCAGGATTATAAACCCGAGAAGTGTCATCACTTTTTGAAAACGCCGTGAGTAATTCCACGATCCATGGCGCAAGCGCTATCCCCACCAGTGATAAAAGACTCATGAACACCGCTGAAAGTGTCATCATGCGGTTTGCTAAAACCCAAGCGCTTTCAACTCCATCCGCTTTCACCTTCTTCGAAAACGTCGTCACGAATGCCTGCGAAAGCGCACCTTCGGCGAAAAGATCTCGCAACAAATTCGGCACGCGAAACGCCAGATAAAAACAGTCCATCCAGCGGCTACCGCCGAACAAACCCGCAAACAACATTTCACGCACCAACCCCAGCACCCGACTCAGCATCACCGCCGCGCTCACTCTCCATGTTGCCTTTACTGACATCCACGCCGTTCATCCACTATGGAGAACGGCTTTGCAACCCCTTTGAAACATCAACCCCAGTTTAGACCCTTTACGCCATCCCTCACATATCCCAAGTTGGATCGCGCGAGTCCACTCGCGATCTTTCCACTGATCACTGCTCACTCGGCACTTTCCACTCTCTTCCCCATGCCCTCCCGCGGTCGCCACCAATCCACCTCCAAAGAATGCCAGCGGGTCATCGCGAAAATCGAGGCCATGCAGGGAGTGATAGGCGTCATCATCGGACTATCCTACGGCGGTAAATCCCTCGGTCAGGAAAAATCCACAGGCTCAATCCGAATACAGCGCCCCGTTTCTGGTGGATTGAAAGCGGTCACTCAAACTGAGAAAGGCCTGCAGGAACTTTTCATCCGTATCGAAGCCGGCATGGAAGACGAGATCACCAAAGCCATCAATCAGCTAGCCTGATTAGCGGCGCTTCGTGCTGCGACTCGCTCTCGGCGGTCTTTTCTTTTCTTCAGATCTGTCTGATCGGTCGGATCTATCAAATCTGCCTGATCTTTCCTGCTGCTCAACCTTCGGAGCTTTCTTCGAAACCGTGGAACTCGCTGCGCGTTTCACCCGAAGAATGGAATCCCCGAGTTTCATGCCGTTCAGCGCCTCGATCGCATTCATCGCCTCATCCATCTTCGGCATCTCGGCAAACCCAAAACCTTTGGATTCACCGGTTTTTTCGTCTTTCACGATCACACAGGAATTCACTCTCCCATGCTTTCTAAACAAACAAACAATCTCTGGCTGAGTCAGTTTGCGATCAATATTGCGGATGAGGATTTGCACGGTTTCAGGTTGGTTAAAAAAGGAAGCTAGCGAACATCCCGCCCCGAAGCCAGCGGATTATCCACGACGGATCTTCGAACCCGTGAAAAAGATCGTCATTCGATACACCTTCTTCTGACGCGTCGTGATAATTCCAGTTTGAAGATCCACTTTTTCGGGGATTTCTTGCCGGTGAATGTCCACCATCGCTTGAAATCCGCGCTCAGAATACACATCGATCAAAATCGCAATCGCGACCGGATTATGGAAAAGCTCATCCTCGGTGTTCACGGTCGCGCGACCCGTCACAGCGTATCGTTTGATGACGGGCATCATCTTTTCTTGGATAAACTGCACCACTTTTTGCAACGTTTCCGTGTGCTCGACCTGATAGCTGTCCAATCGATTCACCAGCTCTTGCCGAGCTTTGACGACGATCTCATCCGCCAAAGGAATGTGACGCAGCGTATCGTAAGTCCGCGGATCTAACTCCAATGAGCTTTGATACTCTAACTCACGAATGATGTTTTTCTGCACCACTTGGATCGGTGCCTGAGCGTTGATGAAGTGATAATGGAAAATTTGTTTCAGCGAGACCAAGGCATCGTAGGTCTTTTCTTTAAACGTCCGGTAACGATTCCGCGCTAGCTCGTGATCGAAATCCGTTGCGCGCTCTTCTTCTAAAATACCCACACCGGATTGCTTAACCTCGGCATTGTGCTCCAGCGTTTCCTGACCACGTTTGAGCTGACGTGCGATACTTTCCGCCTCGTCCACAAACAATACCATGATGTGAAACACCGGCTGACGGAAAAAATGGGCCTGCGGCGTATCGGAAAACTCTTTCCGTAAATTCACCATCTCATCGTAAAACATTTTCAAACATTCCACCTGCACCTTCGTGCGAGGGAATCCATCCAAAACCGCACTGTCGCGGAACTTAGGCTTTAACAGTTCGTGAAACAACAACCGCAACACCTCTTCATCACCTACCATGCCGCCGCGCGCCTTGATATCTTGAGCTTCCGGCGAGCTCAGTAACTGACTCACCACAATCGGCTCAGCCAAAATCCCGCGAACCTGCCGAATGAAATCCGTGTTCGTTCCCTTACCCGATCCCGGTGCCCCGCCCAACAAAATCAATTCTTTGGGGAAATGCAAATTCTCCCGCCCGATGCTCTCTTCCAGCTCTTTCCACACACGATAGAAAATCAGCTGCGCATCTTTAATCTCCAGATCAGCTCTGGGCTCGGTTATTAAGTTTTTACTCACGGGAGCGCGATCAAAGAGCATCAACCCCCATCCGTCCAGCTTCAGAAACAATTTATCTCGTCAGCATTTCAGCATTTCTCCACTATATAGCTATGCGCACCAAGGCCCTTTCCCTTCTCCAAGAACTCACCGATGCCCATTCGATCTCAGGCTTCGAAGACGAGGTCCGAGCAATTTTCATCGATGAACTTGAAGAGGTCGGCCCACTCGCCACCGATAAATCTGGCTCGGTCATCTGCGCACACACCAATGAAGGTCCACGCGTCATCATCGCTGGCCACATGGACGAGGTCGGCTTTATGGTCCAAAACATCACATTTGATGGTTTCATCCAGTTCGTGACCATCGGTGGATGGTGGAATCAGGTCATGCTCGGACAGCGTGTCCAAATCTTGAATCGTGATGGCGAAAAAATCATCGGCGTCATTGGCAGCAAACCCGTGCATTTTCTCCCTCCCTCCCAGCGCGACTCCCCAGTTCCAGTCGAAGCCATGTATATCGACATCGGTGCGAACTCCCGCCGTGAAGTCGTCGACGAATACCGCATCCAACTAGGCGCACCCATCGCCCCACTCGCCCCCTTCATGCCCATGGCCAATCCTAATTTTTTCATGGCAAAAGCCTTTGATAACCGGGTCGGCATGGCCGCAGTCATCCAATCCGCACAAATCCTCGCAGAAATGGATCACCCGAACGACCTCATTTTCGCCGGAACCGTCCAAGAAGAGGTCGGCCTCCGCGGTGCTAAAACCCTAGCCAATTTCACCAAACCTGACGTCGCCATCGTCCTCGAGGGCCCGCCAGCCGATGACACACCGGGTTTCAATCTATCCGAGTCCCAGGGAAAACTCGGCGGCGGCGTCCAAATCCGACTTTACGATCCCACCGCCATCGCCAACCCACGCCTTGCCGAGCTCGCAATCGAAACCGCCGAGCTCGCCAACATCCCATACCAAGTCACCGTCCGTCGCGGCGGCGGAACCGATGCCGGATCATTCCACCTCGCCAATGACGGAATCCCTTCCGTCGTCCTCGGCGTCCCAACCCGCTACATCCACTCCCACAACGCCATCATCGACATCAACGATTACCTCGCGATGCTAACCCTCACGGTCGCTCTCGCTAATGAGTTGAACCAATCTAAAGTCGATGCGCTGACCCGCTATCTCTAAATTTGAACGATCGCTTAAATTAAAGCCCGATGGCGATATTTCATAAAACTTAAATATCAGCTAATCATTATCAATCAGCGACTTACTATCATATTTTCCCTTTAACTTAAATGAAGGCCGACCTCGCGAAAATCGAATTAGAATGGGGAATTTCCGAAACTTCTTTCGGAAACATGCTCATCGCTAGCTCACCAAACGGCATCGTTCACTTGTCATTCTTCGAAACCGACGAAGCCGCATCCTTCCAACAACTGACCCACGATTGGCCATCCGCTACACTCAAACGCAACGATCGTTTGGCTACCAATCTCTCCCGCCGAATCTTCCAAACTGAGTCCACCATCCCGCTCAACCTCGACCTCCACGGAACAGAGTTTCAACTCCAAGTTTGGAAAGCGTTACTGGAAATCCCCAGCGGCAAAACCTCCACCTACAGCCAACTCGCTGAACGCATTGGCAAACCCAGCGCCGCCCGCGCAGTCGGAAACGCAGTCGGCAAAAACCGCATCGCCTACCTCATTCCCTGCCACCGAGTCATCCGTGGAGACGGATCCCTAGGCGGCTACCGCTGGGGTCAATCTTGCAAATCCAAGATACTTGATTCGGAAAAAACCGTCCTTACTCAACCGTGACACTTTTCGCGAGATTTCTCGGTTGATCAATCTCACAACCACGCAGGCGAGCTACGTGATAAGAAAAAATCTGCAGTGCAACCACAGCAGGGATAGTTGCCACCAATGGATGCGCACGTGGTATTGATATAAAATCATCCATCACCTGCTGAGCCTCATGATCGCCTTCAGTGATGATCCCCAATATTTTCGCGCCTCGAGCGCGACACTCTTCGATATTACCCAAGGTCTTATCTTTAGCCGGCCCCTCGCAAGCCACAGCGATCACTGGCGTGCCTGGTTGCAGCAAAGCAATCGGACCATGTTTCAACTCCGCCGCGTGATATCCCTCAGCATGAATATAAGAAATTTCTTTCAGTTTCAACGCGCCTTCTAAAGCCACCGGATACATCGGTCCGCGCCCGATAAAGAACGCGTGTTCATCTTTGACATACCCTTCAGCGATCTTAGCGATCTGTTTGTCCTTCTCGATGACCTTCTGCACGAGTTTTGGAATCGACGCGATTTCATTCGCCAGTGCCAAACCTTCGTCGCGAGAAAATCGCCGACCTCTACCCAACTTCAGCGCCATCATTAAGAGTAAGCTGACTTGGCAAGTAAACGCCTTAGTCGAGGCCACCGAAATCTCAGGCCCAGCATGTAAATAAACACCGCGTCCCGTCTCTCTTGCAATGGTCGATCCAACAACATTGACCAAACTCATTACAAACGCCCCTTTCTGCATTGCTTCCCTAACAGCCCCTAAAGTATCGGCGGTTTCTCCCGACTGTGAAATCGCAATTACAAAATCGCGATTTCCCAAAATGGGATTCCGATATCGAAATTCCGCAGCCTGCTGGATTTCTGCCTGAATATCCGCAAAATCTTCAAAGGCATACACACCAACCATCGCCGCATGCAGAGAGGTTCCACAACCAACCATCACCACCCGCGATAATTCCGCAAGGTCACGAGCTGAATTTGCCATACCAGCCAAAACTGATGATCCCAATTGAAAATCAAGCCGACCACGAATAGCATTCGCCAAGGCATCTGGCTGCTCGTGAATTTCTTTGAGCATAAAATGTTCAAAACCACCTTTCTCAGAAACCTCCGCATCTTGCGTTAGTTCAGCGATCTCGCGTGTCACAGGAACATTATCGAGATCTCGTATATCAATGCCGCTCGCAGTGATGTTTGCTATATCGTTATCGTCTAAATAAATGACTCGATGGGTGTGTGAGAGAATCGCCGATGCATCAGAAGCTAAGATCACTTCTCCGTCTCCAACACCGATAACAATCGGACTACCGCGTCGTGCCACGATAATTCGACCCGGATCACTTGTTGATATCACCGCAATGCCAAATGTACCTACCACCTGATGTAACGCATCACAGATCGCCTGAAATAGATTACCTTTATTACATTCGCCAATCAGATGCACTAATACCTCTGTGTCTGTATCTGATAAAAAATGATGACCCTTACCTTCTAACCGTGACCGCAGCACCCGGTAGTTTTCGATGATTCCATTATGAACCAATGCTATCTCACCAGATTGATCCATATGCGGATGCGCATTTACTTCCGTAGGCGGACCATGGGTCGCCCAACGTGTATGAGCAATCCCCGTACTAGCGCACTCTAGTAGATCCGAACTCCATTCTTCCTGAGCCTTCTCATTAAGCTTCACTACTTTCCCGGCAGCCTTACTGACGTAAATTTTCCCATCATCAAGCAAGGCCATACCCGCTGAATCATAGCCCCGATACTCAAGCCGCTTTAGCCCGCTGATGAGAACCGAAGCTGCACTACCTTTACCCACGTATCCTACAATTCCACACATGTACGAATTGATACCTAAAAATCACACATCCACAATAAGATCTTTCTCCACAATCTCGCCCGGCCGGGTCGTTGCATGTGGCCAAATTTTTCTCCCCGGATAAATCAATGTCCCAATACCAGTGTGAACGCCGTCGCCAACCACCACGCCAAATTTTCTACGCCCTGTGTCGACTAATTCCTCACCTACCTTAGAACGATGATTTCCACCATCATGCCTGAGATTTGAAACGATGGTCCCAGCTCCAAAATTCACGCCCTCACCTAGAATCGAATCCCCAACATATGACAAATGCCCAACATTCGTCCGATCTAAAATGATGCAGTTTTTCAACTCCACAGATTGACCAATGTGACAATGATTGCCGATACTCGTGTTTCCTCGAATATAACAATTCGGCCCGATCTTGCAGTTCTCACCAATCACCACATTGCCCTCTATGAAAACTCCTGGCATAATTTTTGATCCCTTCCCGAGCTTAATTTTTCCTTCTATCACCGCAGAAGCGTGGATCTCACCGGAAATTTCATTTTCACTCAAACCCCCAACAATCATTTCGTTGATCGCTAACAAATCCCAAGGAAACGCACAGCTTTCTATCTTAGCTTTCAGATCCGAACTCGCCGTTGGCAGCCAATCTTTCATCGGTCGATTCCCCACAGGAAAATCTTCCATGCTTCTTGTTAGAGTCAGCGGCCAACCGTTTGATACATCCTGTTTCATCCTAATTCTTCCTTGATCGTTTGTTTAAATTTCTCAATCCACTCATTCACCACATCCGCATTTTTGTGCTCAACTAGCACGCGGATTTTCGACTCTGTGCCAGAATAGCGAATCAACTGACGACCCTCGTTTCCAAACGCCAAATCCGCTTCGCGTATTCTTGCTTGCAAAGCATGAAGCGTCTCAATCGGCGGCTTCTCCCGAACCGGCAAATTCAGCAAAGTGCTAGGATACTCATTCATCACCGCTGCCAATTCCGATAAACTTCTGCCGTCCTCACTCATGAGTCGACACACCTGAAGCGCGCTCATGATCCCATCACCCGTCGTTGCATAATCTGAGAAAATCAAATGCCCGGAATTTTCACCACCGAAATTAAAATGATTCGCTCTCATTTGATCTGAAACATGGCGATCGCCCACTCCTGCTCTGATGACGGTGATGCCTTGTTTTCTGAGCGCTTCATCAAGACCGAGATTACTCATCACCGTCGCGACCATGCCGTTATTTTTTAGTAACCCTCGCGCATGAAGCCCAAGCGCAACCAAAGTCATCAACCTATCTCCGTTCAGAACCTTGCCATCCGCTGCACAAAAAATCACTCGATCCGCATCACCGTCCAAAGAAATCCCCAAATCCGCGCCATGCTCCTTGACCATTTGCCCAGCCTTCTCCGCATACACCGCTCCACATCCTTCGTTGATGTTTTTACCATCGGGATTAATCGCCATTGTGATCACATCCGCTCCTAAATCCCTGAAAATATTTGGAGCAATTCCGTACGCCGCGCCGTTACCTGCATCCAAAACCAATTTCATCCCACGCAGACTCAAACCCTCCACACTGCTTTTCGCCATCTTCGCATACATTTCCAAACCATTCGGAAAATCTCTGAGCACACCCCCGCCCACTGGCTCTATTTGTTCCTCTGAGCTTAATAGAATAGCCTCAATTTCCTCCTCCAATTGATCATCTAACTTATACCCCGCCGGACCAAAAATCTTCATTCCATTGTCTTCAAATGGATTATGCGATGCCGTAATCATCACCGCCGCATCCGCACCAAGTTGCCTGACTAAAAATGCCAACGCAGGCGTCGGAACCACACCAAGTTTCACGACCTTCGCGCCGCTCGCCAGAAGCCCATCGACCAACGCCGCTTCAAGGCATAGACCAGACTCACGGGTATCTCTTCCAATCAATATCTCTATCTCCTTGCCACGACCCAGCGCTTTCACAACCGCCGCCCCCAAACGCTTAGCAACCGCCTCAGTCACCGGATACTCGCCTGCTTTACCCCTTATCCCATCAGTCCCAAATAACTTAGCCATGCTCACGAAATCAAATATTCACTGTGAAACTGGTCATTTCTTCACCATCAAACAAGTCCGAAATCCTCAACCCGCTTTTGCACTTTCTTCACTCGCTATTTCATTTTGATAATTCTAAAAACTCCTGTGACCCATGACGAGTAACGATTCCCAACTCCCTGAAAACTCTCCATCTGGAAATTCGAAAGACATTCCCAAGGAATTCATCGGATTTGGTGAAAACGCTTTCTGGGAACTTGAGAATAATTCCGAGCAATCTCTCGATTCCGAAAAAAGCTATGCCGTGATGGAAAAAAATCTATCATCCGAGGATTTGGTAAATCCACAAATCCAAGCAAAACCCTTCACCGAGTCTCTTGGCTTTTTCGCCACCTTAACCAAGCTCGAAAAAGTCAGCTTGCTCGCCATCGTAGCCGCTGTGATCATCACCGCAGCTCTGGCAGTCATTCACTTTTCCCAAGAAATCCCCGTGGATTCGCAGATCTCAAAAAAAGTCAGCCTACCTGTCGAAGGTGAAATCCTGAGTGTCTCATCTGTCGAAACCTATTGGCGCGAACCCGTCACCCAAGGCGAAAACCCCGATATCGTCCGGCGCGGAATCAAACTCATTCCCGTCATCAAAATTCAAGCCGCCGGCACTTCCGGTGCCATCCGGATCTTCTTCCGCGACAGCGATGGCACGCTCGTTGGCGATAGCATCACACTTGCCATCTCAGGAAATGAAACTCTAAAGATCTCCGCCACCGATGGCTTCACAGACATGGGCATGCACGCCTCTTACCGCACTGGCGAAAACACACGCTGGATGATCCAAGTCCTAGAAGGTCCAGCCATCGACGCTCCCATCGAACAATTCAAAACCCTCTTCGAAACCGAAATCTCCACCGACATCCGTTAGACTTTCACATCCACTCTTCAAACTTCACCATTCCATGACACCACTCTCACCCTCTAATCCAGTCTTCCTGATCACTGATCACTGATCACTCGGCACTTCTACTCTTCCTCTGCTTTCACCCTTCAAACTTCACTACTCACCATTCCATGACTCCACTCCCACCCAAAGAAGGCTGGCACGTTCTTCACCTCTTCTACCACATCGACTACTCCCAATGGTCCCTCTTCACCGATGACGAACAACGCCAATCCAAAGTCCGTTTCACCGAGCTCATCCAAGAAATTCGCGCCACTCCTGACACGCAGCTTCTCACTTTCTCCATCGTCTCGCCCAAAGCCGATCTCGGCTTCATGCTGCTGACACCTGACCTCCATGTCGCCAACGCTTTTGAGAAACAACTCTCCCTTTCCCTCGGACCAGAAATTCTAACACCTGCGTATTCCTATTTCTCCATCACCGAGCCATCCGAATACACCACCACCCGCGAGCAATACATCGCGGAAACTTTGGTCGCCGAAAAAAACCTCACCGCAGACACCGAGGAATACAACGCCGCGCTCAAAGAATTCGACGATCGCATGGCGCATTACCGCTCATACCGCGTCTATCCACAGCTTCCCGATTGGCCAGTCGTTTGCTTCTACCCCATGACCAAACGCCGCAGCGGAGCCGATAACTGGTATGCCCTCGACTACGAAGCACGCCGCACCCTCATGGCCGGCCACGCCCGCGTCGGACGCACCTACTCCGGACGCATCCTCCAACTCATCACCGGTTCCACCGGCCTCGACGAACACGAATGGGGCGTCACTCTCCTCTCCAAAACCACCTCCGACATCAAAGACATCGTCTACGAAATGCGCTTCGATGAAGTTTCTGCACGTTACTCAGAATTCGGCGATTTCTACATTTGTCTGCAGTTGCCGCTGAATGAGTTATTTAAGCGGCTTTGCTTGTAACATTTATCCTATGAAGGAACAATTTATAGCGATGCCTTCCAGAGTTGTATTTGTAGGTATTATACAACGCGTTGTATATGCAGGACAATTACAGCATGCTGTTCAATAAGACTGTTGTGCAGAATTAATGAAATCCAAATTTACATTTCTATCTCTTGCTTCACTGATTCTTGTTTCATGCTCAGTCACGCATGACAAAGTCTGGAATTCACCAGACAAGACTACTCAACTCCGCTTCGTTAAGGGACCGCAAGGCCCTACACAAAGTAATGAAGAATCATTTTCATTTTACAGCCTTCATGAGCGTCAGAGCGACAAGCGTTTGATATCTGTGCGCAGCATAATCAATGAGAACACCCTAGACTTTGTTCAGACGCAGCGCATTCATTTCAGCCCAACAGGCATGACAATTCTTATTGAAGAAGACATATCGGATGCATCTCCAGATTACGTTTATACGCTGATCTACCAAGAAGATAGCCGGTATCACAGTCGAGATCTCGCTCTTCCTACTAGATCAACACCAAACCCACACGACGGTTATGGATTATGGCCGGACGTAATATCGATAACAGATGAGGCGATTGAATATAGATTTCTAAAGGACGAGCCATCAGTCTGGGTTAAGATATCTGAACTGCGAGACCGGGGACTCTAAAAGCACAACAAGCCGAGACACAGCAACCCTTATCAGCCGCCCTGTTTACATGATTTTCCGTAATTCCAACCCCAACCCCGTTATCGACACTCGCCCCGCAGATAGGGTTGCGTGCTCTTTGACGTTCGGCAATAAATGAATATTTTCAAACCAACTGCTCTTTAAGGCAAAACCTTTAAAGCCACCGATCAGTCAGTGAAGAGATTGACGATTGATGATTTGGAATAAATTCATCGCCGCCACACCCCTAAAACCCCTTCTTGTCAGAAGGCTTTGATCCGTTTAGCTTCTAAGTATCCAGAAAACGTCGATCCACCACATCGGCCTTAACCTTTTCCCATAGGTCTCATCTGTCCTATACGTCTCATTAGAAAAAACTGCCCCATGCGCGATCAGATCCTTGCCCTCTTCCGAACCAATCCGGACAACACCTATTCCAAAACCCAAATCGCCAAGACCCTGGAAATTCCCGGCGACCGCAAAGGTGAAATGACCGGAATCCTTATCGACCTTACAGAGGCAAAAGTCATCTCCTGCGGCGCGAAAAATCTCTACTCTCTCGTCAAACAACCCGAGATCAAAGCCAAGGCTGAAACCAAAAAATCCGAGCCTGCCAAAGCAGCGCCAGCCAAATCCGCCGCAGCCCAACCCGCCCCCAAAGGCTCGCTCACCGGCTCGATCAAATTCCTCCCCAACGGCCACGCCTTCTTCTACCCCGTCATCGGAGACTTAGAAAACGAAACCGCTGGCATCGATTTCAAACTCC
>JANMGO010000071.1:0-11892 GCA_031374665.1 Akkermansiaceae bacterium | reverse complement strand
CGGTTCTCGACGATATCGACGCGGCCGATGCCGTTGCGTCCGCCTAACAGGTTAAGCACGCGCATGACGCCGTAGGCATTGAGGAGGGTGTAGCCGTCTTGTTGGCCGGTGGCTTTGATATCGCCGAGCTCGGTCAGGAGGGCGTCGATGTTGGCGTGTTTCAAGCCGATGGCGTTGCCTTTTTCAAAAAGGATTTCGATGTATTCGGCGGCGTCGGGTGCGTCTTCAGGAGAAACCGAAAGTACATACATATCGGTGTCCGCTGGGGTGGTGGCGTCGTACCATGGATCTTCCATGGCACCTGCTTCGAAGGAGATGTGGAGGAGGTTGCGATCCATGGAGTAAGGCTTTTTCATGGAGGCTTTGATCGGGATGTTGTTAGCCTCGGCGAAGGCGATCATTTCAGCGCGGCCGGGGAATTGCTTGCGGAATTCCGCATCGCGCCATGGGGCGATGCATTTGATGTTCGGCGCGAGGGCTGCGGCGGAGAGCTCGAAGCGGACTTGGTCGTTGCCTTTTCCGGTGGCGCCGTGGGCGATGGCATCGGCTCCCTCGGCGATGGCGATTTTGATCATGTCTGCGGTGATGCAGGGGCGGGCGATGGAAGTGCCGAGCAAATAGCGGCCTTCATAGATCGCGCCCGCTTGGATCATGGGAAAAATGTAGTTTTGGGCGAAGTCTTGTTTGAGATCGCCGATGTAGCATTTGGATGCGCCGGTGGAGAGGGCTTTGGCTTCGAGGCCGTCGAGTTCGTCGCCTTGGCCGACATCTGCGCAGTAGGCGATGATTTCCGCGTTGTATTTTTCTTTGAGCCAGAGGAGGAGAACTGAGGTATCGAGACCTCCCGAGTATGCGACGACGATTTTCATAAACTCTAAATTTTAAATTTTAAATTCCAAAGAAGACAGGGAACGGGCGGGAGGGTAGGTGAGGCGGCGTTGGAGGGAAGCGGAAATTTTCGCTGGGCATGAAAAAAGCCGGCTTCCTTGTGGGAGAGCCGGCTTGGTAGATAAAAGTTGGGTTGTCCTTACTTATCGTCGGTTTTCTTGGCGACTTTTTTAGCAGCCTTTTTGGCAGGTGCTTTTTTGGCGGCAGGCGCTTTTTTGGCTGCGGCCTTTTTGGCAGGAGCTGCTTTTGGCGCGTCAGATTTCACCGCCGGTTTCGGGGTGGCTTTTTTGACGGTGACTTTTGGCAGGATGCCGCCGAGCTTGGCTGCTTCCTGTTTACGCTTAAGATAATCCGCGCGACGACGGCGTTTGATGATTTTGTTTGATTGCTGACCCATAATTGCTGGAACTTGGCTAAGGCACTAAATGAGCCGTATCAAGCCGAATCTGCAATTCCTTTTAATCCTGTGTTTTCCACCGAAGCGATCCTGATGCGAACCACCCGCCTGACTGAGACGAGTTTGATCGTGCATTGGTTGAGCGAAGACGAGGGTTTGATTAAGACTGTGGCGAAGGGCGCGCTGCGTCCGAAGAGTGCATTTTCGGGGAAATTGGATTTGTTTTTCTCTGGGGAAATCATGTTTGCAAAGGCTCGGCAGGGTGAGTTGCATGCGTTGCGGGAGGTATCGATCTCTAACTGGCGGCAGGGATTGCGGCGGAGTTACGCGACAACTTTGATGGCTGGATATTTCTGTCAACTGATCGAGGCGGGGCTGGAGCCTGATCATCCCGAGCCGGAAATTTTTGATTTATTGCGGCGGGGTTTAGATTATTTGGATGTGGAAGCGGCGAGTTTGCGGGCAATGCAGCATTTCGAGCGGCAGTTCGCGGTGATTCTGGGGGTTTCCCGAGAAAATCGTGCTGCGGAGCAGTCATTACATGATCATTTAGGCGGGCTGCCGAGTAGTCGGAAGAAGTTGGTAGAAGATTTGACGACTGGCTAAAGATTTCCGCTAGTCATTTTCAGATAAAGAAGTTTAGCATGACTCAAATACTTCAATTATGGATAAGCCAACTGCCAATTTGATTCAGATCATGCGTGATCGAGTGACGACTCTGCGCGAGCAAGGGAACCTCAAGGAGGCTTTGCATGCGGCGAATGCGGTAGTGGAAAAGTGCCAACAATTGCTGAGTCCGGAGCCCGATTCGATTGATGCATTCGTATCTAGTTTAGAAAACAGAGCTGGGATTTATATGGACATGGGTGAATACGCAGAGGCCCTTGAAGATGCTAAGCATGCGATTGATCAGTTAGATGGACGCGGGGATCGATTCGCTCAGTTAGGTCGGCTATACGCCTTATTAGGAGCTGCGTATGATGGAATGGGTCGCTATGACCGGGTGATTTCTTCATGGGGAACAGCCGTTGATTTTTTTGAAAATAACGAGCCACCGTTAAAGATGGATATCGCAGCGGTCACCAACAATCTGGGTTTTACGGCTAAGGCGGCTGGCAATTTGGATGCTGCGGAGGATTACTTTTTGAAATCACTTGAGATTATGCATTCCGTGGTTGGTGCGAAGCATGCTGAGACGGCATCGGTTTCCAA
Source organism: Akkermansiaceae bacterium (assembly GCA_031374665.1). Classification (GTDB taxonomy): domain Bacteria; phylum Verrucomicrobiota; class Verrucomicrobiia; order Verrucomicrobiales; family Akkermansiaceae; genus Luteolibacter. The sequence continues at coordinate 9,395 of JANMGO010000071.1, read as the reverse complement.
TAATCTAGGTGCGGTGTATCTGGCTGCTGGATATTTGGAGCAAGCTCGTGAAATGCACATGATGGCATTGGAGACACGCAAGGAATTATTTGGTGAACATCATCCGGATACCGCGCAATCGCACAACAATCTGGCTCTGGCTCTATTGGAAACAGGAGATAAGGATTGGGCGCGGAAACATTTCGAGAAAGCGCTCGAAGGATTTGAAGCGCTTGGAAGAGAGTATGATGAAGATTTAGAAGCTGTGGCCTCGAATTTCTGTGATTTCCTGCGTGCTCAACATGACGAAAAACTCGCTGGCATCATCGATGCTCGCGTGAAAGCGCGTGTCGCAAAAGCATAGGCTTACTCGGCGTCCTTCGCTTTTTTGATGCGCTCAAGAGTCGATGGTTCATTAGGAAATTGATTGATAGCTTCTTGGTAGGCATCAAGAGCTTTCGCTGGCTGTTTGAGCGAGAGGAAGTAATCACCTAAATGGTTGGCCATCGGCGTCAGGATGAGAGGTGGATGCATCAAGGTGGGGGCGCGTTGTCGATCCGCTGCAGCGCGAAACCAGTTAAATGCAGAGCCTTGGTTTTCCTTCGGGCCTGCTTGGGCGAGGTGGCCACGTAGGTTAGCTGTGAGCATCTCTAAATTCAGCATCGCGTAGCGCCATTCTGCGTATTCGCCCTTGGTAGAGGCGAGCGATTTTTGTTTCGCCATGGCGGCACCATGAAAGTCCAGGGCTTCGATAGTTTCGGTAGTACTTTTTAAATCTCCCGCGTTCATCATGCGTTGAGCTCGAAGAACGATTCTCAAACCATCCGTCCACCAATGGGACAGGGAATGTTTACGAAAGTCTTCACTGGCTTTCGGGGAAGGTATGGTGAGAAGCGCTTCGGTAGGATCGGTCTTCCCCGCGCGGTGCATGATAATACGAGCGGGAAGGGTTTGTGCATCCCAAAGAATTTGGCGGTTTCCTGGTGCGAGTGGGCGTTTGGTATCCAACGGAGTTTTAGAAATTTCGATCGCAGAGCCGATGGCTTCTTTGGTGTTTCCTGCGGAGGCGGTCGCTATAGCTCGATAGCTCCGAGTGAGTATCCATTGAGGGCAGTCCGCAGGGGTGATGTTGTTAGATTTCATCCACTCAGAATAATATTTTTCAGCGAGCGAAAAACTGGATGCCGCGTCAGCAAATTCTCCGCTCCGCCATTGATAATGACCGAGAAGATGCAGATAGGGTGGGTATTTCGGCGTGAGTTCGCAGAGTTTTTTTGCAAGTTCAAGAGAGGACTTGAGTTCTGGCGCTTCCGCTTTGATCAATAGGTATGCATGTAGAGGAAGTGAATTATCGGGCAGGCGCTCGATGAGTTTGAGTAATCGCTTTTCGGCGGCAGCTTGAGCGGCAGTGATTTCACCCATTAGATCGTATCCGCCACGGCTGAAGAGAGAGGCGAAAATTTCCGACTGGATGTCGTTTGGAAATTTTTCGGAAACCTTATGGAAGGCGATTTCAGCGCCTTTGGGGCCTTCATCGATGTATTTGATTAGGCAGTATGCGAAGCCGCGCTCAAGCTCAGATCCGTCTCCGCTTTCTACGAGTTCAAGCAAACGTTGAGTAGTGAGAAGTCGATAGGAATCGGTTTCTGGAGAGGTTGCGAGCATGCTCAAGATCATTCCCCAATGTGCCATCAGGCATTGAGGATCCGCCTGCATGGCGACGGCGAAATGACGGCTCGCTTCAAAATCCCAACCGCCATGAAGATGATTCAATCCCTGTAAAGTATGGGTTTGCGCGGTTTCGTTTTCAGCGATGATGGCGAGAGCTAAGCTCTTACTAAACGGAAATAAGCTGGGATTTTCCGTCGCGGAAATCCATGGTGGAATGCAAGCGGCGACACTTGGAATTTCCGGATCCGCAGGTTTTTCTGGGGTGATTTCTTGTGAGAAAGCTTGGATGTGTAAAGCGAGCAATCCCAATAGCGTGATCCATTTTGGCATGCAGATAGGCTGGGCTGAAATTTGAGATTTCCCAAGGAAAATGACGCTAGCCTCACGAGGGATTTTCTCTTAATTGTCTCCTCATGAAGTTAGGAGTGATCGGATGTGGAAAGATGGCGACGGCGTTGGTGAAAGGCGCGGTGTCGCAAGGTGTGGTTCAAGCTAGAGATGTAATAGGCGTGGCTCGCACCGAGGCATCGCGAGCGCGTTTCTCAGAGCAGACGGGTGCCAGAAATACGGCTTCGATCGCTGAGGTCGTAAGAGAATCTGAGGTATTAATCCTAGCAACCAAGCCGCATGATCTTTCGGGAATTATCAAAGCGGCCGATTTAGAAAAATTTTCCGATAAGCTATACATATCAATCGCAGCCGGGGTGACTTTGGAAACGATGGAAAAGCTGACGGGTGGGGCTTGTCGGTTTGTGAGGACGATGCCGAACACACCTTCGTTGGTCGGAAAAGGCGCAGCGGGATTTTCACTGGGATCGAAATGTGGAGAGGCAGATCGTGAGATCGTGCAGTCTATATTGAGCGCCGTGGGGTTATCGGTGGAGGTGCCTGAAAGATTGATCGACGCGGTGACTGGGCTTTCTGGGAGCGGGCCAGCCTATATTTACTTGGTAATCGAGGCTATGGCAGACGGCGGCGTGCAAGCGGGTCTGCCGCGAGCCGATGCTTTGAAGCTGGCGGCTCAAACCGTGGCGGGTGCTGCTGCGATGGTTTTGGAAACAGGGCAGCATCCCGCTATTCTCAAAGACATGGTGACATCGCCCGGAGGCACTACCATTGCAGGTCTGGCAGCGTTAGAGGAGGGAGCAATCCGCTCATCCTTCATTGCTGCAGTGAGTGCGGCGGTCGCTCGCGCTAAGGAATTAGGGAAAAGTTAAGTTCTTTCAACTCGTGCAATTTCCGCTTTCACGTCTCACCAAAGCTTCTATGGTTCGGGCATGACAAAACGTTTTTCGATGGTCGCTCTGATTGTGACTGGTTCCTTTTTCGTAGTTTCTTGCGGAAGTGACGAGGGAACCATTGGGTTAGCTGGCACCATGCAAGGAGGGTCAGGATCAGGAGAAGGAGAAGCGCTTTATCAGAAAGCAAAATCCTTGGATGACGCAGGTAAGCCAGACAAAGCGGTAAAAATCTATGCAGAAGCTGCTGATGATTTCCCCATGTCTCCATCGTCAGGCCAGGCCAGATACCGCCAAGCGGAGATTTTAGAACAACAGGGAGACACACTGAAATCCTTCAAAACCTATCAGCAATTCTTACAACGCTATCAGAGTAGCAATTTGTATTCGAAGGCTCTCAACAGCCAAGTGCAAATGGCACAGTCAGCAGCTGATGGGAAAGTGAAATCGTCGTTCCTCGGTCTTAAAGCAAAAATTTCCACTAAGCAGATTGTTGAGATGTTGGGTCAGCTGCGTGACAACGCACCACGCTCCGAAATTTCAGCGAACGCCCAATTTAAAATTGGTGAGCTTTATCAGAGTGAAAAAGATTACAAAGAATCGATCGATGCATATCGCAAGCTAGTCCGGGATCAACCGGAAACTCGCCAGGCAGCTGAAGCACTTTTCCGCGTAGGTATCGTGCTTCTTGAGCAGGCGGATAGCGGTAATCACAACCAAGCGACTCTTGATCTCGCAGGTGAGGCGTTTAATGATTACTTGCTTCAATATCCAAGCCATTCGAAAAATGCGGAGGCACGACGCTTGTTAAGTAATCTAAAAAGTCGAGATCTGGATAGTTCACTTGAGATCGCTAAGTTCTATGATCGAACCGGGCAAATTGAATCCGCCAAAGTGTATTACCGGAATATCGTCAAAGGCTCCAAGTCTGGCAGCGCTCACGATCAGGCTGTTGCTCGTCTGAAAGAGCTCGGTGAATAACTTGCGATAATCAAATCTATGAAATTTCAATTATTGGTTTTGTTGAGCGTAATATTGAGTTCTTGCGCGGGATACCAACTCGGCGGTGCGAAGCCGCCTTCTCTTGCTTCAGTCGAGCGTATTTCAGTTTCGATACTTGTAAATGGAACGTTACATCCTAGAGCGGAGGCCATTGCGACATCTGCAGTCACAGCTGCCGTCGTACAAAATGGAACGTATCGTCTCTCCGATTTGGATCGTGCAGATGCGATTCTTGAGGGTGAAGTTGCATCGATTGAGTATAGCCCACTGAGGGGATCAAGGCTTGACGCCATGGCCGCTGAAGAGCTCACAAATACGGTCCGTATTTCTTGGCGTTTAATGGATGCTCGTGACCCCACTCGACTGCTGGCTAGCGGAAGCAGCTCGGGACAAAGTACATTCTTCGTGGATTCAAATTTACAGACGGCTCGCCAAAATGCTTTGCCAGATGCTTTTGAACGCGCTGCACAGAATTTGATTTTGAGGCTCGCATCCGGATATTGAAAATTTCAGTTCGAGTTTCTCATAACTTGCGTGAATGACTTTCAGAGTTGAGACTCTAATATTGAAAAAAGTGCTAAATGAATCCTGATAAAGAAGATCCCAATAATCATGTTCCGGCGGTTTCGCCTGATGATGATTGGGATGTTCTAGACGTGAATCAGGTATTCAATTCCCAGTTACCTCCCCGTAGATCAGATGCACCAAAAGTGCCTAGGGCAGATGTGAGCATTACAGCATACAAATTAATTGATTCCGAGCGATCCACTGGATCCACAGTATTAATCAGTGACGGGCCTCATGTTAAATCCTCGCTCTCTATCAATGTTAATGTGGAGCGTATAGAGCGTTCAGAGCGTTCCGTATCGGAAAGAGATAATTTTCAGGCAGCTCATATAATGGAAGAGGTGAAGCTCGGTGATGATGCCGTTCAGAAATATCAAGTCACTGGGCACCAAGATCGGTTTACTATTGGAGAACGTGATGACTGGGGCACGAATCAACAAGCTGTCTCGTTTCGTTGGATGTTATATACGGCATTTGGCATCATCCTTCTTATCGGCTCAACGATTCTTTTGACCAAATTATTCGATGAAGAAATTGTTAGGAAAAATGATAAATCAAACTCCATAAAATCTGTGCCGATTAGTGTAGAAAAAAAGCCAAGTGAGGAAATAGGAGAATTGAGCCAACTTGCGAATGGCAATAAAGATGCGATACATATTTTCAAAAATTATATCCATTCGACTAGCGTGGATGATTTTTCAAAATCGATTTATTTCAGTGAACGAAACACTCCACTCGCAAAAGATGTATGGAAACCCGCAAATGTCAGAAGTGGATGGGTGCCATCGGATGCATCGTTGTGGAAAACATATCAGAGTGGTTCGACATTTTACGCCGAACTTAAAGGCGTGAACCACGATTTCTCTAAGTTCATCGCTTATTTCCGATATGAGAATTCGGAACTTAAAATGGACTGGAAGGCTACAACTGGATATGGAACGGCTAATTTTTCTGATCTGAAAATCGCTGAGGGAAATGGAAGTGAGATTCGAGGATGGATTTCTCCTTCAGATTTTTTCACCACTCAATTACCAGAGAGCCGTTATCATTCATTCCTGATTGCGTCGCCTGATAAGGAAGCATCGATATGGGCATACACGGAAAAAGGTAGCGAAGTTGATAAGGCAATATTGGCACTATTCGCGACCAGCCCGATCACCGGAGAATCTCAGTCGGAGGCTAAAGTCATTCTGAACTTGGAACGAGGGGATAAGGAAACCCTTCAAGTACAATGGATCATCAAACGTCTCATTGCAGAGAATTGGCTTGATCAAACAACGCTATGAACACGAATCAGAAAGATGCTTGGTATCATTGTGGGCATTGCGGTGCATTGTTTCAATCTGACTTTGGTTTTGACGAAGATCGCCAATGCGGAGTGTGCCAACGTAAGCCAAGCGTGGGATTGTGGCCGGTTGTGAATTCTATCACTCCAGTGGCATCGGCTAAAGTTGCAAGTTTTCACAAGACAGGTGAGAAGGCCAAAAATCTAACTAGAGATTCGGCTGAAAAGACGCATCGAGGCAGAACTGTTTTTCGGTTTGCTCTGATTTGGATCTTACTTTTGTTGGGTGTGGTTGGGCTAAGTTATTTTCTTAAAAGTGCGCCAACTAAGCCGAGAGACTTAGGAGTGATGGATCTTGATAAAAGTCTTTCTAAAAAGGATCGGACGCAGATTTTAAATCAGGTTTTGCCTGAATGTGACCGAGTGATGCACGGTTTTTTATCCGCCACGACATTGGAAGATCGTAGTTTGCATGTCGCTAGGTCTGCGGAGTTAAAATTCTTAATGGAGGCTTTTTACAAGAACCAAGAAATTCAACAGGTTAATGTGAATTCGCTGAAAAGAACCGGACAAGAATGGATACGTCTCGGTAACGAATGGATCGTTCTCACCCATTGGAAAGATGCGGGCGGAGAAAACGAGTTCGATGCCGTTTTTAGGAAAGGATCGGATGGATGGAAATTAGATTGGCCCCATTTCATCAGGTACAGCGAGGCTTCTTGGCGCTTGTTTCTCGCCGGTCAGGGAAAATTAGATCAAGCAGAGTTTCGCTTGCTAGTAAGACAGCACAAAGATGATCAAGCTCCGAAGTTGGGAAGACAACGAATGATGATCGTATTGGCTACATCTGCTTGGGGTAAACCGAAGGAGATAACTTCAGAGTCGCCGGTTATCTCAATCGACTCGACGACTAATGAAGGACAGTTGTTAGAATCGGCTTTCGAACTCCTAGAAAAAAATCAAGCGGTGGGTCATGGTGAACTTAAGTCTCTTGATCCAGATGGTTTCGTCAGAGTGCGTGTGAAAGTCACACGCGATGAGCTTGGCGGAGAATACCGTCTAACCATCAATGAGCTAAAAGCTTGTCATTGGATGGACTCGGATCTCTCGGGATTTTAATTCTATTTTACCGCCAAAAAACCCTCGGTAGGGAATCAACCCATAGACCAAATGGGACAAGGGCGTAGCTTCATGAGTCATACGGCGGCAAGGAATTATTCTGCGTCGTATGGATTAGAACTCTCACTACACACGAAAGAAAATTTTATGAACACACTACAAATCAAAGGCAATTGGAACATCATGAAGGGCAAGCTGACACAGAAATGGGCAGACCTTACAGACGACGATCTCCAATACGTAGAGGGCAAAGAGGAAGAATTGATCGGACGGATTCAAAGGCGCACCGGCGAAACTCGCGAAGCCGTTGAAAAAGTGTTGAAGGATCACGATTCCAAAGGTTGCTGCGATTAATCTTCCCGCTGCCCTTTATTCAAAAACTAAAATTTCATCCATTATATGAAAAGCAAATACGCCTATCTCATCGCGGTCGCATCGATTCAATCGGCGGTTGCACAAATCGTCGTCGAAGAAGCTGTCATTCCTGCGCCACCCGTAGAGGTCGTAACGAAGACCATCATTGAGGTCACTCCGCCACCGGTGCAGAATTCAGCATTGGCGACGCGTCACCTCTTGGTCGTGCCTCGTGATGTGGTTCCGGTCGTGCCAAAGCCAGGCAGTGTCGTGGAGACCACAGAAACGAAAAGTTTCGTGGACGTTCCAGGGCAACCGCGCCGGGTTTATAACGTAGAACGCAACGTGGTGATCGTAGAGGGTCGGGAGCTCCCTTACATCACCATTCCTGTCCTGTTTGAGAAAGAAACTGCAAAATTGTTAGATGTGGAATCACGCGTGGCGCTTGAGGAAACAGCCGCAGCTATTTTGGAAGTTCTCAAAACCAATCCCACCGCGATATTCGATATCGAAGGTCATACCAGTACGGACGGTACTGATGAGTTCAACCTGACGCTGTCTGCCGACCGCGCTCGCAGAACACATCAGGAACTAACCCAACGGTATTCAGTCCCAGCTTCCGCATTGAGTGCTCATGGCTATGGCGAGATGTACCCGACCTTTCCTACGGGAACAGAAGAGCAAATGGTGTTAGATCGCCGCGTGCTCGTCGTTCGTAAGCTTTAATCTTTGTCTGCGGCCCAGACTACGGCGTCGGCCAGTAATTTAATAAAAACCGGATCGCTAAACGTTTCGTTGGTATGACCGTAGGTTGTACCGACGACGCGCGTGCCATGGAAGTCGTTGGTCCAAATGACCGGATACTCTTCTCCAGTTTTTTCGCTCTTTGAAGTGGCGAGCGCCGTGGTTTTCGGCCAGACCTTGGTGATGATGTAAAGCTCATCCATCGGTGTGATCCAGTCGGTTGGAAAATCCTTCATGATCGGATGATCGGAGCCAACGACTTTCACCGGGTATTTGCTCTGATGCTCGTGTTGAGTGCTGGTTACTCCGAGAAACTCACGCCAGTCATCGATCTGTGCTGAGCGGTAGGTGTGCATCGCGCAATGCACCACCACCGCCGGAGTTCCGGCTTTGTGGGCCTCGGTGATTTTACGGATGTAAACTTCATCCTTGGTGTTGGCGAAACATTCGTTGTGGATGACCACATCGTAGGGCTTCGCCCAATTCGGATCGTCATAAAGAGGGATCTGCGCGTCGGTGCCTTTGCCTTCGTTCACCAAATGGATATCGACCTTCGCGTGTTTCGGAATCCCAGCGATCATCGCGGCGGATTGAAAGACGTAGTCATGACAACAACCACCGGTGACGATCAGCACTTTGAGTGGATCTTCCTTTTTGGCAGTTTCTTTTTTCTCTACCGGCTTAGAACAACCGCTGCCGATAAGCGTCACGACTCCGGCGAGAGTCATCAAGATGCCGAATCTTTTCCCGTTCATCATTTTCATTAGAGCGACCCTAAGGAGAGTCATCAGTGCGGCAAGGAAAATGGTTTAGCTGTGAGGATTCAACAATCCAGTTTCACGGATGAAAAAATCTGGATTGAGATCGGCGAGAGGTGTGCGGAGTTTTTCAATTTCTGCGGCGGGGCCGTGGATTTCGAGGCGGGCGATATCGGAAAGTTCGAGGAATTTTCCGAGTAGTTCGCCGACGTTTCCCAGGTGGGCAAGAACGCCTTCAGCGCCGATGTAGGCTTCGCGGCAAAAGGCGATGTCGCCGTTGCGGCTGAAATCGTAATACAAGCAGGCAGGTTCGGTGGCGGTTTTTTCAATGAATGCCGGCATGAGCGCGGTGAAGGCTTCGAGATTTCCCTCACGGATCTTGAAATACGGATGGAGGCTGACGGCGTTGGATAGTGCTTCGGACATGGATAAGAAGTTAGTTCGGAATGATGAAAGTCAAAGAGGGAAATTGTTGGGCTTTATGCTTCCTGACGATCTTCGCGTGACGCTGCGGAACGTGAGAGTTTCGCTAACAACTTTTTGAGGAGGGGGAGGGAGATGTAATAGAGGATGGGAATGAGCAGGATCGCGCTGATCGCCCATGCTTCGATGCCGTAGAGGGCGGCCATGCCGAAGTCGCGAGAGAACTTTGCGGGATCGTCTTTGAACTGGCCGAGC
>JANMGO010000061.1:0-32892 GCA_031374665.1 Akkermansiaceae bacterium | reverse complement strand
CTCCGGTTCGTAGTTCAACACGGCTACGCGAAGAGAAGGAGAGCTATCCGCTTTCGAAATCGAAATTTTACGCCGCTTCCCGATACCCTGAGGAATGAGAATTTTTTCCCGCTCAAGCTGCCGCAATGCCTCTTCCACGGTCTTTCCATTGATGCCGAGTTCTTTGGCAAGCGCGTTGCGGCCGGGCATGGTTACCCCCCACCTGCCGTGCGCCATATTTTCCCGCAAGTAATCCGCCACTTGCTCTACCTTGCTTTTAAGTCGGTGTATTTCCATGCTTTAATCCTGCCCGAATTAGTTACACGTTGAAATATTTAAATCTTTCGATTCATGAAATCTTTCTACCCTCTATCTGGTAAAAAGCTCACAACCTGCGGATCCAACAAACCCGATGAACCTTTTCCAACCATCATTTACAAGACAGATCAAGTCTCAGACCAACCTTCTGAGTCAGTGGGTCACAACCATCACGGCGTGCATGGTCTGCGCACTACCTGCAGCGGAGATTCCGCACGGCGGCAGTGGATACAAGGATTCGGTGAAACCGTTTTTTGAGCAATATTGCATCAAGTGCCATGGACCAGAAAAGAGTAAGGGCAAGATCACCCTACACACACTGGATGGCGATCTCGCTTCCGGTGCCGGCGGTGAGTTGGAACGCTGGGAAACCATTCTTGATGTTTTGAAACACGGCGACATGCCACCCGAAGATGAAAAGCAACCAAGCGCTGCCGAACGTGATGCCTTACAAAAATGGATCGATAAAGGTATGCAGGATTATGTGGCTAAAGCCAGCCGCGTGGAATCCACCCCTCTCGCCCGGCGACTGACAAATTTCGAATATCAAAATACGATGCATGATCTGTTAGGTATCGACCTCGATTACACTCATGACCTCCCCCAGGATCCTGAAAAACCATATCATTTCAATAACAGCGCCGAGTTCATGCTGTTAGGACCGGAGCAATTGGATCACTATCTCAAAACCGCGCGGCGCGCCATGGCCAGCGCAATTGTCGATCCCGCCAAACCCGAGATACATCGCCAAGAATGGACGTTCAAAGCAGACGCAACTCCATTCACCACCACGCCAGCTGACGAGGTCGGCGTTTTCAGAGACAAAGGTGTGCAAATCAACTCGTGGCCTAAAACCGGTGAGTATCGCATCCGCATCAAAGCCGCCGCGATCCTACCTACGGGTTATCAGGAAGTCCCGCTCCGCATCATCATGGGAAGCATTTTACGCCACGACGCTGGCACGGGAGACTTAGCACCAGTCGGGATAGTAAAATTGAGCAACAATGCCGATTCGTTGCAGGAATTCGAATTTCGTGGGCGCATTGAAAATCACCCCATCCAGATCGGACAAGTCACTGCCAAGGGACAAGAGCCTAACACCATGCATATCTACGCGCAGAACCTTTTCGACAACGGCCAGCTCAACGACCACCGCACCAGTGCTTTTGATGACTCATGGCAGTTCGCAATTCCAAGAGTCGTGCTGCGCTCGATCACTTTCGAGTCGCCCGTGATCGATGTCTGGCCTCCCAAGCACCACACTCGCATCCTTCCTGAATCGCCCCTGCGATCTACCGATCCCGATGCTTACGTCAAAAGTGTATTGAACGATTTCATCACCCGCGCCTACCGCCGCCCAGCGAGCCAAGAAGAGCTGGAAAGATTTTTTGGAATCTATCAGCTTCTCAAACCCGAGTTCGATACATTTGAGGCGGGGATCCGTGAAACGCTCTCCATGGTTCTCATTTCACCACAGTTCCTGTATCACACAGTAGCGGCCGATAAAGTGACCACTCCCAATGACGAACTCGCCTCACGGCTTTCCTATTTCCTCTGGGGCAGCCCACCGGACAACGAACTGCTCGCTCTGGCTGCTAAGAAAAAACTCAACAACCCTGATGTGATCGAAGCGCAAGTGCGCCGCATGCTCGCGGACGATCGCGCCCGGCACTTCATTGAGAATTTCACCTTACAATGGCTCAGCATCAAGAAAACCATGGCGGTGAACATCAATCGCAAGCTTTTCCCACGGTTTCTTTACACCGTGCATAACGGTGAGCGTTTAGGCCAGGAAATGCTCTTCCGCCCGACTATCCGCGAATACATGTTAGAGGAAACGGTGGGCTTCATCGGCGAACTCGTCCGCCGCAATGCCAGCGTGCTCGACATCGTCGATTCCGACTTCGCATGGCTCAATGAACCCTTGGCCGCGCACTACGGAGTGGACGGAGTGAAGGGTATAAATTTTCGTGCGGTCCCCATCGCACCCGATGCCGCGCTCGGTGGCCTTCCTACTCAGGGATCAGTGCTCGTCGGTAACGGAACCGGCTCCGCTCCGCATCCCATTTACCGGGCCGTCTGGCTGCGCGAGGCGATTTTAGGCGATGAAGTGAAACCGCCCCCAGCCGAGGTGCCAGCCCTTTCCGATACCGCGGGCGAGGAAGTCGCAAACGCCACCACCATCAAAGATCTCCTGCGCATCCACCGCACCGTGGAATCCTGCAATGACTGCCATGTTCGCCTCGATCCATGGGGAATTCCTTTCGAAGAATACAATGCAATCGGTCAGTTCCAACCTAAGATCCCTAAAAACGGTGCTACGATCCGCGGTTTCAGCTCAACGACCGATCACACTCTCGCCGGATACTCAGAATACCTCAAGACCGTCAATACCGTGCCAGTCGATGCCGCCGCAAGTGTGCCTAACGGCCCGAAAGTTGCTGGCATGAAAGAACTTAAGGATTATCTTCTCAAGGATCAGAAAGAGGAAATCGCCGAAAACGTCATCCGCCGCCTTCTCAACTATGGAATGGGTCGCTCACTCACCTACCACGACCGCTACGCCGTGGAAGACCTACTCAAACAATCCAAAGAAACCGACCACCGCTTCCAAGACATAATCATCGATATCTGCCGCAGCGAACTTTTCAGAACTCCAATCAAAACTCCAAAACCATGACCATGAAATCTCACCACATGAATCGACGCGATGTCCTGCGCGGCGGAGGCATTGCTCTTGCCCTGCCATTTCTCAACAGCATGAGCTGGGCTGCCGGTGTTACTCCTAGAAAACTGCAACCGAAACGGATGTTGATCAGTTACATCGCCTACGGTGTCTATGATCCAATCACTCCGGATGGAAAAGCACACGAATGGAGTTGGTATCCGCGCCACGATTCAGGCGCTCTAACACTCAACAAGGCCTCCGCACCTTTTGAAGAGGTCAAGGACTCGATCACCTACCTCCGCGGCCTCGATCACCCAGGCGGATACGGCCTCGGCGGACACAGCAGCGGCGATGTCTTCGGCACCGGTGCCGACATGTCCGGCTCGGAGAAAACGAACAACATTTCCATTGATCAACTCGCCGCTAAAATCAACGGCCACCACACCCGCTATGCGTCTTTAGTGCTGGGTAGCGAAGGAGGAACAGGCTCCTACGGCATGTCCAAAACCCTCTCCCATTACGGACCGGGACAACCCATTCCCTCAATCGAAAAGCCACAGGAAGTTTTCAACCGACTGTTCCGCCCCTACGCCAACCAAAGCGTCGACGACGTGCGCGCCCGCCTGAAACGCGAAGCAAGTGTGCTGGATCTGATGATGGAAAACTACAAATCCCTGCACGGCAAACTCGGCACCGAAGATCGCCAGAAAATGAATGAGTATCTCGACTCCGTTCGCGCCATCGAACAACGCGTCGAACGCACCAGCAAGTGGACTCATGAAGAATTACCTAAAATCGATACCAAAGGCCTCAACCTCGAAGCCAGCTATCAACACCCAAGCGAATATCTGCGCTGCATGTATGATCTGATCTATCTAGCGTTCCAGACTGATTCCACACGCTTCGCCACCTTCATGACCGAAAGCGAACACTCCACTGGAAACCTCGTTAGCAATTTCCCTAACAAATTATTCGGCTACACCGGAGGCACTCACGACATCGCCCACAAGCGCCCGGTAAACGGCTCAGGCGAATGGGAAAAATGGCGGGCCGAGCAGCATGCCTACTTCCTCAAACGCCTGCGCGACACCCCCGATGGCGACGGTAACATGCTCGATAACACCGTCGTGCTCTGGGGATCGGCTCACCCGCACGCCTCGCACAGCACCAAAGACTACCCCATCCAGATCGCCGGCGGAAACAAGCTCGGATTCAAACACGGCAACCTCCACAACTTCGAAGGCGAACGCAAAAAACCGCTCTCTAACTTATTTGTGTCGATGCTGAACGCGGTTGATGTTCCCACCGAAAAGTTTGCCGACAGCACCGGCGAACTCACCGAAATCCGCGCCTAACATGATGTCGCATCTTTTGAAAAAAATCCTCATTCCAGCCTGCCTGCTGTTGCTTGCTTCAGCCTCGGCTCAGGAAAAGAAGATTCCACAGGTGTTGTTTCTCGGCGACTCCATCCATAAGACCATCGTCCAAGCGGCAGCCAAGGAACTTGGCAAGCAGATGAGCATCCAGTTTCCGCAGAACATCCTGGCCGAGGACAGCGGCAGCGCGCTGACACAGATCGATCAACTGCTTGGGAAAAATGAATGGGATATCATCTACTTCAATTTCGGCATGGGCGATTTGTGTTACAAAGATCCCGCGACCCGTGAATTCCGCGTCATGAGCAAAGACGCCGGCGGCGTGCGTGTTTCCACACCCGCTCAATATGAGAAGCAACTCGATGCATTGGTGCAACGCCTGAAAAAAACCAACGCCAAACTGATCTGGGGCAGCACTACACCCATGGCCAACATCCATTTCTTCCCAAGCTTCGAACACAATCGTTTCGACGCGAATGCGGAACAGGAATACAACGTCATCGCCACCCGCGTGATGACAAAGCACAAAGTTCCCGTGATTGATCTACACAGCTATGTGATGGCTCAGTTCAAACCCGACGACAAAAAACCGCCCTACACCCAATACGCAAAGGAGATGGAAAAACGCGGTCACCCGCTCCACGCTCCGTTAGTTCAAGCTCTCCAGACCGCCGCAAGCGACATCCATTGATATTCCGGAGCGCCACCCGCGCCCTGGGGCGTTTGCCAAGCGCTAAACTGACTCCCCCCAATCTATAGCAATAATCTGTCTATTCCTTCAACTCGGATGCCTGATAGAAAGTTGGCTGGTCTTTCGTCGCCGCGCGAATTTTCTGAACGGTTTGCGGGCTAACAGGATCGGCTTTGTTGCCGAAGGAGTTGCGCACGAAGGTGAGAACATCGGCCACTTCCGCGTCGCTCAAAAACTTGAACGGCGTCATGGGAACAGCTCCCGGATATTTCACTCCTTTGACCTCGATCGGGCCGATGATGCCGTGCAGGGTTAGGCGGACGAGGCGATCTTCGCTGCCTTGCACCCATTCGCTTCCAGCCAGCGGCGGGAATTGCGCAGCGGGTAGACCGTTGCCGTCTTTTTGGTGACACGTCGTGCAATGACCATCGCGGAGGTACACTTCTGCGCCGCGGAGAAATTGCTCTTTAGCGGGTCCAGTGAGTTGAGTTTGAAAGACCGTCGGTGCTTCGTCTTTAATTTGCTGACCATTCAAGAACGAGGATGCAGTTTGGAAAACGGGATCGATCCATTTATCCATGGCTTCGCCACTCGTCGGTTTGTAAGCAGCGGCCGCTTCTAAGACACTACGTCCTGCGGAGGCTTCCAACCATGATGCTGCCACAATCGCCTCTAATCGAACGCGACCATGTTCATCAGCGGTAGCACTTTTGAGCAGTTCGGCATGTTGAGGAATTTGATGGGAATTGTAACGCAACGCCCTAACAGCTGCAGCGCGCGCCTTGGGATCTTTGGCTTGTAGAAGTGTCCGAACAATGGGTTCGCTCACTTGATTAATCCCCCACGTGACCCACATTGCCTCGACAAGGTTGTGCTCATAGCGGGCATCCGCTTTATCGAGGCTTTGCACCCATTGATTCACTCCCGCCAATACGTCGGCATCCTTTCTTCCACGCAACTCACGGCGAGTACGATAACGAGTGCGGTATTCGGGAACTTTAAGATTATCTAACAACTCTTTGATCGACGCTCCGGCCACCTTCACGGGAGTGACCAGCGGGCGTGCTGGATAGGTGATGCGGAAAATGCGGCCATGCGTATGATCCCGATTCGGATCGCGCGCGCTGTGCTGCATGTGACCGATTCGGGCATTGTGCCAATCAACCAAATACAGTGAGCCATCGGGCGCGAACTCCATATCCACTGGGCGGAAATTCGTATCGGTTCCTTTGACTAAATCCTGCCGGAACTTGCTCACATAACCTGTGCCTTCGTCCACCATCGTGTGTTGTTTCATGCCTTGAAAACCAATCGTGTTATTGATCAACAGATCGCCTTGCACCTCATCGGGAAAATGACGGCTTGAGACAAATTCCAAACCAGCCGTGGGCCGCACTAACACCGAAAGTAGATTCGGTGGTGTCGGATTAAAGGTGCCAAACGGCACTTGCACGGAGCCTTGCAGCATCCAGCGCACTGGCGGATCCGAGGTATCAGAAAAGAAGTCCTGACCCCATTCATCGTAGGCAATGCCCCACGGATTGGGAATCGAGAGGCGCACCGTTCTTTCCAAATGCCGCCGTTCAGGATTGTAACGGAAAAATCCACCGTTAGAGCTGCGGACTGGGCCATAGGCCGTCTCGATATGACTCCGCAAAAACGTGCCTTCGGCCATGAAAATAGCACCCGATGGATCGGCACAAAAAGCCGAGATCGCGTGATGCGTATCGTGGTCGTCGAAACCGCTCATTACGATATCGCGGACATCCGCTTTATCGTCACCATTTGTGTCCTGCAAAAATATGAGTGAAGTGCTCTGAGCTACATAGACTCCATCGTGAGAAAACTCAAAACCCATAGGTAGATGCAACTGATCAGCGAAAATTTTCTGCTTATCAGCCTTACCGTCGCCATTAGTGTCTTCAAGAATGATCAACTTGTCGTTAGGCATTGGATCACCCGGCTTGTAGTGTGGATACGAAGGCATTGTCGCCACCCAAAGCCGCCCTTTATTATCAAACGATAACTGCGCTGGGTTTGCTAAATCTGGGAATTTCGCTTCATCTGCAAACAGTTCAATTTTATAGCCGGGGGGAACCGCCAATGTTTTCAAAGATTCCTCGCCTGAAAGGTATTTGATATTCGGATCCTCCTTTCCGATGACTGGTAGCACTTCGGTTTTAGCATCGGCCGCCGCAACATCGAATTTCTTGCCCTCCACCAATGCCCAGATCGCTTGTTCGCGAATGTTCACCATCTGCTCCAGTTTGCGGAGTTCCGAAGGATAGTTTTCTGGTCCGTATGGCCTGTGTCTCCGTCCATACACGTGAACTCCATTGGGAATTTTGTAGTAGTTCAGCCACATCCAAGTGAAGTCATCAACGGCCTTTTTCAGTTCGGTCATGTTCGTCTTCGATACCGGCTTGCGGGTCCCGAAAAGTTGATCGATCAGCACCGGCGCCAACTTCGCGTAGCCTTCATCGGTTAGTAACGCGCCATCTCGGGTCAGCGGTTTTTCACTCGCCGCGAACCATGCACTGGTGGGTGCAAACAAATTCACAAAAGGCAACTGATGCGCCGCAGCTACATCCTCCATCGTCTTCGTATACAATGCCAAATTCGTATTCTGCGTGGTCCCCTTCGGTGTCGCATAGAGAGCCGATAAATCCTGAAACGCTGTCGGCGAAACTAGCACCAGTTTCGGAACGGTATTGCCGTTATATTTCTGCTTCAGCGTGTGCTCCACAAAAGCCTCTAACTCCGCCTTGAAGTTTGCCGACCCCGCCGGTCCATCGAACGATTCGTTATACCCGAAGAATGCGATGATGATATCCGGTTTCAATTGTTTCAACCAAGCATCCGGCTCAGGAAAACTCCCGTCGCCAGAATTACCGCCCCACCTGTCCTTGGATTCCACCAGTGGAAAAAACTTTTCCCCGCCGGGAAATGCCCATGGACTTTTCCTCCCTGCATTGGGACGAAATGCTGGGGTATCACCCTCGTCACAGAGGTTACGGATCACCAAATGATGTTCGGGATAGCGCCGATGCAATTCTGTCTCAAAATGGCCATAGCGAAGCATCCGCGAACCGAGCCCATTGCCGAGCAACACCACTCGGGAATCTTTAGGTAAATCCAATTCAACTGCGACCGAGATAGATGACCCGACTAGAAGCCATAAAAATGTGGAAAAGATCATTCGCTGCATCATTCCTATAAGCTGTCTTTCGCCCCGCTGCCTCGCAAGACAAACCTAAATCAAGTACTTGATTTCTTTTTTAGCAAGGGATGCTCAGCGGCGATGACAGATTCTCCGCTTTGTTCATTCTTCAGCAAAAGTGCACCGGTTTTGCTTTCAAACGTCCCCGTGGCGACAACGACTTGAGTAGGTGTCGTGATCATTCGATTGATGTGAATGACTTGGAATTCGATCATGCCCTTTGCGTTTTCACCTAAGATCTTGTGAGTGTAGTATTCCATTAGCTGAGGCCGTAGAACTCGAGAAAACCGATCTGCGCGGGATACCTCAGGATTAATGTATCTGAGAATCTGGCTCTCGACAGCAAGGTAGCATGCTTGTTGCTTTTCTTGCAGCAGTTGCGCCTCGGTTTTAGTAGCAGGTTTTACCGCATCTTGAGAAATGACTGGCACGATGGATACAGCACTAGCTGATAGCAACAGACACAGAAATGACAGTTTTGGTTTCATAGTTTTTTATTAGGTTATGTGTTTTGTTTTTCTTCCTTCGGATTCTCCAAAGCAGGCATTCAGCAACAAACGCGTTACCGGTGATACTTAGATAGAGTGCGACGAGAAATCCGGTTTCAGCCGCGAGGCCAATCTCTTGGAACACGATGTGTTCGATGCGAAATGTTAGAGCCGTGGTGATCATCGCGAAGGATCGAATCATCCACATCACATGCTCCTGAACTTGATGGCGACGCATCGCCATCCAACCCCTCCAAGTCGTCCACGTGGTCAGCACACCCAAGATCATAAAACCCATCGTCCCCAACCATCCGCCATGGGCGAAAAATGCGAGGTAAAATCCTGTCGGTGAGACGAACACTAGAATACTCCAAACATAGATCCGACCCAACCAACGATGCAGCCACGGAGCTCGACGCAGCAGCGGCCGGAAAAATTGCAGGAAGGAAGAAACCAAGCACACCACTCCAGCGATGACGTGAACAACCAAGCTGATCAACCAGACAGGCCGCTCCGCAAGCTGTCCTTTTTCCCAAACAAACGCATGCGTTCGCGGCGCGTTGAAATACGGAAGACTGTTATAAATCAGCAAACCGGAGAAAAGCACCAGCGCCAACCAAGCGAGAATCCGAATGCAGAGTTGAATCCTTTTCACTCATCCAGATTGCCAGACATCGCGATTATGTCTGTAAACAGAGTGTAAATTTCACTTTCGGTGTCGTGAATATTTACAAAGGAGTCCGTTAGGTATTCTTGTTCTTTCCGCATCTGGAGAAGAAATACATGACCAACCCGAAGACGAGCAGGACGATTCCCCAGATGATGTTGATGTTAATCCCTAGGGATTTGCTATACATCTCACCCCCTTTTGTGAAGAAGCCATACCCGGTTAGGATCAGGCCATAGAGAGTGAAGATAATGCCGATGGGAAGACGAAGGTCCATGGAAGTAGTGGGTTAAATGAGTTACCAGAAGATGTAATTGAGAATAATCGCAGCGATCATGACGATGGTTCCAAGCACTGCTGGCCGCATGATCCATGCTTCGTGACCTGACAGTTGTTTGGGAGTGAGAGAATAAACCAGACCGGCGAGTTCCTCATCCGTTTTATTGCGCCCAGAGGTGAGTGAAAGGCCAGCGTTGACCACGAAAGTAACGCTGAAAGCGACGATGGCTACCATGAAGCTTTGAGAGAGATCTTTTGGATACTCGAACACTTGAGAAATCCAAGCGCCTTTGACCCCGGGATCGTTGCCGGTGACCCAAGACAAGCCATGGAATGCCACTGCGGTGCCGGTGCCGATCAACAAGCCCCAGAATGCGCCCGCATTGTTGGAACGCTTGGTGAACATGCCGAGAAGGAAAGTAGCGAACAACGGTGCATTCACGAAGCCGAAGACCAATTGAAGAATCGCCATGATGTTGTTATACTTCGCCGCAATCAGTGCGCAGCCCATGGCCAGAATGATGCCGGCGATGGTGGCTAACTTGCCCATGTTCAAAAGCTGCCGGTCGGTCTTCTTGCCGCCCGTCATTTGCGAGTAGAGATCGTATGTCCAAACCGTGTTGAAGGCGGTTACGTTCGCCGCCATGCCGGACATGAAAGACGCCATCAGCGCGGTAAGCGCGAGTCCCAGCAACCCGTTAGGAAAATAGTGGAGAATCATCGAGGGCAAAACCTGATTGTAATTCATCACCGTTCTGCCCGCGCTATCGAGCATAGCAACACCATTTGCATCAAGCTTTGCGGGAATCGCGTAGCCACTTGAGACACCATCCAAGGTGAGCGCGTAAGCGATCATACCGGGAAGGATGATGATAGCTGGGAACAACATTTTCGGAATTGCTCCGACGATGGGCGTGCGGCGCGCGGCACCCATTGAGTTCGCGGCCAACGCCCGCTGTACTTCCGCGAAATTCGTCGTCCAGTAACCGAAAGAAAGCACAAAGCCGAGGCCGAAGATGATGCCATACCATGGGACGCCCATCGGATTATCACCAGTGGCGGTCTGCGCCCACGAATGGATGGAGCCATCGCCGAGCGGAGAGGCCTGAAGCTTCGTGACGAGGCCGTCCCAACCCCCAACATTTTTCAAAGCAAGATAGGCAAGCGGCGCGATGCCGAAAACGATCATGAAAAATTGCAACACCTCGTTATAGATCGCCGAACTCAGGCCGCCCTTGAGGACGTATGCGAGAACGATCACCGAAGTGACAGCGAGCCAGCCATAGTAGTTCCACCCAACCAGTGCGGTGAGTAAATCGGCCAGCGCGTGCATCGAGATACCGGACGAAAAGATGGTCATGAAAGCGAACGACACCGAGTTGAAAACACGCGTGCGCTCATCATAACGCATTTTCAAATACTCAGGCACCGACTTGGCCTTGGAGCCATAATACATCGGCATCATGAAAATACCGAGGAACACCATCGCCGGAATCGCCCCCACCCAATAGAAGTGAGAGGTCATGATGCCATACTCGGCGCCGGACGCCGCCATGCCGATGAGCTCCTGCGCCCCGAGGTTAGCTGAAATGAAGGCAAGACCTGTGATCCAACCCGGGATCGAACGGCCTGATAAAAGAAACTCCTCCGCTGTTTTGGCCTGGCGTTTCAACGCGAAGCCGATGCCGATGACAAACACAAGGTAGATGGCAAGGATCACCCAATCGACCAGGTCGAGATCAAACTTGAGGCCACTTCCCAAAGCACCTCCGCCGCTGCCACTGACACTGGCGATAATAGGAACAACGAACGAATTTAACATATTAATATCAGTTTTCTATTTTGGGTTTTTTATGGATGCGAAATGCGTTGCGGGCAAGCAATCTACACTGTGATAATCTGGAGATTTCACAGCGCAATCCATGTGTCGCGAGCGTAACTATCCGAATCATTTTGCCAAGATTTCATTTGGTAGCGGTTTTCTGGCGTTATAATGCTAAAAAACTACTTTTTGAGTGAAGCAACGAGAAACAGATCTAAATCTTCCTTACACCCAAACACAGCATTCAAAAAAACCAATTCCTAACAATAAATATTAAGATAAAAAATCTGACCCTACCTGGAAAACTTCCACGAAATGGGGCATTCACCCCATAGACAGGGGGTGGGAGCAGTCGCATCCTCGCGGGTCATGTCTAACCCCAACGACGACTTGCATTCTCCAAGCGGTGAATCATCCCGTCGGGCAGTTTTAGGCAGAACTTTACGGCAATTCTGGATCATATCTAAAGCCTTCTTCGCCTCGGAACGCCGTAAAAAAGCGCGGGGGTTTCTCTTCATGTTATTGGGCATGTCGCTGGCAGTCGGAGCCGTGCAGGTGCTGATGAGCTATGCGGGTCGAGATTTCATGAACGCCATCGCCAAAAAAGACCCGACTGCTTACTGGCGGATGCTGTGGCTCTATCTCGGCACCTTCGCCCTCGCGGTGGTCATCGGGGTTTACTACCGATGGGTGGAAGAACGCCTCGCCTTGCTCTGGCGCGAGTGGATGGCTCAACACCTCGTGAAACGCTACTTCAACAACCGCGCCTACTATCGACTTCGAGGATCGGAAAGCATCGACAACCCCGACCAACGGATCAGTGAGGATGTGCGAAATTTCACCGCCAGCTCGCTCTCTTTTCTACTCATCGGCCTGAACTCACTCGTGACCCTGATCGCTTTCATCGGCGTGCTCTGGGCGATTTCAGGAACGCTTGTAGCACTTCTGATAGGTTATGCGGTGGTCGGAACCGCCGTAAGCATCTTGATTGGTCGTCGCCTCGTGGGACTTCACTACCGTCAGTATGAGAAAGAGGCGAACTTCCGTTATGGCCTCGTCAGGGTGCGAGACAATGCAGAGTCCATCGCATTTTACCGCGGCGAGAAACGCGAGCATCTCGATCTCTTCAACCGCCTCACGCTGGCGGTGGGCAACATGCGCAAGATCATCACATGGAACCGCAATCTAGGCTTCTTTACGAACAGCTACAATTACGTCGCGCTCGTCCTGCCGATCATGATCGTCGCACCGATGTTCATGCGCGGGGAAGTTGAGCTCGGAGTTGTCACGCAGTCGGCCGGAGCGTTTGCACAAGTCCTCGCAGCCGTATCACTCATCATCACCCAATTCGGCATCATCAGCGCCTATCTAGCAGGTGTTCAGCGTCTCGGAAATTTGTGGGATAATCTCGACGAACACGATGCCGAAGAAGAACGCATCATCAACGAAGCGAATCTGGAATTAGACGATGAAAGTCGCTTCATCAGACTGGATAAAATGACAGTGCGAACTCCCGATGGCATGAAAACGCTCGTCACGGATTTATCTTTCGAGCTCCGGAAACGGCAGAGCGTGCTCATCATGGGCGCAAGCGGCACGGGGAAAAGTTCAGTCCTGCGCACCATCGCTGGCTTATGGTCAAGTGGCTCCGGATCTCTCGAAAGGCCGACCTTGAGCGATCTCATGTTTCTCCCACAACGGCCTTATATGGTTCAGGGTAGTTTACGTGATCAGTTACTCTACCCCTACCCTGGTCGCGCAGTAAGTGATGAAGAAATCCATCGGATCGTGGAAGAGGTAAATCTTGCTGATGTCTTCGCGCGGGTTGACGGCGATCTCGATCGTGCCGTGGACTGGACTAACATTCTCTCTCTCGGCGAGCAGCAGCGCGTGGCCTTTGCCCGCCTTTTCCTCCACCTGCCCAAGTTCGCATTTCTCGACGAAGCCACCAGCGCCCTCGACGAAGCCAATCAGGATCGCCTATATGCCTTGCTGAAAAGTTCAGGCGTGGGTTATATCAGCGTGGGCCACCGCACGACACTCATCGAACATCACGAGCGGCTTCTAGAACTCGACAGCTCGGGGAGCTGGGAAATCCGCGCTAATAACCATTCGCTCCCTTCATGAAAACCACCTCGCCTTTCTTTCTCATCCTACACTTCATGGCGCGCTATCCTTGGCGCATAGCGGCAGGCTTAAGTCTGTCCATCGCTGGAACGCTGTTAGGCTTTGTCTTTCCCGGCCTCACTCAGTGGTTTCTCGACGACATCATTCCCAACGGTGACACCTCACGCATCTTCCCAGCCGCAGCGATGGCACTGGGCGCGATGCTGCTGCGGCAGATCTTTTTCAGCCTGCGGACACTCACGAACAATGCCTTCGAGCTCTGCATGACTTACGATCTTCGCAGCCGATTGCATGACAAGATCCAGCACCTTCCATTGAAATGGTTCGACCGCCAATCCACCGGCGACATCCTGATGCGCATGTCCACCGATGTGCCAGCGACGCAGCGCATCGTCCTGGATGGGATCGATCAAACCCTGCCAGCCATCCTCCAGATCATCCTCACCGCAGGCTTCATGTTTTGGGTGCATCCGAAACTGGCGATCGTCACTCTGCTGCCCGTGCCTTTCATCGCCGCAGGTGGTTGGATCAACGCGCGATGGGTCAGTCCGCGTGCGGAGAATGCCCGCGAGTCCGCAGGCGGTCTTAATTCCCTACTCCACGACAACATTGCTGGTATCCGCCAAATCAAAACCTACACGCTCGAACCGGAAAAACAGCGCGACTTTGACCGATCCAGCACCGAGTATCGCCGCCATCAAACTCGTCTCCAGCGCGCATGGGCGCTGTATGCACCGGGCATGGGATTCCTCGGTGACATTGGCCTCATTCTCCTAGTTGGATGCGGCGCTTACTGGTGCATCATGAAGGAAATCACGATCGGCCAGCTCACTCAATTCCTCATGCTCATCGGTATGTTGTATGAGCCGATCAGCCGACTCCACGGTTTGAGTACTTCATTTCTCGGCGGCCTTATCTCCGGCAAGCGAGTCTTCGAGATCATCAACATGTCAGGAGCAGAAGACCTCGTCAGTGGCGATCATCCGGACGCAGTGAAAGGCGAGATCCGTTTTGAAAACGTGAGCTTTTGCTACGACGAGAGCCGCCCTATTCTCAGCAACATCGACCTTGTCGTCCCGCCTTATCAAACCGTCGCCATCGTCGGCGCAACTGGCGCAGGCAAGAGCACTCTATTCCAACTTCTAACAAGACTCTATGATCCGAGCGGTGGAGAAATTTATCTAGATGGAGTCCCGATCAACCTCTTGAACAAGGCGAGCCTTCGCGATGCTATCGGCTACGTCACTCAAGAAAGTTATCTTTTCAATCAGACCATCCGGGAAAACCTCCTCATCGGCAAACCCGATGCGACGGAAGAGGAACTCTGGGAAAGTCTGCGACGCGCTTGTGCCGCCGACTTCGTCGAGCATCTCGATGGCCAGCTCGATGCAACCGTTGGCGAGCGCGGCGGCCGCCTCAGTGGTGGTGAGAAACAACGCATATCCATTGCCCGTGCCTTCCTGAAAAACGCGCCTATTCTCCTCCTCGACGAGGCCACCAGTGCGGTCGATACGAAGAGCGAAAGACTGATCCAATTTGCCGTCGACGAACTCCGACAAAACCGCACCTGCCTCGTCATCGCGCACCGCCTCAGCACGATCAAAAATGCCCACCGAATTTACGTCATGCGCTTAGGAGAAGTGATCGCCCACGGAACCCATGACGAACTGTTAGATAGCTGCGAATACTACGCAGAACTCGCAAAACTCAGCTTCACATCAGATAAGACACCAGTCGGATAAGACCCACCCGATCCGCAGTACTATTTGTCCGGCTCCTTGTGATTTTTTGGAACAATGTCACTCCGCCCCAACCACACCCCGTGCTCTGAAATGGCTCGAAAGCGAAGGGTGGTAAACTTGTAATGGAAGTCCTTGCGCGTTCGTTCTTGCATCGCCTCCGCGTGATGACCCGCTCCGGGCAATGATTCTTTACCGTGAACCATTTCCGTCATTTCTCGTAGAGAACGCCACACAGAAAAGGTACTAAAAGTCCGAGGGGGACGTATCGCAGCCAAAGCCAAGCTCGTTCCGGGATGATCTCTCACTTGTTCTTCCACGGGTTTCCCCCAACGAATGAAGCGAAAGACCTGTGAAACCTTCAATCGTGCGAGTGTAATCGCGATCACCGGATGATTGGGATCAGTGTCTTCAACGATTGGTAAAAAATCGTCGAGTTCAGAGAATTCTCCCCAACGGCGAAGGAGTTCGAGACGCACATGCCAACCCCCAGACAAGGTCCGAACCAGTTTGTTATCTGCTAGAAAAGCATCTAAGGCTTCACTATTTTCCCAAGCTGCAAAAACAGCTAGGTGTCGCAGCTGCATCCTTGCTGCCGAGAAGATGGGTGCCCCGAGAGTCATCGTCGTCATGCACTCCACATGGCGAAGACCCGCTACTTGATCCATCGTAGGCGGACGAAAAAGTGTCCTCACAGTTGTGGCAAGTGTCGTCTCTACAAGATGAAAGCTAAAGATTGGCATTCGATGAAGTTTGATTCTCACGAAGTCGGGTGGCTGGCTTCGTGAATGATAGAGTGCGATGGAACGCGACCCCACGCAAAAGCAAAAATACCGAGTCCTACATGGCCGATGGCATTTACGATGCCGTGATATCGAGCCATCTCTGAAATGTCCAAGATCGGGCGACCCCACGCCCAAGCAAGCGCAGGCACCATCGTTATCAAAGGAATACTCAAAGCAATAAAAGCCAGAATCAGAGGTCCTCGGGCTATACGATGGGGTCGACCAAAAACAACAGCTCCCAACTGTGTGACGAAAATAAACACGTAGCCAGCAGTTCCCACCTCATCGCAATAACGAAATCCTAGGATGCCAGCGGCTATCACCAAATACGCGATCGGATGTGTAATTAACAGAATACGAAGAATCCTTAGAGCCCGCCGACTCGATACTACACGGCAAGATAAAGACGTTACAGTCAGTGCTCCAAAACCCGCAAAGGCAAAATGGGCGGCTGTGATCCATGTCCAAGGCGCGCCGAATCCAAGAATGGTAGATCCGCTAAAATATGCTGCCAGCCAAACTAAGCTGCCGACCATGAAAATCCATGCTGCAGCGAGTGCAAACTCTTCGGGCAGCAGTTCCGGTCGCATGAAAGCTCGCTTCAATAGTATGCAACCTACCGTGATCGAAATGAGAACCGGTATGATGATTAGAGCAATAGATGCAGACAATGTCATGGCGAGCAGATTTGAAGCATTTAAATCCATTTGTTTTTCCTCAAACGTTCAGAGAATTCTAACAATTCAGTAAGCGCCAGACCGTCCATCTGATTACCGGATCTCATTCCTTCACCGGCACGATCCAGATGTTGCGGAAAAAAACTGGGTTCTGGTGATCTTGAATATGAACCGGGCCTTCAGGATTTGCGAGCGGAGTCGAGACGGGCGCGGCGGTGGTGAAGTCCTTGTTCAACTCTAGGTCTTCATGCACCAGTTCACCATTGAGCCTCACTGTAATCCGGGGCCATCTGGTTCGCTTGCCTTCGGCATCAAATTTGGCGGCAGTGAAATCGACATCATAGGTCTGCCAAGCAAGTGGTGGCAGGCACATATTGATGCGCGGTTTTGAGATCGAATAAATGCCGCCGCAATCGTTGTCTTTTGGCTCGAGTCCGAATGAATCAAGTATCTGGGTTTCCCAACGACCACTGTGATAGATGCCACTGTTGCCGCGCTTCTGACCACGATCGGCGGGCCTGTAGGGCGTGCGGAATTCAAGGTGAAGACGATAACTTCCGAAACGTTGCTTGCTGGTGCAACCCGCTGCAAGCAAGCCGTTCTCAACTTTTCCGTTTTCCCATACCTCTGCCGAACTCCCGTCAAAAAGCACCACCGCATCCTTCGGCGCAGATGCTCCCAATGTCGCACTCTTGCGCTCGATACGCGGAAGTTCCGACTTCTTGCCATCCTTATCTGTTAGAATCCACTTGCCGTCTTGAATCGTGGCCGTGATCGATTTATCAGAACTTTCGAAAATGATTTTATCCTCCTTACGCTCGCCCTTAAAGACCGTGCGCGCTTTGCTTGGCGTCCAACCCAAGCTCGGAAGTCCGTCTTCCAACAGATAGGCATCAAACATGCCACCTCCGAGCGCTACAACTTGAACACCCTCCGTGACACCTCCTGATTTTGCGCTTCCATATTCTCCTTGAATCGCGAAATCAGGATCTTCCCGGAGCGCGACTTCAGGATCGGTCCAGATTTTTTCTTTGGACTGCTCTGCCGCACGAGCTTGGCAAATACCTACGACAAACAACGCGGACAGAGAGCAGATGAGGAAACTTGGTTTCATGGTGATTTTTAAAACTGGGTGACTTTACTGACGAGTAACGCGATAGTTCATATCTGTGTTTATAAAGGTTTAGTAGCTTTTTGTGATTCGCACAAACGGAGCAAGTATCCACCTCTGGTAGACGCGAGTCTGTGACACGCGATCTATTGGAATTCTATTTTTCCCCAGCAGCCTCAAGCTCGTCACAGACCGGCAGCCCAGTTTCCAGATTGAATTACCCGACTTGAAGCGCGATATTCTGTCGTCAATATATCTGTTATGAAAGCTCCACTCCACATCCTTGCAACAGCCAAGGACTACCTCAAAAAATTTCCGGAAGGACGCTTCAAAGACGATTTAAAACATCGGCTCGAATTCCATAAATAGCTGAAGAAACCATCTATTCAATTCTCAATCCCCAACATATTCAAGCGAGTTACAAATTGCCGACATATTGTAGATTTGCGTCGGCCATCTCCGCTGCGCTCCGATTCGCGGTTCCAGCTAACTAAATCTGGAAATCCGAAGTCCCGGAATCAAGATGCAATCCGCATTCAAATTTCTCGCCGTTGAAGCGGGTGCCGTTGGTGGTGCCGTCTTCGGAGGGGTTGGTGCTGTGCCAGTCGCCCATGGTGACGTAGCCCTGCTCGGCTAGTGGGTGATGAGGAAGTTGGTTTTGATGGAAAAACAAGTCCACCTGCGCATCCGCCCAATCGAGGATAGGGTAAACTTTTAACGTTTTCTTTTGTTGCTCGGCGAAAGGTCTTTCCTGACGCGTACCGGATTGCGAGCGACGCAGGCCGCTGATCCAAACATCGCCACCTATTTCACGCAGCGCGCGATTCATCGGCTCAACTTTTGTTAGAAGCGCGTAGCGATCCGCACCTTCTTTACTGTTCTCCCACAGATTTCCCCACAGTGCCTGAATGCGCGCGGCGGAAATCGTTGGGTGATAGACTCGGTAATCGAGCGGAAATTTTTCCATCAACTCATCGGCGTAGCGGTAAGTTTCAGGAAACAAGAATCCGGTATCAATGAACACGACTGGAATTTTTGGTGCGTGATCGTGGATGAGTTTGAGCATCACCGCGGCTTGCAGTCCGAAGCTGGTGCTTGCGACAAGGCGGTTACCCAGGCGTTTGTAAAGCAGTTCAAGCCGCTGACCTGCGCGCAGATTCGCGAGCTCAGCGGAGAGCTGCGCAGGATCTGCGACCTGAAGGTCTTGGGTGTTGGCTTTTAACGCTTCCATGAGAAATGGTTAGATACGGGCTTCCGCTTTGATGTTCAGGTGGAAATCTTTGCCTTGCTCAGTTGCGGTGACGTATCCTGCACGGATGCAGAAATCGCCAAAACGTTCACCTTCGATACGCTCTTTTGCGTAGTGCTTGATGATGGGGCCGAGTAGTTCTTTTACCTGATCACCGGGGAAATTTTCGCGATACATTTTCGAGAGCCTCTGCCCCGCAAAGCCGCCGCCTAGGTAAACGTTGTAACAACCGGGTGAGCGACCCACAAAACCGATCTCTGAAATGTAAGGACGTGCGCAACCGTTCGGGCAACCCGTCATGCGGATCGTGATCGCATCATGGCGGAGGCCAGCTTCTTCGATAACTTCTTCAAGTTCCGTTAGAAGTTCAGGCAAGTAACGTTCTGCCTCGGCAAGGGAGAGCGCACAAGTTGGCAACGCAACGCAGGCGAGCGAGTTTAAACGCAGACCGCTTTTGAGGTGGCTGTCTTTGATCCCGTATTGCTCGAGAAGTTTTTCGATCTCCGGACGCTTCTCTTTTGAAACGTTGGCGATCATCAGGTTTTGGTTCGCGGTGAGGCGGAAATCGCCATCGTGAATTTTTGCGATCTCGCGCAGACCGGTGCGCATCGGGTAGCTAGGCGTATCGAGCACGCGACCACCTTGGATGAAAAGGGTGAGGTTGAATTTTCCATTCACGCCTTCGACCCAACCGTAGCGATCGCCGTTGTCTTCGAATACAAAATCGCGAACCGGGCCGAGCTTGTAGCCGAGGTATTCGTTGAGTTTTTCAAGGAACCACTCAGGACCGTGATCGTCCACGGTGTATTTTAAACGCGCATGTTTGCGCTCCGTGCGGCAACCGAAATCGCGCTGCACGAGGACGACTTTTTCAGCGACGTCGTTGACTTGATCAACCGTGCAGAAACCAATGACATCTGCGAGACGAGGATAAGTTTCTTCCGAACCATGGGTCATGCCCATGCCGCCGCCGACTGCGACGTTGAAACCAACGAGCTTGTCTTTCTCGACGATTGCGATGAATGACAGGCAGTTCGCATAGATATCGACATCGTTAGAAGGCGGCACCGCGATGGTGATCTTGAATTTGCGCGGAAGATACGTTTTGCCATAGATCGGCTCGATCTCTTCTTCGCTGGATTCGACCTTTTCACCATCTAACCAGATCTCGTGATAAGCACGGGTCTGTGGAGTGAGGTGATCGGAAATCTGTTGGGAAACTTTCAATACCTCTGCATGAACTGAAGTGAGATAAGGATTCGGATTGCACATCACGTTGCGGTTCACATCGCCGCAAGCAGCGATCGTATCCATCGCCGTTTGGTTAATTTCCGCGATTGTTCTTTTTAAGTTCGACTTAATGATGCCGTGGAATTGGAAGGCTTGGCGGGTGGTGAGCTTGATCGTGCCGTTGGCAAACTGAGTGGCCATGCGGTCGGTTTCGAGCCATTGATGCGGAGTCGCGACGCCGCCGGGAACCCGGATGCGGATCATGAACGAGTATGCTTTATCCAATTTATGCTTACGACGGTTCGGACGCAGATCGCGATCGTCTTGTTGATAGGTGCCGTGGAATTTCAGCAACTGCTGATCATCCTCGCTCATCGAGCCAGTGGAAAGGTCAGCAAGACCTTCCTGGATCGTTCCACGCAAGTAGTTGCTGCGGATTTTGATGTATTCGTTCGCTGCTAATTTTTCTTCAGCCATAATAAAAGTCTTTCGTTAGATTTTTAGTTCAATACACGTCGCGCTGGTAACGCTTCGCTTTCTTTAAATTTTCGATGTATTCCTCTGCTTGTTCGCGGGATTTCGCGCCGTGATTGACGACGATGGAAATGAGTGCCTCGTGGACATCAGCGGCCATACGGCTTGCGTCGCCGCAGACATAGAAATGCGCGCCTTGTTCGAGCCATGCGTAGATTTCCGCACCTTGCTCGACCATTTTGTCTTGGACGTAAACTTTCTCGGGTTGATCGCGTGAGAAGGCGAGGTCGAGCTTGGTGAGCTGTTTGTTTTTAAGGAAATCCTGCCATTCAAGTTGGTAGAGGAAATCGTAGGTGTAGCGTTGATCGCCGAAGAACAACCAATTTTTCCCAGTCGCTCCAGTGGCGGCGCGATGCTCGACGAAGGAACGGAAAGGAGCCACACCGGTGCCTGGACCAACCATGATGATGGGCGTGTTGTCATCAGCAGGAAGGCGGAAGTTTTTGTTAGGTTGAACGAACACCGAAACGTTTTCACCGGTCTTCGCGATGTCGGAGAGGTAGGTGGAGCAAACGCCTTTGCGAGTTCTACCGTGAGTTTCGTATCTCACAGCCGCGACCGTGAGATGAACTTCATCGGGGTGTGCAAGAGGGCTGGAAGCGATAGAGTAGAGACGGATCGGAAGTTTACGGAAAATCCCGCAAAGTGCTTCTGCGGATAAACCGTTTGGCGCGAAATCGATGATCGCATCGATGATTTCACGGCCGTCGATGTATTCGCGGAGTTGGTCTTTGGCTTCTTCTTCGAGAAGTGCGATGAGCATTGCGGAGCTAGTTGCCTCTGCGAGTTTTTTGAGCACGGCTTTGGAAAGCGCGGTGATGTCGAAATCTTCGCGTAACGCATCCGCCAAAAGTTTTTTGCCCACGCCTTTGACTTCGACTTCTTCCGTGCCGATGAGTTGCGCGGCGTTGATGATATCTTTCACCATGCTCGGGCAATTCGTCGGCTGCACGGCCAGCGCATCGCCGGGCTCGTATTGGAGTCCACTACCTGTTAGAGAGAGTTCGACGTGGATGGTTTCTTTCGCGGAGCCTTCGCCGTTGAGGAGAAGGTTATCGATCACTTCAGATGGGAAAGGATTTTTCTTTCCGAACTCCGTGCTGACCGGAGCTGCAAATGTGAAAGTTGCTGGCGCGACGGCTGCGGCTGCGGGAGTGATCGCTTTGAGTGCGGTCGCGAACCACTCAGTATAAGCATCTTCGAAATCGACATCGCAATCCGCGCGAGGCGCGACGCGGGTGGCACCTAGTGCTTCGAGACGAGCATCGAACTGTTTTCCGATCTCGCAGAATTTTTCGTAAGAAGTATCGCCGAGTCCGCAGACGGAGAATTTCACGCCGGCGAGTTTCACATCCTCGGACATGAACGCTTTGTGGAAACTGACAGCGGTTTCGGGTGCTTCGCCATCGCCCCAGGTGGAAACGATCACGAGCAGGTTTTCGACTTTCGCGAGATCGGCCGGAGAAATGTCCGACATGTTTTTCATCACCGCTTTGAAACCTTTTTTCTTGGCTTCTTTGACGGCGCGATCAGCGAGCTCCTCGGTGTTGCCGCTTTCGGTGCCGTAGAGCACCGTCAATTTTCCAGCAGCCACGGGAGCAGCGGCGGGCGCGGCAGCAGACGAACTGGCCGCAAGGAATCCACTGAGCCATCCGCGTTGAAGCGCATCAAAGCCAGCAAGGAGCGAATCCAACGACTTGCGCTGGTCTGGGGAAAACGGGGAACTCTCGGGAAGCATAATCCTTAGTAATTTACCTTTCTTTGTCAGGTTTCGATGAAAATCTGCATTCTCAGGCACGAATAAGCAACAATTATTTCGGAAATTTCAAGGAGAGACGGGAAGGCGTCGTTGGTGGTGCGGCTATGATTTCAAGTTCTGGATTGTTTGGGGTTTAATATTTCCCATGGAGCGGTTAAACCACCCCCATGCCCACCGTCCAAGTCGCACTCGGCGATCGTTCTTATCCAGTCATTGTTGAAAATGGCTTGTTGTCAGCTGTCGCTGAAATGCTGAAGCAGCAAGGACTTTCGCATCTGCGGCCAGCGATCATTTCTGACGAAACGGTTGCGGCGCACCATGCG
This sequence comes from Akkermansiaceae bacterium, assembly GCA_031374665.1. Classification (GTDB taxonomy): domain Bacteria; phylum Verrucomicrobiota; class Verrucomicrobiia; order Verrucomicrobiales; family Akkermansiaceae; genus Luteolibacter. The sequence goes on along the minus strand of JANMGO010000061.1, from coordinate 9,850 downwards.
CAGACGGTGATCGCAAGTTTCACCGAAAACCCACCCATCCTGCACACCGTTCCAGCGGGTGAGGCTTCGAAATCGCTTTCCCATGCCGAAGCCCTGTGCCGTGAAATGATTAGCGCGGGACACGATCGACGCTCACTCATCATTGCACTCGGCGGTGGAGTCGTCGGCGATCTCGCGGGTTTCGTCGCATCGATTTTTTATCGTGGCATTCCTTTTGTGCAGATTCCAACGACGATTGTTTCACAGGTCGATTCATCGGTCGGTGGAAAAACCGGCGTGAATGTGGCTGAGGGAAAAAATCTGTTGGGTGCGTTTCACCAACCTAAATTGGTGATCGTCGATCCCGAGACTTTGTCGACCTTGCCAGCGCGAGAGTTTCACGAAGGATTCGCGGAAGCCATCAAGCACGCGGCGATCCGAGATGCGTCGATGTTGGAAGAGCTGTTAGCGATTGATCCTGATAAGCGTGTAGTCCCCGCGGAATTATTAGCACGAAACATCGCAATCAAAGCACGCGTCGTGGAAGCGGATGAATACGAAACCAAAGACATCCGCGCCCTATTGAATTTCGGCCACACGATCGGGCACGGCATCGAGGCGTCGTTGCCTTATGGCGAAATGCTACACGGTGAAGCGATCGCGCTCGGGATTCGCGCAGCGTTGATCATTTCCGAAAAACATTCCGGGCTGAGTCCGGAAGCTTCGCAGAAAATTCTCGATCTACTTGGCCATTTCCACCTGCCGTTGAAACTCTCGCCAAACATCGCGACTGCGACTGTGATGGAGAAACTGACCCGCGATAAAAAATTTAAATCCGGAAAAATCCGTTTCGTCACACTTACAGAAATCGGCAAAGCCCAAGTTATCGAGACAGTAACGAGCGAAGATTTGGTAGCAGCAATTGAGCATTTGCGAAGCTGAACATGATCCAGCTTCTCCATGGTGATTGCCTGAAAGTCTTACCGAGACTTGAGGAAACATTCTTCGATCTTGTGGTGACCTCACCCCCATACAATTTGGGAATCAACTACTCGACTTTCAAAGACACCGCACCGCGCGATGAATTTCTCGCTTGGTGCCAAGCGTGGGCCGCAGAAGTGAAACGCGTGATGAAAGATGACGCATCGTTTTTTCTTAACATCGGTGCCGCACCATCGAATCCCCTGCTCCCCCATCAACTCATCCTCGCCCTCACCGATGGACCGGAGCCGTTGTTCGTTTTACAAAACACGTTCCACTGGATCAAATCGATCACCGTCACTCCCACCGCGGGCGAGCCGATATCTGCAGGGCATTTCAAACCGATCAATTCCAAGCGCTACGTCAACGACTGCCACGAATATCTGTTCCACCTGACAAAAACCGGCGATATCCCGCTCGATCGCCGCGCGGCTGGCGTGCCTTACGTTTATAAATCCAACATCGCACGCTGGGGTCACACCGAGGGTCAGGACCTTCGCTGTCGCGGAAACACGTGGTTCATTCCCTACGAAACCATCCAATCCCGCCAAGGCGAGCGACCTCATCCCGCCACCTTTCCCGTCGCTTTGGTCGAGCAATGCATCAAAATCCACGGAATGGGCGAGGCCACGAGCCTGCTCGATCCATTTCTCGGGATCGGATCGTCTGCTTTAGCCGCAAAATCACAAAAAGTTTCCCATTTCACGGGAATTGAGCTGGATGATGAATACCTCGAAGTAGCGAAATCGCGGCTCGATCCGTAGATTTTGCCGAGCCCACTCCGCTACAACCCTTTATTTCAAAAGATCTAACCTTTCGGATGGGTAACTTATTAACTTTTGTCGAATTTCAGGCTTCCCAATCCAGAATTTTTGGATATTTTAAAAAAGTCTCAAGGATTTCTGAGTTTTTTGAAAAAGTCCCACCAAGCTTCGCTGATGAAAGTCAGATGAGTTTGGAATTTTCAAGGAGCGCCGAGGTTCTGCCATGTCCCAACATGAACCTTACAACCAGCCATTATGAAAAATACCACATCCGGTGCCGGAGGCGCCGTGGCGAAAGCTGACGCTGATCGTCTTGCAGACTTCGTGCTCTTCACACAGCGCAGCTGCATTCTCAACCTATCTGGAGAACTGAACAAAGGAAACGTTTCCTTCTCTCAGTTCTTCTTACTCACCTATTTATCTAGCGAAGAATATCTGACGATGTCGGATATCGCGAAAAAAATGGGCCACTCGACTGCAGCCGCCACCGGTTTGGTCGATCGCTTGGAGAAACTCGGTTATGTCGAGCGCGTGAATGCGGCGGAAGATCGTCGTAAAATCATGGTTCGCATCACCACCAAAGGAGTCGAGCTCGTATCCAGAATGCGTAAGGAAATCGCGATTGACCTCGCAGGCATCCTTGCCGGCATGGATGAAGAAGAGGCGGAAACCGTGGAACACACCAACCGCGCTCTGAGAAATCGCTCGCTAGTTTAATTTTTACGCGGCCAAGCGAAACCCGCTTGGCGAATTCGATGTGCCTCCGTTACGATCCTGGTCGTGACGGAGGTGTTTTCATTTATAGAACCGATGCTTGAGCTACCAGGATTCCAAGCATCATGGATCCCAAGGCAAGCAGGCGTAGACGTTTTGGGCGATCGTGAGTTCGCGTTGCGCAATCTCGCGCCGCATCATGATCGCTGGATTGCCGAGACGTTTCCGGAAATTTCCACCCGCCACCACGCCGAGCAGGTGCATGGCAACCAGATCGCTGTGATCACGGAACCTTCAGATCAATCGATCATCCAGCACGCAGGAGTCGATGGCTTGATGACGAATGTGTCGGGACAATTACTCGCAATTTACGTCGCAGACTGCGCCGCAATCTATCTGGCCGATCCCGTGACGCGTTCGATCGCTTTGCTGCACTCGGGTAAAAAAGGAACTGAGGGAAACATCCTGCGTGAGGCGGTGATTCAAATGACCGAGCTTTATGGCACGCGTCCGAACGATCTGGTCTGCGTGGTTTCGCCGTGCATCCGACCGCCGGATTACGATATCGATTTCGCCGCAACGATTCGTCAGCAGGCGAGCGTGCTAGGGATAGCGCAATTTCACGACAGCCGCCAGAACACCGCTGCGAACCTGTCGGTGCATTACTCGTATCGGATCGAAAAAGGCCAGACAGGCCGGATGCTCGCGCTGCTTGCGCTTCGCTAAAATTTCACCTACCACAACCCAACGTGCTCTCACCTGCCAAACTCAACCTCTCCCTCCGCGTCCTTTCCAAACGTCCCGATGGTTTCCATGAAATTGAAACCCTCATGGTCAAGCTGCCGGGCTTGGCGGATGAAATCACCATTCTGCCTGCGGATGCCTTTTCCTTCACGTGCACGGATCCGAGTTTGCCGACCGACTCGCGAAACCTCGTGGTGAAAGCGGTCGAGGCCCTGGCTGACAAATCCGGACAACCTCAGCCTTACCAAATCCATTTGGAAAAACGCATTCCGCACGGAGCGGGACTCGGTGGTGGATCCAGTAATGCAGCGACGGTCCTGTTAGCCCTGAACGGCCAGCTTGAAAATCCCCTTCCCGCGGATGAACTACATCAGGTGGCCGCAGGAATAGGATCGGACGTTCCGTTTTTCCTCTACGCCGGCGCAGCCTGGTGCAGAGGTCGCGGTGAAATTATCGAAGCCGCCCCCGCCGCGCCAGATTTGCCAATCGTACTTTTCAAACCCAGCTTCAGCGTCTCGACCGCGGATGCTTATCAAGATTGTTTAAATGCCGAACCACTTCCAGGAATTCGTTACGATCCGTATCGCTACGCGGGACTTGAGTTAGTGAACGATTTAGAGAAACCCGTTTTCGCCAAGCATCGCTATCTCGCGGAATTGAAAGATTGGCTACAAAATCGCCGCGACACCAAAGCCGTATTGATGTCTGGCTCAGGATCGACTTTGTTTGTCATTCTGCGTCCGAAGGGTCGCGCGGAAGGTTTGATTTACACCGCGCAAAAGTATTTCGATTCCAATCTCTGGACGTGGAGTGGAACTTTATAAGCTCTCCACAGCATCGAGAAACGATGGATATTTCGGCTGCCAACCGGTTGCTCTGAGCTTGGCGTTGGAGACTTGTTTGTGAGTCCAGCCGCGCTTCCGATTCAAATCACGTGGACCACTGGGTGGCATGTCTTTTCCAAATTTTTCGGCAAGCCCTTGGTAAACTTCCAACTGAGTTAAACTTTCCGAATCACAAACATTGAAAACCAGGCCCGCCGGAAATTCTGTTAGGGAAAATAAATACAGCAACGCGCTAGCTGCATCATCGCGGTGGATTTGATTAATGAAACGCCGACCATCTTCCTCGATGACCGCCTCGCCGTTTTTAAATTTACTCAGCAACACACTGCGGTTTGGCCCATAAATTCCCGCCAGCCTGGCGACCACTCCGCCGGCATCGGTCACACATTTTTCCGCGGCCAGCAGAAGTTTTCCCGTCTCACGATCCGGTATAGTTTCGGATTCTTCAGTTACCAACTCACCATTCTGTTGTGCGTAAACCGAACTGCTTGATGTGAAAGCGATCTTAGAATGAGGAAAACGGCGGATCAGATTTTCGCAGCCGTTGAGGTAAACTTTTCGGTAGGCTTCTTCGCCACCGCGACCCGATGCCGCGCAATGAATGACTGCATCCGCATCTGGAAGCGCGGCGACCGATTCTGGATCACTGACATCACAGGCGATTAAATTTTGACCGCCACTCAGTGATGCGCCAATCACTTGCCATCCTGCGGCTTTGAATTGCCGGAGAATTTCATCGCCCAAATATCCGGCACCTATCACCAAAAGTTTTTTCATATCTAACCGATCAATCATTGTTACGAGCGACATACCACAACAGCAATCCACCAACAACTAGACCTCCAATAAAAATTAACCAAAACAGTTCATGGACGAAATCAGGCAAATTAACGTTCATGCCAAACAAGCTGCCTAATGCAACTACGGGCAAAAAGAAGCCGGTAACAAGGTTCAGTTTGAAGAGAATTTTCCCTAATCGGTCCGAGGATTTCGCATGTGCTTCGGAAGCCTCAGCCTGCCAGAAAATCAGAGTCTCGCGGGCATCACTTTGCAGAAGCTCAGCCGCCCGTTCGAGCTCTCGAGCACGGTCTCGGAAAGAGATGATTTCGCGATCCTCGGGTTCTTCAGCGAGGGCATCCTCGAGCGCGTGAACCAAGTTTCGTGTGCTTCGAGTGAGCGGTCCAGCATGCCTGAGAATTTTGAAAACTAACTCGGTAGATTCGGTTTTTTCTAACGACTCTTCGTTGCCATCGATCGCTTTCGCATAGCGATCCAGCAATCCACTGAGATCACTCAAACCCGGCCCACTGGGCTGCAGCCATTTTCCATTTCGCTGACGCCAGAAAAATATTGCCTTGCGCTCTGGTATGCCCGCCTCCGGAACTTCGTGCACCACGAGCAACAATTCTTCCTCCCCCACCACACAGCGTTGGTGCCCGGGCCGCCCGCTGAGCTGCTCCCGCAACGTGCGTTCGATTTCATAATGGGTAGGTAATATCAGTAGTTCTTCCTGCATGGACATGTGGTTTATGGAATTTTTTCCGTTTCCGCAACTCTTGCTGCACCCGCTGCTTGAACTTGCAAGTTAGCCGGATCCAGCCTAATTACTTCGCATTCATGAAATACTTTCTCTCACTCGCCTGCGCGATGCTCTTCGTTTCTTGCATCGATAACAAGCCTCCGGGATCCGATTACCTTGCAGGTGTCGGTGGCCCGATCCAACGTCCGACCTCTGGCGGACCACATCATCCAGCTCCGGCGATTCCCGATGACGTCTCCTATTGGGAAGGCGATGACGTGCAAGGTTCGTCAGTCATCAAGATCAATCGCACCCAGCAAAAGGCCTATTTTTACAAAGGCAATAAGTTGGTCGGCGTTTCCAAAATCTCCTCTGGAAAAGAAGATTCCGGCACACCGCCGGGTAATTACAAAATCATCCAGAAAAACAAGGATCACAAATCCTCCCTCTACGGTACGATCAAAGACAAAGCCACCGGCCAAGTGATCAACGACAACGCCGATATCCGATTCGATAAAGTCGGACCGGGTCAGGTGTTTTACAATGCACCCATGCCTTACTTTATGCGCTTCAACAACGCCATCGGCATGCACACTGGCTACCTCCCAGGCTACGCAGCATCTCACGGTTGCGTGAGGATGCCCCACCACATGGCCGAGAAGTTTTTTGAGAATGTGACCGAGGGAACTCCCGTAATCGTCGAGTAATCCGATACGAGAAGTATCCATTTTGATTGGAAACCTGTGACGGGGCGGAGGCTGAATTGCCACGCTCTGATTCGCCGTTTCGAACAAATATTTCGTGGTAACCATTACAGGCTCGGACTGACTGCTTCTAATCAGTTCAATGATTGACGTCGTGTTTTCGTTGTGGTTTATTCAAAGGTGATAGTTGGGGCATAATATTTTGCTTTGAGTTTTCAAAGCTCTAGCGCCGCCTCTCTCAATCATAAAAACCAAACTGAAAAACCCATATCATGCAACCGAATCACCAGCTGGGCTTGGATCAGAGCCAGATCGAAACCAAAACGAGCTTTTGGAGTAAATTTGGAGGAGGCGCTTTGTCGATAGCCGTCATCATACATGTTGCTTTGGCACTCTTCGGCGGCATTTGGATCGCACAGCGCATCTATAGTGAAAAACCAGCGGAAGAGGTATTTGTGACCAGCCGTTCGCCAAATACCAATGACTCGCAAAATCCGAATCCAAATAGCACCCCTCAACAAAGCAGAATCGCTCCAACATCCAAGCTCGTGAGGATTGTTGCCAACAATATAGAGTCCAACATTGTTATTCCAGAAACCAGCGACCAAATTGGTAAAATCTCAAACTCTAGCGGGACTCTGGGTGATAAAAATGGACTCGGATCTTTGGCTAACTCCACTACCACTCCTTATTGTAATGCTCCCAGCATCAGCAATATCAACAAAAACAATCCCTTTGCCATGATCCCAAATGAATTGGGTAAGCGTTGCTCAAAAGAGGATCGTCTCGCCCGCCTTAAAGAAAACGGTGGCACGGCAGAATGCGAGGAAGCCGTATTGAAAGGACTGCGTTGGCTGAAATCGAAACAGAATCCAGACGGATCATGGGGAACATCTAACAAAGGAGCCATGACCGGCCTGGTGCTGCTGGCGTATTTCGGCCATTGCGAGACCCCTGAATCCAACGAGTTCGGTCAATCCTGCCTCTTGGGCATCGTTTACCTGGTCAATACAGGCACGAAGAATAACGGTATTTTGACTACCAACATCGCAAGCCAAGCTGCTCCTTATGAGCATGCCATTGCCACTTATGCCTTGGGTGAGGCCACTACTTTTTGCCAAGAACTCCATTCGAAATTACCTGCACTCTTGGAAGTGACCGAAAAAGCCGGCCAGTTGATTATCGATAATCAGAACGAGAACGGCGGCTGGGCATACGGCTATTCTAAAATCAAGGGCGGCCATACCGACTCCTCGGTCGTCGGCTGGCAACTCCAAGCCCTTAAGGCGTGCAGTCATACGAGCATCAAATACAAGGGCATGGATACCGCTGTGAAGAATGGCTTAGCTTATCTATCGAGTCTACAAAACGAGAACGGCGCATTTGGATACAACTCCACGGCACCACGAGCAGGTCTAACAGGAGTGGGTGTCCTTTCCTTCCAAATGTGGGATAAAGGAAAATTGAAAGAAGTTCGTAATGGGGTCAAATACATCAAGGATAACATGAAGTTAGAGTGGAACACCGCCGACTCAGATCTTTACGCCCATTATTATGCATCCCAAGCGATGATGCAGGCTGGTGACAATAATTGGAAATCCTACAACCGTGACTTCCGTGACCAACTCCTCGAAAACCAGAATCCAGATGGCTCATGGAAAGCGCCAGCATTCGCAGGCCACGGCCAAACAGCAGCCAATGACATCTATCGCAACACGCTTTGCGTTCTGATGCTTGAAGTCTATTACCGCTTTCTCAGCACAGACGGCGCCAGTAACAGAGGCAGCTCTCGCCCTGGAATTTGATATTTAAAAGTAGGGATACGCCCCATGGTTTTATGGGATCGAACGGTTATCGGTTAGTTACGCTCTAACCGACATCGATCTAATGAAACCAAAACACCATTTTTCACTCGTCCTTCTCAACATTCCTTTCCTCCTACTAAGTCCTGCAGCCCATGCGCAGGATCAAAACACTGAAAAGTCAGCCACTGAAGACGCAGAGACTGAAAAAACCGAAGCTAAAAAAGCATAGGCCTTACTTGATAAAGAAGCCGCTGAGCGCACGAGAGCAGCCGAAAAACTCGCTCGAGAAACCGCCAGACACGCCGAGAAAGCTACAAAGGAAGCAGCTAAAGAAACCGCCGAACGAGAAAGCGAAGCTCGCCGCACCGCCGATGCTGCTGAGAGCCTCCGCAGCCAAGACCGCCGGGTCGTCGTCTTCCGCATGAAGCCGGAAGCCCTTGCCCAGCGCTAGTCGTTGAGCGAAAAAACCCGACCGTCTTTCGCTCCGAATCAATAAGCGAGGGGCGTTCTCGTTTTAATTCATCATCTCATCCCCCGCGTCCAACCCTAACACCAGAAATGTTAGGGTTAGCCTGCGGTTTACGAGTTGACGGCTACTTTCCATCTGGCTTTTCAGCTCGCAAAGCTCGATTCCGTAACTGTTTCTCAGTCGCGGATGTTTAAGATTTAAGACGAAAAATTTACACTTTTAGGCTTTCTGACAAATATACCTTATGGTAGTCCACCATATCGATTTCTATTAACAGAATCATTTTAAATGAGCGACACACCTTTTCAGGCGCCAAATACAGAGCATCTCGCTGAACTCATGCCTCAATACGACATCGAGGACTTGATCGCTCAGGGAGGCATGGGCGCCGTTTATAAAGGTCGTCATCGCTCACTAGATCGCTATGTCGCCATCAAAATCCTACCGAAGGAATTGGGAGATTCTGAGTTTCGTGAAGCATTTGCCAAGGAAGCAAAGGCGATGGCTCGTCTGAACCACCCGAATCTCCTCAGCGTGTTCGAGTTCGGTGAGATTGATGGGATGCCATATATCGTCATGGAATATGTGCATGGTGAGTCACTTTACGGAGCTTCCCACAACCAAGCAATCGATTCGCTACAATCTGTCGAAATTGTCAAAGGCATTTGCGATGGACTTGCCCACGCCCACGAAAACGACATCGTCCACCGCGACATCAAGCCATCTAACATTTTACTCACGGTAAATGCTAAACCTAAAATCGGTGACTTCGGATTGGCTCACGCAGCTGACTCTGACCAACCCGGCCTAATGATGGGCACACCCGGCTACACTGCGCCTGAGGTCTTTGAAGACCCCGATAAAGCCGGACCACTGGCCGATATCTACTCGGTAGGCGTTATCCTCCACCAGCTTCTCACTGGTATCGATCCCTCTGGGTGCATGCAACCACCAACCCAACTGACGGGCAATAATCGTCTGGATGCGATCTGGAGCAAGGCAGTTAACGCTGATCCCACTAAACGCTATCAGACTGTCGCAAGTATGGCAGCCGATCTGGAAAAGTGGGCCACGACCAAGACGACCAGCACCCCCGTCAGCGGAGCTCCCAAACCCGTCAGTGGAGCCCCCAAACCCGTCATTCATTCAGCTCGTCCTGTCCCTGTAACCGCTGGTAGCAAGGGTAGCGGCTTTGGTATCGTCAAATGGTTTATCGTTGCCATTCTCGCCGCCGTCACCGTTTTCACCTATCAGCTTCTTCAGGAAAACAGAGAAGACATCAAGAAAGGTATCGCGATTGTACATGGATCCGAATCAGAAGTTGGC
>JANMGO010000078.1:0-139140 GCA_031374665.1 Akkermansiaceae bacterium | reverse complement strand
ACTTTGATTTTGGAGCAGTAACCGGCAAGGTGTTCATCGATGGAGTTATCCAGAACTTCGAAGACGCAGTGATGCAAACCGCGCTCATCGGGATCTCCGATATACATGCCTGGACGCTTGCGAACCGCCTCCAGACCTTCGAGTTTATCAATCTGTCCGGCATTGTATTCTTGCTCGGTTCCAACCTGCGTTTGGGCTTTTTCTAACTCGTTTTGTATCTCTGACATAGGGCGCGCGTAGGGTCTGAAATCCACGCATGGGAAACAAGGACTTATTGCTTAAATTTGGCTTTTTTTGTCCTCTTGTAACTCATTGAAAATCAGTGAGTTGCAATATGAGTTTCACTCCTCAATTTGGCTTGTTTGGGCCATTGCTGATAATCTAAAAAGCCACAGCGAAAATGACGCGATTTTTGCGATTTTTTGTAAAATAACTGAACAAAGTCTTGCATCTTCACGCAACTAATAGGAATTCTACTCGCGAAGCATGCACGAGTAGCTCAGCGGTAGAGCAACCCGTTTACACCGGGTCGGTCGGCGGTTCGATCCCGTCCTCGTGTACCATCTTCTCCTTTCCGGCCACCAAGTTGGATATCAGTCGTTGGCATACTCCCTACCCATTTCTTCGACAACAATTAACCAGTTTTTCATGGTGATCGGTGGCAATTCAGCTGGATGAGAAATGGCGGAAAGGTTCATCGTGATGCTACTCGCGGAGATGGTTGCGCCTGAAGTTGTTTTCGTATCTAAAGGCCTAATGGGTTCATCCGAGTCATCACGTGCCGTTGAGCCGACCTGACCAGAAAATTCAATGCCCAGGGGATTTGAGCCCACGCCGTAGCGCAATTCAGGCGAGAACAACGAGGACGGGGGATAAAATGCAGCACCACCTGGAGGGACGTAACCACTTGGCGGCGCCATTGACACCACGTTAAAGTCGTCGCCGATATGAAGTGATAGATTCGTCACTAAAGAAAATCCTTTCGTGAAAGTTGTTAGGTTCGCGCATTCCTGAAGGATCACTCCGTAATCGACATCCGTGCATGGGATAAAAGGTTTGTTTAGCGTGCTGGTATTGACATAGTCCACATTCACCGCAAGAGAATGATTCACGGCAAGGCTATCGGCTCCGAGAAGAGCTAGGAAATCTCTGAATCGCTCAGGATACACCGCAACGCATATTCTACCCGTAGGAAGACTTTTGATTTCAAAAGGATAAAGAGGCTTGAAGTATCCACGTTTTGATGTGCCGACAATCGGATCTCCAAAATTGGCGTTATTGAATATGACATTTCCAGTGACGCTTGCTCGGTAATAGTAGTTTCCACTCGCACCGTAAGCGACATCCACTGGCGTTGCAAAATCGGCAGAGGCATTTTCAATAGCTACCTGAATATAGCCAACAGGTAAGTCCGTTGCTACACCGGTGTCGAGTGGCAGCACAAGGGTTTCACGACTTCCGCTTTTCATATAACTGAATGTCAGTTCAGTTGGGGTCGGATCGCTGTCGCTTACGGCCTTCGTGATATCCAGTCTCATTGCGCATTGCATCGCGCCGACCGAATACTCATTCCATGTGGTGGGTGAAACCGTGTTCGTTTCTTGCGTATGAGCATAGCGATCAAAAAAGTCTGCTCCGCGGTTGATGGGGACAAATGCCGCTTTACCGCTCTCCGAGGCCAGAGAAACGGGGAAAAACTCGCCTTCCGTCAACCGATAGGTTTCACGAATCCCAGGAGCGAACGGATTACCATCGAAAGTTTGACCACCAATCGTAGTGCTGTTAGATAATTCAAATCCACGCCGACTAGCCAAGCTATCGAGAGCTGTCGTGCCCTCCACCAGCGCACGGCTGGCGTATACATTGCCGGAAATCGTTACGTTTTGCCAAGCTGCGCCGTCTGCATATTGACCAAGCGCCATGAAAGAACCTGCTGAAATTGGTAACTGCGAGGGAATTTCATAAATCGATAATACGAAAGTTCTGTCGTAACGAGATAGCTTGGTGAGGGTGTCATCGTGTGCAGAGAGATTCATTTTAAATGCCCACCAATTGCGTTTTGCAACAAACAGCTCGCCCGGCCGTGCGTAACCAAAATCGATCTGAGGGTAAGGAATCAGATTGAAGCCCTGATATATATCCGTGTCCAAGCTAACTTCTCCATCCGCTAACGCTCCATACTTTTTGTAATCTGAGATGATGGGATAATCGTCGTCATCAGCGAGTGTGCCACTGAAATTAAGAGCAGGCGGATATTTCGCTCCGAGATCTCGATTCAGACCGCCATTCACAGCAGTACTATTGCCACTCGCTGGTTTGAAAATTTTCGTCGTATCAGCGAGAGCGGAGTCACCACTGTTTCCGCGGATGACATTCTCTTCACCAAGTTGTTCGATGAACTCAGCAGAAATTGATGTTCTCGCATTTGATTGTTCGACAGCATCCCGAAAAATCGTTTCAAACGAAACCGCATTTCTCCTATCAGCTGAAGAGTCAGAGCCGTCTTGCATGGCTTGAATCGCGCGGTTCGGCACTATCGCAACAATGGATCGTAAAATCGTTTCTTCTTTTTCTCTATAGTCCGTTTGAGTCTGAATATCACTCAATGTTGCTTGAGCATTGATAGCTCGCTTATAGGCGAAGACCATCATAGCCAGCATAAAGAGCGATACTGTAAAAACTCCCAGTAATGAGATGTATCCACGTGGATGTTTTGTATTAGATAAAGTTTTCATTACATCGCTCCTGAAAAAGTAATTTCCTCACCGGCTGGTCCCGTGAGGCGAGTGCGTATAATACCAGATTCCACGAAAAATGCGACGTTTGTGGGCCTATTTGTGATTGCCCATTCTGGTTCACCTAGCGCTCCAGTGAGTGGAACCACATAATAGTACAGAGCTTCCCCTTGTCCCCGATCTTCAAAAGACAGAATTCCAGCACGTAGCGTTCCGTCCGGTTGGCGGAAATTCAGAACCACTACTGGAGAATCTGTCAGGCGTGGTTCTTCACCGCTCAGTGCTTCTTCCAGTGAGGCGTGTAATCGAAACCGCTCAGCATTTAGAAGTAATTTCGAAACGTGATTACTCACTATGGGAGCCTCTTCATTTAGAAAACTCTGAGCGCGAAATATAGTCAAAAATGCGATTTGCTGATTAAGCATAGCTAAAAGAACCGATCCAATGACCATCCCAATCAGCATGGCCATCGTGAGCTCTAAAAGCGTGAATCCTCGCTTCATTGATTTTTTAACAGCTTTCATTGGGCGCGTATCACGGTTCGAGATTTTACATAAGTTCTATTGGATATGGTATAGCGCAGCACGCTCTGAACTTTCCAGATCTTCATCGCTGCTGGATTAGTCGCTTCTGTTCCACTTCCTCCATCAATTGGAAAATTGGTTTCCTCTGCATAACGCGTACGAATGACACTTCCTAGTACGGACCTGCCGCCTGGTAGCTTGCCGATCTCGATATCCTCAGACGCGACGTCTGGGAAAACCGGCCACGAAGTTTCGCTATTTGAAACTAAGGTTTCAAAGGGAATACGTTCCGCTTTGGCGCGCTCAAAAGTGAGATATGAATCGGAAAGCACCTGCTGCAGCGCATATTGCCGTGGAGTGATGACATTCATCGCGAGCGTGAATAAAATTAGCCCGACTACCACCAATAAGGAAAGTGAAGCTGTGGCCTCGATCAAAACCATTCCAGGTTGCGATCTTAGCGGCTTGCGAAATGATTTCAAAAAGGAGAGACTACATCCGCATTCAATTTTATCGGCGCTATGCAAAGAACTGTTAGATATTTCACCAGCTTGTTGCTGCTTCTCTCTTGTGCAATCCAAGCCCAAGAGCTTTTGAAACCACCTTTTGGCGTGAACTGGGGAGACTCTCCGGAGAAACTGGTTTCTTGGGCTACGGAAAAATCCTTGGACCTCACCATCACCATCCCAGGAAAAGATCCCGATCTGCGCATCATCAAAGTTGCGGCTTCCCATGGAACATTGCCCGACTCGATGGCAACGTCCGTTGAAGGAAAATTCCTTCATGGTGGATTGTATGAGATGACCATTCACTATGAGAACTCTGGCACATCCGCGACGATAATGGAAGAACGTTTTGAAGAGATTAAAAAACAAATCACTCGTGAAAACGGTGTGCTTCTTGCGAATCAGCAGCACAAGGCGGTTGAGAATCATTTCGTAACACGGACACAGGCGTTTCATCGGGAATCCCTAAAAGGAGTTTTCTTACTCATCGCATGGACAGAGGTTGAGGATCTGCTCCGAAAAACAAGAGAAGCCAAGTTTTCGATGATTTACAGAAACGATAATTTCAAAGCCGAACTAGAGGCAAAGAAAGCGAAAGATTAATCCATTACTCGGCATTGGTTTTAGATGCCCTAACCGTAATGGTGCGATCCACATTGAAAGTTACCCAATCAAGTCGATCTGTTCCGAAAGGAGTGAAGGTAAGTAACTCCATGGTCCATGTTCCGTTTTCTGTGATTACCGAGTCCCAGTCTGAGATGGTAAGCAAGTCGCTCTGAGGAACTGCAAAATTGTAGCCTTTCCCTGAACCTGGAACCACAGCGCCAACAAAGCCGTCATCACGTTTTACACCTTTGTAAACCTGGGCGTAAACCCGCGCATCAGGGTAGATGTCGTTGATTGCAAGGGTGAGTGTTGGAGTGGAGAACTCGATCGTTTCACCATCCGTAATTCCGGAAATGGTGCCGTCAGCTACGGGCCAGATTTGAACGGTTTTTGAGGCCAACTGAGTTTCTGGGGCTTGATAGTCCGTCAGAGTAAAAATTGAAATGCGTTCCTCTCCGCGCACTTTTGAACGGTCAGCGCCAGAGATGGTGGTAAGGGTGAACTCTGGCAGAGTCACCGTTTCATTTGCGGTGATATAAACTTGAGAGCTGAGAGTCGCTTGGGTGGGGTTGTTATTCGTTCCGTCAGTTAAACCATATGATTGGGTATGATGATAAAATTTAACGCTTTTTGCAGAAGCAGGAGCAGTGGCGTCACTCGCGGGATACAATCCTGAAACGGTGTAATCCACCCAGAAGGGTCGATCGGCTCGCGTGCGCACGGTGGCAGAATTTACATCTTCCGTACGAATGACTATTTCGGCGAGTGGAACGTAGGCACCCACGTAGCGGGTATCTAGAAGTCTACTCAGAAAGGGGACGGCTTGAAGGGTATGGAGTTCAAAGCGAGCACCGTAAGGATTGATTTCTAGAGGCGATAAGATTTGACCTACAGGTGAGACGGTGACTTGTCGCTCGACTGGATTACTTGGATCCTCGGGCAATTGAACTTGTCGAACGAAGTTGGTAAAATTGGAATTCGCGACCTGAGCATTCACACCGCAAATGAGAGCAGTGATGACGCCCAATTTGATTAGATATTTAGTTTTCACGGTGTTTTGGGTTTGGGTTTGGATTCTTTCGTCTCGGCTTCAGTTCTAGCTTTCGTTTCAGCTTCAGCTTCGACCTTTGGCGGATTAACGGAAATCGGACCGTTTTTGAGAACCCCGACCACTAAATTTCCTTTTTTGGTGAGGGTTTCCATCAAGTCAGAAGAAACCGGTGTCTGTCCTTTCGCTTGAGCCAAGGTGACCTCGACCGTGCTGATCCAACCGCGATTGAGGGTGTAAAAATCAATCCAACTTAGGATTTTAGAACCTGGTTTATGATTGTTGATTCGATCTTTGTATTTCTCTGGAATTTGAACGAGTGCGTTTTTGGGAACCAGCGTTGTATTTCCATTGAAGGTAATCAAATCCGATCTGTCCAAAAGATTACCTACTTTATTTTTCACCGAAGCATCTTCACCAGTAGCCTCCTGGAAATTCTTCATGGGTCCCTTGGTAGAGGCTTCTTTGTATTTTTCAGTGAGTGACTCGTTAGTTGCAGCGTCTCGGAAGGCCGGCTTTTTAGTTTCGGCCTGTCCGAGTAACTGACTGGCGAGCAGGGTCAGGATGAAGAGTTGGTGTTTCATGATTTCCCTCGGGAAATATTCGATCAATCGCTAATATGAAAGGTGAGATTCAGTCTTATTTTCTTTCGTCATCAATGGCAGCATTGGTGTCATACCGAGCAAATGGAGCATTACCTGGGTTGCTGGAGTCTACACCGTCGATGTTGTTACCATGGCCGTTGTTACCTTTAGGTTTGACGGTCATCAAGAGCACCATGTCTTGGAGGTTATATCCTGGATCATTGGCATTAGACTCGGGTTGGGTAAGCTCCATCATGATGATGGAATCGAGTGGGCCAATTTTGATTTTGCCGCCGCCATCGAGGTAAGGAGCCATGAAGCTCTTCAACTGATCTGTGGTGTTCAGTAGATATGCTGTCGGTGGATATTCTCCGTTTCTGAGGATACGGATGTTGTTGCTGTTACTAGAGTTGTAGGTTGTGCTCCAGCCACCATTAAAGTAGTAGCGACCGCCAAAACGGAATTGTGTGTCTTTATTCACCCGTTTAGCCCATACAAGCGTATTGGGATTCACCTCGTTATTGGTTCCGAGGAAGATGCTCAAATAGCTGGCACTACCGCCTACACTGATTTGTGCTTGGGTAGGGACCCAGTTGGTGTTTGTGCCCGATGGCTCTCCGACGGTGACGCCGGCACCAATCACACGAACTTCTACATCAACCTGATCAAGAGTTGTCAACAAAGCTGGTGGAGTGATGATCGCGTAACTCGTCGCACTCGATGGATAAGTGATGGACCATGAAAGAGTGGGGTGAGTTCCTGTTTGCACCATGGTCGGGTAAGCACTGAGCCAACCCTGAGGCACTGTAGGAATTAATGCGACTGGGGCGCTGTTGTTACCGTTACCGTTACTGGTAGTAGTGGTCGTGGTCGTGGTCGTGGTGGTCGGAGTCGGAGTGTTGCTTCCTTTGCCTTTTCCTTGGGCATGCACGCCGCCTGCCGTCACTGCAACAGTAGCGACAACGATTGAAGCCAGCTTGATAGCTGTGAGTTGATTGGAGTTTTTCATGGTTTTATTGGTTTTATTAATACTCAGAAATATTTCACGTCATATTTAGGTCTAAGAAAATGCGATTTATGAATCGTTCTGTAAAGATCTTTTGTTAATTATTTTTTGTAAGGAAATGCTGATGATTTCCAAGGCCCCTTGGGCACCTCGTAATCCTCAACAAATTTCCATTCAACCCGGTCGCCACTGGGCATTTCCAAGAAGTCTCTGACAGCTGGACTGACGTCCAAACCTGCTGCTTTGTTCCGATTCGGGCGGGCATTTTCCTTTCCGAAGACGTATTCATGATGATCCGTCTCGAAAGGACCGACGTCTTCCCACTGAGCGTAGCAAATCTTTCCATTGTAATGAATGGCGAGCCAGCGGCCTTTACATACGGAAATGCCGTCGCCTTGATATTTCTCCCAAAACCACGGGATAACCTCAGCTACTTCTGGGCGATGCCGGAAATTCTTGCCGATATCGTTATAGGGTAATGCCACATAGAACGGATTCAGCTTGGGAGCGAAGGTTTTCGGGAAAAATCCCTCGCGGTTTTTAGGATCGTCATATCCACCAAAGTTTTTCATCCAGTTCTGATCCCAAGCGCTTTTATCATTGGGTGTTGGGTTATTTTCCGTGGGTTGTTCTCCGCACCAGAAAACCGTGGTCACCACATTCCGTTTCCAAGCGGCATTGCGTCGGAATGCGCCCATAGGATCTTCGATTACGACTTTGGCGGCTGCAGGAACTCCGAACGGGTCTGATAACCCGGATAAAGCAGCTCGGCGGTTTTCGAGAAAATGTTCATGTGACGCATCCAAACGCTCTGAAAGCTGTGTGCCGTGAGCCAGTCCGATGGCGAACAGACTGAAAATCGCTGAATTTAAAGACGTTACGGACATGACCAGATGACTTAAAAAGTTAAAACTGCACCCAACTTATTGGATGCAGCTTTAATCTTTTTAAAAAAATCTATCAAGCTGTTTTAAATCCCGGTGACGATCTCCACCTCAGGCAGAGCGGCCTTGAGCTTCTCGATCATTCCTGCGGAAACGTCTGTCTGCCAGAGGTAGAGGCGTTTCAGCTTCGGAAGCGATTTGAGTTTCTCCACTCCAGCATCGCTTACACGGGTGCCGTAGAGATTGATCGATTCCAAGTTTTTCAACCCAGCCAACGTATCGAGTGCCGCATCCGAAATCTTGGTTTCCGAGAGACGGATCATTCGCAGATCTTTTGCGGAGGCGAGTAACTTGACCGAGTTGTCCGTGATCGCTGTCGAGGAAAGATCCATCGCTACCATGTTAGGGATGACTGTTTTCAATTTAGCGAAAACTTGATCATTGAGATTATTACGGAGTGAAACTGCAGTGAACGTGAGCTTCGCAGAGGCTTGAGACTCAAAAGTCAGGCCCCCGGGGAAGTCTTTTGATAGAGCAGCGACTGATTTGAGCAGCGCATCGGTAGGAAGATCTTGTTTGGCTGGTGTTGCGCCCTCGGATTTGCCGGCATTGGGGTCGACACCGAGATCGAGTTTCGCCATCGCGCCACGAATTTCTTCTGTGATTTTCAACTGTGCGACGGTTTTCTTAGGATCTGCACCGGAATCGATCCACCATTTGATGACTGCAAGCTCGTGATTTTCTATGTCAGTCTTCGATTCAGGCGGCATGTGTTCATCGTCGTCCTCAGGAAGTTCGCAACGATAGATAATGTTACTTTTAGCTGAATCGCCCGGCGTGATGCCATTTCCTTCTTTTCCACCTTTGACGAGAAGCTCATAACTATCCATGCGGAACTTGCCTTTGGATTTGCTTTCTTTGTGACACTCAACACAGCGCTTGTTGAGGATGGGCTGGACGATGTCTGCGTAGACGATCTGCTCGTCGAGCGATTTGACCGGAATCTCTGTTATTTTCTCTTTCGGCTCATACCCAAGGATTTCACGAATTGGATCTGGAGCATACTCGACGAGATAATCTTCTCCATGGGTGATCGATGCTCCGTCATGGCTGGCGTAGCTCATGATGGCGACGCTGCTGAAAACCATCACACGGTAGACGACTTGGGAGCACTTTGGCTGCAATGGCCAGGCTTTAACGATCAAGGTCAGAACTGCTGCGCAGGCAAAAATAATACCGCCCCAGAGGTGATCCCCAAGCAGTTCGCTCATTTCATAACCGCCACCGAAGTAGAGTAAGAATCCAAAAAGAACCGCGACAACCGAACTTGCCGCACCCGCAAAAATGGGGACCAAGCTAGCCTGAGGCCTGTAGCTAGTGAACATGGCCAATAGCTCTTGGAAAATGATCAGAGAAAAAATACCGATTGGAAGGTGCAGGACGACTGGGTGGAAATGTCCAAAAAATCGAACGATATCCGACGTTTTTTCGGCATCCGGTTTGCCCGCGAGAAACGGCATCGCGATCAGCGCTATAATGATGAGTAGGCCAAAAATAGTGATGGCCCATGGGCGGCAGCATGTCGAACAGCAGGTTTTTTGATCAGTTTCGGTGGTCATAAAAAGTTATAAAAAGAAATAGGTTTCAAACGTCTATCGTAACGTCATTCCGTTGTTTTGATGCGGGGTATATTTTCTTTTTTGGGAAGAAGGGCAACCATTTACGTAAGTCGTAGCCTAAGTAACTCGAACATTTTATCAGTATGGCAAACGCTATCCCCTCATCGATAAACGGGACGAGATCTGGCATCAGGCCAATCGTCAGTAGATAGAGAGCGGATAGAATCACGCCCAACCATGCGAGTTTGCGTTTCATGAATTGGCAGGTGATACGCAGCCAGCGCCTGCCAACTTTCCGAGTTTTCTTGATTTTCCCATCCTATTCGCGAAATGTCCCCGCAGTTATGGATCCTATCTTACTCAAAATTCTTCACCTTGCCGGCGTGTTCGCCCTTTTCGCATCCCTCGGCGCAACCCTACTTGGCGGCTCAAGTCAAAAATCCGCGTCCATCCTGCACGGGGTTTCCTTAGTAATCATCTTGCTGGCTGGCTTCGCCATTCTGAAAAAACCACCGATGGATCAATATTGGTGGATGGCGAAACTTGGTATCTGGCTGTTCATCGGTGTTGCTCCAGTCCTCGCGAAGAAAAAGATCCTGTGCCCATGTGCCGTGTTTGCACTGACTCTTCTCGGAGCCGTTGGCGCCGCTTATCTGGCGTTTTATAAGCCGTTTTAAGAAACGAGCCCCACAATCCGTCCCTGATCAAAATCAAACGGTGTCATTTCCAAAAGCACGGAATCGCTTTCTGAAAATTCCGCTTTTGCATCGGTCAGTGGTTTGGACAAATGCCCGAGCATGACTTTCCCGTTCATCAGCTCGACGCGGTAGAGAATCTCTCCCTTGCGTTCGAGGATGATGCCGGTGGTTATGATGGCAGGTTCGGACATGGCTATAAGATCAACCGAGATCGCGCCAGCGCACAAGCCCCGCGAGTGGCATTTCTCCATCCGGATGCCAGAAAATTCCGGGTTCCTGTGCGTTACCTGCAGCGCAGATCCTTTGCGCAGCAATGGCTTCCAAACGATATTCATCCGCCAAAGGCTCGACCACTGTTGTGGAGAGAAAGGCAATTTCATCGCCCAGCGTTTCGGGCGTGAGCGCATCAGGCATAGGAATGACACGGACGAATCCACCGCTCGGGCTGGTGCTGAGCAGGGCGGAATCGCGATCTAACAAAATCGTCCAATTTACAGAATTCTCACTCTCCCAGAGTTTCATGTTTGCGCCGTTGGCGATTTGGAAACGTGCAAGTTCGCGAGCATTGCGAATCCCTCCCGCTTCGGAAAGCGTAGCGGCGATCTTCGGTCGCCGTTCTTCCAAAGCCACCGCAAGCTTGTCACAAAAACTTTCCACATTTCCCGCCACATAAATCGCCTGCACCGACAGACAGCCGCGCTGACCATAGCGCATGACATCCTCAGCGAGCTGTTTTTCCAAGCCCTCGCGTTGTTCAAAAACAAATGCCGCGCTGAGTTTTGGACCATGCTCGATGATGCGAGTTTGCGGCGAAAGCCAATCGCGGAAAAACGTGATCGTTTCCCCACCGCCATAAATCACCGCGACTTCGGGACTGCGCCATGCTTCTGGTAACTCCCGTTTCACCTCGAACAAGCGCACCTCGTTCGCCCATTGCTCAAATTCTAACAAACCCGCTGATGGCACTTTCACCCAGCTCTGACAGCCAAGCAGCAGCGCACGGAACACCGATTGAAATGCAGCGTGCTCCGTATTCCCACTTACCACATGCAGCACCGGCCCACGCGGAACCACGCGCGAGCCATCGACCCATTGCTCCAGCCTGCGATGATCACCGAGCTCCAGATCTAACCATTTTTTCAACGCCGCCTCATCATAACATCCCACCCACCGCTCAAGCGTCGGCCGCTGAGCGAGTAGGAATGCAATTCTTTCCGAGAGAGTTTTCATAGTGTTTGCAATACGGCATCTACACCACGCGAGCAACCCCGCGCTACCGCAGATGGATCACGTCCGATCAATATAAAACTCCGCTCACCCGTGGCGATTGCCAAGTCCTGAGTTCGAATCGCGGAAACTGAATCGAGATTCGCGAGGTCGATGATTTCCAAATACCCAACCTCACCTTCCGCCGCGGGATTTCCTGAAAACACATCCACCACTCGGATCGCCGTCCACGCAGGTCCTTGATGTGCCTCCGCATTTCCCCATTTGTAAAATTGGGAAAACAACTCGGTCATTCCGTATTCGTTGAGGATGCGGGATTCGGGTAGCGAGAAATGATGAGCGAGCCGTTGCCTGACCTCGTCAGGCGAGTGGCTTTTGCGCAAACCCTTGCTGCCGCCGGTTTCAAAAATCCACGACTCATCTAACAATTTCACTGGATCATTCTCCTCACAAAAACGCAACAACGCCAGCGAAGTCCCCAGCACCGCCGCCGCACCGTTTGGCGAAAATTTCTCGGACAGCAATTTACCATCGGCATCGATCAACCATTCTCCCTCTTGATCGAGTAGATCGAACATCCGCACCAACGATGAATGCGGCGCATTCTCCACCCATTGCGAAAAAAACCACGGCTTGCGGATTTCCGGCAACCCCAACTCCCGCCAGCCCCCTTTGACCGCCGCCTCGTAAAGTTCCAGATCGCGATACTCATGCTTGCCCTTCACCTCACGCGTTGTGCCAGAAGTGAGAAAAAACCCTTTCACTTCGGCTTCAGGAAAACAACGCATCGCCGTATCGGAAAGTTTAAATACATCGGTCGGCACCGCAGGGATTTCATGCCAGCTAAGAACGCTCTCCGGCGTCCGCCCAAGTGCCTCGCAGTAATTCTGATACGCCGGGTTCAATCCAAACTGATATCGAAAAACCTCCAAAGCCATCGCCGCGAAATCGCCGCCGCCACCGCGCATCCATGCCAGAAGTTTTTCCTTCAAACTCACAACGCGTTTTTAGACAGCCGATCCGCTTATGCAAAGCGAATCGGATAAACCCGAGATCGCTTTTTAAAATAAGCTCCAGCACAAGATACGCGGAGTCTAACGCAAGCCACGCGATGCGCGTTTTCTAAAGAACTGCTCCACTGACGGGGTGCAAGTTCTCGCCATCACCATTCTAACGACGCCCCAAAGCTTCAACAACGGAAGCTGGGAGCTTAGCGGAGTTGATCCAGGTTTGAGCGGCTGCTTGATCGCGTTCTAGCCAATTAGGTAGGGCACGTTGGTACATACGGTTGCGGCTGCTTTCGTCTTGGATCAGGCCGATTTGATTTACTGCCACACCGGGTGCTTTTTCAAACGAGTTCCAGATGAAATGTTGCACGGTGCGATCTGTGATGTCTGCCGGAAAGCGGTTCATCAGATCAGCGGCGGCTTGGGGGTTGTTACGTGCATCGACCATGACCAGACCGCGCAGGGCACGCGAACGCGCATCGCCTGCTGGCAGGCTTTCAAAATTAGCGACCGCTGCGGCGGGATCTTTTTTCGCCCATTCAGCATAGACTTCATCCATGCTTCTAACCGATGTATCACTGAGATTTTCCATCAGCCAAGCAGCTGTTCCAGCGGGGTCTTGTTTCGCCAACGCTTCAGCAAAACGAGCAACTGCGCCATCTCGGAGGCGTTGATCGCTAAGCTCCGTAATCCATTTTTTCGCCGATTCAGCACCCATTTGTAAAAGATGCGGCATCATGACCCCAAGCGCTTGAGCGCGTTCCTCACTGAAAGGAATTTCCTGGAGTAGGGCGGTGGCACGGGCTGGATCGGATCCGACTAAGCCACGAATGATTCCGACCATGTAGGGATTTGCTTCATCGCCTTCGTGGTTGGATTTCGCCCATGCGATGGCAGCTTCGGGGTCGCGGCTGACCCATGCGCTGAGAACGGTGCCGGTGGCCATTCCGCTGCTGGTGTTTTTTGTGGTGTAGGCGAGCGCGGAGGTAGGATCGACCTCTGCCCATGCGGTCAGCAACATGGCGTATTCACCCATTCGAGCTTCGGTGAGGCCGAGGCTGCGAAAGCGAGCGACGGCGGCTTCGAACTCCTCTGGGGCGAGCGAATCGATCCATTCCAACATGGCGCGGCCACGGTTAAGGGCATTTTCGCCACGGACGATTTCCTCCATGTTGACGAGTTTTTGGTCGAAACTGGTATCGCTGCGCTGCTGGCCTGGGCGGTTGGGGCGATTGACGTTTTCGCGGGTTCTGGAATCCGTGCCGTCGCTAGTGGAACCTTGTTGAATCAGGCGTTCAGAGCTTTTTAAAAGGCGACTTTCTTCGGTAAGCTCGGCTTTACCGCTGGTGAGTTTTCCGAGCATAAATCCGCCAAGGCCGATGATGATACAAGTCGCGCTGACTGTGATGGCGTTCCATTTCATGAGGGGGAAGCTATCGGCTTTTTCCATCTTCTCAACTTGGAGTTTCTATATTTATTCGGTAAAAATCTGCTCACTACCCGCTCACCCACCCAAATCCACATGCTAAGGCCTCGCAAAAAATACTCCGTCCATGATTTAAGAAAGCTGAAAGGCACACGCTGCCTGACGCATGTTCACGTGAAAACTCCCGAAGAAGCAGCGGCAGCGGAAGCAGCGGGGATTGATCTGATGAGCTGCCCGTTTGACAATCCAGCTGCCCAAGCGCGCTTGCCGGAGCTGGTGGCTGCGGCACCCAACAGTTTCCTATCCTGTTCCACTCCGCATGGCATGGCCTCACAGGAAGAAGCGATTCGGGTCGGATTTCAGGCGCTCGAACTTGGCGCGAGTTCCGTCTATTGCTCGGCCAGTCCCTACATCATCGAGGGCATGGCGCGTGAGCGCATCCCAGTGGTCGGCCATCTCGGGATGATTCCTCGGCATGTCACATGGACGAATTATCGTGGGATTGGAAAAACGGTCGACGAGGCGAAAGCGCTTTTTCAAGCGATGAAGGATCTAGAAAACGCCGGGGCGTATGCAGCGGAAATCGAATGCGTTCCGCACAATCTCGCTGCGTGGCTTTGCAAGCAAACAAGTTTGCTATTGATGTCACTCGGTTCTGGCGCGGGTTGTGACACGCAGTTTCTTTTCTCGGATGACATCCTCGGAGATTACGACGAGCGCCTGCCGCGACATGCGAAATCTTATCGCGATTTCGCGGGCGAGTATCGGCGTCTCCAACAGGAACGCATTGCCGCGTTTCAAGAATTCGCAGCGGACGTGAAAACCGGCGCGTTTCCGACAGCCGGTAACCTGTTAGAAATGGATGCTGCGCTTTTGAGTGAACTTCAAAACGAATTAGGCTAATTCACCATGCACGAGCCTTTAGAAAACGATCGGACATTTCATGAACAACGCGAGCGTTGTCCGGTGGCGGCGTATCGATTTCAGAATGAAGCGATTCCGATGATTCTCCGCCACGCTGCTGTGATGGAAGCTGCTAAAAACTGGGAAACGTTCAGTTCTGATGCGCCTTTCCGCGTGCCGATTCCTTCTGAGGAAAAGATGCGCAAAGTCCGCCAGTTGCCGATCGAAACCGATCCGCCGTTGCACGGAGAATATCGCGAGGTCGTTGAGCCGTTTTTCAAGAAGCCACGCGATCCGGCATTCGCTGCAGAGATAGCCTCGTTGATCGGAAAAATGTTAGATAGCGCGCGAAATGCACCTTCGCTTGAAGTTGTGAGTGAATTCGCAGTGCCGTTGCAATCGAAAGCGCTCGCGCATTTGCTCGGCCTTCCCGAGTCCGAGGCGGATGAATGGATCGCTTGGGGAACTCACGTGTTTCACAATCTGATTGATGGAAATTCCAACGAGACCGCGGTTGATGCCTACATCGCGAGACAACTCGATCGCGCGGCTGAGAATCCGGCCTCCGATTTTTTCTCAGCGCTCACTCAAGCAGATTTTCAGGGAAGAAAACTCACGCGGGATGAAATGGCGGGATTCGCCAATCTAACATTCGCCGGCGGTCGTGATACAGTCATCCACACCATCACTTCGGTCATTGCTTACTTGGCGCGTCATCCGGAAGCGTTAGAATTTCTCCGCTCTGATCCGAAGCGCGCGGTGCTAGCGACGGAAGAATTTTTCCGCGTGGTTTCACCACTGACCCACATCGGACGCGTATGTCCGGTGGTGACGGATGTGCATGGAATCACAGTTCCAGCAGACGGCAGGATTTCGCTCGGTTGGGCATCCGCGAATCGCGATCCAGAGGCGTTTCCTGCACCGGATGAAGTTCGGTTAGATCGAAAGCCGAACCCACACATCGCATTTGGTGCGGGTAATCATTTTTGTCTCGGAGCGTTTCATGCGCGACTCATCATACGCGAGCTGATCAAGCAACTTTCCCAATCCGTTAGTAAAATTTTCATCATCGAGGAAACACCTAACATCGAAAAAACGGCGGATTTCCAACGCCAGATCGGTTACGAGCGATTGGTGGTGAGCATGGAATCACAGCCTGTCCTCGGGTCGGCATAACTTGATGTCATCCAGCGGCATTCGTATGGGCTCTCTCGGCTCGGCCATCTTGTGGTAACGCCATGGAGCGTAGCCGTCATTTTTCATGTAGTTGAGGGTCATTGCGAAACGGCGAACGCGCCAAGATGGAAATGCGCCAGACTCGTAGCCGACGATGACGTTTCCTTTTCGAGCAACGAACATGACCACGTGTCCGCGCTTGAGCAGGATGTCGCCGAGTCTCAGCTCATCCCAAGTGACGGAATGGGAAATCGAAGGTAAGTCTCTGGTGGAAACGGGTTTGCAAAGTCCCCAGCAGCGCGAGACGAACCCGGAGCAATCCACGCCAACGCTACCCTGGCTGACTGCGGCGTCATTGTTGCGGATCTTGTAAGAGTTTGCGATGTCACCAGCTTTTTTACCTTTCTCCAAACCCTCCAAGAACGTTCTCGGAGTATCGAAGCCGCCCCACTTGTAAGCCATGCCTTTTGCCGTGGTCCCAGGTTTCCACCAACCCCGATCGTCACCATAATTTTTGAGCGTTGTGTCAGGAGTGTGAACGGTCACACCTTTCTTGTCCTTGCCGTGCCGGATGTGGCGTCCTTCCGGCATCCATTCTAAGTCGGCGTAGCCTTCAGCAATACGTAACGCCTCCTCGGGAGTTTGTTTTCGATTCGCGCAGGAGATAAGCGAAACACTCGCGAAGAGAAGGATGACTGTTTTGAAGAAATCTAACTGTCTCATTCAATGCCACGTAATGTTTTTTGTTCTGCGATCCATTTGTTGTCTTTCCTAGAAAGTCGAGATTCGTGGGATTTGTATCGCTCACCGCCGGGTTCGATGAGGATGATGTCTCCTTTGGAATATGAATCGAGTTTAGCGAAAACTTTACGCCCGTTAGAACCCTCCCATTCGCGGTAACCTTTGGATTCGAGATTTTTACGCCAAGCTTGATATTGGTTTGCCGTCACTACGACAGCTTGCTTGATCAAACCCCAAACAAAATCCCCTTGGCCGCGCTTAAATCCGGTTTCTTTCCAAAGCACTTCACCACTCGGGTTCAGCATCAGCAAAGTCGGGTGACCTAACACTTTATAGCGTTTCTTGAGGCGCTGTACGTAATTTCTAAGTTCAGCCTGACGGCTGATTTTTTCACCCAAAGTAAGATTCAAATCCTCCACGGAGATTGCTGAATCAACTCGTAATCGCACGACGTTTTGATGCGCCCATTTTCCGAATTCCTGAGTGGCGAAGAGTTCTGTGGAAAGGGCTTTACAATTAGGGCTCATAGCCGAGTCGGTGAACCAAATCAGGATCGGCTTGCCTTCGCGTGCTGCGGTTTGGCGCGCGATGGTTTCGCTCTCCTCCCAAGGTCCACGCTTAGGCGCAGCCATCAACGTTTCTAACTCAGGAATTCCTTCATCGGGATTATCTGGATTAGTGAAAGCGAGGTCTTCTTCAGGCGTGTAATTCAGCTGTTTAGGTCCAACATTGCCGCCCGGCTTGACTGCGTTACCAGCCATTTCAGGCTGAGCGACTTGGGGTAAACCTGGCGGACTAGGAGCCTGTTCAATTCTAACAGCCTTATCATCTGCACAACTACCGAGCACTACACACGTGGCGATTACAAAAATAGCTCTGCGGCGATTCAGCATGACTTATTTTTTTAAACGAACTGGCGTGCCGCAAGAAGAACACCTAAACCAATTGAACAATAGCAGATGAATACTGAGTGGCGCGACAAATCCCATGTAAAAAAGCCGATGTGCCTTAATGTGTTTCAACGCACTTTTATGAACAAAAAGTCTCTGTGAACAGATTCGGCATTTGCAAGGCAACCCACAGATCAAATATCCGATTCCGATGATTGGTAGTGCGATCGGAAACACGATCAGCCACTTGGAGACCCAAGGGAAAGAATCTGGATACACAGTAAAAAGGAGTAACAGAAAACCGGAGATAATCGCCGTTGGCAATAAGGGCATTAGAATCAGAGTGAAAATAGCACCTATGCGCAAGTGCCATGGATGCGTGTACAGCACGCCACGAATGTAACGGCGCGAATTAGGATTTCTCCCGCGATTGGTGGATTCACGTGGCGCACGGATCAGGGCAACTCTGTCTTCTTCATGGCCTTGCTTAGATTTTGGAACGCGTTGAACTGGAGCCCCATTTGGGTCGATTACTTTGAGACTGGATGGATCAAAAATTTTCGGTTGGGCCTTTTGTCCAAGCTCGGCATGGCTGGACTGCCGACGCTGTGGAACATCGCTTGGTAACTCTGGATTGCCGATTCGGACATCGAGATCACCAGAATAACGATTGAGCAATAACCCAGCGGGAATGTCAGAGACTCGGATTTTTTTCTCCATCAAATATTTGCCAGGAAGCGGAATCGCACACGGCGCATTGGCGAGCATCTCGGCAACTTGTTCACTGCCCTCATAATTGACTGCTGTTGCGAGAGAGGCATTTTTGAACTCATTCTTGTTTTCGTTCATCACCTCGCAAGCACCACGAATCCAACTCTCGATGGCGGCTTGCTCAGGCACTCCGCCATCAAACTGCAAAATCTCATTGGCTCGATTAAGTTTATCTAACAGTTTTATGGGATCTTGTTCGGCAAGATGTTTGGCGTCACGAATTCCTGCCATATCCAGCAGCTTGGCATCGGTTGAATCGATTCCTGGAATTTCGTTGAGGTTTGCCATGAGGGTTATTTGAGAGCAGCCAGCATTTCACCAAGTTGAGCGAGTTTGGTTTTCCAATCTTCGAGACGTTGTTTTTCCTGCACCACCACTTCAGGCGGGGCACGATCCACAAACGAGGCGTTGCTGAGTTTGCCTTCAGATTTTTTCACCTCAAGCTCCATCTTCTCGATCTCTTTGGAAATACGAGTGCGCTCGGCTTCGACGTCGATCAAACCATCCATCGGCATGTATGCCTCGCCAACTGGAGTGACCGCAGCGGGAGTTCCTTTTGGAGCCTCGTAAGTATCATCTACTAGAATCTCCGTAGATCCAGCGAGGAGGGCGAGAACGTTGAGTTCGCCGGAAAGCCATGCGATTGCGCCTTTCATGACGAAGCTTACATCTTTGCGGGAGCCGAGGTTGTATTCGGCTTTAAGGTTACGTAAGCGACCCGCGGTCTCGTAGATCGCGTTGGCTTGTTTCTGCGCGGCTTCGATTTCTGCAGCGGAAAGTTCTGCGAGCAGCGGTTTGCTCGGCAGGGATTTTTTCATCACGAACTCGCCGGCGGCAATGTAGTTCATTCGCTCGGAGAGTTCTTCGGTGACGTGCGGCATGTAAGGATGCAACAACTGGAGATAGCGGCTCATCACCGCATCGAAGGTTCCAAGCGCAGCGGCGCGGGCTTCTGCTGTGGCGGATTCGCGGAGATCGGCTTTCACGGCCTCCAACCACTTATCGCAGAAATCATTCCAAAGGAATTCGTAGAGGCGTTGCGCGATTTCGCCGAAGCGATATTCACCGTAAATCCCGACGAGATCGGCGGCGAGTTGGTCGAGTTTTGACATCACCAAAACATGATAAACCGGCATGCCATTCAAGGCAGGTAGCGGCGCGAACTCGTTGCCATCCATCTGGCGGAAACGGCAGGCGTTGTAGAGTTTGTTGGCAAAGTTACGACCTTCCTCAGCAGAGGATTCATCGAAACGCACGTCAGCACCAACTGGCGCGATGCGCATCAAGCCGAAGCGTAAGCCGTCGGCTCCAAACTTGTCCATGAGGTCGATGGGGTCTGGGGAGTTACCAAGAGATTTGCTCATCTTGCGGCCTTTGAGATCGCGGATGATGGAGGTGAAATAGACGTTTTTAAACGGCAGTCCGTCGGCGAAGCGGTAGCCAGCCATGATCATGCGAGCGACCCAGAAGAAGATGATGTCCGGGCCAGTTACTAGATCTGCAGTAGGATAGAATTTTTTTAACGAGGCAGAGTTTTGACCGACATCTGACATGGTTGCGAACGGCCAGAGCCATGAGGAAAACCAGGTGTCCATGACGTCTTCATCGCGGATCCATTCGCCTTCGGCTGGCGGCTCGACGCCGACGTATAGGTCGCCATGGGACGTATGGGACTTATCCAATGATTCTGCGGTTTTGAGTTCGTCGAATTTATCTTTGCGATACCAAACTGGAATCTGATGTCCCCACCAAAGCTGGCGGCTGATGCACCAGTCTTGGAGGTTTTCCATCCAATGGGCGTAGGTTTTTGCCCAGCGTTCGGGGCGGAATTGGATTTCACCGGACGCAACCGCATCGGTGGATTCTTTGATTTTCGGGTAACGCAGAAACCACTGCATGGAAATGCGCGGTTCGATCGGCACGTCGGCGCGCTCGGAGTAGCCGACGTTGTTTTCGTATTCCTCCACACCGATCAAGAGGCCCATTTCTTCAAGTTTTGCGACGGCTGTGCGGCGGGCGACGAAACGGTCCAGCCCATCGAGATCCGGGCAGGCTGGGCAGTTGATGCGGCCATCGGGATGAAGGGTATCGACGATTTCAAGGCCGTGTTTGAGGCCGATCTCGAAATCGACCTTGTCGTGAGCGGGAGTGATTTTCAGGGCGCCGGTGCCGAATTCCAAATCCACCGCTTCGTCGCCGATGATGGGGATGAGTGCTTCGGGGAAAGGGCGTTTCACCATCTTGCCGATCCATTTTGCGTATTTCGGATGTTTCGGGTGCACCGCAACGGCGACGTCCGCCATCAGGGTTTCGGGGCGGGTGGTGGAGATTTCGATGAACTCGCCGGGGCTCTCGGCGAGCTCGTATTTCATCGTGAAAAGTTTGGACCGCGAGGGTTTCATGATCACCTCTTCATCGGAAAGGGCGGTCAGAGAAACGGGGCACCAGTTGACCATGCGTTTACCACGATAGATCAAGCCTTCGTTGAAGAGATCGACGAATACTTGGCTGACCCATTTGGTGTATTGTGGGTCCATCGTGAAGCGTTCGCGCGACCAATCGCAGGAGCAACCGAGGCGTTTGAGCTGTTTGATAATGATGTCGCCATGGGTGTTTTTGAAATCCCAGACGCGCTTGAGAAACTCGTCACGGCCTAGATCGCGGCGGGTCTTGCCTTCCTTTTCGCGCAGTTCGCGCTCGACTTTGGCTTGGGTCGCGATGCCGGCGTGGTCGGTGCCGGGAAGCCATAGAACTTCTTTGCCCTCTTGGCGAGCGCGGCGGGCGAGGATATCTTGGATGGAGTTGTTCAGGACGTGCCCAAGATGGAGAATGCCCGTTACGTTGGGCGGCGGGATGACAATGGAATAGGCCTCTTTTTCAGAAGATTCATCGGCACGGAAACAATCGGCTGCCAACCATGCGGCATACCATTTCTCCTCCACAGCTTGTGGCTCATACGCTTTCGCTAACTCAGACATCGGGCGCGGATGCTGGACGGCGGGAATTCGTTTGTCCAGCTTGGAGGAGCGCTGGCTTGGGGACTGAACCCATGGGTTTGCTGCCAATAAATCCTTGGCAAGCCTAGCCCTGCCGATTAACGATCATGAACGATGAGTGATCAATGGTTTGTACACAGCAATGGCGAGCAGATGGGCCCCTACACCAGTGAGCAACTGGCGCAATTTGCCCAAGATGGCAACATTACCGAAGCAACGATGGTTTGGAGCAACGGCATGCCTGAGTGGGTACCCGCTTCGCAAGTGCCAGGACTCTTTTCTACCGCACCTGCTGCACTGACTCCAATACCTGCGAAAGCAGCCCCACTAGGCGCACGTTCACCTGCTCCAGCAAGCTCTTCATTCGCCACCACCACTTTCGCGTCCACTTCTCCAAAGGCTCAAACGGCGGGGCGGCAATATCCTTTCTTTCCCGTCAAGTCGGCAAGTTTCCCCCTTTGGCTGTGGACTTTCCTTGGCGGTTTTATCTGTTTCATCATCGCGATTGGCATGTTGATAGCAGGCAGTATCGCGGCGTATTCTGCAGTACAAGAATCCCAACAGGCGCAAGCTACCGAAAGCGTTGAGTCAGAGGCAGCGGTTGAACCCACAGAGACCGCAGAAATTGACGCGACACCAAAAATGGATAAGGCCGCACTTGGGGCCGGAACTGCAACATTCGGAGCAGCTGGTATTTTGCTTTTCATTGGCTGGATTGCGATGATGGCCTCCACCGTCGTCCATTTCATTTATATGTATCGAGTATGGTATTGCCTCCAAGAAGGAATGCCTCGCACATCGCCAGGAAAAGCCGTGGGCTTCATGTTTATCCCATTCTTCAATATCTATTGGGTTTTCGTGGCACTTGGCGGCTTGCCGAAGGATTGGAATCGCATCGTTTCGACTTATGACGATTTGAAAGCGGCACCGAGACTCAGCGAAACTACGTTTCTTCTATATTGCATCGGAATGTTTATTCCTCCGTTGGCCATCGTCATGATGTTCCCGATGATGTCGCAGATCTGCAAAGGCATCAATTTCTTTGCGGCTCGTCGTAATCCAACCGCAGTCGGTGCGCGCTAGTCTGGCTTTCTCCTGCCATTGGTGAGGGAGGGCGGCGGATCCGCTGCCCTTGGGCTTAAATCGTCTGACTCACCGCCGTCATGAGTCGCATTTCCGTTTCGATGCAGAATTTGGCTTTCCCTTGAGCGTATGATCCGTTGAAACTCCCGCCGTTCTATGTCCAATCCCTTCCGCGAAGATCTTGTTTCCCGCAATCGTCCTGAGCCATGCACTGTGGTTATCTTTGGCGCGACCGGAGACCTCACTCACCGCAAGCTCATTCCTGCGCTTTACAATCTCGCCGTCGATGGTGAATTGCCGACCGGAGTGAACATCATTGGCTTTGCTCGCCGCGAAAAATCCGATGCGGAATTCCGCAAAGGTCTGGAAGAGTTGAACCGCAAAGTTTCCCGCAACGGGCATGACGAGGAAGTTTGGAATCCGTTCATCAACAGCGTGACCTATCATCAATCGGAATTCACGGATGATGCCGGATATGCATCCCTGGCGAAACGTTTGGATGAGATCGATGCGGAACGCGGTGGTAAAGGCAACCGCTTGTTCTATATCGCTTCCGCGCCGGAGTTTTTCGATGACATATTACTGCACCTCAAAAAGGCCGGACTCAACGAAGCCAAGCCGGGTTGCTGGGCGCGCGTGATTGTCGAAAAACCTTTCGGCACCGATCTCAAAACGGCGCAGCATTTGAATCAGGTCGTTAATCAAACTTTCCAAGAAGCCGACACGTATCGCATCGATCACTATCTCGGAAAAGAAACCGCACAGAACTTGATGGTGTTGCGTTTCGCGAATGCGATTTTCGAGCCGTTGTGGAACAGCAAACACATCAGTCACATTCAAATCACTTGCGCGGAAAATTTAGGCATGGAGGGTGGACGCGGAGGTTATTATGAAAAATCCGGAGCGCTGCGCGACATGGTGCAGAACCATTTGTTGCAACTTCTCAGCTTGGTTGCGATGGAGCCGCCGACCGATCTATCAGCTGATGGTGTGCGCGATGAAAAAGTGAAAGTCATTCGCTCGTTGCGCCAATGGGACACGCCGGAAAAAGTCGCTGAAAACGTGATCCGTGCTCAATACACGGCGGGTCATGTCGATGGCAATCCGGTGCCCGGATACCGCGAGGAAGATCGCGTTTCACCAACATCGGAAACCGAAGCATACGTCGCCGTGCGTTTACTAATCGATACTTGGCGTTGGAGCGGTGTTCCGTTTTACATCCGCATGGGCAAACGCTTGCCGAAAAAATCCACGGAGATTTCCGTTCATTTCAAAGACGCGCCATCCGTGCTTTTCGGCGCGCTGCCGGGCGGCGTTCCCGGCGGCAACGTGTTGGTCATCCGCATCCAACCTGACGAAGGAATTTCTCTGCGCATGGTCTCGAAAATCCCCGGCACCAGCTTGCGTCTTGAGCCGGTGAAAATGGATTTCCATTACGCCACCAGTTTCGGCAAAGGCAGCCCGGAAGCTTACGAACGCCTCATCCTCGACGCGATGGCTGGCGATGCCACCCTTTTCGCCCGCCGCGACGAAGTCGAGGAAGCCTGGCGTTTCATCGACCACATTGAGCGCGCTTGGCACGAGTCGGATAACAAACCGCCGATGGCTGAATTCGTCGCCGGTTCATGGGGCCCACGCGAGGCGGATGATATGATTCAGAAAGATGGCAACACATGGCGCAGGCTGTGAGCAATGTCTCTAACAACCCCCAATTCTGAAATGAGCTCAAATTTCCCCGCCTCCTGCCCTGAACTCGGCATCGAAGTCCCGATCTCGGCGATCGATCTCGAGCTGCGCAAGCTCTGGGAACAGGACGAAGCGCGCACCAACGCTTCGCTGATGAACTTGGTAGTTTACTCGGAGAAATCCGGAAGCCTGTTAGAAAATTCCCGCATTATCAACGATCTCACCCGCGACAACGCCTGCCGCGCGATTCTCGTCGAAATCAACCGCGAAGAAGCCGCCAGCCTGCGCGCATGGATCACCGCGCATTGCCATCTTTCACACGGCCAGAAATCCGTTTGTTGTGAGCAAATTTCTTTCCGTCTAACAGGTCGTGTCCACGGTCGTTTCCGCAACACGGTTTTCTCCCACCTTAACTCCGATCTCCCACTCATTTTCTGGTGGCAGGGCGAGCTCTCGGATGTCTTCACCGAGCGCCTCGCCAGCGTGATGGATCGACTCATCGTCGACAGCTCGTTGTGGCGCGCACCGCAGATTTCCTTTGCCCGCATCCTCGAAGCGCTGGATGCCAATCCGTCTCTCGTCGTGCAAGATCTTGCATGGACGCGTTGCTGGCAGTTCCGCGTCGGCATCGCCAGTTTGTTTGACGATACCGTCGCGCAAACGGCTCTCGAAAGCATCGATCAGATTCGCATCAAACACAGCCCGTCAGATCGCAACACAGCCCTGCAACTCATGGCATGGCTTGCCGTTCAAGCAGGTTGGAAATTCAGCGGAAATTCAACCTTCGTATCGAAGACGGGTCGGAAAATCCAAGCGCAGATCGAATCCTGCTCCGATTCCGCACCGTTAGGTTTGGTTGAGCTTTCTGCGGGAAAAACCATCGTCCGTGTCAGCCACGAGAAAGATTCCGTCCATCTTCTACGCGAAATCGAGTCCGGCGATTATCACGTGACCTCACTTTCCCCCGCCGATCCAGAACCTTCCCCCGATCTTGTCGCCCAACAACTTTCCCGAGGCGGGAAGAACTCGTTATTTTTCAAAATTTTACCGACGTTTTTGGAGCTGCTGGGATCGAAATGAAAGGTTACCGCATGGCTGGCGTAACTTATTCTGCCCTTTGCTTTAGATCAAACCCCGTAAAAATTCCTTATGTCACTTGAATCAACCAACCGTCGCCGTTTTCTCGCTACCAGTGGCGCTGCTGCCACAGTGATGTCTTTCCCCACGGTTTTGCGGGCGCAAGAAGCCAAGAACAACAAAGTGCTCAAAATCGGTTTGATCGGTTGTGGCGGACGTGGAACGGGTGCAGCGGAACAAGCACTCTCGGCCGATCCCAATGTTCAACTCTGGGCGATTGGCGATGCGTTTGCCCCACAGATTACTGCGGCGTTGAAACATCTCCAAAAGTTTGCCGGGAAAGTGGATGTCCCGGAAGCTCGTCAGTTTTCCGGTCTGGACGCTTATCAGAAAGTGATCGATAGCGGTGTGGACGTTGTCCTTCTCACCACCCCTCCGGGCTTCCGTCCACAACATCTCAGAGCTGCGGTTGAAGCAGGCAAACACGTCTTTGCAGAAAAACCGATGGCGGTCGATATGGCCGGAATCAAATCGGTTTTGGAGTCCGCTAAAATCGCCAAACAAAAAGGCACCACGTTGCAGCATGGTTACTGCTGGCGCTTTTCTCCAAACACTCGCGAGGGTTACGGGAAACTTCTTTCCGGTGAGCTCGGCCGCGTGGTTTCCATTTACGGAACCTACATGGCGAATGTTCCCAAGCCGTCCACAAACATCGATATGCGCAACAAAGATTGGGGCGATAGAGAATGGCAAATGCGTAACTGGATGGGACACGAATGGCTTTCCGGCGGTCCGCTGTTAGAGCAGTGCATTCACACAGTGGATAAAGTTGCATGGGCGATGGGTGATGTGGCTCCTATCGCTGCGAGGGCTTCCGGCGGTCGTCTCCAACGCTCGGATGACGGCAATGTTTACGATCACTACGATGTCGTTTATGAATATCCCGGTGGCGTGATGTGCCATGTCGCGCAACGCCAGATGAAAGGCGTGTTTAACGAAGTGGTCGATCGTATCTTTTGCGAAAAAGGCACGCTCGAAGCTCCAGGCCGCGTTATGACGAAAGATGCTTCTGGAAAAATCACATGGGCATACCGCGGTGAGCCGGAAAACATGTATCAGGTTTGCCACAATGAATGGTTTGCTGCAATCCGAGCTGGCAAAGAACTCAACGCCGGTGAATTCATGGCGGGCAGCACCATGTTAGGTCTTCTCGGCCGTGAGGCTGCGCATACCGGTCAGCGTGTTACATGGGAACAACTTCAAGCTTCTGTCCAAGATCTTTCTCCGGATGATTTCAAGTTATCCGACGCGCATCCTGTTGCTCCTGTACCAGTTCCAGGAACATATAAATTCAGCTAAAGCTGGATGAAATTGGGTAGGGTTCCCCACCGGACCGCGCAACTCCAGTCGCGCTTGATTTACTTCGACATACCGAAGGAAAAGACGACTCGACCAAGTGGATGTTTTTTTCATAAAACAGCATACACATGGAACATCACACCCACGAGCGCACGAGCGGATACCGTGAAGAAATCGCCTGCGCACTTGGGTTGTTGTTTTTGATCGCGGCGGCTGTGGTTGAAAAAAACAATGGTGTTTCTAACCTCACACACGGGCTTTACGCGGGAGCTTATATCTTCGCGGGTTTCAAAGGTTTGAAATCGGCTCTCGCTTCACTGCGCAAATGGGTGATCGATATCGATGGCTTGATGGTGCTTGCGGCGTTGGGAGCGGCGATTGTCGGAGCGCCGTTCGAGGGCGCACTGTTGTTATTTTTGTTCAGCTTTTCGAATGTGCTTCAGCGCTATGCGATGGATCGAACCCACAACGCGATCCAATCCTTGCTCAAACTCCGGCCGGATCAAGCCTTGGTGAAACGCAACGGCGGAACGGTCTTGGTGAAAGTTGAGGAACTGGAGCTTGGCGAAATCGTGATCGTCAAACCAGGCGAACAAATTCCTGCGGATGGCAAATTGGTCGAGGGCGATACATTTGTGAACGAATCGTCTCTAACAGGTGAATCGATGCCAGTCGCGAAAACCGTTGGCAGTAATGTGTTTGCTGGAACCATCAACCAAAGTGGTGGCGTTGAAATCCAGGTAATGAAACGTTCAGAAGATTCCGCGTTGGCACGCATGGTCAAACTGGTCGCAGCCGCGCAAGCGGAGAAATCCAAGACTCAACGCTTCCTCGAATCTGCCGAGCAATATTACGCCATGGGCGTGATCGTTTTCACCATTGGAGTCTTTCTCGTTCCGTGGATGTTTATGGGACAAGAATTTTCCCCAGCGTTTTATCGAGCAATGACAGTAATGGTCGTTGCCTCGCCGTGTGCGTTAATCATCAGCACTCCAGCAACGGTCTTATCGGCGATCGGCGGCGCGGCTCGCGTAGGGATCTTGATCAAAGGTGGATCGCATCTCGATCGTGCGGCTACGATAGACATCGTAGCTCTTGATAAAACCGGCACACTCACAGCAGGCAAGCCATCGCTCACGGAAATGGTTTTACCAACGGGTATCCAATCATTGGCAAATTCGTTAGATGCGGATGGTGAAGCGATTCTGCGAGCAACTGCTGCACTCGAAGCCCGCTCCGAACATCCGTTGGCAAGGGCGGTGGTGGATGCGGCGAATCGGTTAAAGCTTTCAGTTCCCGAGGCCACAGCTTTCCAGTCTGTCACCGGCCACGGCGCCGAAGCCACGGTGGAATCCGTGCATTATCTCATTGGCAGCGAACGGTGGTTTCGAGAGTCCGCAGCTCAAGGACTGGACGCGCTGGTGGCGCATGCGAAGCCGCTTCAAGAAAAAGGCCACACCTGCGTTTGGCTTGGCGTGCGCGAAGGCGAGCAGCTCATTGCCAAAGCGGTATTGGTGATGGCGGACACGATACGCCCCGAAGCGAAATTTTTAACCGAACAATTGCACAAGCTCGGGGTGAAAAAAGTCGTGATGCTCACCGGTGACCATCAGCTGGTTGCGAAATCCATCGGCGCGGAAATCGGGATCGATGATATCCGCGCGGAGTTACTTCCCGAACACAAACTCGATATCATCCGTGAACTTAAAAAAGAAGGCCGAGTGATGATGATAGGCGATGGTGTGAATGACGCCCCCGCGCTAGCTACCTCAGATCTCGGCGTTGCGATGGGTGCGGCCGGCACCGATGTCGCGATGGAAACGGCGGACATCGTGCTGATGGGAGATCGGCTGGAAAACATCCCCTTATTACTCAAACACGCAAGGCGTGCACGCCGAGTAATGTTAGAAAATTTGATTTTCGCGGCATGTATCATCGTGTTTCTCGTCGTCGCCGCTCTCGGGTTTTCTCTGCCCCTGCCCATTGGCGTGATCGGTCACGAAGGCAGCACGGTCATTGTCTGCCTCAATGGGTTGCGGCTACTCATGATTGGCCGTTCTGGATTATGATCTTCGATTCAGCGTGTGATCGGATCCGGTAAAGATGGAAAAGACAGCGCGCAGAAGGGCTTTCACGATCAAATAAATCATCACGAGAACTGCGGTCACAAGTCCAACGGTTACGAGTAAAACGAAGGCGATCAAACCGAGCACGATCCACAGCGGCATCCAGCGTTTATCGAGCACGCGGATTTTTTCCTGCCAGCTCTGCCAATCGACTCTGCGGCTTCTTTGGCCGTTCGTTGGCTCAACTTGCGGACGCGGCTCAACCGCCACGCCGTCGATTTCGACAACTTCTGCTTCAAGGATTGGCTCATCCTGTTTCATCACGACGCGACTTTACGCGTGATGAATGAAGATGCACGGCAGAATTAAACGTTGTTCCAAAGCCTTGAAAAAATTCAGGGCCAACCGGCGAGGTTGGCCCTGAATAAAAACCATGAAGACAGGAAAACGGAAGCGGCCCGACCGATCATCCCCGAGAAAAACCCATTAACTCGAGGCGTCTCAGTCGGACCGCTAATCTTATTACAGCAGCGTGTGTGCCATTATTTCACGATACTGCGAAGTTTTTTGAAGCCGAGACGATCGCAGGTAGGCGCGAGATTGCGGGATAGGATGAAATTGTGCTTTCAAGATTGTGGGGGGGGTGGGGGATATTTCTTAGGGAGGCTCCCTGAAGACGGTGTGACAATAATCACAACATTTTGCTCATGGCTAGAAATTAATTTCTAACAGAAATGTGGCGTATTTATAGAGAATCGATCGTAAAACAATTCGCGTAATCTTCAGTTCTCACTCTGCGGCTCTAACCTCGATACGCGGAAAAACTGGCGAAGGTTTTTCGATTTCGTGACCGTTGGGAATAAGTCCCCATGTTAGATCGTCGAGTTTGAGATTGGAGAGTTGGGGAAGTTTGAGTTGAGCAGCGAGTTTTGCTGCGGCGTCTGGGAGGACGGGAGAAAGTAAAACAGCACAATGCGCGACGGATTCTGCGAGATGATGCAGGACTGTGGCGAGGCGATCTTTGTTATCAGGATTTTTGTTCAGCTCCCATGGCTTCATGCGCTCGGCGTATTGGTTACAATGCACAACGTGGCGGTTAAGAGCTTCGAGACCCATGGAGATTTCATGGTTGTCCATCGCTTTGCGATAAGCGGCGGTGGAATCGATGAGAGATTGTTGGAG
This sequence comes from Akkermansiaceae bacterium, assembly GCA_031374665.1. GTDB lineage: Bacteria > Verrucomicrobiota > Verrucomicrobiia > Verrucomicrobiales > Akkermansiaceae > Luteolibacter. Next base: position 109,340 of record JANMGO010000078.1, on the reverse strand, counting down.
CGCGGTATCATCGTTGGTGAGTGTGCCGCTCGGCGAGATGATGCCTGCGGTGAAACGTACGCTCATGTTGAGTGCGCGGTTGCAAAGGTTTCCAAGTTCATTCGCAAGCTCAGTGTTGAACAGCATGACGAGGCGCTCGACATCGAAGTTAGAATCTTTGCCGGTGTGGATGTCGCGGACGAGGTAATAGCGCAGGGCATCGACGCCGAAGGCATCGGCAAGCTCGACAGGATCGACGATGTTGCCGAGGGATTTGGACATTTTTTCGCCAGAGCGATTCCACCAACCGTGGACGAGGAGTTGCGGCATTTGGTTTTCGGTGAACCCGAGAGCTTTGAGCATGGCGAGCCAGTAGATGCCGTGGGCGGGGACGAGAATGTCTTTCCCGATGATGTGAACGGGGCGGCCAGTCCAGATGGTTTTGAAATCTGGCAACGAATCGTCAGGCGTGTAGCCGACGAAGGAGATGTAGTTGATCAATGCGTCGAACCAAACATAGGTAACAAAATCGGGATCAAAGGGAATTTCGATGCCCCATGTGAGGCGTTCTTTGGGACGGGAAATGCAGAGATCGGATCCGGTGTTTTTTTCGAGCGCGTTGATGAGCTCGGATTTGCGGAAGCTGGGGAGAACGGTGTCGTCAGATTTTTCTAAAAACTCACGCAGCCATGGTGTGTGGTCGGAGAGTTTGAAGTAGTAATTTTCTTCTTCGATCTCGGTGACCTCGCCCCATTCCGGACCGAAGTTGCCAGCTTCATCGCGATCGCGATCAGTTAGAAACTGTTCTTGGCGGACGGAGTAAAATCCTTTGTAGGATTTTTTGTAGATCTGGTTTTGTGCGTAGAGATCGGAAAGGATGGCTTGCACGCAGCGGATGTGGCGGGGATCGGTGGTTTCTGCCCAACCATCGTAATTGACTCCGATTTTTTTCCACAGCGCGCTGAAACGAGCAGTGACGGTTTTCACGTATTCCGCTGGGGAAACGCCTTCTTTCTCTGCGGTTTGTTGAACTTTCTGACCGTGCTGATCCACACCTGTTAGAAAATACGTTTCTTCTCCGGTAATGCGGCGATAGCGCGTGATCACATCGGCCAAGACTTTTTCATAAGCGTGTCCGATGTGCGGTGAGCCGTTGGTGTAATCGATGGCGGTGGTGACGAAGAACATGCTAAAGTTTGCTAGTTGGAAGTTTTCAGTTTTCTGACGGGGAGTCGCGAACAATTTTCCCGCCCATGGAGAGGATGCGTGAGTTGGCTTTGGCGGCTTCGGCGTTTGGGATGTCGCTTAGTCGGACGTAGATTTGGGAGAGGGCAGTCCAGGCGAGGAGATCGTTTGGCTGGAGGGTGGTGGCTTGGAGGGAAGCGCCGAGGGCTTCTTTGAGATGATCGGTTTTCAGCAGCACCATGGACAGTGCGTGCCAGGCATCGAAGTAATTGGGATCAAGTTCGACGCACCTGCGGTAGAGTGCGGTGGCTTGTTCGAGTTCGCCAAGGGCGAGGTGACCGTTGGCGTCGTCGAACAAGGATTGGATAGCTTCGCTCAAAATTTCAGGTTCAGGTTTTCAACCCGCAAGGAGTGATGCCGCACTACGGATCACTGCCGGTTGAGACGCTCGATGTCGGACGCGTCGGCTTTTTCTTTGAGCCATGTTTCAAAGGCGCTGATGCGGTTGCTATCGCTGGCACGGTTGTATTGGGCGTCGATCCCAGCCTCGGAGTTTTCATCTTTCACGAGTTCGCGTTTTTCAACGAGGGCGATGACCGCGCGGTCAGATTCGATCACTGGCTCGGTGAGAGCGCCAGAAGCGGTATATTTAGCAGTCTCAAAAAGTCCCATTGGTGATTTTGATGGATCAAGCTCTGTGGTCTGTTTGATTTCGGTAAGGCTGACGATTGCAGATTCGATGCCAGCCTCTTTGGCTCCGGCTTCGAAGGATTTTCCTGCTGCGAGGGCGGCTTTGATTTTCTCGTTGGCTTCAGCAGCGGCAGTGGTAAGTGCGGCGGCAGCTTGGTCGGAAGTTAATTGGCCACCAGCGGCTTCCTTAGCTTCTTCGTAGGTCTTTACGCGACTTGCTTCGATTTGATCAACATGGGCGACGAGCCAGTCATTTTCGCCGATAGCGACATCGATGATTTTAGAGGCAGAATCAGAGGTGACGTTCACGCGAAACAGGGCGTCGGCGGCGGTGCCTTGTCTGCTGGCTCCGCGGAGTTCGGCTTTAAGATCAGCAGGAGCTTGGCTTTTTGCGATGAGTTCGGTGGTCTGCAGTTGAAAGCCGGACTCTTCTGCAAGTTTTTTGAAATCTAGGGTATGTTGAGTTTCGAGTTTGTAGAGAAATTCATCAAGTTTCCGGCCGATTTCGAGCCGTGCTAGCCTTTTGCCTTCTGCGATAGCGATATCGCGCTCGGCGACTTTTTTCGCGTGTTCCGCTTTAGCTGCTTCGTCGGCATCGGCTGGGAGAGTTGCGATTGCTGCTGGCTCGGCAGGCAGAGATGGCTTGGCGATTAAGTAGGTGAACTTGCGCTTTTCATCGGTTTTGAATGCGTCCTGAACGGTCTCCCAATATGCTTTGATGGCCTCTTCCGTTGGGATGATTTTTGCTTTGATGGGAGCAATGTCGATGTGAGCGAGTTTTACGTTGATGCGTTGTCCGTCGAGCGCGACTTGCTTGGCGATGACATCACGATCGGTCGTGAGTCCGGCGCCAAGAATTTCCATGAGCTTGCTGTGGGTGAGAATGTCAGAAGCGAGCTCGCGAATGTCCGCTTCGATTAAGCCGAGGCGACCCAGACCACGTTCGATGAAGTTGCGGTATTGTTCTTGGGAAAATGCTCCGTCGGGGCTGGTGAAAGCGCGGCATTGGCGGATGAAACTATCGATTTCATCATCGCTAGGATAGATCCCGAATTCTTTCTGCGCAGAGCGAAGTAAGATGCGGTTGGTAAAAAAGTTCTCTGTGGCTTCCTCTTGGGTATTCGGAATTCCAGTGAGCATGGTGAGAAAGCGGTAAACTTGGAAATCACCAGATTGGATAAGTAATTGGGTGAGCTCGTAGCCAGAAGAGCCAAGTTTCTGCATGTCGCCATCTGTGTAGGTGCGTTTGGCAATTTTCAGAACCGGAACTCCGCCACGTGATTTCTGCATGGTATTCGCATCCATCAGAAAGAATCCGCAGATAACGAGAACAATGAGGACAACGATGAGGGTCTTGTATTTACTTAGATTTTCGATCATGGCGCGAGGGCTGGGCGGGAGAGTTAAGCGGTAAAATCAGAAGTTTAAACCCTAAACTTCAACGAATGTAATCACTCGAAAGCTAGGGCGATGGGAAGAGGCTTGCGGAAAAGCAGGATTGCGGGTTGTTTGTGGCATGAATTTGCGTTGGTTGAATGCTTTGCTGTGGGGAAATTCGGTTGCACTCGCATGGATGTGGGGTTTGGGGCTATTTTTCAGCGTCCAGATTTCCTTTATGTTCGGGATGCGCGGGCTGCTGATGTTTGCAGTGCCAAATGCGATCGGGCTGATGCTTTTTGGCTGGTTGACCCAGATTGTGGCGAAGAAACACCAAGGCGGTCAGGAGTCTTTGGCGCTGTTTTTCGACAAATTCGCTAAGCCTTTCCGGCTGATTTTTTACATTTATCAGATCGTCGCTCTGTCGCTGACGGTATTTGCGTTGGTGAAATATTTGTTCGTGCCGTTGTTGGCGACGTTTGGGGTATTTCCCGGAAGCGCCGTTTTTGCGTTGGCTGTGACCATGGCAGTATTTGTGCTGTTAGCGGTCGGGTGTTTGTTCGGAGAAGAATTTGGGATTCGTAAAATCAAGGCCGGCCATGCTCTGCTGGGAGTCTTGCTTTTAGCCTGCATCACCACGGTGTTGTGCTCGCTGGGTGGGCTGGATATTGGCGATGGAGTATTGGGGCTTGGAAAAGAATTCGGTTATGAAGAAACGCGTTTCTGGGGTTTAGCCGTGCCCTTGGTCGTTGGGTTACTGGTCGGCCCTTGGCTAGATTTACAACACTGGCAACGTGCGATTCAGATTCATCGTGAAAATACTTCTATCCGCTTAAGCTACGTTTTTGGCGGTTTGATTTTCTTCTGCCTGCTGATGTTCCATGGCTATTTGGCGATGTGGGTGATGGGCCATGCAAAGCAGAGCATTGGGCTGGCTGCCTCTGAACTCGATAAACTTTTCTACGGCCATCATCTTGTGGTGCAATATTTCACTACAGTCTTTACCGGAAACACGTGGATACCAGCTGCGTATTTCGGGTTTCTCGTCATCTGTGTGCTGACCACTTTGGACAGCGGATACGTTTCACTGAAATGGTTCTTGGAAAAGAACGTGGAGAAGAGTGAGAACATGTTGCTCTCCATCATACCAAAGCAGATCGTCTCCTCGCCGATCCCCACGTTTGTGGTAGTGGCGATCATCGCCTTGTTTGGATATTTCGCGAAATTCGAGGTCGAATATTTCATGGTGTTTTACGCATCATTTTTCGTGGGCTACGCGGCTCTGGCGATTGCGCGTTGTTTCGTTCCTAACAGCCAACAGCCGCTCCCGCAGATCCGGATGTTTTCGATGGCCTGCTTGTGCTTGGTGATTTTTGCCTTTGGTTACATGGTCGATCAGAATGTCCTGTTATATGTCGGATCGCTGCTTCCGCTGGCTTATGTCGTCTGGTTGGTGACGACAACAGATCTGTTGCGTTTAGTGACGGAAAAGGCGGATCAAGTGATGCACGCCGCCGCAGAAATCCCTGCAATCAAAGCGATTTCAAAACAAGAGCCCGTGACACGCAGCGAAGTGGAAGCGCCTGTTTCCGGAGATACACACAATCTGCACGGTCACTTCGAAGGCAAATGGTTCGTCTATTCCATGGTCGCGACCTATCAAGATACCAACTCCGTCGGAAACGTGTATTTCGGGATGTATCCCCTCTATGTCGGAAAAACTCGCGAGTTGTTCTTCAACGCAGCGATGCCGGATTTCGATTTAAAAACGACCAAGTTCTACATCCTCACCCGTTCCTTCGAGCACAAATTTGTGCGTGAAACGCGCGAGTTCGACACGATCACCGTGAAGATCAAGGTCGCCGAGGCGAACCGGAAATTCTGCACCCTTGAGCACCAGATTTTTGGCTCAGAAGGGCAGCTGTTAGGAAAAGGCAAGCAGAGCTTGTTATTTGTTTCCTCCAAGGACTACGGATTGTTAGATATTCCACCGGAAGTCTACACAGCGTTCATGAAATACCTGTAATCGAGAGCTGGGTCGCCACTTACGCCAAATCCATCACCAGCACTTTGGCCCACAGTTCTTTATGGCTGCCTGAAAAGGCATCATGAATAGGATCAGCTTTCTGATATTTCTCGTGGGCTTCCATCGTGTCGAAATGTAATGAGATACCATAATCCCATGAATGATCGGTGACGGGGCGTTGCTCGGTGGCGGCTGGTTTGCCCCAATGTGCTTTGGAAATGTTACTGGATTTCACCAATTCGTTGAGTGCCGCTTCCATACGCGCGCGACCTGCTTCGGTTTTGAATTCGTCTTTGAGCCAGAAATAAACGTGATGTTCCATGGCTGGAGATTTGTAAATCCGCAGCCAACTGGCAAGTGGACTATCAGAGTTTTTCTCCGCGAAGCTCAAAAACTTTTTTCACGGTCGCTTCAATCAGGTTATTCGGGCAGGACGCGCCGGCGGTGAGCCCGACAACAATTTGCTCTTTCCCAGCAAATACATCCGCATAGTTCGAGGTAGTTTCCTTTTGGTGATGCAAATCGTAATGGACGATTTCTTCCAGTGATTTGATCTGCGATGCATCGCGGATGAAAAACGTAGGGAGCTCCTTCTCGCCGATTTCAACCAAGTGCGCTGTGTTCGAAGAATTGTATCCGCCAACAACAAGGAGCAGGTCCATTTTTGTTTTGAGCATTTCAAACAAAGCGTCTTGGCGCTCCTGCGTTGCTCCGCAAATGGTATCGAACACAGAAAAGTTTTCCGCTGCGCCATCACGATCGGTGACAGCTTTCGAGAGGCGATTCTGTATTTCCTGGGTCTCGCTTTTCAGCATGGTCGTCTGATTTGCCACGCCGATTTTCTCGAGGTGAATATCGGGATCGAAGTTCTCTGAATACGATCCGCGGAAACGCTCGAGAAATGCTTCTTTGTCGCCACCGTTGCGGATGTATTCGCAGACAATATCGGTGTCCGCGAGCGTGAGGATGACGAGGTAATGGCCCTGGCTCTGCTCGCCAAGCGCGCGGGAAGAAGTGGCGCGAGTTTCTTCATGATCCGCTTTTCCGTGGATGATCGAAGTGATCCCGTCCTTCGCGTAACCCCGCACACGGCGCCAAACTTTCATCACGTCGCCGCAGGTCGTATCGACCGTGTAACAACCGCGTTCCTCGATCTTGTCCATGAAATGCGTCGGTGCGCCGAAGGCTGGGACGATCACTACATCATCTTCTGTTAGAGCATCATAGGTCGAATCGATTTCGCGCCATGGAAGAGAAACGATATCCATCTCGCGGAGTTGGCGATTCACCTCTGGGTTATGAATGATTTCACCGATCAGAAAAATTCGGTTTTCTGGAAAAACTTTGCGTGAGGCGTAGGCGAGATCAATCGCGCGTTCGACGCCGTAGCAGAAACCGAAGTCCTGAGCGAGTAGCAGCGTGGTGTTGCCGCGTGTGAGCTTGCCGCCTTGGTCTTTGATCGTTTCCACCAAAGAAGATCGATAGTGCACCGCAACCTCAGCGGAGACGAGCTCCATCACATCCGGACGGCGGACGTTGACGCGGGGTCGTTTGTTGGTGGGTTCGGACATGAGGATTAAGCCGCAGGGTGAACTTCCGATTCGATTCTGTCACCGATTTCTATTCGGGTTCGCTGCATTTCGTAGTGAAGTTGAAGACGCATCCAGAACCCCGCCTCCATATTGAAAAAACGGGAAAGCCTGAGGTCATACTCCGGAGTGCAGCGACGTTTTCCGGATTTCATTTCGGATAAATGAGAAGCAAGAATGCCAGTTGCTGCAGCGATTTCTTTTTGAGAATTCGGCCACTCATCAAGGGTTTCCCGAAGTGTTTCCGCGAAAGCATTTGGTAAAGGTATGGTATTCATGATGTTCAATGATAATCCGTGATTTTTACTTCATACGCATGGTTGTTTTTCCATTCGAAAATGATGCGCCATTGCTGATTGATTCTGATGCTGTGAAAGTTGCGAAGGTTACCTGAAAGTTTTTCCAATCGGTTGCTGGGTGGTATGCGTAGGTGATTTAACTCGGAGGCTGCATGCAATTGATCGAGTTTTATTTTTGCCCGAAACTGAATGTCCTCCGGTAATTTCCGAGATCTGATGAGATCAAAGACTTTTCGAGTTTCAGAATCGGCGAAGCTTTTGATCACGACTAAGAGGCTAACATTAATTGCCCAGCGCGCAACCCATAATTCTCAAAATTGAGAATTATGGTAATAATCATTTTTTCAACGAATCAAGAAACGCAACAAGGTCGCGGATATCGGATTTGCTCAGAATCAATCCCATCGGCGGCATGGTGGACATGGCGGGAGGTAGGGTTTTGATGTCGGTTTTTTTGCAGACGGTCTCTTGTTTGGTTTCGATGTTTTGTACGACGACTTCGGTATCGGTTTCTTTCATCATCATGCCGGCGACGAGGGTTCCGTCGTTCATGGTGATGGCGATGGGCGAGTATCCGGGCGCGAGTTTGGCGTTAGGATTCACGATGGATTCAAGGATGTAGGCCGCGTTTTGCCGAGCAGCGACGCCATTAAGGTTCGGGCCAGCTTCGCCACCGGGGCGGTCGCCGGCTTTGTGGCATTGCACGCAGTTTCCGCTGCCATGGAAAATCTTGCGGCCGTTTTCCAAGTTGCCGCCCTCAAGCGCGACTTGGAAGGCGGCAAGCGGATCAGCATTGTTGAGGCTGGCTTCGTATTCCGCGATGGCGGCTTTAAATTCGGGTTCTGGGCGTTTTGCGGCGGCATTTAGGATGTCGAGTTGAACGGCGACAGGTTGGGCGGAAAGTTTTTTCAAGCGTTCTAACAGGGTCTCCGCCGTCTTGGGATGGTTGAGTTTGGTGAGTAGCGCGTAGGCGCGTTGTTGGTCGTCTGTTTTGCCAGAGGTAAGAATTTTGGTAACGACTTCAAACGCGGTTTCTGGAGCCAGTTTTCCGAGAGATTCGAGAGCCGCACCACGGATGCGAGCATCGGGATCAGCGGTGAGCTCGACGAGGGGTTTTGGCAATTTATCCGGTGCCTCTTTTTCTAGCATCTTCAATGCGGCGAGTCGGATATCTGTGCGAATACCCTTACCGTTGAGCTGGCCGAACATCGCATCGATTGGGACGTGAACATTAAACTGACCGGATGCGCCGATGACTTCCACCAGCAAATTGTCAGAAGATTTAGTGAGTAGCGACTCGAGAGTTTTGCGAATTTCCGGAATCATTTTCTCGATGCTGCGTGGCTCGGTGATCGGGCGATACATCCCAGTGGTTGGATCGGTGGGCGGGATTTTATCAAATCGTCTAACAAGAAATACCGCTTCGGTGCGGGCATTTTCGGAAAGCGATTCATCGGCGGCGATGGCTAGCAAACGGCGAACATTTTCATCGCCACCGGCTCGGATCATGGCGTTGAGGATGCGGAGATCGACCGGCCATGTGGATTTGCCGAGGAGGTGGGTTGCTGAGGCGAGCGCGGGGCGAGCGCCTTCGATGTAATTGTCGTTGATTGCCTGCACGGTTTCGACCGCGATGGAGAGGTCGGAGTCTTTCAGGAAGTCGCCGATGCGGGCGTCTTTCATGCGGCGAAAAGCAAGGACGGCGGCGCGGCGAACAGCGGGAGATTTGTGTTTAGCGAAAGCGTAAATGGCATTTGCATCTCCGATGTGCACCATGCCCTCCACCGCGCCGTGGCGGAGGTATTCGTCTTGATCGTTACTTTTTTCCACGACAGCCATGAGCGCAGGAACATGTTCTTTGGTGCCGAGTTTTCCGATGGCGATGGCGGCGAGCATTTGAGTGCGTGCATCGGGATCGGTCAGAAGTTGCACGGCTGTTAGAAGGGCGGGTTTGTGGCGAGCATCGCCGAGTGCTTGTATAGCCTGACCGCGGACTTTGGCTTCGGTATCGGTGCAAAGTTTCACGAGTGCTTCCGCAGATGCTGTGTCCTTTTTCAACCGTGCGAGGTTTCCGAGTCCCCATACGCCGTGAAGGCGAGTGGTTATGCTTTCTTCCGCGCTTGTCGCCGCAGTAAGTAGCGGGCGGTTTGCAGGATTTCCCGCGAGGGCGAACTGAGCACGAAGGCGAACCCGCATATCGGGATGGCGAAGCAGTTCAGCGAGTTTTTCTGGGGATAATTTCTCGATGCCTTTGGCAAAAAGCTCGCGGACTTGTTTGGTCTCGGGTTTGGCGGTTTCGGCGGGATCCTCGAAAGAGAAAATATTTCCGAAGCCATGAGTCGGCCAGCTTCCAACGTAGTCGGTCACATAAGCTTTGCTGTCGTAGCCGAACTCGATGTCGGTGCAGAGCATTCCGGAAACGAAGTTTTCTTTCCGCTCAACTTTGAAGCCCGCGCCGTTGGGTTCCATGCGGAAGCCAATCACCGCGCTGGTTGCGCCGACGAAATCGCACACGAAGAAATGGTTGTCCCATTTTTCCGAAAGACCCGTGCCCGGATTGTAAGCGAGACCCGATGGACCTTTGCTAACCCAACCTGCCGGGGCAAGAATAGCGCGCGGGCGAAGCGGGCTGTCCATGTCCCAATGGCGCTCTTTCATCCAGTTGGTATCGTGTCGACTCGTGCCTTGGATGAGGTTGGTGAATTTTTGGAACGCCTGATGGCCGCGTTGCCAACCAGAGTGGGCACCTTCCACAACAGCGACCACGCGGGCCATATCCTGCATGTCTGCTTCGTTATCGACGGAGAAAGCATTTCCGTAACGGTCGAACGCGATTTCCTTGGGGTTTCGCAAACCCGTGTGAACCACTTCAAGGTTGCTGCCATCGCGTTCCATCCGAAACACTGCGCCTTCATACTGGGCGTATAGATGCCGACCCTCCTTGGTTTTCAAATTGTAACCGCGGTCGCCAATGGTGAACCAAATGCGATTGTCAGGACCGAGGGCGAAACCATTGAGATCGTGTCCACTCAAGCTAACAGAAATGCCGTAGCCTTCTTGAAGCGATTCGCGTTTGTCCGCTTTGAGATCACCATCGGTATCTTCTAACAGCCATACGTGTGGGATACACGCGAGGTAAATTTTTCCATCAAGCGCCATGACACCCGCAGCCGTGCCATCGAGAGGATTGTTGAAACCATCCGCGTAGATGGTGGCGTGATCGCATTTGCCATCGCCGTCCCTGTCTTCGATGACACGGATCTTTTCTGAATATTTGGTGAAATATTCCATGGGCTTTTTATCCGGGAATTTCTCCGCGTATTTTTTCAACATCTCCAAACGCTCGGCGGTGGAGGTGAGCTTGTAATCATCGGCGACCCATGGGTTGCGGCGGTTGTCTTCGATGCCGCGTTCGAAGCGGTGGGTCTCTGCGATGTAGAGGCGGTTCTGGTCGTCGAACGTGATCGCGGTTGGATCTTGGACATCGGGCTCGCGGGCAAAAAGTTTGGTCACCATCCCTTCGGGAGCTTTGACGTTGGCGAGGATGGCCTTTTCCTGTTCCAGTGTCGGCAGCGGCTGAGGATTCGCGGTGCCTTCGGTTTTTGCAGGCGCTTCATCGGTCAGGGCAGAAGCGGAAAGGATGGAAATCATTCCGATTGAAGCGGTGCGCAGGAAAGCGGCGGCGAGATTGGTTTTTCTGAAACTCATGGGTGGCGATTGTTCGTAAAGCACGGCAGCTTACGATCAAAAAATCCGAGTTCTCGCGCGGAAGGAGATAAAACAAACATTTTTATCTTCCTGCCAGAGAGGCTGTTACCAATCACTATGGGCTGGAGGCACGTGATCCGCGTGGCTGCAAGTGCAAGCGAGTTTGCCGACTTCGGGATAAACTTTCGAGAACGTGTAAATGCCGCCTCCCGGACAGACAACTTCTTGGTCAAAGAATCCACCTGGGCCGAAAATTTCGCTCCAATTAATCAGATCGCTGTAATTCTTGGAGTTCATGCCAAAATCAGCACGAACAGCTTGTTGAACATTACGGATGTTAAGAATACAGCTCGCGCGATCCGAACCGTCTTTCCATACTTTTGCTCCGAGGATGATGGACAAAATCAATACCACGAGGCCGACGCAACGCAGAATCGTTCCGGCGCGCGCCGAGCCAGATGTCTTCTGCGGGGACGAGCTGGGCGTTTGGGCAGTTTCCATAAAATAATTCGTGTACGCTTGAGTTTATCAATCTGGAGCACAAGAAACATTTTATGACTCGTCGGAGATCCCCGCAGCGGGCTGCTTTCACCAATATTGATGGTCTTCGGGCACATGATCTGGGTGGCTGCAAGTGCAAGCGAGTTTGCCAATTTCAGGATGAACTTTCGAGAACGTGTAGGTGCCACCTGCACGACAGACTGGTTCGTGATCAATCATTTTACCTGGACCAATAATTTTGCTCCAATTGATTGGATCTCCCAGCCTCAGACTATTCATACCATGATGTGCGCGCACGGCTTGTTGAACATTACGGATGTTAAGACTACAGCCCATGCGATCCGAACCGTCTTTCCATGCTTTTGCTCCGAGGATGAGGGACAAAATCAATCCCACGAGGCAGATGCAGCGCAGAATCGTTCCAGCGCGTCTCGAGCCAGATGTCTTCTGCGGGGATGAGCTGGGCGTTTGGGCAGTTTCCATAAAATAATTCGTGTACGCTTGAGTTTATCAATCTAGAGCACAAGAAACATTATGACTCGTCGGAGATTCCCGAATGATCGGCGACCGAAGATCGCCGCCACGGCAGGGCGAGGATGAGGAAAAAGATCAGGGCGAGGCCTTGCATGGCGAAGAGATAGATCGGCCATGGCCCGAGGTGATCGATGAGTGAGGGATTATCTGGAACGTGTGAGGCGAAGGCGAAGTTGGTTTTCAGGAAAAAGTTGATGAGCAACGCGCTGACTTGGTAGCCAACGGAAATTGCGAGCACGATGAGCGGAGATTTCCACCAAGGTTGCATGGGTCGCCATTTCAGAACGAGGGGAATGTAGAGCGCCGCGGCGACGATGACAAAGTGTTGGAAGAAGAAATGGATGAACGGAAGTTCTGGCGGGCCGATGCTAAGTGCGGGCGTAATGAGCGCCTGCGTGGTGGCGGCGAGTCCCCAAAAATAAGTTAGCGTGAGCAAGATCGGCTTGCGGGTGAACAACGCAAACCCTGCAACGATCGCCGCGAGATCGCAGAGATGAAAGGGAAGGTCATTGTCGAGGGAGTGCGGATAATTCCGCCACGCAAAAAGCGCAAAGGGGAAAGACACCAGATTACAAAACGCGAGGCCAGCCGTGGTGACGCGTTGATTTTTCTCCGATCGTTTCGCAAAGACGATCATCAAGACAATCACCACAAAGCCTATGGCTAAGGTGATGAAATGTTCATTGGAAAATGGATGAAAGGGCATGAAACTTTAATTTTTAAACTCTAAATCTCAAAGAATATGAAACTTATCCACCATAAACCCCAGTCTCTTTTTGAATTTTAGAGTTTCCGTGCCTTCGCTTTGATTTCCGCCGTCGCAGGTTTTTGGGCGAAGACTTTTTGCGCGATCGCTTGAACTTGCTGGTCGGTGACTTGCAGCAAGTTTTCGCGTGCTACTTGCGGCGAGGGGATGTGGTCGAAAAATAACAACCCTTCGCCAACCCATGCGCAGTGAGACGAGGTGGACTCGAAGCTGAGCTTGGATTGGGCAATGGCGAGGCGCTTGGCGCGATCAAGCTCGCCGGGGCGCGGGCCGTTTTGCGCTAGGTCGGCGGTTTCTTTGAAAAGGGTTTTCAGGGATTCCTCACGCGATTCCGGATCGAGGCCGGCAAGGATCTGGAGGGCGCCGGTTTCTTCGAAAAGCGAGAGCTCGGAGCCGACCTGATAACAGAGGCCCCGCTCTTCGCGGAGCTCTGTGAACAAACGTGACGACGAAGATTCGCCGAGGATGAGCGAGAGCATGCGCAGGGCGTGGCGTTCCGGCGCGTGGCGACCTGAAGTGTGCCATGCGAGGGCGAGCTGGAGTTGATCTGTGGAGCGACGCTCGATGATTTCGCGACTTGGCGAGAGCGTCACTTCAGAACGTGGGGCTGGGGTTTTGAATTGCTTCGGCAACAGCGGCAGCAGGATTTCGAGAATGGCTTCCGCAGTCATCGGTCCCGCGGTGGCTATGACGATGTCTTTGCGGAAATGATGCTCGTTCGCAAAGTTTTGTAGGCAGTCGCGGTCGATGGTTTCGATGGTTTCGAGCGACCCGGATATGGATTGGCCGAGCGGATGTTCCGGCCAGAGAGCGGCGGCTAACAGATCGTTGATGTGATCCGATGGCGTCTCGCGAATCATGGTGATTTCCTCGCCGATGACATCGCGTTCGAGAGCGATTTCATTTTCAGGAAAGGTCGAGTGCCAAACCATATCGGCGAGCACATCGATGAGCACCGGCATCAACTCGGCTTCGCCTTGCGCTTCGTAAACCGTGTAATCTTCTGTCGTGAAGGCATTCGCTTGGCCGCCGCCGGATTCAATGGCGAGGGTGAGTTCTTTTGCCGAGCGGGTCTTCGTGCCTTTGAACGCCATGTGCTCGGAGAAATGGGCAAGTCCCGATGGGATGTTTCCCGTTTCATCGCGGGAGCCGACCGGAATATAAATCGACAACGCCGCGCATTCTGATTCCGGCAAATGCGCATGAGCAAGGCGCGGTCCGCCGGGAAGATCGTGGGTGGAATAGGTGGCTGGCACGCGGCAGGCTAAACTCTAAATTTTAAATGTTAAACTCCAATGAAGAGGATTCGGGCTAATTCTTCTCGATTAAATAACGAGATGGTGTAGCAAAGCAGCATGGATTTCATTTTTGATAATATCTATTTCTTCATCATCGCTGCTGCTGGAGTGGCGCAGTGGATAAAAGCCAGGAAGGAAAGCAAGGAAACGCAGGAGTCCGATTCACATATACCACGTGAGCTCGAGGAGTTCTTGGAGCAGGCGGAAAGAAGACACTCGCGTCCTGCCGTTCCGCCGCCGTTGCCTGTGGGAAACCATCCCGTGCCGCCAAGTTTGGATCGCTCACCGGCTCCTGCGTTGAAAAAATCGAATCGGCCTACCTCTGAAGCCAAAGCCTTCGTCAACGCGCCTCATTATATAGAAGAAGCTCAGCAAGCAGAACTCGCTCGCCAAGCCGCAATCGCCGAGCAACTCAGTGGCTTGAAGCAGGCGAAGAAAAAACAAGAAGTTCTTCTAACAGCGAAACGCGAGAAGCCGAAGACGGTTGTTTCCGGAAGCATTCGGGACAGGTTGAAAAATCGCGCCGAGTTACGTCAGGCATTTGTGCTCAAAGAATTTTTAGAAAAGCCGGTTGGCTTACGTTGATCCCGGATGACAGATGATAAAAAATCGAGGCTGCGGCTTACGCTGTATCCTCGGGCGGAGAACGCGATTCGTAGCAACCATCCGTGGGTGTATGCAGAAAGTATCAAGACACAGAACCGTGATGGCGAAACAGGTGAACTCGCGGTGATTTACGACAAACGGGATCGCTTCATGGCGGTCGGGATGTATGAGGCGGAATCGCCGATCCGGCTGCGCATTCTCCACGTCGGAAAACCGATGACGATCGATAGCGATTGGTGGTTGGAAAAAGCGAGAGCATGTCTAGCAAAGCGCGAGGGCAACATCATTCAACCCGGAACCGATGGCGCGCGGATGATCCAAGGAGAGAGCGAAGGGTTTCCCGGCATCGTCGCCGATCGATATGCCGATACTTTGGTGGTGAAAATTTATGCAACGAGCTGGTTAGCGCGTTGGGAAGAAACGGAGAGCGTGTTACGCGAGGTGTTTGCTCCGAAATATCTCGTGCTGAGAATGAGCCGGAACGTCGCGGCCTGCGCGGAGAAATACGGGATTGCCGAGGGCTTCTGTGGTGAGCCGGGCGATGAAGTCGTGGTGTTTTCTGAAAACGGATTGCGATTTGAATCGGCAGTTCTCAAAGGTCAGAAGACCGGATTTTTCTTGGATCAACGCGACAACCGCGCGCGCGTCGAAACTCTCGCCAAGGGCCGCGATGTACTGAACGTGTTCAGTTTCTCCGGCGGATTTTCTCTCTACGCCGCAAGAGGTGGCGCGTCATCCGTCACGGATCTCGATATCAGTGCGCATGCTCTGGATAGCGCAGCGCAAAATTTTTCTTTGAACTCTAACAACGCACAGATCGCCAACGTCAAACGACATGCGGTGCAAGCCGATGCGTTCAAGTGGATGGACGAAGCTCGTGAAACCTACGATCTCATCATCACCGATCCACCGACCTTGGCGAAGCGTGAGTCGGAGCGAGCCGGTGCCATTCGTGCTTATCAACATTTGAACACAGCCGCGATCTCGCGATTGCGGCCAGGTGGAATTCTCATCGCGGCCTCGTGCTCAGCTCACGTTTCAGCAGAAGATTTTTTCCGCACCATCGAAGAAACCGCGCAAGCCTCAGGACGGCCATGGAGAGAACTCTGGCGCAGCGGCCATGCTGCGGATCATCCCGCTGGCTTCCGTGAGGCGGAGTATTTGAAAGCGCTCTGCATTGAGCTTGGAAGGTGAACGCAAACTACTGCGGATTGTATTCGCGTTGAGCGGTTGGTAGAAACTCGCGCAATTTGACGATGCGAGTTTGATCGAGTGGGTGGGTGCGTAAAAACTCTGGCGACTCGCCATCGCCTTGTTTCATGCGCCATGCGGCGAAGCGTTCCCAGAGTTTCACAGCTTCATCTGGATCGTATCCAGCGCGTGCCATGTAGAGCGTGCCGAGTTGGTCGGACTGAAGTTCTGCATTGCGAGAGTATGGCAAAATGAGGCCGACCGTTCCTGCGGCGGCGGCGGCAGTGGCAGCGCCAGCGCGACCGGTTTTATCCACACCTTTCGCAGAAAGGATTGTATCTAACAGAACTGTTCCAATCGCAACGCCGGTGGCTTGATTAACGCGTTGCTGAGAATGATTGAGAACGACGTGTGCGATTTCATGACCTAGCACTGCAGCGAGGCCCGCATCGTTTTGAGTGATTTGAAACAGTCCCGTGTGCACGCCAACTTTGCCGCCAGGAAGGGCGAAGGCGTTTGGCGTTGAATCTTCAAAAACGACAAACTCCCAGCGAGCGTTGGGAATTTGAATGACCGATTTCAAACGAGCAGCGACGCGTTGGACTTGCGCGTTGTATGTCGGATTCGTCGAGATGCGTTTCTCGCGTTTCATTTTATCAAACTGCTGAAGTCCCTGAGAAACCAGCGAGCTTGATGGCGCAGAGGCGCGGACTTCTCCGGTGTTGGGATCGAACGATGAAACCGCGCAAGATGCGATGATTAACGCGGCGACAGCAGGAACGATGGCTAGAGATTTCCGATACAGCATATGGTGAAAATCATACCAAAAACGCGATCCTGACAAGTCGCGAAATGACGAACGGTCAGCAAAAGCCTCGACATTCCGTCGTAAAACATTTTGAAAGTCAGCGATGGAACAACAACCACCGCCGATCACGCCTGAGGAAATGTCGCATTACACGGCTGGTGAATATGCCCAACTCGGCCAGCCACAGCAGGTCAAAGTTTTAGGCATCATGCATTTGGTTTTTGGAGGCATTGGCGTTCTGACGATTCTGTGGTCGTTGTTTATCATCATCATTGGAAACCCATTTTTAAAATTCGCTGGCAGCACACCAGAAATGCAGGCGCAAGCCAAGCTTCAGACGGATATGATCGCTTACACCATCATTAGCACAGCGTTTCTGATTCTGGTCACCGGTTTGATTATCACCGCTGGCGTTTTACTCGTAAAAGGGCGCAAAAACGCTCTCAAGTGGTCGAATTACTACGCTTGGGCATCTATAGGCACGAAGATTATCAATATGATCGTTACGATCGCTTACGTGCTTCCGATGACTACGAAAATGATGGAAAAATCGACTGCGAGTGCTGGTGCAATGAAGGGAGGCTTCGAGGCCATCATGGTCGGTTCGATGCTTGTCGGCTTTTTAATTCCTCTCATCTACCCCGTCCTGACTCTCATTCTGCTGAACCGTCCTTACGTCAAAACATGGTTTGCGAATCAGCCGGTTTGACGGTTTGAGATTTTAAAAGAAAGAACATCGCGTTGGGCAAATCCCTGTTAGCTTCTGCCGCAGATGAAATTGGTAAAACTTTTAGCTAACCTCGGTTACGGATCGCGTAAAGAGGTCGATAAATTGCTGCGCAGCGGCGCGGTGACAAATGCGTTGGCCGTGGCTTACAAGCACAAGGACGATGCCGATCCAGATGACGTAAGAGTCGCCGGCGAGCCTTTAGATCCAGGCTTTCCGCTGGTGATCGTGCTGAACAAACCGGAAGGTTTCACCTGCAGCACCGAGGATCCCGGCGAGACGATTTACGATCTACTTCCCCCACGGTTTTCCAAACGCAACCCGGGGCTGAATCCCGTAGGTCGGCTCGATAAAGACACCACCGGCATGTTGCTCATGACCGATGACGGGAAATTACTCCACCAAGTCATTCATCCAAAATCCGCTTGCTTGAAAGTCTATCACGTCTTTCTCGACCGACCGCTGAATGGCAACGAAGGCGAGATTTTCTCATCCGGCGAAATGATGTTAGAAAGCGAATCCAAACCGCTCTTGCCCGCTGTGTTCGAAGCGATAGGCGAAAAAGAAGCTTTAGTGACCTTGCACGAAGGTCGGTATCATCAAGTGCGGCGCATGTTCGCCGCTGTCGGCAACCATGTGCTCTCGCTCAAACGCATTTCCATCGGAAATTTCAAACTCCCCGAAGAACTCGAAGAAGGCGAGTGGCGCGAAGTTTCCGAAACGGAAATTGCGATGCTTTTTGGGAAGTGAGGAAGTGGAAAATTGAACCACGGAAGGCACGGAATACACGGAATGAAGAGCTGTTATATTGAAGTTTTCTTGTTGAACACACAAAGACCATGCGGAGCGCTGAAGCTCCCACTCTGTGTATTCCGTGCCTTCCGTGGTTGAAACTCTTCCGACCCATCACAGGAGTTGACCGCTGCGCCCTTGGGACTAGAGTAATTGCGTTTTTCAACCTCCAACACCAACTATCATGTCCATCAAAGTAGGCGATCCAGCACCCGATTTCACCCTAGTCACCAAAACCGCCACCGGCCCAGCGCTGGTCAAACTCAGCGACGAAATTGGCAAATCCAATATCGTTCTGTTATTCGTGCCAATGGCTTTCACCGGCGTTTGCACCACTGAACTTTGCGATGTCTCCTCCGGCATCAGCGCATACGATGCGCTCGACGCGAAAGTCTTCGCCATCTCAGGCGACAACCCGTTCGCACAAGAAGCATGGGCGCAAAAAGAAGGCATCACCCTGCCATTGCTCAGCGATTACGAACACAACGTCGCGAAAGCTTACGGTGTGGCTTACGAGCAGTTTCTCCCGGAAGCCAACCTCATCATGGGCGGCGTGCCGAAACGCTCTGCCTTCGTCATCGACAAACAAGGCGTCGTCCGTTTCGCCGATGTGCAGGATCATCCGAAAGATCTCCCCGACTTCGAAGCGTTGAAATCGACCCTCGCAGGTCTGTAAAATTATCTAACAAAAATAAAGCGCGGATCTGGAAACGGATCCGCGCTTTTTTAGTTTAGCTGCAAATTAAGTTCCGTTGATATCTGGGTAGCACAGCCAAGCCATCAAACAAAAACCGAGCGGTAAATCCCGAAGATGCACTGGTAAATAATCCATCAAACATCTTGGCTTTGGCTAAGCGGTTACTATGTTCATATACGTTATACACGCACTATGAAAACATCTCGTCCAATCCTCCGTTCCGTGTTTCTTCCACTATCCGTCCTCACGCTTCTCGTGCTGCAATTGCCGGCGCAGTCGGAAAGTCCCCTCCAAGGCTCACATGCAAACGTGACCGATGGCCCACCCACCGGCAACACCCGTGCCGAAATCGTGCCTCTGTTCTGGAAAGCCTTGATAGGTGGATCCATCGTTTCTGTGCCACTCACATCAGTCGAATATTTCGGCGTGCAAACTTATGATGTGGATGGCGTCGCTCGGGTCCGCGAGTTGACGATCACGACGAAGTCCCAGAGCATGATCCGTATCTATCACATGATCCCGCTCGGTGCCATTGCCGAACTTACGCAGAACTCCCTCAAAGCACTGGGGCAAATCACTGAGAGCGTCGCAGATACAGAACTCAATGTTCCCGTGAAAGTGTTTCCCTCCACCACTCACGCACACATGACGGAATACCGCGTGGCCGAAAAGGCTGACATTGATACTCTTTACAACCACCTCGAAACCGCGATGAGAGACTACCACGCTCGCGTCCTCACTCCCGCCCAACGCTTGAGCACCGTCCGCCAAGTTAAAGTCAGTGCGCAGGCAGAAGAAAAGCAGGAGTAAAAAATTTCCGCTTTGTCCTTACTCGAATCTCGCGCACTCGCTTCCTTATTCCGGAATACTTCTCTGCGATCACTTGGTCTTCTCACCGTCGGATGGTTCGGCTTTTGAATCAACTTGGTCGCTCTCAAGTTCTTGAACTGAAATCTCTCGTGATGACTTTTCGGTATATTGAGAGCCATTCCATGAATAGATCGTCTCAACCAATCCACCACGACCACTTGGCTGTAGGGATCGGAAGTTGCGCCAAGAATTCTGTTCGCCTTGAAGCACCTCAAAAGGATGATGGCTACCTACTATCTCAACCGACAAACTGATCCACTTGCCATTCTGCTCAGTAAAAAGCGCATAGACCATGCCTCGCCCAAATCCACTCACGCCGAGAAACACCTCATCCTTGCCGTCGCCATTCAGATCCGCTTTGTGTTCCTTCGGCCAATGATATTTCCCCAAGCCGCCCCGTGCATGCCATGCGGTTAGAGACTCGTGGGTAATAGGTTCAGGATGCTTCCAGCTATCGGGATTATCCTCCTCCGCACGACACAGCAAACTGATCAACAAGAGTGATGCCAAGGTGACTTTCATGGCGGATGGTTTCATAGATTTATTTGGAAAGAGTCGGCCCCGCACCCGGAAACCATTCGGTGTGTTGATCGCCATTGCGTCCCCAGTAAGTCACGCGAAGCCCGCGCAGAAATGCGATGTAACCCTGCACCCCCGCCGCCATCGCGCGTTGAGTGAAGTCGCGATAATGCTGACCGTAGCATTGGCTATCTAGAATCGCGGCGCGTAACCCAGCAGCATCGAAGTCGGCGGCAACCGCCGGTAAACTTTCGTAAGTAATGGGCGTCGTGACGACAGCACCCGCAGCGCTATAAAAGCGCTTTTGCAAAGCAACGTAATCAGCGTGATAATACTCAACACCCGTCTCAATCAGCCTGCGAACAACCTCCGGAAATGGAATGGAGTCATCGAGAGTCGCACGGGCAGCTTGGGTTACAATTTCGGCGTTCATGGATTTTTCGATTTTGTTAGTGAGTGTTTTAGAGTGGCAGTCTTCATGGCAGACTCAGATTTTGAAGGCTGATAATGGAAATGTTCCTATCCGCTATGAATCGCGTAATGAAGCATGAAACTTGGATTCCTTTGCATGTTCAATGTTTCCAGGGAGGTGAATGGAGGGCAAAGGAATGGCAGGCAGAGGAATGAAGAGGGATGTAACCAAAGTCATGTGCTTTTAGTTAATGAAGAGCCGTAGCTAATCGAACCATGAATTAAATGAAACCATTCCCTTGCCCTCCATTCCCCTGCCTTTCCTCGTCTCATACGCTAAAAATGGGAATTTAAAGAAAAGGCTCTTTTTTGTTCTAGCGAACACCATTTTTTACTTGCCATCCCCGCCGGAAAAAATCAATTTCCGTGCATGGCTACGAAAACAAGCACCGACACAACAGCATCAGATAAACTTCAAGAGGCCCGCAGACGTAACCTGGATATGGCGATTTCGCAGATCCAGAAGGAATTCGGCGAAGCGGCCATCATGCGAATGGGTGACGAGCATCGGGTCGATGTCGATGTCATCCCAACTGGCAACTTATTGATCGACCGCGCCCTCGGGGTCGGCGGTTTCCCACGGGGCCGGATCGTAGAAGTTTTCGGACCGGAGTCTTCTGGTAAAACCACTTTGACCCTGACCGTGATCGCGCAGGCTCAGAAACGCGGCGGCCTGGCGGCATTCATCGACGTCGAACACGCGCTCGATCCCCAATACGCCCGCAAGCTCGGCGTGAATCTCGATGATCTTTTGGTTTCCCAGCCATCTTCTGGCGAAGAAGCCCTGCAAATCTGCGAGGCCTTGGTCCGTTCCAACGCGATCGATGTCATCGTGCTGGATTCGGTTGCCGCTTTGGTGACCAAACAAGAACTCGACGGTGAGATCGGCGACTCCACCGTGGGTGCCCAAGCCCGCTTGATGAGTGCCGCGATGCGGAAACTCACTTCCTTCATCTCCAAAGCCAAAACCGTCTGTATTTTCACCAACCAGATTCGCGAAAAAATCGGGGTCATGTTCGGCAGCCCGGAAACCACTCCCGGCGGCCGCGCGCTGAAATTCTTCTCATCCGTCCGGGTCGATATCCGTCGCATCGGCCAAATCAAATCTTCCGACGGCACCGTGATCGGTAGCCGCACCAAAATCAAAGTCGTCAAAAACAAAGTCGCACCTCCGTTCACCGAAGCCGAGTTCGACATCATGTATGACGAGGGAATTTCCTCCACCGGATCGTTGCTCGATCTCGCCTTGGAAATGGAAATCATCCAGAAGCGCGGATCGTGGTTCTCTTACGACGGCGCACAACTCGCGCAAGGTCGCGACGCCGCGAAAGACGTCCTAAAAGCCGATCCCGCCATTTACGAATCTATCGAAGCGAAAGTCAAAGAAGGCTTGGAAGCTGCGAAAGGGAAGAAGAAGTAGGAGTTCGCGTTCACACTTTCTTTCTAACAACTCGGTGGGACGCCTGCGACCCACCGGGTTGTTGTTTTTAAAGGTAGGGTCGTCTCGCCGAGACGACCGATGATATAACGGAAAGCTCGATCACTTTAAGCGAACGGATTCTGTCCCGATTGCTTATTTATCTATCCACTAAGGAGGGGCGGCATCCTGCTGCCCTCTCCCCCAGAAAGGAACCGCGATTTCACAATCGCGACCTCGCAAGCGAAGCACCGATTCAAGCTGTTCAATGAATTGATTTCTGATCCGCCGACGCCTTCCGCCAACTCCACTATGGCTCCGTAAACTTCAACCTTGATGGACTATCAAGTCCCACGTACGAATCAATCATGACGCATCTTTCCACCCCATCAAAAACGACTAGTCGCTTTGCGTCGCGACCAGTCGTAAAATAACTGTTCTCTCAGAAAATGCGGCTGCTGATTTCGATCCTATCACTAACACTACTTGCCGCAATCGGGGTGGTAGCATTCTCTGCATTGTTTTCGACACCTGAACATGAGTTCGTCAGCGCAGACGGTGGGTTCGTAATGGAGAGTGGATTTAAGCAGCCTATGGCACACGTCGAAAGTAGTTTTGTGCGTTATAGATTCTTGAGGGATAATCCCAAGATGCCCCTATACCGAACATCGGAGCTGAAGCTAGGTGAAGCTTTCTCAAGAGAGGCAAAGTTTGAATACAATCCGACCATAAAGAAGATGCCTGTAGAGTGGTGGCTTGAGCTTCAGGACAAGTGCATCAAAGAATACATTCCCCGATTGCCAACAGCTCTTGAGCGCGAGGACGTAAGGCTATTCTTCTTCAATCAATATGATGACGTGGCAATTGATATTTATGGATATTCAAAAGGGAAGGTGTTTGGTCTGACCATCAGAAACAATCCCGCTAACGCCGCTTCTGGTAAGGCTTGGGAGTCGCCTGTTTGGTGCTATACTAGCGGAATTGACATTCAAGAAGATCATTGGCGCGATCTTTGGCAGTTAGTAAATCAGAATAAGGAAGATCTCATTTCCAAGTGGGAGCTCAATCGGAAGTCTTTAACTAAGAATTTTGAACGTGAATACGACGGCCTATTCTAAGAAAAGAGAGAGAACAAGTCGTGAGATGCAACCGGCGACAACGTCTTTGTTTGAATTCGGGCTCGCCAGCGCCGGTGCATCCACTCTAACGTTCGCTCAAAAAACCGAATCTTTGCTATGAAGCCCAGAAGCAGCGTCCTGAATCTTGCAGCTACCATTGTTGTCAGCGGGATCAGTTTTGCGATTGCAGCGGAGAAGCAGCCCCCCAGTGAGCCGGCCTCTCAACCGGCACCGAGGCAAGTTGACCAGAAGGAAGTCGAGGCTGGCCGTGCAGCCGCCCAGGCCGACATTGGCAAGAAACTGATTCGATACGATATCGTCGGCCAGCCTTCGATGATCGATCCTGAACTCAAGCGTCTCGCCGCGAGCAAATACAACATCACCGTCACCTTTCATGGGTGCTGTGCTGGCCCAAGGATCGATTATGACAGAGCCTATCTGGATATGGTTATTGCTCACCTCAAGGCTCTGCATGGCTTTGACCCTGTAGCCAAGTTGGATAAGGAACTGAGGGAGAAGCAGAAATGACGATGGACACAACTAAACCAAGGGCGACTAGACATTCCGTTACCCAGTCCTAAGTTGAAATGAGTCACATAACTTAAACTCCCATCCTTATGACCGACGCAAATTTCTACGAACAACTCCGCGAGAAACTTTAGAAAATAGGGACAGACAATTTTAACAATTCCCCGTAAATAAGTCTCAGTAGTCATGAGTCACGATCCAAAATCCATCATCCGGCCGGTTCCGTCGCCAAAGTCCACAGATCCCGAGCTGATGCAGCTGAGACAAGAGTTGGCGCGAATGGCCAAGCGCCGCAAAACCATCGCGAGCCTATGGAGATTTTTCACATGTTTCATGTTTGCCATTTTCGCGATTGTTGCGGGTTTCATCTATTTGGAGTCCCGCAAACCAAAGCCGGTCGTGTTGCGAAAACCTGAGGTCACAAAAGTTGAATTAACGCCGGCTGAAACAGTTCCGCAGCCCGTTGTTGAAGCGGTGACTCCCAACCCCGTAGAAGTGGAGCCCGTCATTCCTCCCGCGCCAGAGGTGGAGAAAGTGGTTCCAGAAATAGTGGAGGTGCACGTGGTAACTGCCGCGGAGCAGTTAGACAAAGAAGCGGTATTGGTTCTAACCGGCCTGGATTCCACGCGCGAAGCTGCGATTAAACGTGACATCGATTTATATCATTTGGCAATCAAGGGACAAGCTTGGGACGCCTATCGCCGCCTCCTCGCCAGATCCATCGATGCCGGAATGACGCAGCTTCCGCCCGGACAAGGATTGAGCCGTTTTGACACGTATTGGAAATCCCCCATATTCTATCGGGCATTCCTGCGTTGGAAAACACTCGGGTGCTTTTCTGAATCTCAAATTTCATCGTTGATCACCGACAACTATTCAGCGGGCATGCTCACCTGGCTGATGAATGAGCCGAAAGCCATGGAAGATCTGCTGCTCACCATCACTCCTGAAGATGATGGTAGCAAAGTATTGAAATTTCTCATGGAAGCATGGCAAATGAATGAGAAGAACTATCAGAAATACTTTCCACTCACATTGGCCTGTGCCGTGGTTTTTGACCGAACGGTCTCGATCCCTCATCCGATTGGAAACAAAGAGTACGTCGCGGAGGAATCCGTGGAACCCATGCAGCGATATCAGTGGTTTATCGACAAAAACGAGAAAGGTAAACTGGCGGTCCGTCTGAATGATTTAGCCGCCCGTGATCTCATCTGGGTGGTTTGTGCACCAGTTACAACCTCCGAACTTGAGTGGTCGTTGAGTAAAATGAACCTCAAGCAAAAAAGTTGGGGGAATGCCTATGGGATGGTCAAATATTTGATGGAACGTGCCGTCGATGGCACTAATCCTTATAAAGAATATTCATTTGCGGAAATTCTCAAAGAGGGCGGTATCTGTGGTGATCAGTCCTATTTCTGTGTGAACACCGCCCGTGCTCAAGGAATTCCGGCAATGACACTATCGGGTGAAACCGATCTTGGAGGCCACGCGTGGGCTGGAATTAAGATCGACGACGATGAGTGGACAACAGGTGTCGGGCGCGTCGGAGGAGTTTCCAAAGGCCAGGCGCATGATCCTCAAACCGGCAAATCCATTACGGAACAAGATATTCTGTTATGGAACGATTCCCGCCGCAACAGTCCAAATATCTCCATCTCGGTGTGGCGTCATCTCTGGCTTGCCGATTATTTTAAAGAAACTCAAAACAATGAAAATTATGCTCTAACCGTGCATCTCGCCCATAAACTCGGCACTTCATTCCCTGAAACATGGGCCTCTTTGCATGAGTTACTGAAGACGCAGACAAAGATCAGTGGCGAGCCTCCTGAACCGGAAAACCTCGACGAGTGGGTGGCTTTCGCCAAGGACATGCGGCGGGAATTCAAAGAAAATCCACGCATGGCGTCACTCGCAGCTGACGCTGAGTCAGAATATATTTTCCCATACGGCAGTGAAAATGACGCCAAACGAACCTTAGCCCGCGAACGTCGTCGAGTGGACCGTGATTCTGGTGAGCAACAAGACCTTATCGCGGAGTCACTACAGCGTGAGGCGGATATGATCGCCAAACGAGGAGGTCCAAATGCCAAACGCGACATCGGCCGACTCTACGACCGGGCACTTCGTGACTATGGTGGCAGCATTACAGGCTTCAAAATGATGGCCGAAAATTACTTCAGTTTCATGAAGGATGATCCTGATTTAGCCAGCAAAGCAGCACGCGACATCGAACTGGCTTTTAATCGCGTAGTCGAAACAGGAACAAAGGATTACTTTCGTGCAACCACCGAGGCTTCAATTAGCACAATGATCGTCGGCTATTATCGTGCCGCAGGTGATGAGAAGCGCGCCCTTCTCCTCGAAAAGCGTTCGGAGGTTTTACTCAAGCGGGCCAAACGTGGCGCCTCAGATTGAACATGCAATTCATAGCCTAGCAGTGGAACCCTGATTACAAATATGCCTGGTAAAAATATTCTGCACTGCTGTCAAATTCCAACCACTTTCCCGATTGCGCCGAAGATGTTCTCCCAGAAACGGGCGATTGGATTTCACGGCCTGTAGTGAGTTCGGTTCTTATCTCAACCAAGAGTTCTCGCGGGCGATTCAAAGCGGCACATTTCTCTATCCATCTGAAACCACACTGCCCGAGGCCAGAAAACTTTGTGGCGCCTTGGTCGCCGCAGCCAAAGACCGTACAGGTATCGCAGACGCCGCGAGGTTGACAATGCAGGCTTATCCCTCCGCGGTGACTAATCTAGCGCTTCCAAAATCACAGAGAAAGTTGCCTGAAAACAAGATTCTGGCCCACGCTCAACCTTTCAAATAAAACATCCTTATGACCGACGCCAATTTTTACGAACAACTCCGCGACAAGCTTCATCATTGGGCCGCGTCGAAAGATGGGCAGAAGTCGAAGTGGGTGGATTACATACTCATTCTTCCAGACTTTGCTTATCTGTTAGGAGCGCTACTTCTCGATCCGGAGATTCCGGTGAAGCACAAAGCCAAGTTGGGAATGGTGATTGCATACATCATCAGTCCACTTGATTTGCTGCCGGAGGGAATCATGGGACCTGTCGGTTACACGGAAGACTTGGCGCTCGCTGCGTATGTCATCAATCAACTCCTCAATCATGTCGACAACGCGGTCGTGCTGAAGCATTGGAAGGGTAGCGGTAATCTTCTCGAAGTCCTGCGTCGCATCATTGAAGTGACGGATGAGATGGTAGGCGGCGGACTGTGGAAGAAGGTAAAGGCGATGATTCGTAATTGATGGGATTGGGGAAAACTTGTTAGGAGGGACAGATGAGAATGGCACGAGGTAAAGCGAAGAGGCAGGGACTTTTATCCCTAAAAGTCCATATCTCGCAGCCCTAACAACGGAAAGGGTTCGATGGGATATTAAGCGCCGTTAGATATGGACCTTTAGGGATAAAGGTCCCTGCCTAATACTTCATCATGAAATTCAGCAGACTCCCGAGGCGTTCGCGCATTTGGTGGCGGGGTACGATGGAGTCGATGAGGCCGTGTTCCAGCATGAACTCGGCGGTTTGGAAGCCTGGGGGGAGGTTTTGGTGGGTGGTTTCTTTAACGACGCGTGGGCCAGCGAAGCCGATCATGCATTTTGGCTCGGCGATGTTGATGTCACCGATGGTGGCGAAGGAAGCGGTGACGCCGCCGGTGGTGGGATGCGTGAGAACGGAGATGTATGGCAAGCCGGCTTCGCCGAGTTTGGCGAGTGCGCCGCAGGTTTTCGCCATCTGCATGAGCGAGAGCATGCCTTCTTGCATGCGTGCGCCGGAGGAGGCGGAAACGATTACCACTCCGCGTTTTTCGGCGATGGCGGTTTCAATGGCGCGGGTGATTTTTTCCCCGACAACCGAACCCATGGACCCGGCAAAGAATTTGAAATCCATCACCGCGATCATGGCGGGTTTGCTGTGGATGTTGAGTCGGCCGGTGACGACGGCGTCGTTCATTTCTGTGCGCTTGCGGAGACCGTCGATTTTATCTTCGTAGCCTGTAAAGTTCAGAGGGTTTGCGGAGAACAAACCGGCATCGGTTTCCTCGAAGCTGCCGGGATCGGCGAGGAGGAAGATGCGATCCATGGAGTCTAGCAGGAAGTGAAAGCCGCAAGGTGGGCAGACCTGGAGATTTTGTTTGAGTTCGATGGCGTGAACCATGGCGCCGCAGTCTGGGCACTTGGACCAAAGGCCTTCTGGCATATCGTCGCGCTTTTGTTGGTTGCGGAGAAGAGGTTTGCTGAAGATGCCCATGGGAAGATTGGATTAAAGGTTGGTAAAAGCGGATTTCAAAAATCCTAGCCTCCTGAAATGGAGGCGACAACCCTGATTTCAGGGGGCTAAGAAATAGGCGTATGGGGTGAGTTACCACTTGAAACTCATGGGCTGGGGCTCTAATCCTGAGCCGCATGGACCCACGTCACCCCTATGAGCAGATCTCGCTCTTCACAGCCGGAATTCTGCTTGCCGTCTGGTTGATCGGCGTGCACGCGGTGATGCTGGCCAAGCCGACCCAGGTTCAGGGTTATATGAAAAAATTTCCGCGGGATGTGATCGCAGGACAAATCCTACTCGCGCTGGGTATGGCTTGGTTCTGGTTGTTGGTGGCGCCGGATGGCATGGGAAAACTCAGTGCGTTGCAAATGGATCTCGGAGAATTTAATAAAGCCAAGCCTCTATTGCGTTTGGTGGTGCCCGTGGCGGTGATTGCGGTTGCGATCAGTGTGCGCGATTTCCTCGCAATCCGCGCACTTGGACTTTGTGGCCTGCTGCTCGCCGCACCGCTATTGGAATCGGCATTTCTCAAAGATCCGACGACACGTCTGCTGATCCCGATTTTCACTTACGCGATGTTGACCGCGTCTCTATTCATGGTGGGCATGCCATATTTGTTCCGCGATGCGCTGACATGGGTCAGCGCAAGCCGTGGAAGATGGACGGCCTTCGGCCTAGCAGGCTTGGCTTACGGCGTTGCAACGCTGGTCTGCGCGATCTTGTTTTGGCGCGGATATTAAACCGAACTTAGTAGATCGGTGCGCCGGAAGCTCCGGAATCGGCTCCGCTTTCTGGGGCTGATTTCAGTGCGGTTTTTTCCACGCCTTCGCCGAGTAGGCGAGTGTCACGGCCGAGGCCTACCATGGTGTTGCAGGAGGCGAGTGCGAAAATGGCGGTGATGCTGAGAAGGATAAGTTTCATAGAGGTGTAAGTTGAGAAAAGTTGTCCGTGATTATGCAGGATTGTCAACGTTGCTTTAAGGAGCGTCGGATTTCGAGGATTCCGTCTCTGATACTGAAAATATCTGCGCGGAGTTGTTCGAGCGCGGCGATTTGATCGAGATTTTTTTCGTCCTCGATGAGCTGCTGACATGCGCCGACGGCTTCGTTGATCCAGTTCAAACAGCGTTTCAAAACTGCGAGGACGAAACCGGCCTCGGGTTGGTATCCGCTGGAGCGGTCGTTAAGCACGCCGGCAAGCTTGGTGCTGATTCTCAACAAACTGGAGGTGAGTTCATAACTCGGGCCCTCGTCGTTTTCACTATCGGAGCCAAGGATTTCAAAGGCGCGCAGGGAAATCTGTTGGGCGTGAACTTGCAGCGGATGGGTGTAATCTGACTCATCGTCATCGCGCGCGCGGCCATCGTGATAGAAATCTTCATCGCCGGTAACGGAATTCCAATCGCCGTCTTCTTCATCGAAATCTTCATCGTCGAAGTCGTCGCTTTCCTCGCGATCCGCCATCGCACCGAGCAACCCATCCCAGCCCATCACGAACGCTTCTTTGCGCTCGGCATCCGGGTCATCGATGTATTTTTCCAAAACTTCTTGATAAGCATCTGTTAGACGATCTGATTCTTTCAGGCGCTCTTCCCATTCGTATTCGTTGAGTTCGGCGCGCTGGTTTTTGGGTTTGGGAGTTTCCGTGGCATCGTCGGATTCGCTGCGGCGAATCATCTGCGCGAGGAAATCCCGCATGCTGTTCATGTTCGCGAGCTTTTGGGCTTCTTCGAGATCTTGATCCATTTCCCAAGCATGTTCGGAAATGCGCATGCGGTAATCTGGCGCTTCGATAAGGACGCGGCCGTTGATTTCACTGAACCATTCCATATAGAGAATATTTTTCCATTCGCAGGGAATCTCGCGATTCTGGCGGTAGTATTCGGTGATTTGTTCTTCGGAAATTTGTGGCACTCTGGCTTTTTGTGAAGCGGTGATATCGCCGACGATGCCGGTTTGCTCGGTATCGAGCGAGTTGGCCTCCGAACAAACTTGGGGTTTGGGATTTTCGAATTCGAGAACCGTGCCTGCGAGGTCTCTCCAGCAATCGCCGTTCAAAGAAAGGATCAACGGTTCATCACGGCCCGCGAGCCAGATTTTACCCGTGGTCGTTCCTTCGACGGTGTTGTCGATCATCCCGTGTTCGACCGCTTCATCCAAACGCCATGCCATGAGAGATATCTTTCGACTGATGAGGCGGGTGCGTCAAGTCATCGATTTCATCCAAATTAGATAAGAACGAGGCCATTCCAGCAAAAATTTATGGCGTCGCATCAAAAACCCACTAGGGCGTAAAGCCCGAATCTGTGTGCACCCAAAACTAAAGATGGAAATAGGTGAAAAATCATAGCCATGATACGGTATTCAACCGTGGCCGTTGTATCCTTGTGCTCCGGTAATGAAACGCAAATGTTATGTATATTATAGGCAGGTGCGTAGAATTTTAAAACTTCCAGCTCTACAACCGCCACTTTATCCCTATCACATCATTCTATGAGACACCTAATTTATGCGGCGTTGG
Organism: Akkermansiaceae bacterium; assembly: GCA_031374665.1. Lineage (GTDB taxonomy): Bacteria > Verrucomicrobiota > Verrucomicrobiia > Verrucomicrobiales > Akkermansiaceae > Luteolibacter. The sequence continues at coordinate 78,826 of JANMGO010000078.1, read as the reverse complement.
CTGCGGCTTTTACTCTGACCGTTCATTCTGCAGATATTCCATCGGGCTTAAATGGTGCGACGGGAAATATGTTTAAAGTCGATCTCAAGGCTCAAACTTTTGAGCTGCTGAAAGCAACCGAGTACGATCCCAAGACGGATATCGGGAAATCCAGATTCACGGTTTATTGGAACGAAAAGACCCAGATCACCAAGGCAACACCGATTCCACAATCGAAGAAGTTTCAAGAAGAGCCGATTCAGGCCGCGGAGTTGGCGAACGGTTTTTGGAAAGCAACTCTGCAAGGTGCGCAGGACGGTGAGCGGTTTGTCGTGGCGAGTATGCAAGTCACTGCGCTGGAAGATCCACGCGCGACGGACGATCCTAATTTGCCGCGCGTGCTGGTGATCGGAGACTCCATCAGCATGAATTATCACGAAGCGGCGAAGGCTGCTTTGAAAGGCATCGCTAATTATCATCGCAACGAAGGGAACTCCTTTTCAAGCGTCCACGGCGTCAGCAATGCCGAGCTTTGGTTGGGCGACTATCAACAAAAAGGCCTGCATTGGGATGTGATTCAGTTCAATCACGGCCTGCATGATCTGAAACAAACCTACGATAAAAAGACCGATGTATTTGGCGACTACGCCGTGCCGCTTGAAGTTTACAAACAAAGTCTTGAGAAGGAGATCGCCATTTTAAAGAAAACCGGCGCAACCCTGATCTGGTGTTCCACGACTCCCGTCCCGCAAGACAACAAAAGCCAATATGCCCGCCGCAAAGGTGCGGATATCGTTTTCAATCAAGCGGCAGCAGAAGTGATGCAGAGCCATCCAGAAATTTTGATTACCGATTTACACGCGGTTGTTAGTAAGTCTCCGGTTTACGATAACTGGAGAAAAGGAATAGACGTGCATTTCTATCAAATGCCTGAGCAAGAATTACTCGGCGCTGCGGTGGCGGAGAGCGTCAAAACCGCCCTGACCCTCAGAAGGAAATAATTTTTGAAATACGCCAGCAATTCGATACCTTCCTCGCGTGAGCCAAAAACCAAATTTATGAAACGACAACTTTTTTTATTTACGGCACTTCTAGTAGCTGGAACTGCGCTCGCGGATACTCCCAACAAAACCACTAAGGGCATCATTCAAATAAATGATCTAAAACGCCCTGAAGGTGCAGTTCAGCTTGTCGGAGAAACTGAACATCAATTCGTGCCCGCCGGCAAAGAACCGAGCTTATGGGTTTTTAAAGACGGCGTGCTGACTGCCTCTCCGAAGTGGGACAGCGTTGTCACAAAAACCCCGTATCGGGATTTCCAAATGCATGTGGAGTTCAACGTGAATGATGTGCCAAATGCGATGCGAGGCGAAGACAACGGCAATTCGGGAATCTACATCCAACAGCGCTACGAAGTGCAGATTCTTAATTCGTTCGGCGTTTCAGCTGAAGATTACACCCCCGCTTACGCAGGCAGCATTTACAAAATCAAAAAGCCGGACCAGCTCGTCAGCAAAAAAGCCGGTGAATGGCAGACTTACGACATTGTCTTCCGTTCCGCACGTTTCGATGGCGAAACCAAAACCGAGGACGCTAGAATCACCGTTTATCATAACGGCGTCCTGATTCACGATGACTTTGCCATTCCCAAAAAAACTGGAGCCGGCCAAAAAGAAGGGCCAGAACCCGGACTGATCAAGTTACAAGGCCATAACAACCCCGTGCAGTATCGTAACATCTGGATCAAAGAATTGGCGTTAGATTAATTCTCCTGAGATCTTTGAGACTCAGGTATTGATATTCTGGCAAACATGCATAACAACAATGCCTGTCCACGCTCAACGAGCGACTACGCGGCTCAATATTACTTCCCTTTCTTATGTCCGAAACCGTTTCTCACGCAACATTCCAAGCGCCCGAACTCGAAGAAGTTGCAGCTCTTTTCCCCAGCTATGATATACATAGTTTAATCGCCTGCGGCGGAATGGGTGCCGTTTATCACGCAACCCAGCGCTCACTTGAGCGTGGTGTAGCCATTAAAATTCTGCCGCGAGAGTTTTCTCAGAATGAAGAATTTCGCGTTGGCTTTGAGGCCGAGGCCAAAGCGATGGCCAAACTAAATCATCCGAATTTGATCGGTGTCTATGACTTCGGCGAAATCGAAGGTTTGCTTTATATCGTTATGGAATTCGTGGCGGGAACCTCATTATACGCAGTCTGCCACGGGAAAACTCTTAAGCCGACTGAAGCACTGAAAATTGTGATCGATGTCTGTCAGGGTCTGTCTCATGCGCATCAATACGGAATTCTTCATCGTGACATCAAACCGAGTAACATTCTGCTAGATCTAAATTCGAACCCAAAAGTCGGCGATTTCGGTCTCGCGAGTGCTTTAGGAAACCAGATTCAAGAAGGTGAGCAAATTTTTGGAACTCCCGGATACACCGCGCCAGAAGTCATCGATCCTCCGCATACATTCGATCACCGTGCCGATATCTTTTCGGTGGGGGTCATGCTCTATGAGCTATTAACGGGAAACACTCCGAACGGGCAAAAACCTATTTCCGCCTTGCCTCCGGTCACGAATCCGCGTCTGCGCGCTGTTGTCCAACGTGCGACAAGCAACGATCCAAAAGCTCGTCATGCATCTTGCGATGAGCTTGCAACTGACCTGAAAAAAATCATCGCGGCGGCGAACAATCCACACCTTGCGGGCAATGCGGCATCCAAAAAGGCGCGGGCGATGCCTCAGTTAGGAACCACTAAAAAAAGTTCTCCGGTCGTATCATTGGTTCTCATCATCCTGTTAGTGGCTACCGCTGCCGGCATCTATTTATTGGTAATCAAACCCAGTATGGAAGCCGAAGCTCATGCTAACCCACCAGTGGTCAGTGCCGTACATTCTGCGCAATTCATCATACAAGAAACTGCGTGATGTGAGGCGATAAGCGTAGCCGCGAAATTACGATTTCAGTCCTTTGAAATTGAGCCTCAGCGGTTTGGCCTCGGGCATTTTCACGAGAGCCAGTGATTGCTTTGCGGTGACGAGCAATTCGTTATCGGATTCGCGGCGCATTTCGAATTCGCACCAAAAACGAGCCGTGCTGACTTTGCCCAGCCAGCCACGGATCACAATCCAATCTCCCAGTTTTGCTGGTCTGCGGTAATCCACTTCGGTGCGTGTTAGCACAGGAAAAATCTGGGTTTCTGACATTTCTCGCAGCCCCATCCCCAACTTTGCGGCAAGTCTTGTTCGGCAGGTTTCAATCATCCGCAAATACGCCAGATTGTGAACGACTCCACCGCAATCGGTATCGAAAAACATCACTTCCTCGCGGCTCACCACTTCTGTATTAGATTCGGACATGCTCGGAAGATCTCAAAAAAATACGGGCGGCTGCAATGTTCTCTTGTGAATTACTCGTAAAAGGATCATACAGATATTAGCCGTATGAATTTGAAATTCCGAAATTTGCTTTTCAGTAGCTTGAGCGGCTGTTGCTTGTTGCTGCTGTCTTCGGCAGCGCTCGCCGATTCATTCGTGCCGCCGACTGGGAAAATTTCCCCATTTCGCCGTGATCGCCTACCTATCAACGAGCGAGCGATCAACTGGTTATCTACGTTTTTAGTAACCCTCACCAGCGGCAGTCCTTACGAGACTCCTGAGCAATACCGCGAAGTAGCCAAAGCTCTCGCCTTAGCCATCGCCTTGGAGCCTGAAAACAAACTCGCCGAAACTAGACTTTCCAAGCTCATCGAAGGGAAAAAGCCCGATTCTATTGATCCAGAGAAAATTGAGCGGGAAAAGAAAATGATCTGGAATCTCTTGAGCTGGTTATCATCTCCGGAGGCAGGCCAGGATGGCAACCTACTCGCCGCTTTGATCGGCGAAACCCTCGCCGGCATGTATCCGGCTGACCCGCAACTGAGCAGCTACATCGGCAAGCCTGAACACGAGGCATGGAACGGCTGGGTGGCTGAGCTCGCCTCCTTCAAAAAAGCTCCCGTCATCGAGGAAAAACCCATTATCGAGAAAGAAAACAAAGAGAAACCAAAAGAGCTGGCGAGCGCCAACCCCAAAGTAGAACCGAAAATTACCAAGAAATCTGGAATTCTACTCGATCGCGCTCAGGTCTCGACTGTCATTCAAGTGTTTGACGAGGAAAAGGCGTTGTGGCAGCCGAAAGTGGTGCAGGTCGAGATGAAAGGCTCCAATGATCCGAAAACGGATGACGGTGAAAACTTTTTTGGCTTTCGCATAGATATTGCGCGTAATTCAGACGATTATTGGCAGATTCAGGAAGAGGTGGCGTCTCCGCTCCGTGACCAACTTTCACAGTACCGAGGAGGACAGCTACCCAACCGTGGCGAGATCAACATCCGCGTTGATGGAAATCAATCCTACCCATTCAACAAAAACCGCACCGCGCTCAGTGGCACAGCGTTCATACTTGCCAATGCCGCGCTCAGTGGAGAAGTCCCGAATGGCACCGTGCTCGGAGAGATTGATCGATCCGGTAAGCTCAAACTGCCTAATTTTCTCTGGCGCTCGCTCATGACACTCGCAGAAAGCTCCGGCGGCCGGCTCATTATTCCAGCTTCTGCGGAACCCATGTTTATCAATATTCTCGCTCTCGAAAAACCCGAATTTTTCTTCAAATACGAGGTGCTTGTTGCTTCATCATTAAAAGAATTTACCACCCTCGCCAGCCAAGATCCATCCCCAGAACACAAGGAAATCTACAGTAAATTCAAGCTCATCAAAGACAAAGCCCCAGGAAGCGTGACAGGGGTTTATCTAACAAATAAATTCGTCCGTGAGCGTTTGCAGGAAATTGTCAATCAAGCGCCTTACCACCTTTCTGCGAAAGCTCTCTACCTCTACGGATCTGGCTCACGGCCTCGCTACCTTACCAGGGAAGCTTTAGCCGCTGAAATCTGGCGAAAAGTCGACGTAATCAGCGAACTCGTTAAGATCAATGATTTCTACGGAATCAACTCTCGGCAGCTCGCCAAGTTGGATGAAATTTACAAAAAAATGCGAGATGACCTCAAGGATCTTGAGCGCTATACGGATAGCCGTAATACCGATCTCTTGACGGAAGCGAAAAATCTCGTGTCTAGCGTTCGTGGCTTCGGTAGAGAATTTGAAGGCCGCGGTGAAATCTGGGAAAAATACGAAAAGATCCAAGCCGCGCGCGACACCATGAGCCAATCCAACTCAGCCCTTGTTGAAAAACTCACCAAACTCACTGGAGATCCGCCATCTACATAGGTAGATCATTTCTGCACCGATCGCTGCTCACTCATCCAAGTGTAAAGCATCACCCACATTGCCAAAGCCAAGCCGAACAAGGGAATTTGCAGCAAAGAGGGCAGAGAATACAGAATGGCTACCAAGGGAATCCACACTCCCCAGGTTGCGAACAAGATTGGCACAATCACTTCTCGATAGTATTTCAGCGTAAAAAATCGACCGATGTTTTCCAATGAGCATCCCGAGAGCTTCCAATCGTAGAACCATGCTCCAACCGGTCCTGCCCATATTGGGTTATAGATAAACTGATCGACGATGACTTTGGTAGCCACCACTTGGAATGTCACTTCCGCACCAAACCATTGCGCCTGCATGCGGTAAAACAAATCCACCATCATGCCCACGCATCCCCAAAATGGGATCGTGAATAAAAGGTTCACTGCGTTTGCTTTTTGCAAGCGACCTCTCTGAAACAACCATACCCGCATGATTTCCGGGATCATCCCTCCAGCGATTGCTCCAGACAGCACTGAATATCCATAGCCCCAACTCTGCTTTAGCTCCGAAAGCTGATTTAACCAACGCGTAGTAGGCGGATAATAATAATATCCCAATACCAAAGCCAGCATGATGCCCTGCACGATCAGAGCCGGAACCACATTTGCCCTCGCGGCCCTAAGACCCGCCATCCACGGTGTCTCTCTTATCTTTTGGGGCGCAGCTTGGTCCATTAGCACTGCCATCTGTAGATTATTGTTACTTCGAAGCAATAAGTAATCCACAGGTAGTCTAATGTGACAAGACCGTCACATTATCCCCTTCAATACTCCACAGGCGATTATTGTGACAAAAACGTCACAATAATCGCCTTCAATCAAGAATGTGATTTCAAGCAAATATCCGCCGTGCCCGCTAAGCACTCAATCAACAACAACACACATCATATGAAATCAATTCAAAGTGCCCTTCTCGCAACGAGCTTGCTTGGGATTACATCCGCTCACGCCGAACCTACTGGCCTACTCTACGGTAAACTATCTGGCGAAAGCGGATATGACAAAGCTTGGTCCGCGTTCACACTCCACAAAGACGACGATAACCAAATCCTCCAGGAGTTCAGCCTGCAAGGTCGTCTCCAGCTTCAGTCCATTTTCGGTAAAGACGGTGGTAACAGCTTCAACACCTCAGACTACAAAGATGCAGGTAACGACGAAACCGTATGGGGCAATGACATCGAAGCTCGTCGCGCTCGCTTCGGCTTCAAATCCAAGTGGTTCCAAAACTGGAAATTCGAGGGTCAAATCAACGTTGACGTTGATAACATGGACAACCGCAAAGACAGCACCCTCTACAAAGATATTTACGATCTTTACCTAACATACGCGCAATCAGACGCCCTCAACATCTCGGTTGGTAAAACCAAAGTAAAATTCACTCGCGAGCAGGAAATCTCTTCCAAAGAAATTCTCACCATCGAGCGTGGCTTACTTTCCAATACGCTTTTCCCAGGAGAACTCACAGGTATCTGGGCCAATGGTAAAGGTATTGCTGACCACTGGCTGTACGAAGTCGGTATGTACGGAAATGATCGCCAACGGGAATTCAGTGACTTGGATGGTGGAACCATCTTTCTTGCTAAAATCGGTTACGATTACTCTGAACAAATCGGATACGATTCCGCTGTAGCTGCAATTCACTACATGCACAACACCCATCCGGGCTTCAAACCAACGAACACGAATGAATATACAACTGGAACATCCCCAGCATTCAAACATTCCATTGCTTTGACGAACGAACTTTCCCAAGGTCGTTTTGGTTTTTCCACTGACGTTATTTTCGGTGACGGCGAAGGAGCTCAATCAGAAGTGATGGGTATCACCTTACTTCCTTCCTATTTCATTGCTGATGGTCTTCAACTCGTCGGCCGACTTCAAGTGGCGACTGCAGAAGATCCTGATGATCTTCGCGTGTCAGCCCGCTATGAGCGCCTTCCGATTACAGCACCCGCTGCAACGGCCCGTCAGAGCGGCAACACCTATACCTCCCTCTATGCTGGACTCAACTACTACATCTATGGCCACAAACTCAAACTAATGAACGGCGTAGAGTATTCCAAAATGGGTGGTGGTGACTACGACGGTTACACACTCATGAGCGGTCTCCGTTTCTCGTTCTAAAATCGTTGCTCTAAAACAAAAAATTAACACTGATAAAAAATATGAAAGTTATCTCCACACTATTAGCCTCAGCAGTCATCACGACTATGGCTGGCGCACAAACCCTCAGCCTTAAAGGCAGTGATACCCTCGGCGCAAAACTCATCCCGCAGCTTGCAGAATCCTTCAAGGCAGCAGGTAACAAGGGCGTGAAATTCGAGATCGCCGCTGAAGGCTCCACAACCGCCTTCCCAGCACTCGCAAACGGCACCGCTCAAATCGGTATGTCTTCGCGTAAAGTGAAAGACGATGAGCGCACCTTCTGCAAAACCAAAGGTGTTTACATCAAAGAGCACCCAATCTGCCGCGACATGCTTACCGTTATCGTGAACAAGAACAGCCCAGTGGCTAACCTCACGAAGGCTCAAGTCGCTAAGATCTTCACGGGTCAGATCAAAGATTGGTCAGAACTCGGTGGCGCTCCAGGTAACATCTCCATCTACACTCGTAACACTTCTTCCGGAACTTATAAAGACTGGCAGAAACTTGCAATGGGTGGACGTGATTATGCTCCGACTTCACTTAAAATGGCAGGTAACGAGCAAATCGCTCAAGAAGTTGCTAAAAACAAAAACGGCATCGGTTATGTCGGTCTTGCTTACTCAAAGACTCCCGGCATCAAAACCATCATCATTGATGGCGTTGAGCCAACCGAATCGAATGCGAAAGATTATGTTTACTCACGTGTGTGCTACCTCTACGCACCTGACAAACCAACCCCAGAAGCCGCAGCCTTCCTTGACTATGTCAAGTCATCTGCTGGTCAGGACATTGTTAAAAAAGTTGGTTTTGTGAAATACTAACTTCCTAATATTCCGCAAAGTATGTTGTTTATGGGCATCGTTGACTGAGTCGGCGATGCTCATTTTCATTTCAATTCATTTTCTCAAATTTTGACGCGGCACTAGAACCATGGCATCTGAAAAATCACCGAACGAAAAGACAGGCCATCGCTTCCAACGCAGCGGTTTCTCGTATGAGCAACTCATTCGGTTTTTCTTCGCCTCAAATGCTGGGTTAACGATTGTTATTTTAATTCTCATCATCGCCTTCCTTCTTAAAGAGGGATTGGGATTCTTCCCAGGATACCGCCGGGATCTGGAAACCTATCGTATCGCAGGCCTCGAGTTTGTTGATATTTCCCGCGATAACCTCACCGCCCACGAGCAGCTAACCAGTCTCCTCAATCGCGCTTATTACGCCGAAGTGAACGGCAAGAGCGCCCGTGAACTGATGCGCACCCGAGAAGCCAGCGCGCTTTATAACGCTTTCACGGATCAAATTGGTCCAACGAGAGATCTTATTTTAAATAATCCTCAAGCTGCGACGGACGCCAATTCAGGCATGAAAGCCGCTCTCCTCAGCAATTACGAAAAACAACGAGAGAAAGCTCTGCTCAAACCTCTCAAAACACCCCATCTCACAGACAAAGAGCGAAAAGAATTGATCGAATCCCTCCGGACCCGGCCACCAGAAGCCACGGATGATCCCCCTATAGTCGCCGCTTTGGCGCAAGAATTTGTAGCTGCCCAGCAAAAGCACTCCGCCCCTCTTCAGGATTTCCGAACGATCATCGATGATTTTGAATCCGCAGGTTTTGATCTCGGTTCCATCGTCATGGAAATGACGGAGTCCGTGACTGTCACCAAAGAACAACTCCAGACAGCTGACATTCTGGCAAAAGATCGAAAAACTCTGTTGGCCGCGGCTTCCAGCGAGAAAGATCCCGTCGCTCGCGAAAGACTGCTCGCCGATGCATATGCCGCGCTCGCTGAAAAGCCCGACACGGAAACACCAATGACGGCTCTGCTCGAACGCAAGCCCGAGTGTATTCGACTTCATGAACAACTCAAAATCGCATCATCAGATGCGTTCAAAAAAATTCCCGAAATTTTCACCGAGCCGGATGCAAAACGTTATTTAAATGTGGCTCGCAAAGCGTGGCCGATTTTTATCGCGGGGCTCGATAAGACTCCTGAAAAAATCAATTCGTGGAAGCATACGGATCCCGTGCCGCTATCAGATTCCATCATGTCGTTTATGACCGGTAAAAAATGGGTCACCGGTGGCGAATGGCAGGATTTCTATGGAATCCTGCCTCTCGCAGTCGGATCATTAATGATCGCTCTGGTCGCTCTGACCATCGCCATTCCTGTTAGTATCAGCGCCGCGATTTATGTGAATCATTTTGCCAAACGTCGTGAGCAGACATTGGTCAAACCGGTGATTGAATTCATCCAAGCCATTCCATCGGTGGTTCTCGGCTTCATTGGCATCTTGGTATTTGGCACCATCTTACGCGAGATTTCCGTGATGGATGCATTTCAATGGGTGCCTGGATTCCCGCTTGAAGAGCGGCTCAATATTTTCACGGCCGGCTGTCTTCTCGCTCTGATGAGTATCCCTACAATATTCTCACTCGCAGAAGACGCGCTCAACAACGTGCCATCTGCCTACGCGGAGGCTTCCGAAGCTCTGGGCGCATCTCACGTGCAAACGGCATTCCGCGTGATGATTCCTGCTTCTTTCTCAGGTATTCTAGCTGCTATTTTGCTGGGATTTGGTCGCGTCATTGGAGAGACCATGGTCGTTCTTCTTGTCGCAGGAAACCGGATTAAGATTCCAGATTTCAGTGAAGGCCTCGGAGCTTTTTTCCAACCCAGCCATACGCTCACTGGCATCATCGCTCAGGAACTGGGCGAGGTTCCGTTGGGCAGTGTGCACTACCGCGCGCTATTCGTCGTGGGTATTCTTTTGTTTGCCGTCGTTCTCGGCATCAATGCTACCGCTCATCACTTCGTGAATCGTGTGAAAAAGTAAAATTAACATCATGCTCGATCCAGAAATACTTATCCGCAAAGGAATGCCGAAGGGATACTTCAAAGATATCTTCGTGCGCATCTTGCTCGGTAGCGTCACATACCTCATCGTTCTGATTGCGGTATTGCTGTTTGCTAAAATCGTCATCGACGGCGCACCTGCCATTTTTTCCTCAAAATTTCCTTTCGTAGATCTTGAGTTTCTCACTGCAAAAAATGAAACGCTGCATGTATTTGATGACGCAGAAGGCACTCGATACCAACTCCCCGCTTCAAAATACAATGAGTATCTTAAGGCTCATCCTGACGCGACGATCTATAACGAAAAGACCTTCTCCTACTCAGGTGGAGGTATCGCTGGGCCAATAGCAGGAACGGCGCTGCTGACTTTAGGTGCCATCACCATGGCTTTGTTCTTCGGTGTTAGTGCCGCTATCTATTTGGCGGAATACGCAAAACAAAGCCCATTCATTCACGCCGTTCGCCTTGCGATTCTCAATCTAGCCGGCATTCCCTCTATCGTTTTTGGATTGTTCGGATTCTCTGTATTCGTCCTCGCGGTGCCTGTAATCACGAATATTCCATCGGATCGATCCTTACTCGTCATTCCCCTTCTGATAAATGACTTTGTGCTGAGCTTCCAAGGTTGGAATTCATCGCTCATGGCAGGTTGCGCAACTCTTGCTTGTATGATTTTACCCGTGATCATTACCGCATCGGAAGAATCATTGCGTGCGGTGCCCCAAGGCTTCCGCGATGCATCGCTCGCGATGGGAGCAACTCGCTGGCAAACCATCAGGAGATGCGTATTGCCATATTCTCTGCCCGGCATCCTGACTTCATCACTTCTCGCGATCACTCGCGTGGCGGGCGAAACAGCACCCATCATGTTCACCGCTGCCGTCGCCGCTAAGGACGACTTTCCATGGGAGGGTGTAAGTAATCCTCTCGATATTCTATCTTCTCAAGTGCAAGCATTGCCGTATCACATTTACACACTTGCGGCGCGCATCCCTAATTCTGAATACACCCAACGCGCCCAATACGGATCTGTTCTCGTATTCCTCATCCTAGTTGCAGTGCTCTCATTCGGATCCATGATCCTTCGTGCTAAACTTCGCGCCAAACTCAAATGGTAAATCCTTCTACAGAAACAACCATCGCCATGGATACTGCTGTTCAGATCCAGAACGTAAACTTTGCATACGGCTCTAAACAAGTGCTGCACGATGTGACCTTGGATATCCCAGCCAATCAGGTCACCGCGTTCATCGGTCCATCGGGCTGCGGTAAATCCACTCTGATTCGTTGTATCAATCGCATCAATGACCGCATTCCTAATGCTCGCGTCACCCATGGATCCATTCGAGTTCACGGTATCGATATTCATCGACCAGACATTAATATGAATGAACTCCGCCGCCGTGTTGGAATGGTGTTCCAAAAATACAATCCGTTCGCAAAATCCATCTACGATAACGTTGTCTATGGCCTGCGGATTGCCGGAGTGACGAAACGTGCGGAACTAGATGAGGCGGCTGAGAAAGCACTCACCAATGCAGCCCTGTGGAATGAGGTCAAAGATCGCCTGAAAACCAGCGCATTCGGTCTTTCTGGTGGGCAACAGCAACGTCTCTGCATCGCTCGAGTCATTGCCACCGAGCCGGATATTGTGCTTATGGACGAGCCTTGTGCCGCACTAGATCCGCTCGCGACATTGAAAATCGAAGAGCTCATCCATGAGCTGAAGAAAAAATTCACCATCGTGATCGTCACTCACAATATGTCACAAGCCACGCGATGCTCGGATCGCACGGCGTTCATGTATCTGGGTAAGCTGATCGAATATGGCGACACCATGCAAATTTTTGAAAACCCCAAAGATCCACAAACCGAGGCCTACATCACGGGCGCCTTCGGTTGATTTATCCCTCACTCATATGAACGATCTTCAGGAAAAACCGACGACATCCGCGACTTCCACAACCGCAGTGGACATTCGAAACGTGTCATTCAACTACGGCTCAACCCAAGCGCTCAAAGACATCACTCTGGATGTAAAGCGAAACGAAGTCACCGCATTCATTGGCCCATCGGGTTGCGGAAAGTCCACGTTGCTGCGCTGCATCAACCGCATGAATGACGAAATTGCCGGAACCCGCATCACACACGGAGAAATCCTTGTCGAAGATATCAACATTCATGACCGATCCGTCGACGTTGTAAAACTCCGTCGTGACGTAGGTATGGTGTTCCAAAAATCCAATCCATTCCCTTCCAGTATCTATGAAAACGTCGCCTACGGCTTGCGTATGCGTGGCGAGCGTAGAAAGAGCATCCTCGATCAGTCCGTGCAAGAAAGCCTTGAGGCGGCAGCACTATGGGATGAAGTGAAAGATCGCCTCCAAGAATCCGCGCTCGGCCTTTCTGGTGGCCAACAGCAACGCTTGTGTATTGCTAGAACGATCGCCGTCAAACCCACCGTCGTTCTGATGGATGAACCTTGTAGCGCGCTAGATCCTATCGCCACTGCAAAAGTTGAAGACCTCATTTGGAAACTCAAACACGACTACACGTTCATCATCGTCACGCATAACATGCAGCAAGCCGCCAGGGTTTCCGATAAGACCGCGTTTTTCTACATGGGCGAGCTCGTAGAGTTTTCTGAGACAAAGCGCATGTTCTCAAATCCAAGCGTCAAAAAAACCGAGGAATACATCACGGGGCGTTTCGGCTGATTTTTATAAAAAAACATTCAAACATCATGAGCAATCAACACATATTCCAAGAGATGGATCTTTCCATGAATAACCTTAAAGAAAAGGTGTATCTCATGGCGTCTCTAACATCTCAGAACATCAAACATGCGATCCAAGCGCTCTTGACTCAAGATATCGATTTAGCACGCATTGTTATCGGGGATGATTCAGAAGTGGACGAGCTTGAGGTGAAGATTGACCAGATGGGACTGGATATTTTAATTCGATTTCATCCAGTGGCTACGGATATGAGAGCGGTTATTACCTCGATGAAAACCGCACATAATTTGGAACGCATCTCAGATCACGCGGTCAACATCGCCAAGCGCGCGAAGAAAATTTGCAAATCCCCATCGCCAATCGATGCGTCAGAAATTGAGCCGCTTTCTAAAATGGCGGATCAAATTCTCAGCGATGCGCTACGTGCCTACAAAGATGGCGACCATGAACTTGGTGAAGGACTTCACGCCGCAGACAAAGAACTGGATGCCGCTTACAAACAAGTATCGGCAACACTCAGCAGCCGTTTGGAAAATTCAGGCACCAATGCCGAAAATATTTTGCACCTCATCCTCGTCGCCCGCTCCATCGAGCGCATCGGCGATCTTGCAGTAAACATTGGAGAAGATTCCGTTTTCCTCAGCAAAGCTCGAGACATCCGCCACGAGCAACGCAGAATTCAAGACGGCAAATAAGTAGGGCCGGTGGGGTTTGAACCCACGACCAAAGGATTATGAGTCCCCTGCTTTTTGTTAAAATTCTCTTTAAATACTTTATGAATTTGACGCGATGTGACTTTTATGCAACTTTGGGGTTATGGCAAGAAAACCCAAAGTAAAGAAACGTGAATGGTCAGTATTAACTCCACGGGCGAAGCCAAATGGCAAGTGGGTAGTTTCTCTTGGGGTGACTTTTGAGAATGGTAAGAGGAAAAACCCCCGTAAGGTTTTCTCAAACAATTCCGATGCTTTGGATTTCTGCCGGGACGAGCAGGCGCGCCGGAAAGCACACGGCCAAATCACAGCAAATGCCGATGGCGCGCAAGTGGCCGCGTGGCTCAAATTGGAGGAGAAATTGATCAAAGCGGGAGCTGGAAGTTTAGAGGATGTCGGTAATCGCGTCCTCAGGGATACATTGGCGGTTACGATGGTCGCTACGGCAACTGAATGTCTTTCTAATTATCTCTCAAAACACCTAGGTAAGTCCATTTATGCGGATGACTCTCGCAGGCGCTGCAATAACTTTGTGAAATGGTTTGGTGTCGAAAGGCCGATCAAGGAAGCGACGACAGATGTTATGACTGCCTATTTTGCGAAGCATACAGGTGCTACGCAGCGTCGAACGGTATCGGCCTGGTTAGGTTGGGCCGTAGAGGAAGGATACTTGCCGTCTAATCCATGTGCCCGCAGACGCAAGCGCAGAGGCACGAAGAAAAAGAAAGCTCCGGAAGCGGTGATTCTTTCTCCAACTGAAGCCTCGACCCTTTTGCGTGCAGCCGTGGACGCGAAGGATTGGACATCTCTGTCATACATCGCACTAAGCTTGTTCGCTGGTCTCAGGCCGATGGAGGTTAGAAAGAAATACAAAGGCGCACCTGCCGTTTATCTAGATTGGAGCAATGTGACGCCAGAGGGGATTGAAATATACCCCGAATTGGCCAAAACGGCCGCGCGAGTAATTCCGATCATTGATCCCCTACCATTGTGGATTGATTTGATCAAAAAGGAGAGAGGATTGCTTTCTGGTCCCGTCGTTGCGTGCGGGAAAAGAGGCGGGGGGTGGAGAAAGCACTGGGAAGCATTCCTCGCCAATCATTGGCCTCACAAGTGGCATTCAGACCAACTGCGTCATTCATTCGGAAGCTACCGCATGGCTGTGGTGAAAAACGCAGGACAAGTTTCGATGGAAATGGGCAACAGCCCTCAGGTCGTGTTGGACTATTACTGGAACTGGAAAACAAGGGGGCCTGTTGCGGAAATCTTTTGGTCTCTAACTCCCGAGACTGTAATGAAGTCAGGGAAAGCACCGAAGACCGGTGCAACAAAAATGAAGGCTTGACAATCCCGACTGGCAAATTACTTTAGTGTTGCTTTGCCCAAAGTCTATCGTGGGCATTACAGCATTATCATGGCGATAGACCGGTGGAAATGCTCCCCGTAGTCGAGCAACCATCACCTATGACTTTTGCCGGTCGGCCGCTAGATGCGGAGAGGTGAGCGGATTCGTTACAATGGCTTGTTAGAAAGAATCTTAGCCATGAAACGAAAATGCAATCCAACTCCCCGCCCCGACAATACACCGTCACTGAAGCCGCCAAATATCTGAAACTTTGCAGAGACGCCGTCTACGAGATGGCAGCAAAACGCCGGATTAAATCCCGACGTAAAGGTCCACGCAAAGGACGGATCTATTTCTTGCAACAGGATTTAGATGATTATTTGGGGTCATAACAGCAACTCCGTACCCACTGGATCTGCCTACTCCAAATCTGAGTAGGCAGATCCAAGTTCTGAGCATCATTTTCAACGCTAAGAAATAAAAACGATGAAAGCCACATTTTCAAAAAGATATAACAAACTTAATGAAGGCGCACATGTAGTGATCGTGCCGAATAATCAAACTAGCTCATCACTAACTTTAACAAGTGTAGTAGCAGCAACATGCAAGCTGATCGATTTGCCTTATGTTTGTGTCAGCTATAAAGGCAATAATTCAGTTATTTCCAAATCCATAAGCAGTCACAAGTTTTGCCTTATAGATCCTGGATCAGAAAAATTCGTAAACGACGAATTCAGCAAAATATTGCACCGAGGACGGACAAATAATGCCGTGATCATACTTGATACGACACTTGGTGATTCTTTTGACGCAAAAGCCTTGTTAAAGACACTAGATCTTCGCCGTCATGAAACAATTTCCATGATTGTGCCGATGGATAAAGAAAGCGATATGCTTTTTGTGGAGAAGGCGATTATGGGCATCGATCCCGATCATTGCATGATAAACGCGATTGATTTTGGATACGTAAGCATGGAAAAGTGGCCACATTATAAATATTATCTGACCAAGTTTCCGGTATGGCAGACTGAATCGCTTGATTATGATATGATCGAGGCGATTAAGAGAATTGGTAAATATGGCTATCTACCAACGTTGCCGAATTTAAAAAAGTATTTTGAAAATTATTCCAAATACTTTGATGATGATGCGAGGCTCGTTGTCCAGAATCTAGTGGGTTATCTCGATTACGCCGCAGAAAATATTCATAAGCATATACTTGAAAATGTATCTTGCGAACTATGGTAGCTGCATTTTCAATGCGTATTGAGGCTCTTCAATGTTGTCGACAATTGAGGGTAAGATGGCTCGCACTTGATTGAGGTGGTGGTAGACGGCACCTTTGGTCAGCCTTAATCTCTTGGCCAAGGCGCTAACCGTTTGCCCGTCCTCTAAGATCATCAGCACAATAGCGGCGTTGGATGTTGAGATGCGACCCCGTTGGGTGGCTTGGTGTATTGCTTCGATGGCCATGTGAGTCGCATGAGGTCTACCACTCAGTGGAAGCGTGTCCAGACTTTCGAAAATCAAATTGGCGGATGTTAGCTCTTCGTTCATTTGGAGATGATCGGAGCGCTTGGATAGACGACGTGCGTATCTAAGCTTTGTGTACCGCAGGGCGTGCGCGATCGAGGCGGCTGGAACCCAGTCATCTTTACTCGTGCATTTTCCGTACCATCGGAGCGCGAGCAGAACCCCATCTTGGCGGATCTCCGGTTCCTGACCTTTTAGGATTCCATGGAGACAACCATCGGGCAATTTAGCCTTTGCGAGCTGGTCGAGGTCTGATGCTAGAGCTTCGATGCTTACTCCTTTCGTGACCTTAGATGAAACCAAATGAAGATGATGACGTGTATATGTGTTGTGCTTAGTTTGCATTGCCCAAGCCATCTGAGTTTCAGCACCGATGAATCGAAAGATTCGCCGAGTGCAAACATCAGGCATTAAACGGAGAGGACTCCTTGGATGCGGGGAGCGCCACGCGTGGCACCGGCGACACGTGATTCCAGATTCAAAAGGATTTGCTCTTGGACCTCAGAATGTGTGTGTCCACTGAGGATGATGAACTGTGTCTGCTGGTTGTGACGCGCGGTGCCGATCAGCAAACCACCAAGAGATGAATGCACATAATGCGGTGTGTGACATGGGCCGCAAGGCGTGCCGTTGTAGAGAGCCGAAGTTGGGAATGCAGGAACATGGGTTGCAACGATAACGGTTTGAGCCTTGCAGAGAGCAGTGTTGAGGTTTTGTCTGATCCAGTCTGTAGATGCCTTACCCAAATCTTTCATCAGGTCAAAGCGCCCTTCTTGATTCAGTCTACGAAAATCGTCGATACACCAGTGGTCCGGATTTCGCACGAAGGTATCGTGGCCCCAACCACAGCGTGCGTCGGCCCAGCCGTGATGCCCGATCAGCACGGTGCGTTCGTTTAGTTGGATCACGCCATGGTCTTGAAGATGATGGAGATTGGGCGTTTTATGACAAAGCATTCTAACATCTCTTATCGTGGTGTAGAGCGAGGATCCGTAAAAATCATGATTGCCGAGCACCACATAAAGAGATCGTGGAGCGCAAGCGACCGCAAGTGTCTGGAGGTGCTGCAAGAGTGTGTCCGCAGCTGCGGTATCACCTGTAATAACAGCCGCGTCATAATCGGTGGTTTTGAGTTCACGGAGCAGCTTGCGATAGTTTCGCGATGTCGAATAATCGAGATGAAGATCACTCATCCAGAGTAAATTATGAATTATTTTTGAGGTGGTTTTAGTGTGTGTTTTTTTCATGGTGAATTAGGGTGTTTGTTTGTGGATTGGTTTTGGTGATGGGAAATTGGTGTTTTGTAATCATGACGATTCTTGGAATTTGGGTGTGTAGGCGATGGCCTTAAAAAATTGAAAATTTCTCCTGTACGAAGGCAGGTAAAACCGCGTCTTAATGGTATGAATGACGTGATAAGATTTGGAGGAAGGGGAAAAACCGACCGCGCGGTGCAGGCTAAGGCGTTTGAAGCAGCTAACGGAAATGTATACTGCCTGGTGACAACTGTCTGCGGCTTGGAGTTTGTTTCATACTACTGCCGCATGATTGTGATCGACCCTTGGGGAGTGCGGCTGGTAAACCCATTCCGACGAATTTCTGTTTTTAAAAATGGCTGCGATCTCGCAGATTATTTACCCAAAGATCTCTACGTTTTTTGCCCAACTAGACTTGAAGAGATTCCCATCCAGGAATGGATGACAAGGGAGTGTTATTGACGATCAGGGAGTCTAGCTAAAAAATCGTAATGGTTTTCTTGGCGTCATCCCTTTCAGTGATCGGCTCTTCAGGGGTCAAATTATCGTTTGTCACAAAATCAGCCATACAAGCACGCACCTCAACGATGGCGGAGAGTAGTATTTCTTCTGCGTAACGTGCGCCCTTCTGGTTGCTGACAGCCTGATCTATACGTGACAAACCCAGTTCAAGAAATTTATCACGCCATATATCGGGGACTCCCTCTGCCATGGTTTCAATCATGAGCCGATAATCCGCATCAGTGGGTTGTGGAAGCATGAAGATTTCAGAAGAAAATCGGTTGATCAATTCTCTCGGTAAATATTTCGTTAGATCACATAGCTGAGTATCATTATTGATACTTGCTGATGCAATAAATCCCATTTGTGGAGATGACTGATTATCCCAAATATCCTGAAAAGCGGCACCTGCGATAATCATGGTTTTGTATTTCAAAAAATCTTCAACTTCTCTGATCCTTTTGGGGCTTATCGAATCACTCTCGGTATCATTCAATCCAAGTGGCACGCGATAATCACACAAGCTAAATACTTCTGCCCTCAGAAATGCATTCCAGTTGCTGTCGTGATTCGCCTTATCGATTTCATCAATAAAGATGATGATTCCCTGACGGTTTTTGTTCTTTTCTACGAATTCAAAAATGATTGGCCAAGTGCACGATCCCCCACGATTGGCCGTTCCAAGTAAAAGCCAATCCGAAATGGAAACCGAAAGGTACGGGACTTTCATTTCTTCTTCTGCAAGCGCGCGGGCCAAGAAAGTTTTTCCTGTGCCGGAGGGCCCAATTAAAAGAAAATTAGTTCTCAAATTGAGAGACTGGATGGATTTGCGATCAACATATAGACACGCTCGGGCGATTTTACACAAGCGATCAAAAATAGGTTGTTGATAGCGAAGGATAACTGACTTGCTGATAGAATCGGTAGTTTTTGACATGGTAGCAGAACCGATGATTTCGTCCGCACTGAGATCCGGAAAAGGATCTCAGTGCCCGCGCAGAAAACCAATAGAGAAAATAAAATGAATTCTTGTTAGGCCAAATGCTCTAGACGTTCCTTTTGCTTTCTCCAATTAGGCATAAGACTGGTCAGCAAGCGATGAAAACTCGGACCATGATTTGGATGCCGGAGGTGGCAGATTTCGTGGGTGATCACGTAATCGATGCACCTAGATGGCATGTGGATGAGTTCAGGATTGAGAGCAATACGTCCGTCTGGCGAAGCGCTGCCCCAACGCTTTGGCATTTTGAGGAGTCGGAGAATGGGCTTAGGAACTCTGTGCTTTGCACACCATGGAGACCAAGCATCTAGTCTTTTCATGAAATGTTCAGCAGCTCTGGCACGGAACCATTTATTGAGAAGAACTTTTGCCTCTGTGAATTCATCACCTTTAACCGTGATCTGGAAATAGGCTCCTTTGAGCAATACGCTGGGTTGATCGCCTCGCAAGATCTTGAGTCGGTATTGTCGGCCGAGGTAGCGGTGAGTTGCTCCAGTCACATATCTAGGTTCCGCACGCGTGGCATTCATCGAGAGGAATTTTCTCCGCTGCGTGAGAATCCATTTTCGACGTTTGGTGACCTTCAGCAAAATATCGTCAATCTTGGCATTTTGTGGTGCGACAAGTTCTAGCGAACCATTTGGATGCACACTGATGGCAAGCGTCTTTCGATCCGTCCGATTCAACGCGGCAGGACCCACGGGTGTTTCGATAATTTCAGACATCGTCGGAACGGTGGATAGCAATACGAATCATGGCTTCGACAATCGCGTCCATTTGATCGTAATTGATCTGGATTCCTTTTTTGGTTTGGAGATCGAAAAGGAAATCATCGAGGTCGTTACGCATACGGTTTTGTGCATCGATATTTTCGCGCCAGCGAACCACGGCATGGTTGCGAATGATGTCTTCCATCTGGCAAGCCGCTTCAGCAAGCGCTTGTTCCAGTCTTGCAGCAGTTGCTTCAGGAGAACCGTAAGGACGCGGGTCTTCACGAACCACGGTGGAGTTGGATTCGCGGCCGAGTTCTTCCTTCAGGGCTCCGAACAAGGCACGCGATAGATCACGTTCCTTCAGAATGTCCGGCCCTTCTTGGGTCTTTCCATCGCGCACCTGAGTCATTACATCCGTCACTTGTTTGAGATATTCGGCATCGTTGATGCGCTGGGCCTTGTAATCATCAATTGCCTGTTGGAGCAGAATGGAGAATTTGCGGTAAAAGAATGGATCCTCCTCCATCTTTTCAGTGATCGTCTTCTTGGTGCGGTTTGCGATGATGTCTGCTTTGGCACGGTCGCTACGAGCTTTGTCAACCTCCGCTTTGAATGCTTCGCGTTCGAAGATGTTCACGGGCTCAACAACTTGTATCACTTCATCTGCTTGAACGTAAGTGTTGAGCATTTTCTGAATCTGCTTCTCGTAGTCACGGTAATCGATTTCCTCAGCGTAGCGGATTTTCACACTGGCGCGAAGTTTCTGAAAAAATCCCGCATCCTGTTTGTAACGCAGGACTTTTTCTTCTGGCGTGTTATTCACCCAGTGAATGGTGGAAAGAGCTATTTTCAGAATCCGGCAGAATCCTGACAATCTGGAATAGAAGTCGTCTCGAATATCCTTGTCAGCCAGTGCGATTTCGAAAGCCTCTTCGTCTTTTTTGTTAGGAATCGCTTTGAACAAATCCCATAAGCCATCGTGAACTGACGGCAGTCGTTTCAACTCCTCGGCAACATCAGCAAGAGTCCCTTCCAGATCATCAGCATCAAATTTTTGGCCAAGAGCGCTGTAGAGTTCGAGCGCATCGTGCAAATGACCAACCACGCCGTAGTAGTCGATCACGTATCCAAAGTCTTTCCCGGAATGAAGGCGATTCACTCGGGCGATCGCCTGGAGTAGGGTGTGTTCCTTGAGGCTTCGGGCAATATAGAGCACGACGTTACGCGGTGCGTCAAAGCCAGTAAGCAGCTTGTCCACCACGATAATGATTTCGGGATCATCCCCGTTTTTGAATGAGTTGATGATTTGCCGATTGTATTCCTTCTCGGTTCCATACTTCGACATCATTGACTTCCAGAATAGTTCAACACTTTCATCCTGCTCGGGTTGTCGATGCTCTTCCGGATTCTCGATCTCGCCGGGTCCTGAAATGACAACTTCACTGGACACCTTGCCGAACTGATCCAGGTAGGCTTTAATGAGCAAAGCTTCCTTCTTGCCGGGAGCGCTAAGCTGCCCCTTGAAGCCTGTGCCCTTCCACTGTTTGGAAAAATGTTGGGAAACATCCCATGCGATCAGATAAAGCCGACTCTGCAGTCGATTCAGTTCATCACGTGCGGCAAACTTACGCTTGAGGTCGGCTTTTTGTTCGGAGGTGAGTCCGTCGCACATCGCCTCAAACATCGGATCGATGGCCTTCTGGTTTACTTCCTGCAGTACATGACGGCCTTCATAGAGCAAAGGCACCACGGCCTTGTCTTCTACAGCATCACGGATGGTGTAAGCAGGTTCGATGAATCCGCCGAACTTCTGTGCCGTGCTTTTCTCCTTTTTCATCAGCGGTGTGCCAGTGAAGCCGATGAAGCACGCCTTGGGCAAAGCCTTGAGCATCTGGATGTTCGCCTCGCCGTATTGGCTACGGTGACTCTCATCCACGAGCACGAATAGATTTTCGTCGTCGATGTGGAACGGCTTCGCATCCTTCGCCGCGGCACCAAACTTCTGAAGTAGCGTGGTAATGACCGCTACGTTGGGATTTCTGAGGAGTTCGATCAAATGTGCACCGGTTTTCGCTTGCACAGGTTCCTTGCCGCATTGATGGAAGGTTTTCCAGATCTGCTCATCCAAGTCGATTCGGTCGGTAACGATCACCACGCGGGTGTTCGGAATACCTTCGTCGAGAGCTAGAGCTTTCCCTAACAGAACCATGGCAAGTGATTTTCCGGAACCTTGAGTCTGCCAGATAACACCGCCTTTACGCCCGCCATCGGGATTCCACTGGCGCACGCGCTCAAGCGTGCTGCGGATAGCGAAATACTGTTGGTAGCGAGCGATCTTCTTCACGGCACCACCCTCGTCGTAGAGAATGAACTGACGGGCGATTTCGATGAGTCGTTCGGGGCGACACAGCGACCATAGGAGAAAATCTTGCTCGGTAGGTTCGCGATCTTGCATCGCCTGCTCTTCGAAGGACTCGCGAGCAAAAGCGAAGACCCCTCTGAAAAGCTTGGCGTGTTCCTCGGGACGGACTTTGGAATTCACAGCTGCGCGGACCGTGCCACGAACATCATTCAACTCCCGCCACTTTGCCCAAAACTTAGGAGGTGTTCCCGTAGTGGCATAACTGCCGTCGTTTTTGTTCAGTGCGAGCACCAGTTGGGTGTGAATGAAAAGCTGGGGAATTTCATCTTCTTGCCAATTGCGAACACTCTGTTTCACGGCCTCTGCCAATGAGTCCTTCACATCGGGGCGTTTGCACTCGATCACGAAAAAAGGTATCCCGTTCACAAAGCCAACGATGTCTGGTCTCCGTGTGTCGTGTGTGCCAGTGCGTTCCACCTCGAATTCGGCGGTGACGTGGAAAGTATTGTTACGTGGGTTTTCCCAGTCGATGTAGCGCAGGTTGAAACCTTTGGTTTCGCCATCAATGGTTTGGTCCAAGCTCTTGCCCAGAGTGAGTAAATCATAAGCCTTCTCACTTGTGCGGACGAGACCCTCGAAAGGTATGTCGCGGAGGGAATCAACTGCCTTGCTGATATTCTCTTCAGTGAATGCGAGTTCCCTGCCCTTAAAGCGAATCTTGTTCAGTCTACGAAGTTGTCCTGCAAGAATGTTTTCTAACAATACACGCCCCATTCGTCCCTTGCGTTCCACGGCGACTTCTTCTGGGCTGAGATAAGAGAAGCCAAGCTGCTGCAAAAATCGCAGCGCGGGAATCTGGCTGATAGGGGCTTCTTGGAAGGATGGGGTCATGGTTTTGGAGGTAAATTCCAGAAAGGTTCTTTATCCCAGTTCGCAGGAAAGCCCATTGCGGCGGGATCGACAAAGGAATGCGATGCCAGTAACTCCCGCAACCGGTTACCCCAAGACGTTCCGGGTGCCACAATACGTAGCAAATCCTCTACCACCACGGCCATTGCGTAGCAGCGTTCATTCGACTTGAGGAACGTGGCATGTCGCTTCGCAATCATTGGCTTGATGACGAACTGCCGATTCCAGAGTCGTGAATGGTGGGCACACAGGTTTCTCAGGTAGGTAAGAGCGTGCAGCCAGTTTCTCAGAACCTGCTCGTCGGTTTGCAGCGGTTGGGCAATTAGTTTGCGCTCATTCGTATCTCGTAGGTTTTCAAAAATCAGTGACCATGCTCCCAAGGTGAGTGTCTCAGCGACCATCCACGCCGGCGGTAGGTAGGGATCAGTGTAAGTGGCGTAATAGTGATTGATAAAAACCTCATGATGAGGTTTTGACGGTGAAGTTGCTCCGCTCTGAATTTGAAGCTCCTGATCGATCCGATCGAGTAGCCGATGATGCTTGAATCGCGTAGCATTCGACTTGAAGTGAATGGCATCCATAAACCAATGCGGTCCGTGCCGCAGGCTCATTTCGTTCACAATACAGGTTCGAACCCCCACTTCGACACGCTCAATCGCATCCATGAAAAGAAGGCGCAGTTCTCGATCAAACCGGTAAAGGTTAAGAATGTCTGTGAATGTGGTGCCGACCTTAAAGGGCTTGTCGATCAATCCGCTGGATGCAGCTACCTTACTTTGAAGTGGAAGAGCGTAGGCAGAAAGGCGGTAATACCCGATGAATTGCAAGTAATGTTCAGCCTCGGATGGATCTGGAATCGTTAATCCTCGATCTTTCCATCGCCGCACCAAATCTGGGATAGAAAGGGCTGGTTTCTGAAACTTCACAGCCCACCTCCTTCATTCAAAGAAGTGTACATAAAGCACCCGCCCTGGTGCGCATCGTGGAGAGGCGTGGCGGGTCTGTTGAGACTCAAATCGCACATTGGGCGAGCTTTGCAAGCCAGAATTCGCAAAATCTGCGAAACTCTCAAACTCACCCATCCCTCATTTCTCAGTCCGTATCCATTATGTTGCTCTAAATTTCCAGCCTGCCCAGCCTGAAAGAAGAATGTTTCCACAGCAGTGTAAATCCTAGCGTCGAGCCGCTGGGCAAAGTGCAACGCTGGGATCTGGCTGAGCCGGGCTTCTTGGAAGTTTGAGGTCATTTGGAGATGGCTGAGGGTTTTAACTGATTGAAGTGCGAGTAAAATTCATGCCTTGCCCGAACTCTTTCGTATGTTGGAAAATATCTGGTGCTGAACACGTTCGATGAGATCTGCAGTTTCATCAGAAAATAATGGAGAAGAGTAGAGCTTCTTCAACATCTGAGAACCTTGTAGACTGATTGAATATTCAAAATCGGTAAAATTGATCTCAACGGATGTGTCGACATTGAATGGGGATTTTGCTTCGCCCCTGTAGCCGCGAAAGCCGAAACGAATTACGAACTGGTTACGCTGCTTGAATCCGGTAGAAACGAGTTCCTGAAATCCCGCTTGCACGTCGTCCTTAGCAGCTGATTTTTTGGGTTCATGAATAATGGATGTACTCACAAATAAGTCATCGAAAATTCGAATCTTCTCAATCAACTTTGTAATGAAATCACTCAATCCATTTTCATATAACCACTGGATGGCTTCTGCGGACTTCGGCTTCACTTTATCCTTGTGATGCTCCTGACTCCGCTTGAATAGTTCGATTTCCTTCTCCACATCACCCGGCTCATCAAGGCTTTCGCCCTTCGCTGCCTTTATGCCAAGTTCGAGGCTGCGGGTGACGCAGGAGCCGATGAAATTTTCCAATTCGGAGATGTCGCCGGCATCAGCGAGGCGGAGGGCGGTAAGATAGTCTTTCTTACGTTCGGTGGGCACGATGATGGGCGGATAGCCTTGGCGCATCAGCACATAGTTCACCAGCATTCGCGCAACACGACCGTTGCCATCGTCGAAAGGATGGATGAGAACAAAGTCGTGGTGAAGCTTGGCGATGATAGTAAGTATGTTTGCGTTTTCGTTCGATAACGCTTGCTCTAGCCATTGAACCAGTTCTTGCATCTTCGCAGGAACATCTGTTGGTGCGGCGAATTCGAAAATTTCACCTGTAGCAGTACGAACGTTGTTCGGTGTTTCTTTGTATTCGCCGGGAATGATCTGCTTGCGAGTTGCTTGCCCGTCAGACGTCTCTGCCGCTTTCCAGAACGGCTCCTTGAGAATAATCCGGTTCAGATTCCGGATGTCCGTTTCTCCGATCAATCTCGTTTGATCTTCCGCAAGCTCACGTAGGTGGACGATACCAAGGTCATGCGCTTGCATCTCCGCGTATTCACGAATGTTGTGATTACCGTGGGTCTGACCATGAATAAGTAGAAGTTCCGTCTCTCCATAAGTCAACGTGTTGCCTTCAATGTGGTTGGAGTGATAGTTCCATTCCAGACGGAGCTTTTGCCATAGACGACGATCGTTCTCAGGAGCGAGTGGCTGGAGGGCGTCCCACTCTTTCTTCGGAGCGTCGAGGGTTTCAATTTCAGTGTTCATGATGAGTTGGCGTCAGGGTTCAAAATTCCATATTTTTTAGTAAGGTTATTCAATCATCTCCAAAAATTTGCTTAATCTTTTCGTCATGCTCTTCCGTAGCTCTTGATTGTGCCGCTATTACAGATTTTCGCAATAAGTCAGCATTCACCTCGGAAACATTACTTCCAACCAAGGCCGCTTCGACACTTTGAACCACATTCATGAAAGTATTTCTCATGGGATCTTTCAATCTCGCTGTCGCGATATGACCGCATACCCTAATTATAATCTCCGATTGTATTGCATCATCGAGACTGCCCAACAGCCGCATGATGCTAGGCAAATTCTTTTCTTTTAATCTCATGTTCCCGACTTCATTGACGAATACCTCTTCAACTAGGCCGAAGACCATATTTGCTGGAATTAACTTATTCTTTATTGAAACTTCATAAATGAAGGAGGCGCAGGTTTTTGCAGCTTCTGCGGCTTGGAGAATATTTCTTCCAAGTCGCTCTTGGTCTGAGTTAGAAAGCTCATCGAATTGATCACTAGGGACACTAAGAAGCAGTTCAGCAACCGGATTTTGAGTATACCAGTTATAGCTTTTTAAATCGCTGATCACTCGCGGGATATAGTCTTTTAGCCGAACCCCTGCTTGACTAAGGACATTCAGATTGCCTGTCACCAAAAATTCATCTAGTCGGGAAGTCTGTCTCTCACTCAAAGTTCCTTTTCGTTTCTGCTCAAAAAGTGGGGCAACATGCGATGGAGTGTGCAAACCATACTCCAGCAAATGCGAGACAACTTGATCCGCAACCAATGGTGATAAATGAGCAAAAGCGGTGGATCTGGCTAGGCAGATGGAGGAAATCAAAGGATTGTCAGCAAGAGAACGCTCAAAAGCTGTAACAACAGTGACTCCGTCCAAAACGCCCAATACTTCATCGCTCAACCAAATGACACGCGATGGCAACCAAGGCGTGGCAGGATCAAAGAATCCAAGTTTTGCTTTTGACCAAACTTTTTCTATCCACCAACTAAGCAGCTCAGGCGCACTGCGAGCGATTATTTCGTGTGCATAATGATATACGGCAGGTTGGAAATCATCAATAAAGGATTTATTATCCACAATCTGAGACGCCTGAGAATCAAGATACCCATGTCTCATCCGTACGGGATTTGAGAGTAAGCAGGCGGTTGCTATGTTCATTGCGTCTAGCACTTCAGACGCAAGTGGGTCGGTCTCGTATGGATGACCGAAAAGGCATCGCTTTTCGTAAATCTGCTTGAGCCTGAGATAATCCGCTCCAGTAACAAAGCCATACTCGCGGGCTTTCTCAATCAAGAACTTGTCGATACTCCTTTCTTCCAGCTCTTTTTGTTCGAATTCTCCAACAATCCTATTTGCTGCTCCATCACGCGGAGCGGCAATACGGAAGCGTCGCTTGATTGATTCCGCACAGCACAACCATGTCATGATGTAGGAAGACCGGAGAGCGCCAGCATTGGCCGCCTTTACCGCTTCTTCAAGTAGCGGTTTATCCTCGGGATCGAAGATCTTGGGAGGGTATTCGTCGAACTGACTCATAACTTTATTCTTATCTTTCCCGTCAACAACCGCTGCATCAAGCCGCGTTTTTGCTGGTCAAGGGTTTGGCGTTGGGTGCGGAGGAGGGTGAGTTCTTGGTCCGCGGTGTCTAGGATGAGGCCGATTTGCTGTTGTTCCTCGAACGGAGGCGTTTTGAGTTCGATGTCTAGAAAAGCTGATTTGCTGAGTACGCGGTTGCGTCCAGCGCCGCCGGGTGATGCTAGGCCGCAATCAAATATAAAACGCTTGCTTCGAATGTAGTGGCGGAAGAATGAACAGGAAGCGACTCCGTCTTTAAAGAGGAACGTTGGAAACCTGTGAGATACCAATGCTCCATCTGCTTGCTCTGAAACGATGGCGGCAGCTCCTTCCCATGCGAAGGTGATATTGACGATAAGATCTCCGGCTTTGATTTCGAAAAGTTCATCAAGCGCAATGTCCTCTGGATTGAAATCGGGTTTGAGGAAGACACCCTTGCCGTGGCTTCGGATACCAGCTGCAAGAAACTTACCTGCGGGTTTTGGCACAGTGCGTGTGATCGGTACTAACATGTCAGCAAGTGAAGAGCTTTTCCACTTTCCCTTCGCGCCCTTCACCCGTGTTTTGCCGGTGAGGAGTTGCTGCATTAGTAAATTTTTCTGGCTGGTCTTGTTTGCGATGAGAGCATCGATTTTTTCGAGGGCATCGTCCCAAGTGGAGAGGATGTCGGCGATCTTGCGTTGTTCTGGGAGGGAAGGCGTTGGAATTAGAGCTGAAAGAAATTGGGTTTTGGAGATATTCTTCATGCTTCCACTGGACCCAGAAGCAATCGATTTCAAAAATGTTCGACCATGTTCCGAGATTAGAATCTGTGCCAGCCAGCGGGGTTCAAAATCAGTACAGTCGTTCCATACTGTTTGCCAAAGTCTATCGGGTAAAAAAACGGATGGACTATCTTCCATGACTAATCCACTAGCACCCACGAGGTCAGGTGTATTCATACGGCTGATAATGATAGCGCCATTTTTGATAGGACATTTTACTCTATCAGTTTCTGAAATGACGACATTTTTTGACTGTGTAATATCGAATCTGCCATTTGAGACGCAGCTGGTTTTTAGAATTCTTTTACCACTCTCAGCTACCGTGTCGTCCGAATTAACACTTACCCCAGATTCTAATTCCTGTATGAATGAACTTAGTGCTTTAACCTTCCAACTCTTAGGGTGATTTTTGATTATTTTCATCCTGCGTCCTCCTCCTTAATTAAGTCGTCTGATTTACTGACGCGAACAAGATTTATATCACTAACAATCAAGTGAGTATCGTGATGAATGCAAATTTTTAAGAGTTTAATCATTAGAGTTCTTTTATTCGTATTCAACAATTCGTGCAGTCCATTGTGGACTCCATACTTTAGAGACACAGTTGTCTGGAACTCCGAGTTCTTTCAAAATTGAGGATTCAACGATCCAGCGTAGCTTTTGATTTAGATCATACAGAGCGATGTCACCGAGCACTTCCGGATCTGTCATAGGTGTTGGCTCACCATAGTGAGTCCAGTAGTTGCGTGTTTTGCGAAACACACGGCCAAATTTCTCTTTTTTACCAAGCTTTTCTTGAAGCTCAGTAGGCGCATTTGAATAGGCGTGTTTCGCAGCCCGATCTACAACTCCTTTGTTGTCCGTATCACCGCTTTGTACGCGGTATATGGATTCTACTGCTTGTGCTAGAAAGAGAAACTCCTCATTGAGCCAAAGCCCTCGTCGGTGGCTAGTAGCAAAGAATCGATGCAAGACCGCAGCCCATGACTTTTGCATTTCATTCCATTTTCCGATCAATTCCGAAAAGTTTTTCTCAACATCAGAAAAGGTGAAATGATAATCATGGCCTCTACGTCGTTCTTCCGCTGCTTTTTTTGAATGACGCCGTCTGATCCAGACATCGCACGGTTTGAATTCATCTATTTCGCCATCATCATCAGCACGATAAAGTGCGAATTCTCTAATGTCCGTAGCGCGGCGAGTCGCCAGACTAAAAAACCATTCCCATCGATGTGCCTCTTGTTCTACATCTGCCCATGAGAGCGGATCGTGAAAAAAGAGATCCAGGTAAATTTTGCTAGAAAGCCGGAATTCCATATCACCAGGACTCATACTCCATGAGCAGAAAAACTTACTATCTGAGTAACCGGGAAGTGAGAGCGGGATAGATAAGTTATGTGCTATGGGAATCGTAATTTTCGTATGCTTGATCCCAACACCCTCTATTTCATCATACTCTGTATAATGCGCAAAAGCACTACGGCCAGCCCAAGAATCCATGTGATCAAGGCGCAAGCGTATGCCCTTAAACTTCAAATCATCACTATGGATGTGTTCACCAAAGATCGCAGCTCTGCATCTATATTGTTGACTGGCTGCGGCCATGGTTGCGTTGGATGAACCTGCGGAACACTTGATTAATGTTAGAGGTTTTCCATTTTGGTCGAGCCCGTGAATGATTTGCCTAGAAGCGGGGCGCAGAGAAGAGAAGAAGCTTTTGCCATCTAACGGCTTGAATGAAACGGTATCTAATTGTGCATCTTTTCCCGCTTTCAAATGAAGAATACCGCCTTGTGGCTGCTCTTCATTTCCTGGTAACCAAAACTGGCACTGGATTGGTTTACTTGACTCAGTAAGATCGTAACTCATATATCACCCCCTTTCCCCATGTTTTTCAACATGAGGCTGACATTCACGCCTACACTCTGGTTCGTCGTCTGGCAGAATATGATTTCGTGATGATAGTCCATATAAAGGTTGTTAGGCGTTGATGAATGCAGCCCATTCCATTCCCCAACCGAGTGATGGTATCGATGGGATAGGCGGAATTGAAAGGATAGCAGGTATGGGAGGGATCGCTGGAATTGGAGGTATGGGAGTAATCTCGGGAATTGGCAAGATAGGTCCGCCTGTTGCCCCCCGAACGAACGAAACAACTCCACCGCGATGATCTCGGAATAATCCGCCTGAAAATATGCCGAGATGTTGTCCTCGATGCCCGTAAACATTTTTGCCGTTTAAAACGCCAGCGTGCGTTCCATTCAAATGATAGATATTAGTTCCGTTGATCCATCCAACGGTATTTCCATTGCAGTTAAAAATTGGAGTCATGATAAGTGTGGCGTTAAGTTTCTGGGATATTTTAAAGTCCGAGTTCTTTAAGGTAATTGTTCATTTTCGCGCGCACGGCGGTGAGTTGAGATTCAAGTGAGGCGATTTCTTGTTTTACAGCTCCAAGGTCGATTTCGGCTTCTTCCTCAAAAGTATCGACGTAACGTGGAATGTTGAGGTTGAAGTCATTATCAGCGAGTTCCTGCGAGGTGGCGCGGTAGGAGTATTTTTCGATGGTCTCGAAGGACTTGTAGGTAGCAACGATCTTATCGAGGTGTTCTTCGGTGAGAACGTTCTGGTTCTTTGCGTCCTTGAACTCGCGGGAGGCGTCGATGAAGAGGACATCACCGTGAGTTTTACCTTTGTTGAAGATCAAGATGGCGGCGGGAATGCCGGTGCCGAAAAAGAGGTTGGCAGGTAGGCCGATGACGGCTTCTAACAAATTTTCTTCGATGAGCTTTTGGCGGATGCGACCTTCTGCGGCTCCACGGAATAACACTCCGTGAGGAACAACGACACCGACACGACCGGTTCCCTCGCGGGCGGTCTCAATCATGTGGGTGATGAAAGCCCAGTCGCCCTTTGATTTTGGTGGACGACCACGATGATAGCGGTGGAACGGATCGGCCTCGGCCTCGTCATAACCCCACTTGTCCAGCGAGAACGGTGGATTGGCGACGACGATGTCGAACTTCATCAGTTGATCGCCTTCGATGAGTCGTGGGTTTCGCAATACGTCGCCCCACTCAATGCGGAAGTTGTCCATGCCGTGTAGGAACATGTTCATGCGGCAGAGGGCATGGGTGGTGCCGTTCATTTCCTGGCCAAAGAGAGCGAAGTCGCGTTTGTCTGCTTGTCTGCCGACTTTGATTAGCAGTGATCCGGAGCCGCAAGTGGGATCGCAGATGGTGTTGCTCTTCTTCGGAGCAAGCAACATGGCGAGCAGTTTGGAAACTTGTCCGGGAGTATAGAACTCTCCAGCCTTTTTACCAGCATCCGAAGCAAAGCGCTCTAACAAGTATTCATAAACATTGCCGATGACATCTTCTTCGCCGACGACGGACGGGCGGAGGTCGAGCTTGGGTGTGCCGAAGTCTTCCAACAACATTTTGAGGCGGGCATTGCGGTCACGGGTTTGACCGAGTTTAGATTCTGAGTTGAAATCCACTTCGCGGAAGACGCCTTCGAGTTTTGCTTTGTTGGCTTCTTCAATACCGGCCAGAGCAATATTCATCCGCTCACCAATGTCGGTCTTTTCACGCTGTGAGTGGATGGAATAGAAATCGCAACCATCCGGAAGCTGGAAACGATCACGAGCAAGGCGACGCGCGACGCGCGTTTCATCGCCTTTGTATTCCTTCATATAGGCATCGCGGTGATCCCGCCATACATCAGACACGTATTTCCAGAACAGCATGACCAGGATGTAATTGCGGTAGTTTTCGGCATCGACGACACCTCGGAAGGTGTCACAGGCACGCCAGGCGACATCGTTGATTTCGGATTGGTTGATTTTGGACATGGGAAGTTTAGGAAGGGTTGGAAAGGAGACGGGTGAGAGATTGGTTCAGGAATTGGGTGCGCTTTTGGCTGAGTTCTGCGGTCAGTCGGCGCTCTTCTTCCGCAAGTTCACTCAGGCTCGCGATTTTCTGTTGGATCTCCAAGGGCAAAAACGGGATCTGCAGAGAGCGGAGGACGGAGATGGAAAGGGTCTGGACGTAAGTACCCCGAGCGTGGGAGCGGAGATGTTCTTGAGTGCTTTGAAGATTCAGGAATGCGTGGAGGAATGAGGAATGAACCGTTGGAGATTTCAGTCTAATTACGAAGAGTTGGCTACTGGCGACAGCATCCAAATTTTTAGGAATGAGAACGGCGGTCATGCGTGAACCACGATTCGCGAGAACAATGTCCCCAGCTTTCACACGATGGCGCTGATCGGCATCGAGCATAGGATCGATGGGATGGATTTCATGGATCTTGAGGTTACCATCTTCAGACAAATCGCTGATACGGAGGTAATGCGGCCCCTCCACGACGGTGCGTTTGGCTGCATCAGTCCCACGGAGCGTGAGACCAATACGGACATCTGCGATTTCATCGAGGAGGAGCTGCATACTGGGGTTATTTGGTGTGTTGGGTGTTACAGGGTGGGTTATGACCCTCAATCAGATCCTTTTCTTCAGCGAGGCGGGCGGCCTCGTTCGAATTAAGGTGAGCGTGGATATGGGTGGCACCATTACGTTTCGCACAGGTCTCCTTCTCGTGATCACCTAGGCGTTGGTTTAAGTTCTTGGTTTGCCCGATGTATTGGGGAACCCATTGTCCGAAAGCACCAAGCTTACAGAAAATGTAGTTACCGGGCTCCTCCTTGAAGCTGTTGCCTATTGGATAGATTTCGTATGTATACGCCACGCCAGACTTGCCGGCCCATTGTTGCTTTTGAATTGTGTTTATCATTTTTCTTATTGTTGAAGGGAGGATGCCTTTTCCCTTGATAACCAACTCCGCATGGACGAAACTCCCGACCTCTCACAGTAAGTGCTTCGTTTTAACGGAGTCCTCTGGATGGTCCTGTCCGCTTGCGCGGCAGGGCCATTTTTCGAGGGCATGGATAAGACTGTATCATAGACTCGTGAGAATTGCAATAAGAAAAATATGCACACTCTACAATTGTGCAACTTTGCAGTCTTTTAGATAAGTAAGCCAAAGCCTCTTCTTTTGAAAAAACATAAGGGTGCGGGAGCCCACAATAGAAAGTGGGAACGGCGTTCCGCAGGCAAAAACCATACCTCCCTCGTTTCCCCCAGTGACTGGGGGACGGAAGGGGGCCAGAAGTCCCTCGGGGGATTTAGGGGGTTGCAGTAAAGTGAATAAAAACAAAGGCCGAGCCTTTCGGCCCGGCCCTTGCGACGCCTAATGGTCGGCGTCTTAACCTCCCTCAGAGGAATCTTTTCTTGTGCCCTAATATGGCCACTCATCATCATCGGCGCTGTCCACGGGGATGTCGGTCATTGGCGGTGACTCAATCGCAACTGCGGAGTTATCGTCAGCGAGTGACGACGGCTCTGGCTTTGGCACAGATGTCGGCCGAGCTTTGTTGGTTGCTATGCGGATTTCATCACGCAGCTCATCGCCGATCACCTTGGCGAGCAGTTCCCATTCTTCATCAGGATCGACACGGCGGAGCACCTCGTGCAGCGGACAGATGGCATTGATTTCGCTCTCCTCCATTCGCTCCAGGTATCGATTGATAGGTGCTTCCACACTGTTGCGGGTCATTTTGTAGTTGGGATACCTTGATCCTAGCGGGATACTTTTTTCGACAATGATCTGCACACCGTGCTCGGCGTGTGCGGCATCGTGACCACTCTGTTCATTGCGTTCGCTCGCGGCTTTGAAAAGTTGGTGAGCAACTCCGCAATTCCCTCCAGCAGTTCCGCCATCGTATGCGGATCCACAAAACAATCGAGCTTGCATTTTCCCGTCGACCTCGACGAGCAACCAGCAGATTGCCATTGGCGATGGAAGTAGGCGAAAGCCGTCCCGGTTGTTTTTGCTTAAAAGCAAATCGGGCTTGTTGGCGCGGAGCCAGCTGTAGGCGGTCGCAAAAACACTTTTACCTCTGGGTTGCAGGGATTTCGGATCCACGTGTTGACCATTAGGGTGAGTCAGTAACTGGATGCCGTGCATCCAACTTTTAGACCCAGCGAGCTGGGGGAGGATACGGATGCAGGTTTGCCCCTTGGAAAAGACAAACTTGCGCGATTGATACTCCGGGCGGAGAATCAAGTCATTGTAGGTGGGTTTATTGCGAGGCTTGGCGATGGGAAACAAGCGGCTTGCTGTTGTCATTTCTTGTGGGGATGCGAATTGTATAATGGATTTCATGTTTTTAGTTTTTGGTTTTGTTAAATCCGGAATCAGAATCTGAATCTTCATCGGATATTAGGTAATTTGATTATCTCAAACAAACCGCCCGAAAGGCGCGGGATGACGAATCCACAACCAGCGGCGCAGCCGCCAATACGGGAATGGGGTTTGAAAGGTAGGAGGAAAAGATAGGAGTATTTATGCAGGGGTTGTTGGGGGGAATGGTTGGGGGGGAATGGAGGATGGGGAATGGAGGATGGAGGATCTTCGGGAGCAGAAGACAAGAGCCATGTTTTTATGAGCTGGGAGGTGGTAATTTGGCTAAAAATCCTAATAGGTCGGACGGACCAGAATTTTCCACTTTAGTAGATTCTAGTATTTATCATTGAATTACTAAAATGGCCTGTTATAGCTGTAGGGGATGGCGAAACTGGACAAGCATGCTGAATTGATCAAACAGCTCTACGATGAGTTTCGTAATGCTCAGGGCACGTACGAACAACTACGCCTCGCGGGCATACAAACCTGCTATGAGAGTGTGAGATCATGGCTTCGAAGACATGAGAACGAACTAACGCTACATACACGTAGCGGTGGAGGTAGGCCGAAATCGGACAATCCAGAGCAGCTTTTCGCGTTCATTCCCGATAATCCCAACTGGGTACCAAGTGGACAAATTTACCCAGGATTATTGCTTATATTCACCGAAAAGGCATCGCCAGAGATCATGAATGGCGTTTTGTTTTCCTTCCTAAAGGCATTCGGGGTCGAAATATCAGTTGATTGCATTGAAGAGGCAGAGCTGCCGCTGCCGCGTTTTCGCTGCTTATGTGATCTTGAGATTTATTTTCTGGCATACCTGTTGGGTCATCACGGAGCTCTGGTGGGAGTTACGGAGGATAAATTCGGAGAGCGTATCAGGGCAATCACCCCAAAGGCATCAAGATTAAGGAAGATCATCATGCGCCGGAGCTCCATCTCGGTTGGAGAGCTCCGCGAGCTGATCCGACGGCCTCAGTAATTGCGGCCATCCCGCAGTCGCAGACTGCGAAAAGGCAAGAGGGAACCGCCGACCGGGCGGGAGACGGCACGTCTCGGTCTGCGCCTTCGGAGCAGTCGGCAACTAAGCCGAAACAGGGGGAGCCAGCTCGGCTGGGGGTGCGCTGAAAGCATACGCACCCGGCACCGTGCCCCTAACGGCCTCCCGGGTAGGGCAAGACGAATCGCGTACCAAATCCCGGGTTCAACCCGGATTTGTGCGCGATTCGTC
Organism: Akkermansiaceae bacterium; assembly: GCA_031374665.1. GTDB lineage: Bacteria > Verrucomicrobiota > Verrucomicrobiia > Verrucomicrobiales > Akkermansiaceae > Luteolibacter. Next base: position 43,006 of record JANMGO010000078.1, on the reverse strand, counting down.
TTGCAGAAATCATTTCCCCAGAATTTCCCAGAATTCGACACCGGCCCTCTCGGACCAGTTTCGTAATTCACGTAACAGTAACACAGAGGAATTGTGCCTTTGACCTGCGGGAGCTTTTTTGTGAATGATCACGCCATGGGAAAGGATGATGGTGACTACAGCGAAACCAAGGGAGCGCACAGCAACCAGAGAAGCAAAGTTCACAAGCGGCACACGATTGAATCAAAAAAACGACAATTTGAGCAGCTGATTGCCGGCTATGATGTTCTCCAGGAATTCTCCGATTACCCTCCTTTCAAATCCAAAGTGATTGATCTGGGACCCGGCAACAACTGGATTCTTGTCGACGACAAGTTACGCGAAGCCGATGGGGATGACTGGTTGGTAAGGATGTTTCACCTTGCGGCAGAAAACGAATCGTTTCACGTCCGTACTCAATCCAAATCCAGAGTGTATTACCGACAAAGGAAGATCCGGGACCGTGATAAACTTGACCCCCGCGATAAGACCCATCGTGCCAAAACTGACCTAAGGCGGTATACGATTGATCTGAGACCAGACCACAGCCGCGCTGTTGAGAAAATGCTATCCGCAGGTAAAGTGAGTGAGGCTCGGGAGCTGGTGGACAAAATTCGCGATGAGTGCATCCGGTTGTTTCAAGAGATTTACCACAGAGATGTTCGTGCGGTTGCGGAACATACAGATTCAGGGCAACTCCATTTTGACTTGTGGCATACCGGAATACGTGAGGTGGTGGTTCAAGACAGTTGCGCCAAGGTGGTGGGTGGTGCAATGGTGAATGGTCAAGAACGCCTGATCCGAGAGAGAACCGAATACAGAGCCTATGGTGTTGGAGTTGGTGTCGCGAGCTGGAATCGACATAGAAGTGCAATTGAGGACCTCGGTAAAAACCCTACTGAAATCATGAACAATGAAACTTTGGATACGATCCGGAAGATGTCCAAATTGAAAATGGAACAAACCAAAGAGTCGCCAAGAGATCTGAGATACTACACGGCACTGGATAAATATGTGGCAATCGAACTGCATGGATTGGCCCACGAACCAGCGAATCAGGCATTGTCCGAATACTTCGAGTGGTTGGCCGTCGGCTACAAAACCAAGAAACTTGGCAAACTAGAGCTCACAGAGCGGGAGAAAAAGATGGCCACAAAAATCAAACAGCTGAGAAATGATAACGACAATCTCAAGCAGGCGATTCAAAACACAAATTACGAGCAGCGAACCCTCTTGAATTCACTCGAATTCATTCTCGAATTCTTGAATAAGCTGAAAGCTGCGAAGTCTACAATGAAAGAGCTCATCGGGGCAGGATTGAAAAAAAGTTTTGATTCATGCCTGAAGTTGCTCGAAATAAATATGAATTCGAAATCTGAAAAGCCGATGACTGGGATCACTCCAGTTTCAGAAAATCCAAAACCCTTGAATCACCAAAATTTGGGTAGCGATCAGAAGGAAAAAAATGATTTTCCCAATGAGATTGACCAATGAATGGGTACCTCTCCGAGCTGAATTTCTGATCAATCTTTGGTGCTTACCTCCTTGCTCATTCGTTGAAAACTCGCCAGTGTTCTTGCTCGGATGATCGAAATTGTAAAAACCAGATATTCAGTCAAACCCACTCTCAACGGAGAACAAGGCTCGGCGTCTGGTGATTTGCCGCCGATGCCGGAATTCGTCCATATCGGGGATCGAAATGTGATTTGGCGAAATTCCGCGCGACCCAAACCGAACGAACCGGTGCGGATCATCACATGGGAAATTTTTCTCCAAGAGGACAAAATCATCATCCATGCAGACCTCGATCAAGTAGGCGAAATGAAAAAAGTCGATTTCCCTGAGGTGCGGATGCGCCTGAACGAAATCCTGATCTCCCAGAAAATGGCTGAAGCCATCGCTAACTGCCATCAAGTTCGCCTACGCCGCTCGCTATATTGGCAACGCACCCCTGATGACGATTGTGAACACCTTAATCACCCCAGATTCGATGGAGAAACCGGAGCATGGTCGTTCAATTATTCCATATCTGGCAAAACACCCGACCCGGATATGCCTCTCAATGATCCCGCCATCCGTCCTGCTTCGAATCAAATGCTTTTGGAGCGAAACGAAGAACGACAATGGCTGGCTTACGCGAACAAGTGTCTCGAATGGGCAGGGAAACTTTCACTTGATCCCGCCTTTTCAGAGTGCCTCCGACAGTCCCGCGACATCTGCACAGCACGTCTTTTGCTCTGCTGGGGTATTCCCGAGTGTCGCGAACTCTTCACTTCGTCCGTCAACTTCGCCATGCTGTTTTGTTCTCCGGGCCTAGTGGCCGAGCTGGACGATCCAGATAACGACTATAAAGAAACCGTGAAGCGTCTCGCATCCCTGACGCCTGGAAAACTTTTAGAGCAAGTCGCTTTACCCGGAAACAACAAGGCAGTGGAATTGTTCAAACGTATCGCACCACGAGAGATTGTTCCATACATGCCGCTGATCCGCTCGACTTTGAACAACCCGATAGCGGTTCAGCGTCTCTCAGAAACCACGTGCAGCATCGAAATCACCATGCTCGAACTCTGTGGGAGAAAATATTTTCCCATCAACTGGCAATACTTCCGCCAACAATGCACCAACCGCCCATTCATCGATCCGCTCCTGGTTCGCATTGATTTCCTGATCGATTTTTTTCCCTACAATTTCAAAGGGAGGCAAGTCAGAAGGGCTTTTCGGAGGATTCGTAATCCTGATGAATTTGAGAAAATTTTCCGTATAGCCTATATACTAAAGAAGAATTGGGCATGATCAATAAGGATTAAGTTGTTTTTGAAATGAAATTAAAATCCATAGTTGAATATTTAAAAATGCATGGCCCATGCATGGCGAAGGATATAGCCGATGCGCTTGGCTATAAAACAAAAGAAATTAATCGTGTATTGTATCACCACTCAAACGCATCAGGTTTGTTTGATCGTAATAATTTATACTTTTGGAGACTAAAAGAATGCAGTCTGAATGCAGATCTACCAGCGATCTCAAATTCAAATAAAGATTGTGAAAATCGAATTGCTGTTGGTGAAAAATACATTAACAAAAATATCTGCACATCATGCAATGGAAATGGTTACAAAATTATTTCTGAGGATAGTGAATGTCCAAACTGTGATGGTGCAGGTTGGTGCAAAAATGATAATGATGAGCCATCATTATGTATTGTTTGTGAAGGCAGTAAATACGTTTTAATCGGAAATAAATTAGCCTGTAACAATTGCAATGAGCTTGGATACAACGTAGCTGTAATGCAAAATTTCGAAGAAGATTTCGAATGCCCAAATTGCAAAGGTGATGGAGAAGTTGACTGTGAATGCGTTGAAAATGAAACTTCTACCATGATTTGTGATCAGTGTGACGGAGAAGGTGAAATAAATTGCGATGCTTGCGGAAGAACAGGAATTGATCCAAATCCAAAAGTTAGAGAGTTTGGCATAAAGCAATGGAAAGAAACTAACGTATCAAAAGAAATCCATTCTCAATTTGGCGAGAAATTTTACGAACATATAAAAAATAATGAAATTACATTAAATGATAATCAAAAAATAAGTGTGATTTTTTGTCCGAAATGCATAAATGATCAAAATACGGATTGCTGGATTTGTAACAATAATAGAATAATCAAGGTTTTATTACATACAAAGAAATCATGCATTAAATGTTGCGGTGAGGGAAAAATATATCCTTGTAACAAATGCCGAGGAGATGGACTTGCTGGTTGTGACTACTGCCACGGAACATTAAAAAGAAACTGCTGGGAATGCGACGCAATAGGTTATATCAAAAAAATAGTTTCTAGAATGCTGTAAAAATTCGGACGGCATCACTCTGAAAGCTCCTGATACATTCAATCCTGAAAAGACTGCGAGTTAAGGCGCATAACAGCCTCAATTCGTATTTTAGCTTCAGAGGTAAGTCGGCGTATTCCGAGGGCTCTAGCCACATCAACTGGCGAATCAACCTTCGGATACGCAAGAATAGCTGCTCGGATTTCTTCAAAGCTGATTTCATCGATCTTGCGTGCGTTCTCTTCAGAATTTGCGGGGCGATAGGTAGACCAATTTGCAGGTGCGTTGTTGTCGCGCCAGACGAAGGTGCCTCCCACGGAGTCTGGACGAACGTGGTAATGGCGTTTGGCGAGATCCATGACCCGTTCGGTGATAATTCGACCGCTGCGTTGAAGGCTGTGGGCGCGGGCGATGCGGTTTACAAGCTGGGTGTCTAGGATGGGGCCTTCGGTTTCGATAACATGCCCGATCATTGCACGAAGGGTCTCTTCGTAATCACTGGAGTGAAAGCGATCCGCTGCGATGCGGTCGGTGAATTCGCTGAAGTCCGTGAGGGTGTAGGGTGACGATTTTTGTGCATTTGCGGATGAGGGTGTCGGATCACTCATGTCGGCACCGTCATCGGGTTCCGTGGTCTCAGCAGTAGCCAGTTCAAGTTCGCGGGCTTCAGCAGCGGATGCAATGGCAGTGAGTAATTTCTCCATCTCCGAATTCGCATTGTGCCACCAGTCTGTTGACCAGATTCGGTGAAGTGTCCAACCGAGGTCTTCGAGCACCGCCTGCCTGAGTTTGTCGCGGTCGCGCGCGGTGGCGGCACGATGATAAGTTGCGCCGTCGCACTCGACTCCAAGAAGGTATCTTCCCGGAGCAGCGGGATCGACGACGCCGAGATCGATTCGATAGCCCGAGCAGCCCACTTGATAGTGGACATCGTAGCCTGCCGCCCGGATGCGGTCGGCAACCATGCGTTCGAATTCTGAATCGGCTTCAGCGTTTGAGTTACTACTGGTTGCTGCGATGAGGGCACCGTGACCGCGATCTGCGTATTCCAAGAAGTATTTCAAATCCCGCACGCCACGTGCGCGTGTGCGGGTGAGGTCGATCTGGTCACCACGAAGTCCACTGAAGACGAGGACTTCGTGCTTGGCGCGGGTGACGGCAACGTTGAGGCGGCGCTCACCTCCATCGCGGTTGAGAGGCCCGAAGTTCATGGAAAGTTTCCCTGCTTCATCGAGACCGTAGCAGATCGAGAATAAAATCACGTCGCGCTCGTCACCTTGGACATTCTCCAGGTTTTTGACAAAAACCGGCTCTCCTTCCACAGGTGGGTCATCTCCAAAGTGATGTTCGATTTCAGGGTACTTACGGCATTCCTCATCGAGTAGGTTCTGCACCAGTGCCTGCTGAGCCTGACTAAAAGTGACGACACCGTATGATCTGCGGGGCAAGTTCGGGTTCCTGAGACGGGAAACCAACTCGTTCACCAACGCCTCCGCTTCGATACGGTTCGTGCGCGATCTCCCTTTGTCGTATCGAGCGTTTGGAAGATGCCTAAAGCGAACGCCTCCGAGTTCCATTTCAGGTGATGGAAACGTGAGAAGTTCGTTGTCGTAATACTGGCGATTGCTGAAGGTGATCAGACCTTCATGACGGCTACGGTAGTGCCAATTCAGTCGTTTGTGCCGCAGTCCATGCGTCATCAGCTCATCGAGAATGCTTTCAAGATCCTTGTGCTCTTCGGGTGTCAAATCGTCATCATCGTCTGAGTTTGATGAGAAGAAATTCGTGGGTGGAAGTTGTTTTGGGTCACCGACGACAATTAGCTGACGACCACGGGCAATGGCACCAATCGCGTCCCATACTGGGATTTGCGAGGCTTCGTCAAAAATTACGACATCGAAAGTCTCATGAGAGGCTTCGAGATACTGCGCGACTGAGAGCGGACTCATCAGGACGCAGGGCTTGAGGCGCGGTAGTAGAGTTGGGATGCGGCTGATCAACTGCCGCACAGGGATATGGCGCATGCGCTTGCCGATTTCCTTTCTGAGTAATCCGATTTCCGCCTTAGGAATATCATCGTTGCCGTCGTCCTTTGGAATTCCTGCTGCAAGTCGAACCCGTATCAAGTCCCGGGATAGCTTCGCAAGCTTATCGTCCAGCTCTCGGAAACGCTCGATTCGCTCGTTGTGTTCGTTGCCGAAAAACTCGCGGAGTGAATCTTCCTTCTCCATGATCGAAAAAAGTAATCCTCGGCGGAAGCTTCGCTCGAACAGGCCTGACACATTGATCATCGTTCCGTTTGGCGATTCCAACATTTCGACAACGGGTGTCATTCCTAGGCGGATCGCTTCCTGACGGGCTTTCTGCCAAGAGCACCACTCGCGTATCTTTGGCCATGCGTCCGCAACGCGCTCTGTTAGAATGAGGGCTGCGGTGAGATGATCGGTGCCATCCTCCAACACGGTGCGCCGGAGGCGCAGTTCCTCGGCATATCTATTCTGAATCTCCTTGAATGCTCTCCACTGATCCCGAAAGCGCAACATTCGGCTGCCAGTGACCGTTTCTTCGCTGTAAGCTGAAGGTCCTTCAGCGAATAGTCCGGAAAGAATCTGACGGAAGGAGGCAAGCCAACCGAACTCTTCTCCGGCAAGCGCCAGTGATCGGGAATGAAGCAGCTCTCCCCATTCTTGGGCCTTTGCAAGTGATTCGGCTTCTGGTTCGCCTTTTGCCCAGAGGATACCAAGGCAACTTTGCGCTAACGATTCGTCGCGAGAGAAGATGCTGTTGATCTCGCGGAGTCGAGGAGCGGATTGTAGGTAGGTTTCCAGTATGTAGGCAACCACACTCAGGTGATCCTTGGCTTCTTCCAGAGGTTGGAGGTTTAATTCGCATTCTAAGACGAATTCTTCAAATGCCGAATGATAGGCACTGAAGGCATCTCGCATAGCGGCAAGACGGGTGCCACCAGAAGTGCCTTTGGCGAAGACTCCAGAACCAGATTCGAAACAATAAAAAAGTAGATCCCTCATCCCTGACAACCATTCGCTGTTGGTTCCCGCGACCATGGCAAGTCGTTGATGCAAAGCTTCCCCCCACGTGCGTACATGCGTCATCTGCTCACTATCCGGTTCACCATCGCGCCAACATTTTCCGAGCAGTGTCTCGGCGATTTCATAAATGGAGGTGAGTTCCTGATTGATCTTTCGCAGACGGATTGCCGAGGACACGATTTTACCCATACCTGCTTCATCCGGCTTTTCGTTCTTGGGCAATGCCTTCCTCAGATGGCTCCGGACCGAGGCGGTATTTAGAATCTTTGGAAGGAACCAAGTGGATTGCGCTTTATCCCATTTCTGTTTCAGCAGATCGAGATCCAACGTAAGTAGCGTTGCCTCTTCATAGCCTGCCAGCCCAGCTCTGAGATCTACCCGCTCTTTGATCAGTGCAATCCAGTAATCAAAATGGGGCGACCATTCCTCCCAGGGAGTGGTTGCAAATGCGGCACCAACTTCTCCTGTATCCATGAGGCATTCGGCCAGCGAGGACAAATGGGCTAGCATTTTGTGTGAAACTTGATGCGTTGGTGCTTGAAGCCACCCTAGCATATCCACCGCTGCGTTCTGAAGATCCTTCAGTAGAATTTGAAGCTCCCTTCCCTTCCGGTATCGTGTCTCTGCCGCTTCTTGTGAACCTGCTTCGCACGGTAGCGATAAGCTTCCTGTTGCTTGGGCGACGAATAACGAGGTGAGCTTTGAACGCAGCTCGCCACGCTCCGTGCTCAGGGAAATCCATGACTCAAGATGCTCCGAGAGTTGCGGCCACGGAGTGGTTGCGAATGCGAACCCCACAGGTTCGGGTGATAGCAGCGTCTCAACTAGAGCGTCGAGTTGTTGCAGGTTCTGGGAGGACATCGCGCGATCCATCTGCATCCATTTCAAAAGTTCTCGTGTGGCCTCAGCGGTCTTCTTGCTCTGATCCGCAAGATCCGTGTTTAAGTCGAGCGATCGTTCTGCCCAGGCAGGTGACCATTCTTCACATGCCAACGGTGCAAGTGAGTGATCCGCCAACGGCATGAGTGAGCGTGTGCGCTCCTGCATGAGCCTTGCCACCTGGCGGGCGCGATCCAGAGTTTCTAGGGTGGTTTCAAGAATGGCTGTCCAGTCGTCAAGCTTGACCACAGGCTCATCTTTCCTAGCAAGCAGGTAGTCAAAACAATGGTAAGGACTCAGGCCACAGGGAAGGCGCTTATGGAGGGCGCGTGAGTAGGAGTTCAGTACGCTACGCAAACGTTCTATCTCATTTGTACGTTGCTCCCAGTCCGTTGCGTCCGATTCTTCGGCAAATTTCAAACTGCGGTCAAACTGGCCGAGCACATCCGCCTTACCGGTTTTATTGGAATGGAGTTCGAGACAGAAGGGTTCGAGACCGTCTTCGCGGAGACGGCGGTGGACAACATCAAGTGCAGCGCGCTTCTCCGCTACGAAGAGCACGCGTTTCCCCACGGCAAGGCAATGGGCGATGATGTTTGTGATAGTTTGGGATTTTCCTGTCCCGGGTGGACCTTCGAGTACGAAGTCGTGGCCATCAGCCGCAGCCATCACTGCCGCAAGCTGTGAGGAGTCGGCGCTTCGAGGGCAAAGCACTTCACGCGGGTGAAATCGATCATCCAGTTCGTGGGCGCGTATGTCTTCGGATGGGTTCGTGATCGGCGTGCCCGCTCCGTTGATGAGGTGGTTGACCACGCGATTTTTCGTAAGATCCTCCAGACGGTCTGCCAGATCCTTCCAAAGCAGGAACTTTGTGAAGGAAAACTGTCCGAGCCAGACTTCTGACTTAACTTCCCAACCTGCAAGTTCTCGCACAGCTTCGCGGAAGATCCGGAGGACACGATCCACATCCACGCCGTTTTCATCCAAAGGGAGTGGATCGAGTCCGGAGATTTCCTTCCGGAAATTCTGCCGCAGCATTTCCATTAGCGTGAAATTGAGCCGCGTTTCTTCGTCGATGCGACGAAGATTAAATCCTTCGAGCACGGATCGCCGTTTAAGCTCCACAGGCACGAGAAGTAAGGGAGCGCGATGCACACGGTCGCTGTGTTGAGTTTCTCGCCACTCCAGAATACCGACAGCAGCGAAAAGGGTGTTGGTGCCGTTCTCTTCTAAGGCATTTCGGGCAGAGCGAAAAAGCTCCGTCAAACGGCGCGAGTGTTCACTTTCTTCCAGATGTGTGTGGAGTCGGCCAATCCGAAGTTCATCCCGGAGATGCTCCTTCAAAGCATCCGCGCGCTGCTCCTTGGTGTAGGTGGCTGCGTTGCGTGGATCTTCATCGCTCATAAGTTTCGGCCTGGGAAGCAAGGAGAGTTCTCGCTCGGTGGCGAGTTCATCCTCAACATGTTCTGGTTCGGACAGTATGCGGATGGTTGACTTTGTTTCTCGGAAGTTCAGTAGACGGTTGCGCAGGGTGAGGTCGAGCAAGCGGCTTTTCCAAAGGTCAATGCGACTGATCAGCTTGGCTGGTGTATCATTGCCGATGACAATTTCGTCGGCGAATTCACGTGAACCCAGCCCGCTGGATGGCGCTTGTCGAGTGACAGCGGCAGCGCCTGACGCTACAGATTCCTGACCAGGTACCGGAAGAGGTGAAATACGGGCAGAACGAGAGGCATGTATATCCAGAGCGAGTCGGAAAGGTTTCTCGGTTTGTAGATGCGGCTTGGCCAGCAACTCAGCGTCATTGAGCGTGCCTGAGTTATCGCTGGCGACTGTGGTGGTTTCGAAAACCGTGATCAACTCGTCCGTTGCGAGTTTACGAACTTGCTGTAAATCATCTCCCGCGGGTTCGGGTAGGCTTCGCTCTTCTAACCAGCATCCAGCGTATGCGTGGCCGTCATGCATGAAGACGAAAGGGCGGAGGCCAGCCTGCTCGTAAGACGCTGCGAATAGCAGGGCGAGGTCGAGACATGTTCCAAAGCGCTGGTTAATAATCTCGGATGGGAATCTGACCTTTTGTCCGGTGCTTTCAAAGCTTGCGGGTGGGTTGATGTAGCGGATGCCCAACTCACTGATCGCTTTGTAGATCGCCGCTACCTGCTCCCAAGCACGCTTACGGCTCTTATCTTGGTAGCCATTCAATCCAGAACGCCCCGTTGCTTCCTTGAGGATGTCTGATGCGCGACCAAGGATGGTCATCACTGCCGGGTCGTTTGGTAGCACGAAAGCCGCGAGGATTTCCGGCAGAGCCACCAGTCCGCACCATTCGTTCCTGGCAAGTAGGGAAATTGGTTCGGTGATGGATTGGACGATTTCTCCGCCCTGTAGCATCTCCACTTTCAGCCAACCGGAGACTTTTTCGTTCAATTCGGCCAGAAAGTCGTGGCTCAGCTTCAAATTCAACGGAGAGACTTGAAATTCGCCGGCTGGATCGATCGCCTGTAGTCGGATTTCGGTAGGTGGTGCGAATGCTGGTTCGGTCGTCACGCGCAACACCAAGTCCTTCCGAGACACGCCGTTGTTCTGCAAGCGCAGCTCCTTCACTACCGGGATAGAATTTTGCTGGAACGCGTAGTTGATGGAGCGGTCATAGATGATTGAAAGCCGTGGTTGTGGTGGGATCAGAACAACAGATGCAAAGCGCTCAGCCAGCACCTCACCACCTTTCATCAGTTTTACCGAAATTTCTCCATTGGCTCGCTCGGGCAGTTTAAGGAAGAAATCTGAGTTCATCTCAACCGCGATTTCGCACAGCGGTAATGTTGTTTGAGCCTCCAGAGTAATAGCGGAGAGCTGCTTTGGTTGGAAGCAAGGGGGCACACACGAGATCTCCAGCACCAGGTCTACCAGAGAATTCGAGCCATCGTTCACTAAGTTAAGGGAGTCGAAGAGGCGAAAATTTGGCCGATCAAAAGAGAACTCGATGGCATCTGGGAAGCTGGCATCGATCTTGGGTCTCATAGTTGTTAGAGAGGACATTTTATTATCGTTGAAAAGTATCTTAGTTCATGTGTTCCCTATTCCTCAACCTTTCTGCGAGATTTGTATCAAGGTTCATTTTAATATAGAAGGTTTGTCTACCAGGATTTGTAGCTGCGATCATTAATTCGTGGAGGAATGAACAGGGCTGCTCGTGATGCGACTCCGATTTCCCTGATTCGATCCAAAAAACCGATGCCACCGAAGCTGCGCGTATGGAGCGGTGGAATCGATCGCGTTAGGCCTGGAAGTTGTAATCTTTAGAGGAAATAATCGGAATTTCCTGAGATTTAACGATCTAGCGAGCCGCAAGAAATACGCACAATCTCGTTTCAAGCACTTTGGCGTCAAAGTTAGTCAGAGAATCTGTAACGACTTTGATGTGACTTTATTGCAACTTTTGGTGACCAAAAACACCCGAAATCAACCCAAGACGACCAAATTTGACCAAAACAATTTCCCCTAAATTTCCCCAAAAGCCTTTAATATCAATGGATTTTGTCGATTTTATAAAGTAGGGCCGGTGGGGTTTGAACCCACGACCAAAGGATTATGAGTCCCCTGCTCTAACCACTGAGCTACAGCCCCGTTTGTGCTCACACACGTGGTGAGCATTGTCCGGTGAAAAGTCTAGGCGCAAGACTAAGGTTTTGCTGGCGCGTCCTTTGGATGAGATTTTACGAAATCGATATTCGCTTTGACCTGAGGAACATTGTTGTCCCACTCATTTTCGTGTTCGATGGAAATGTGGCCATCAAACCCTTGTTTCTTGAGCTCATCGAGGCAGGCAGCGACGTCGACCACGCCTTTACCAACGGGAACAACAGCGGCGGGGCCGGTTTTTTCTTTATCTTTCAGGTGAACGGAAACGATGCGGCCTTCGAGGATGCGCAGGCAGTCGACGGGAACGAGCTCAGAGGTGCACCAGTGACCGAGATCCGCGCAGGCACCGACACGATTGTCACGTCCTTCAACGAGGCCGCTGATGTAAAGGGGATGCCAAACTTTGTATTTGGGTTTTTTCATCGAACCGCCGTGTTCGTGGAACGCAACTTTGATGTCCGTGCGAATCGCTGCGGCCTCCCAAGCGGTGATTTGTTCCGCAGACTCGGTGCAGACGGCGTAAAGTCCCATGGCTTTGGCGAAGTCCATGATCGTGTTGACCTCATCGGCGTTTTTTGCGGGAACCACTCCATAGTTCACTGCATGGATGCCTTGGCGTTTGCACTCAGCGAGAAGCTCGTTGCGGGCTTCTTCCGTCATCGTGTGATGAACTTTTACGTCGGACCCGGCTTTCATCGTCTGCCCGGGATAGAACTCGATCATGTTGCCACCCGCTTCTTTGGTTTTCGCAATCGCATCGAAAGCGGTAAAATTTTTGAAGGTGTAGGCTTGAGCGCCGATGAACCAACCGTTCTGACGAAGGTTTTCGGGGATGGGGTCGGCATGGAGAGAGGCGGAAACTGCAAGTACCGTGAATAGGAAGGTGTGGATGATTTTCATAGGAATCTGATGGCAGTAAACAAACTCAGCTTTACGTGTTTTGAAAAGCGCGAAAATGACGGAGTTCGTTCATATCGCGCAAAACCGCTGCTTTCATGCAGCCACTTCAATGGGAGCCGCAGTTCCTCGTGTTTGCAATTCTTGCAAAAATCCTGAAATACATAGAAGCTCATCTCAATGTTTAGCATCCGTATCCTCTTCGCATTGCTTGTCTTCGTTTCCCAAAGCGCTGCCGAAAGCACGCGTCTCTGGCAGCCCATCATTGACTATACGATCTCCTTTCCTGGAGACCGACCCGATGCGGCACCGATGATTAACCCTTTCGAAAACTTCACCCACATGGCATCCGACTTCGGTTGGATGGGTCCGGGCGGTGGGCGTATCGATTCCAAAGGCGGCATCATCAACGTGAAGCCAACGGGCGAATGGACAGGCGCGTGGCACTCGCTCGCCGGACTAGCTACTCAGAATAATCGTGTTTTCGATCCTACGGATCTAACAGGTCTTGGCGGTACACCTGAAAAAAAGTGTGGCATCCGAGAACTTGCGGTAAACGCCAGCGGCAAAGGAGTCTTGCGCTTGGAACTAGCCGATGTGAACCGCAAGGTGGTTTGGACTACCACGGTGAATCTCGATAGTGATAACGCCACCACGCTGACTTTTCCTCTGAATGCCGAAACGTTGGGGAAAATCAAAGTCATGAACTGGATCGCAGAGCCAGGTTGCAATTTACGGCTTTCCTCTATCGGTTTCATTGCTGAGCGACCTGAGATGTCGTTAGAAGAGTGGGCGTTTAGGATTTCTCTCGGTAAACTCCGTCGTTGCCATGATTTTGAAAGCGGAATGACACGTGACCGGGGTCACATTCCTGCGGGTAAATTTGATTCGGTCGCATCCACGGGAATGCACGCGCTCGCCAGTGCTTTAGCGTTTTGTGAGGGGATGATTGATAAAGAGAGAGCCACTTTGGAAGTCGCCCATACTCTAGCTGCACTCCAGTCATTGCCTACGGCGGCTGGATTTTTACCGCACTTCGCACACCGCGGAAGTGATGATCGCATCACCATTGTGCCGGGGACTGAATTCAGCACGGTCGATACTTCGATCGCTCTGCACTCTCTCCTGCTTGCAACTCAGATTTTGGAGCTCCCTGAGATGAATCAAAAAATCGTCGCCATGATTGCACGGCTCAATTTCGATGCCGTGACCGATGCCGAGGGCTGGATCAGTCATGGTTTTCTGGATGACGGAAAAACCTTACTCACATCTAACTGGCGGGATTGGGGTGGAGAAACGGCCCTGGTTCTCGCGCTCGAAGGGATGATCCCTGACCGCAACCCTCGCGGAAAAATGACTCCAAGTGGAGAACCCTACCGCGGAGTCGGTTTCATTGCTGAAATCCAGAGTTTGTTCTATCAGGACTTCGATAGAAAAGAACCCGATCTCATTTCATCGATCTCATGGCCGGACATTCGCAAAAAACTTCTCACAGGTCAGATCGCTTATCCAAAAACGCATTGGCCAGAATCTGGAGCGGCCCAGTCAGGAATTTTCGGCCTCTCTGGCGGCGAGTCGGGCATGCCCGGCGCTGGCTATACCGCGAACGGCACGGAAGTCATGGGCGTCCGCTGGTTGCATCCTCACTACATGCTCATGGGTCTGGCTCTCAGTGGCCCCGATCTTTACCAAAAAGGTTTAAGCGATCTGGACGCCAAACAATTTCTCTCACCTATCGGCCTGCCCGAAAACATTGAGGCCGATCTACGCCTCCATAATCCTATGCAAGGCTCTCTCAACGCGGCGTTCGAAACCTTTGCCGCATACCATGGTTGGAAAAAACGTAGCTCAGATGAGAACCGAATTGATCGCGCATCGGAACAACTTCCTCTAATCAGAAAAGCCGCGGGCCGGTTTTACAAACCCAAGTCTTGAAGTAGGACCAAGCTTACAAAGTGACCTGCGCTCCCAATTCGACCACGCGTCCGGGAGGCAATTGAAAGTATGCCGTCGCCGCTGAGGCATTGCGCGCCATGACGGCGAAAAGAAACAGCCGAACGCGATCGAAAATCCCTGCGTTTTTACCAACCCCATAGGTTTCCCGACCAAGGAAATAGGTGGCTTTGTTCGGATTGAAGTGCAGGGATTCCGGCAAGAGTTGCTTGAGCGCTAATGGCACGGCTGGGCTATCGGCAAATCCAAATTGAAGCGTGACGCGATGGAATCCTTCGCCGAGATCCTGATGAGCGATACGCTCTGGCCCTGTGGCATGGGGTTCATCCGAGGTCGCGACATGCAACAGGATCACTTGCTGGTGAAGCACTTGGTTATGCTTGAGATTATGAAGCAGTGCGGTGGGAACTTTGGTGTCTTTTCCGCTCATGTATACCGCACTACCGGAGACGCGGTGAATTTTGCCTTTAGAAAGTTCACTAAGCAAATCGCGGACCGGGAGAGCTCCAGCCATCATGCGCTGATAGAGTCGTTTTCTCCCCCAGATCCAGATCAGCATCAGCGACATGATCACCCCGCCGGTCACCAGCGCAAGCCATCCGCCATGCACGATTTTCAAAGCGTTCGCAGCTAGGAACGCGCCGTCTAACAGAAGAAACAGGGCGGTGAGTGAAAATGCTTTGGCAAAAGACCAGTTCCAGCAGGCTCGTGCGGCCGAGTAGAACAGAACCGAAGTGATGGTCATGGTGAGCGCGATGGCGATACCGTAGGCCCCTGCTAGATTTGCGGATGTTTCAAAACCGATGACCAAGAGAATACAAGCGACGGCGAGCATCCAGTTCACCATGGGCACATAGACTTGTCCGGCTGAGTGCTCGGATGTGTAGCGGACGAGGAAACGGGGTAGGCAGCCAAGTTGGATCGCCTGAGTGGTGAGAGAAAACGCGCCTGTGATGAGGGCTTGGCTGGCGACAACTGCAGCCGCGGTGGCCAGTAGCGTGAGAGGAAAGCGCAGGAACTCAGGGGCGAGCAAAAAGAATGGGCTGCGAATGGCTGCGGCATCCGACGTCAACAGCGCGGCTTGACCCAGGTAATTTAGCACCAAACAAGGCAGCACGACCGAGAACCAGCCGATGCGGATGGGTCGTCTGCCGAAGTGCCCGAGGTCGGCATAAAGGGCTTCTCCACCTGTGACGGCGAGGAAGACGGCTGCAAGCAAGGGCAAGGCGTGTCTCCACTCCCGGATGAGGAAGGTCACCCCTTCCACAGGGCTGAGAGATAGCAGGATTTGCGGTTGGGAAAAGATTTCTTTGAGGCCGAGAAGTCCTATGGTGGAAAACCAGAGTAAAACGATGGGACCAAAGAGAACGCCGACTTTTCTGGTACCGAAGCGTTGGATGGCAAACAGCGTTGCGAGAATGGCGACAGCGACGGGAACGGTCCAGTGCGCAAGCATAGGCGCACTAACAGAAAGTCCTTCCACGGCACTCAATACGGAGATGGCAGGAGTCAGCATCCCATCCGCATACATCAGCGCAGCTCCCGCGAGGCCAAACAGCAGGATGTTCCCCGCTCGTTTGCCATTTTCCAGTTTCGTCGCGCCCCGAATCAAGGCTGATAGGGCAAGGATGCCGCCTTCGCCCTTGTTATCGAGCCTGAGGATGATGAAGAGATATTTGACCGTTACCACGAGCAACAATGACCAAACGACCAAAGAGGCCGCGCCGGTCAAGTTGTGCGCATCGATATGGGCGCCATGTGATTCTGAAAAGCATTCGCGAAACGCGTAGATCGGGCTTGTGCCAATATCGCCAAAGACGATTCCAAGTGCAGCGATTGTAGTGGCCGCTAGCTTCGGCTTCTGGTGATTGGGGTCTGATATGGAAGAATTCATGAGACTGGGAGCGAGCCGCCGCAGCGCTTTCCTAGCAACCCTGAGACCACATGACTAGAGGCAAATACGCAGCCGGAGACCTGCTCTTTTTCCGGTAACCATCGCCTTTATATCGAACTCCAGCCTGCAACAAGGCACATCCCGCCCCGCTCCAAGGCCAAAATTTCCTCAAATTTTTGATATAAAATCCACGCCTCCTCCGTTAACGTTCGACTTATGATTTTACCAACTCGCACGCTAATCCTTGGCGTTTTCATGCTCGCAGGAGCGGGAGCATTGTCCGCAAAACCCAAGAATGCCACCCCATCCGAGCCATTGACGGCCGAGGGGGAGAAACTCAAAAAAGAGTATTCGGAGGCACTCGAGTCTTTGACGTCCGACCTCACAAGAGCCATCCCGACCATAAGCAATCAAAAAAAAGCAGCATTTACAGAAGCGCGTGATACCGCATTAAAAGCAGCCGCTGAAGCAGATGCCGCACAGGCCGAACTCGGTAAAATCGGTGCGGGTAAAGGTTTAATCGATCACGCAAAAAACAAATGGGTAGGCGGCGCAGAAGCTGGCATCGCGAAATCACAAGCAGCACTTAAAAAAGCCACGACGCCTGCTGAGAAAGCAGCGGCGGAAAAAGAATTAGCAACTTGGGAAGCCAATAAACAAGAAGGCCTAAAAGCCCTAAAAGAACGCACCGAAGCCTACGAAAAAGCCAAAACAAACGAGCCAGCCTTACGTGCCGCATTCGATGCCGCTCAAGCTGCTATGACCAAAGCCAAGGCCGATGAAATGAAATTGGCGCAAGGATTGATGACCGATCTCAATGCCGTCATCAGCAGCGATAAGCTCGATCCCAAAACCACCAAAGCCACCATCCTCACCCACGCCACGCCCGACGGCTTAGCCGCTTTCGCTCAAAAAGGCGCTACCGAAAAGGCTGCGGTTACTCAACTTCTCGCCAATGAAGCGTTGATGAAGGAAATGCTCGTTTCAGGCGGCGCACGTTTCGGCAAATATGGAGAGGCGATGCACATCTACACCGCCATCCAAAAAGCCAGCCCCAAAGCGAAATCCGATCTCTTCCAACGCCTCGCTCTTGCCACCAGTCTTGAGTTCGCAAATCCAATCGCACAAAGCAACCCCGCAGCCGTGACTAACGGTCCGCAGTTCGTTGATCCCGTCAAACGCTACCTGCACTACGAAAAAGCCTACCTTGATGGAGAGCTCGACTCTACTTTCAAAGATTTAACCACATGGGAATATCGTTTCGTGATCAATTGCGATGCACCCGACGAGATCCTCACGTGGGGTCGTAAAATGCTCCAAACCTACCGTCCTGACCACATCTACACGAACGACAACGGCTGGCGCTATGTTGCCGCCGTGAAAACTGAAGTTCCTTACGGCTCAGAAAACCTGAAGTACGACCTCGATACCCTTCATCAGTATCAAAACATCGCCAAAAACGCCGGCATCTGCGGTCGCCGCGCATTTTTCGGTCGCTTCATGCTGCGTTCCTTCGGCATCCCAACCTGGGGAGTAACCCAGAAAGCGCACGCCGCTCTCAGTCACTGGACTCCAAAAGGCTGGGTCGTTAACCTCGGTGCCGGATTTGCACATAGCTGGTGGGACAAAGACGACGTTTCCCTCAGCGGCGACCAATTTCTCCTAGAAACCCAAGCACGCGAACACACGGAAGAATATATCAAAGCCCTCCGCGCCGAGTGGATCGGCCGCATCCTCGGCGAGCCCGCATACAACGAACGCAAAAAAATCGCGGGCGGATTTTGGAGCAACTTGGCTCTCTACCAATCCCGCGTTCTTGCCGCTAAAGCTGCTGCTCTCGGACCTCTCGGCCAAGAGCTCGGCGAGGCAAATGAAAAAGACCAAAAAGTCGTTTCCGAAACCGTCACCGCCTCCGAGCAAAAGGTCACCGTGAAAGATGGAGCCATCAACATCCCAGCCGTCGCTCACTCCACAGCCACTGGAAAAGCGGCAGCGATGAAAAGCTACAGCGGAGGCGGCATGCAAATTCACGCGCTCGGTGGTTTTAAAACTCAATATGAGTTCGAAGCCCCAGCAGCCGGGAAATATTCACTCACCGCGAAAGTCGCTACCATCCAAGACAAGCAGATTTTCGTCATTTCCGCCAACGCCGCGCCGCCTACCGAATCCCCAGTCCCCTACACGCTAGGTGCATGGCAGCTAACAGAGCCCATCGAACTCACACTCGAAAAAGGCAAAAATATCCTCAACTTCGAGCTCAAAACCGGCAGCCGCGGCGTGACGATCAAAGATTTCACCCTGACCCCGGTGAAGTGATTTTACCTTTATCTTTGCTGAAATCTTAGATGGCCTGCCCTTTGGAGCTTCGATGCGGAAGCGAAGAAGGGCGGAGGGGGTGGGATTGGCGTCATTGCATGACGTCCCTGCAGTTACGCTGCGCGTAGTATAAATGTTCGTTACAAGCGAACTCGGCAGTCAAACCCCGTTGCCTACGGCAAAGGATTCTCTACCCACCCCTAAACGCCAACACCCCAACCCCGCTGAACGGGGCTGGGGTGTTGGCGGAGGGGGTGGGATTCGAACCCACGGAACCTTTCGGCTCTCCAGTTTTCAAGACTGGCGCAATCGACCACTCTACCACCCCTCCGTTAGGGAAAATTCAAGTAAGTCGTGGGGGGGATATGCACTCGTTGTTGGGCGAGATCAAGGAAATTTCTGAAATGGGGTAGCTCTCCGCAAACCGGATCCTCTATTTCTTCCCCACACTGGGTTGCCAGATTTGCTCCATGAGCTCGTACATTTTAGGATCGTGATTTTTGAGCTCGGCTGAAACGAAAGGATAGAAGTCGTTACGATACAGCATGGCCTCGGTGGCTTCGGCGAAATATTCTTTGTGATCGGTGAGGGCGTAATGTTTGGTTTCGTTGCCGTTGACGTGCAGGACTTTTTCGTAATCACCGCGTTGCTTGGCGGCTTGGTAAGCTTCGAGGATGCTTTTGTGTTCAAAACCTAACACTTGATCGTGGTAGCCGTGAGCGAGTTCGTGAAGAATCACAGCTGGTTGTTTCAGCATGTTTTTCTTGGAAAACATTTGGCTGGCGACGGGAATGTGCACTTTTTTCACAAGGTCTGGATGATAGCCTTTTCCAGCCAACCAATCCGCACCGGGATGGTATTGCATGTTTCCTAACTCAGGATGCTTATGCTCAATCCAAATACCGATTTTGCGCATGTCCGCGAGTTGCTGTTCTGGCATCAGAATGATGATGCGCTGAAGGTGATTCGCTAACATTTTCAACGCCAGCTCGCCTTCCTTCGCGTGTTCACCTTCGAGCAGTTTTGGATCGACGGAGACTTTCCATCCTTCGATGTCTTTCACCACTGGCTCAAACCAACCGATTTTTTTCGTTTCAGTTTCTGCAGTTAGCCCGGTGATGAAGGTAAATGCAGACGCGAGTGTCAGGATGATTTTTTTCATGAATGTGTTAGATCAATCGAGTGTGAAAATGGAGTTGTGGATTTCGCGTTCGATGGCTTCGCCACCAGCGCCGCGGAGTTTCATCTTGATCGACATTCCCCAGGTCGGCGCGAGTTCCGGGATATCCAACGTGATCGATTTTCCATCTGCTGAAATTTCGGCTTTGGAAATTTTCCACGCGCGCTCGTTGAGATGCTTGCAACCATAGTTCTTGGTGCGCTGTAAATCCCATGCGCGGACTTCCGATGCGGAAATGTCGGCGACGGAAGTTGGATCCAGCGCATCGCTGAAACCGATGGTGACTTGGCCTTTCTTGGTGCTGAGCGAAACGGGTTGGTAAGCAGGTTGGCCGGTATAGCGGATGCGATAGAACCCGCCCGGTTGTTGACGATTTCCGGCCCATGCGAACATTCCGCAGCCGTAGAGCTGGCCATCCAGCGGACTAAACCGACCGCGCATGAGGCCGGTCGGTAACGCTTTTAAGCCCAGCGGGCTCATGCCGCCTTGCACTTCCTCGCCCTGGGTTTCGAACGGCACGGTGTAAATTTTACCTTCGCCGTAGGAAAGGTTGAGCAACGATCCGCGCAGGGTTTTCCATGCGGAATTTTCCGGCACCCAAAGTAGCTCAGCGGGGGAGCGATCGAAACTGTTCGTGATCCAGCACAGCGGTTGCTTCATCGCAGCGTCGGATTCATCGGTGACATGGGTATAGCTCCACATGTTTCCGTAGAACACATTTTCGCCTTTCGGTTTCACCCAGTTGATGCGGTTTTTGGGAGTCCAGTTGCCTTCCTGATCGGTGACCATGAAACTTCCATCGGGATTCAAACACACGCCGTTGGCAGCGCGGAAACCGTTCGCGAGGATTTCGGTTTTCGATCCGTCCTTGCTGACTTTCAACAAGGTGCCGTGATGCGGAACGAGACCGGGTTTCCCGTGGCGGGCGGATTTTGCATAGTAGAGATTACCTTCCGCATCTGCCTGCAAGCCCATCGCAAACTCGTGGAAATGCTCAGTGACCTGGTGGTCGCTGTTGAAGCTTTCGATGTAATCCGTTTCGCGATCGCCGTTCGTATCACGCAGCAACGCGATCATGTTCCGGCAACTCACATAAATTTTTCCATCGAGAATTTTCAGCCCGAGCGGTTGGAACAAACCGGTGCAAATCAACTGCCATTTAAGTTCGCCTTGGCTTTGATCGATGCCATCGACAATCCAGACCTCGCCGTTCCAAGTGCAGACAGCCGCGCTTTTTCCGCCTTCGAAGAAATCAAAACCTGAGGTGCGCATCCATGACTTCCATGGATTGTCTTTGGATTCCGGAGTCTCAAACGTATCGACCGCCCATGCACCTTCAGCTGGCTGGGTTTTGATCTGAGTGGTTAGAATTTTTTCGAAACGTTTGGTGGGTAGCAGCGGAATGGCTAGGTTGGTCTTGATCTCGAAGACCTCGACTTTGCCAGTTTGGTAACGAATGCCGAATTTGAACGGCTCTTTACTTGGAGGTAAAACATGCACCTGTTTGTCATCCAGGCGTAGTTTCAATTCCTTACTACTAGGTCCGCAGTAAATCCAGCGCTCGAAGACATTCTCGCCAGCGAGTTTCTGTGTCTCATAAATTTCACAATCGCCGACCGTGTAGCGAATGCCGGTATTTCCTGCGTTAAATTCCAAACCTTTAAAATGCACCCAACTGCGAGGCAGTGGGCCGTAGGGAAGATTGTCACGACCTAGGATGCGCAGGTCTTTGAAATCACCCGTTTCTGGATTCGCCCATGCTGGCTCATTGGGGAAGGTGAAATGTTTATCACCAACGATACTCGTGTGCGTGCCGTGCGAACCATCGAAGCCGATACCTTTCCAATCGATGAAATCTTTCCCTGTCCAAATCGCGGCGACGCGCATTGTGTCGTGTTCATAAAGCATCCAGGCATTGCCTTTGGAAACTCCGCCGGGGCCCGCATCCAAGCGCACGGTCAGGCCTTTTTGTGCGATGTTTCCTTTGTCAACTTGCAGGGTCCAAAACAGAGTGTTGCCGTAATCCTGCAGAAGGTATTGCGGCTGTTTTTCCTGAGGCGCTTGTTCCTGAAGCTGGCTCATCCCGCGTGGCAAAGAGGCGAGATATGCGTCATCGACCGCGGTGAAAATCTTGTCGTTCTTGCCCTTGATGAATTCCTCGCGGATGTAATGGATCACATCATATTTCTGCGAGGTTGTGTATTGTGGCATCGCTATCATTTGGCCGTAACCTTTTTCCAAAGTCTGGAACATGCGGTACGGATCGGCACCGTTTTTCAAATCTCCGAGGTGGAACCGCGGGGCGGTGGGAAGCGAGCCTGGTTGATCCAGCGTGCCGTGACAGGTCACGCACAACTGGGTGTAAATCACTTTCCCTCTCTCCAAACTTTTCTTGTCCCATGCTTTCACCAGCGCTTCGTGATCGGAGAGCGCGAGCGGCTGCACCACCGATCGGTGCATTTCAAACTCGCTCAAAATTTCAAGCTGCAGGCGAATCGGGTGTCCGGAGACCTCGCCCGCTTTCGCATCAGGAGCTTTCGCTTTCGGTATCCAGTTGAACTCGGGAGTGTTGACCGCCATCGCGTTGCCCTTCGATAACTGGCCGATCTCCTCCGCATTCAGCGCGCGACCCCAAAATCTAGCACCTGAAATTTTACCTTTGAAATAATCTGTGAGATTCGCCGATGCCATGCCGATGTTGAAAACCGGATTCTGTGGATCCTGAGTTGTGAACTTTTCACGCGTGCCCTCTAACTGGCCATTGAGATACAGATTGATCTTACCCGACTCCGATGTGACCACGGCGACATATTTCGTGCCGGGTTTTAAAACCGTTTTGCTTTCAATCTTTCCGATTTCCGCAATCTCGTAGACCAGCTTGTTGTCTTTAACATACAGGGCTTTGCAATCTGTCGTCCATTTTCCCTGAGCTAAAGTTTTAGCAAATAGCCCGCCGCCTTTTTTATCCGGAGTGAACTCAACCATCGTGGTGAAATCCCTGTCCAACCTGATCAGCTCGGTGGATGTAGCGGCATCAGCGGTCATCGAGGTTTCACCCATTTCGCTGTTAGGAATATCGCGACCTTTTTCGACCACTAAGCCATCGACCCAAACGCGGAACCGCGCGGGCAGATTTCCGGAATGCTCATAGGCGACTTCGATTTTGCGATTTTTCCCAGCAGGAAGTTCGACTTCCGTGCCTTTGCGCAAAATCAAATACGCCGCCTGCTTCGCATCGTATTCCGCGATGAAACGAAAGTTCGCGTGTTCCTTATCCGCATCCATCGTCTGCTCGATTTTCCCTTGTTTGAAAATCGGAGTGAACGTCTTGGCGAGCTCAACCGATGTTGGAGCGGCGTCTTGGGCGTAGCTTGTTAGAATCCCAAATCCGAGCAATGCAACGGTTCTGGCATGTGCGATGAACGAGGATTTCATGAATCAATTTTGAGAGATGATTTACTTCGCTTTCGGGATCGCGTTGAGCGTGTAGAAACCTTCAAGTGTTTTCCAAACCGGCAAATCACCAAAGAGTGGCGCGGCTTCTTTGAACTGAACGTGATAAAGTCGGCCTGTCCATTTATCGCCAGTGCCGAATCCTTCGAGATCGATGAGCAAGGATTTGCGATCAGCGGAGAGCGTGACTGTGGTGGTCTTCTCATCGCGGATCTCGTGACGTGGTGAACCGTATTCAGCGAGGTTGGTGTAGAACCATGATTTCACAGCGAGTGCTGCTTTCAACTGATCGGGAGTGACATCCGCGCCGATGGGTTGGGTGAAATGGACGTCGTAACCGGTGGGGGTCGCGGTGATCTTGGAAATGTCCGCAGCAACGGTTTTTCCATCGTAGATCACGTGTTGGAGCGCCGCTTGATTTCCACCTTTAGCGGTCCAGCCGCGACCGGTTTGACCTAACAGCAAACTGCCATCTGGAAGGAAAACCGGACGCATGATGCCGGATGCCAAACCTCTGCCGAAAGGAATCACGCAACCCTGATCCTGGCCGTCGACGACTTCGGTGACAACGCGCATCAACTGCGAGAGCGTTTGATCTCCGACAAACATTTGGTCTTTATACGCGCCGAATTTTCCACCTGTCAGATCCCATGCGAGGTTGCCAGGGGAGTTCGCCAACATTCCGTGTGGCAGCCACACAGCGCCTTTACGGAGTTTGTCTTTCCAGAGATCGTAGTTCAGCTCCGGCGCATCCGGAATCATGCCGGGCAAGGATTCCAAGCCGGACATGTGACCGTAAAACTTACCTTGCTCAAGCGGAACGATTTTTGATGAACCTACATACTCGCCTTGGTTTTCTGCATACCAGATCCGTCCGTCTGGAGCGACGCCGATCCCTGCTGGGCTGCGTAAGCCGAGAGCAAAAGTTTCGGTTTTCCCTTCAGAAGTCACGCGCAGCGCCCAGCCGCGATAGCCGCCCATGCTGCCCATGAACCGTCCGCCGGCACGCCATGAAACGCGATCGAACTTGTCATCGTGCGAGAGGTTCAGGAGGAAATAATAATTCCCCGCCGCATCTCTAACAGGACCGTGGGTGTATTCGTGGTAGTTTCCATGGAAACCATAATCATCGGAAACGGTTTGAAACTTATCCGCCCGACCATCGCCGTCTATATCACTGATGCGGGTGAGCTCGGGTTTTTGTGCGATGACGATGACGTCGCCTTTATCGTCCTCGATGCAGACGCCGAGACCCTCGTAAATTCCTTCGGCAAACAGCGACCATTCGCCGTTGCGAATGCGCCACACACCCGCCGCGCGAGTTGCGAAAACCATCGTGCCGTCTTTGGCAACCGCGATTCCGGTGGGTTCAAAAAGCTGCACACGACCTAACAGATCGAGCGGTGAAATCCAATCCTCCAAGCTGTAACCCGCTGGAAGCTCGGTGGCGGCTTTGCCTGCTTTCGCGGGCTGAGTCACGAGTTTCTGCGCTGCCCAGTTTTCTGTTTTGGTGATCGCTTCGCGAACCGCTGGCTCGACCTTGAGCACTGCTGTGAGCGTGAACGGGCCTTTCTCTCCTGCTGGGATAGCCCACTTGCCGTTTTCTAACACTCCGCCAACGACTTTCAGTTCGCTGAGTTGGCTGGCTGCGATTTGGAAACTCTGCGCTTCTTTGGTTTCACCGCTGAGTGTGATGCTGATCCCGCCTTTTTCAGTGATCCCTATGGCTTGCTCAAACGTGTTTTTGCCGACACGGAAACGGAAACTTGCACGGCCCCAGTTATAGCTGGCTGACGAGAGATGACCGAGAAACTCAGCATCTAGGTTTGCGAGGCGCTCTGAAAAATCGACCTTGTCCCAAAGATGTTTTTCGATCGCGACGTTGTCTTGCGCATCGGGTTCTTTGAATTCGAAATCAACCGGTTCGCCTTTGCTGGTGAGCGGTTGCATCAGAGCTATGCCTTCGAAATGGACTTTCGCGCCTTTGCCCATCGTCGGGAGATCGCGGCCGCGTGAGGTGCGTTCTTGGGTGAGATTCAAAAATCCGCCCGACCAAATGCGGCGCACGGAAAGCATGCGCGGGTCAAAGGTGAAGTTCATGCCGTTTGGCTGACCCACGTGTAGGGCGCGACCGCTGGTGCCTTTTAATGCTGCACGGAAAACGCGTGTGCGATCCGTCACGATTTCCTCGTTGGGAATTTCGAGGATGTTGGTCGGCTGCACTGCGGCTTGGCGTTTCACCATGACTTGTGTCGGGCCTTGTTCCGCGCCTTCGGCAAGTGTTCGCAAGTAATGATAGACCGAATCCATATCCTCATCCGAAACCATTTCTTTCGTGTAGTTCGGCATGATGGGCAGATAAGCCACGTCTTTGGTCGGGCCTGTTTCTCCAACTGCCAATTCATCCCATGACTTGCGCAGGGATTTTTCAAAATACCCGCGATCCGCTTTCACGATCGTTTCCTTGCCAGCTATCATGACCTTGCGATCGCGAGGTGTTGTATGAAATACGCCGAACAAGTTCGGTCCGGTTTTGTTAGAAGGATCGTTCTTGGTAACCGTATGGCACTCGGAGCAACCGACTGTTTCAAAAACTTTTTTCCCTGCTGCAACCGCATCGACTTCGACTTCTGCTGCTCCAACCCAACCCGCTCCAAGAACAGGGACTAACATCCATTTGGTAAAACTCATGATGATAAAATGCTAAATATTATTTTTTCGGTTGCTCTGGGACTGCGGGGTTTTTCGGTTTCAGACGTAAGATGATCTTGGTGTCAAGTGGAGGGAGATGCGTTGAATCGATAGCCCAATCGAGTGCTTGGTTTTCGTGTGCGTGAACACCAGGCAGAGCGAGCAATTCATCGCCGAAAGTGGAGAGCGAGATCACATTGCCGCTTTCGTCTGCCAGATAGATGGGATCTTTTTCACCGTCTTTGTAAATATGAGAACCGGCAAATAGAAACGTGTGAGTCGGAAACGCGCGATCTTCTTTTTTTACAGGCTCGGTGGGAACCCCATCATCATTTTCACCCAAGCCTTTGATGAGAAACTTACTGATCGGGTGCTCTTCAGGTTGGCCGTCTTTGTTGCCGAAGACGAGAAAGACATCGATTTCTTGGCCGCGTGGTTCGATATCGACCCAACGTGGACCGTCCTCGGTTTTGACTTCTTTGCGCATCGCGGGGTTGCCGGGTTGTGCGCCGATTAAAAGCAAAGCCGCGTGAATGTGCGCGGCCTTGGGCTCGACCATGATCAGAGATTCGTGCTCTTTGCTATCCTTGGTGCAGGCGATCAATTCTAACAATCCTTCGGCCAGGCAGACTTTGGCATCGACGTCGATGTAACCCTTTTTCACCATGATTTTCATCCCTGGCATGACCAACTCTTCACGGTCGAGTGAAAGCTTGATCAAGTCCTCGGCTTTTTTATCGGCTCCCGCATCGCCTTGCTGCTTGGGTTTTTCTTCGGCCTTCACTGGTTCCTCTGCGAGAATCGGCGAGATTGCTGAAAACCAAGCCATCGCCATGAAGGCGGTTTTAAATATGAGAGGAGAGTGTTTCATGTTTCGAGATGGGACGAACTTAGATTCTTAAGATCGGGCAGGAATGTCGCAGCTTGCAGGGATTATTCAACGTGAGAAACGGGTGGAACCTTACGCATTTATGGTGCCAGTTTTTCCCAATCTTCCTTGGCGACTCCTTTGATTTGATACTCCATGAAGTTCAGCCATTTGCCGTTTTCTTTCACCAACAGGGCCTCGAAGGCGATGTATTCCTGAATCAGCTCGGCGTCTTTTTTCTTTTGAGTATATAGGAAAACTCCCGATTCATGGGCGGTTTGGGTGTCGCCGTAGCGATGGGAAAAACGGAAATCGACCGAAGCCTCGATGTCGCCTGCCTTGGTATCTGTGAACTCCGTTTTCCAGCGATTCAATGCCTGGGCAAGCGGGTAGCTGACGCCTTTGGTCCCTGCCACCAGCACTCCTTTGGGATGGCAAGTCGCCTGATATGCAGCGAAATCTCCCTCTTTCACAGCACGGGATACCTCTTTCCAATAAGCATTCAGCTCAGCAAGGCGGGCGGGCTCCCCATCTTCCAACGGCGTCACTTTGTAACTGCGGATCGCAATCGGGCCGTGGTCGCCTTGGATCGCAATCGGGCCGACTTTGGCATTGCCTTCAAATGGTGCGGATTGGGTGTGCCCGGTTGTTGCAACATTTTCCTGAACCAACTGGCCGTTCACGAGGACTTTTTCAAACGTGGCGTCTTTGAGTTTTTTCCCAGCTTCGTCGAAACGTGGGGCGCGAAACACGATTTCCATGGTCTGCCATTCACCCGGTGGCTTGGCGGCATTTACTTTTGGTTTAGTGCCTTCGTAGCCCTGCCGTTCTTTCGGACGGTTTGGATCCCAACGCTGATACAAGCCCCCAAGATCGCCGGAACCAAATTTCTCCCGCCCGAAACTATCCAGAATCTGAATTTCAAAACGCCCCATCACATACACTCCGGCGTTCGATCCTTTGGGAACCATGAATTCCAACTCGATTTTGACGTCGCCGAATTCTTCCTTGGTCATCAAATACGGCAGCGTTTTGTCCTTGGTGGTCGAGTTGACCAAAATCTTGCCCTCGCCTTTCACCTCGAACTCGCATTTGTCCGCCACCGCGCTGACTTCAGAAACCCCGTGCCATTGCTCGACTTCACTAAATTCCGCCAGCACATCGCCTTTCATCAAATCCCGCGTTTCCGCAAAACCCACAACCGGCAACAAGCAAGCCATCCAACCCGTAAAACGTAAAACCATTTTTTTCATGACGCCGTTCACTAAAGCACAGCCCCACCATACTCCTAGCACGAAAATGGGAGCGCGGACGCCCCCGTCCGCATTTCTTCCGATTCAGTAGCGGCGATCTCCGGTCGCCGATATTTTCACATCCCAACCCCACAAGAGCCTCTCACTTATTTCGCGCGGGTAGTTTGGTGATATCGTAGATCACCTCAATGACTCCGCCGCCGAGATCTCGTGTTTCGCACATGGTGCCGAAGTGATCTAGCAAGCGCTGCATCGCGGTGTTGTAGGTGAACATGGAGGCGAACCAACGCCGAATTCCCACATCGCGCGCTGCTGAGGAGAGCGCGCTCAACAACTCAAACCCCGCACCCATACCCTGCCACGGATCGGCGATCACGACTGCAACTTCAGCTAGGTCCTCTTGTTCCCTATCGCGGAAACAACGCGCCACCGCGATGGGCATGTGCTCTGTTCCGTCATCGAGGCTGACTGCCATTCCATAAGCGATGTGGTTAATGCCGTCCGGAGAGGTCAAGCGGTCGAGTTCGCTTTCGGAGAGTTTTGATTTATCGAAAAAGAATCGGCGGAGCCGACTTTCCGGGCCGAGCTCTTCCAAAGCGGCGGCCAGCGCGATCCGATCCGAGGGCACGATGGGTCGGATCATTCCACGGGTGCCATCCGCAAGCACCATTTGCCGCTCATGCTTGTTGTTCTGATTCTGTGGAGATGGGTCCAATAGTTTGAGGTATCGTTGAGGGCCTAGGGTAAGCGAATATAGCACATCCGAAGTAGTCACCACAGGTTTTCCTGCCACGATCTCTGCGATGAAAGGACTGCTGGAAGAACTCGATTACTGCGATTGCCCGTTGGGTAAAATCATTTTGCGACGTAGAAAAGTGCTGAGCCTCGGTGGCGAAATCGTTTACGACGTCATCCTCAACGACGAATTCCTCATGAGCAGCCTGTTTCATGCCGCAGAAGACGCGCTCGCTGATCTTGGGTTGGAAATTCTCAATGAGCCGCAGGCCGATGTCATCGTTGGTGGACTAGGGCTCGGTTACACGGCGGCGGCGGCGCTGCGTCACCCGAAAGTGCGTTCGCTATCCGTGGTCGAATTTCTTGAGCCGGTCATCCGCTGGCACCGCGAGGGACTGCTGCCTGTCGATCCCCAGCCAGACAAAGATCCGCGCACCACCATTGTGCATGCCGATTTCTTCGCACTCGCCGCTTCGGGAAACGGTTTCAATCCCTCCCGCCCTGGTGCCAAGGTGCATGCGATTCTGTTAGATATCGACCACACCCACAGTCACTGGTTGCATCCGCGTCACGCGATTTTTTACTCTCATAAAGGCATGTCCCGTGTGCGTGATTCACTCCATCCGGGCGGTGTCTTTGCGATGTGGGCGGATGGTTTCCCTGACCGCGACTTCGTTGAATTACTAACAAAAGTTTTCGGCAACGCCGAAGGCCGCGAAGTAAGTTTTCCAAATCCACACACAGGTGAAGATTCCGTTAGCACCGTTTATCTCGCTGGGGCGGGGTGTCGGTGTGGTCCTGGGTCATGATTAGGTAGGGCACCCTCACCGTAGGGGGCCGCATGAAATGATGTGTGATTGGATTTTGCTTTATCGATTCGCGCGGCGGCCTCGGCGATGCCGCCCTACCGAAATGGTTAGAAATCCAAATAGATCTCGGTGCGGCGATTCGCGCGGCGGCCGGAAGGATCGTCTTCTCCGGTTTCAGTGACGTTGGGGCGACGGGGTTGGGAGGCGCCTTTAGCAATCGTCACGATCTGTTCTGTAGAGACACCCGCGGCGGCGAGGAAATCACGGACGACATCGGCACGGTTTGCGGAAAGTTGATCGTTGTACGATTTGGTGCCGAGTGCATCCGTATGACCGCTGAGGGTGATTTTTTTCTTAGCATCGCTTTTCAAAATCGAAGCAACGATTTCAAGTTGCCGCTGCGTTCTTGGGCTCATCATGTCTTCGTTGAACTCGAAGTAGAGCGCGAGGGTTTCGCCACCTGATGGATTTTTCACGAGAGGCGAATAGTAAATGTCACCATTCGCAACACGGGTTGCGTAATCGGCAAGGAGTTGATCGAGGTTGATTTCGAACACGCGCCACTTTTTCGTTTCCGCATCTAAGCGTAGGTTGAGAGAAAACTGAGCGGTTTGGTTACCATCTTTCGCTTCGATATGAGCGAGATATCCGACTGTGTCATCGCGTTGGAACATGGCGCGTAACGGTTTATTTTCGCGCAGTTTGTATTCTCCCTCTTCAAACAAAATACACAGCGCCGCAATTTTAGTTTCTGATACAGATTTAAGATCGACCCATTGCAACGCGACTTCGAAGTTTTGTTTCAGAACCGCTTGAAGAAAATTATCTGCTAAGTTTAGAGGATCGATTACAGATTCTTTATCTTTTGGATCCGCTTTTGTTTCTGGCACGGAGATTTTCTCAACTCTCCATTTTCCGTTTTCCTGATGAAGATCAAAATAGATGTGTATTTTTTCTTTTTCTCCAAATTCCAACGCCCAGCGCGTGCGTTTATTCAGTTCGATTTCACCGACCTCGCGAAAGCTATGCGGTTGTTTGGCAAGTGCGTTAAGCAGCGTGAAGGTATCGACATCCATCGCGTCTTTACCGATGAGTTTCGCCACCTGGGTCATGTCGCCTTTTTTAAGAGCTTCGCTGATTTGGTTGAGCATATCCGCGGAATTCTCTGTTGCCAAACCAACGCCAAGATTTTCTAAAATCTGTTCAGGTGTTTGCGGAGGAAGTGTTTGCTCAATACCATCAGTTACGGGTGGCTTTATAGCTGGGGAATCGATGGTAGATTTTGGATCATTCGATGAAGTTGGTAGCACTGGGCTGTTCAACCACATCCACACCGCTGCGGCTGCAAGAGCGGCTGCAAGAGCGAAGAAAAAATAAGGCACTTTGTTTTTCATAAATCGGGGAGATTAAAGCTTAGGTAAGACCACGCGCAGGGGTTTACCTTCACGAATCAGATGGATGATGGTTTCTTGCAACGGAACTGAAGCAGCCAACTGTAGGTAAAATTCGTTGATGTTGGTAATTTGTGTATTGTTGAGAGCGATGATCAGATCACCCGGCTCAATCAAACCGCTCGAAAGCGTATTTGGCGTGATCATCGTTGTGACCACACCACCAAACCCACGACGTGCCTCGATACCCGACAAATTGCGGACTTTAATCCCAACTGTATTAATAATACCTAAATTGATTTCTCCATCGATTGCCTGCGGTTGGCTTTTGTTCGACTGAATGGAAACGCTTTCGCGTATGGTCGCTTTAAGATTTAAAATTTCGTTTTTTCTCCAAACTTGAAGTTTTACCACCTCGTCAATTTCGGATCGCTGAACGAGAGAGATGATTTGGCGAGTACTGGTTATTTCCTCATCATTGTATTTCAAAATCACGTCGCCGGGTTTCAGGCCGGCAAGTTCCGCTGGAGAACTCGGAGTGATGACATAAACCGCGGAACCTTTTTCACCACTGTAACCTAATTCATGGCGAGTAAGAGGATCGATATCTTTCATTCGCACTCCCAAGAAACCACGAATCGGTCTTCCATATTCGATAATTTGTTTGAGTGTTTCTCGAACTTCATTTGATGGAATTGAAAAACCCACGCCTTGGAAACTTGGATTCTCTTTATCGACGCTAAAAATCGCAACATTGATTCCTATAATTTCGCCTGTTAGATTAACGAGAGGACCACCGGAGTTTCCTGGGTTGATGGCTGCGTCGGTTTGAAAAAGATCTCGTTGGTTATCTGACAGTGAACGTTCTTTCGCAGAGATGATTCCCTGTGTCACTGTCTCTCCAAGCCCGAATGGATTTCCGATTGCGAAGACGAGTTGACCTACTTCGACTAATGAGGAATCACCAAGTTTCAGCGGCATAAATGTTTCCTTCGAGTCTATTTTAATGACTGCGATATCTAACAGTGAATCTTCACCGATCATTTTTGCGCTATACGTTTTCCCATCGTGCAGTGTAATACGAATATCTTTTTGTCCTGCAATCACGTGGTGATTTGTAATGATGTGACCTTCTTCACTCACGATGACTCCAGAGCCTTGGCCTTGGGTTGGATATTCACGAATTCTGGCACGACCAAAGATGTCCACGAGTTGTTCTGTTCGTTCTCCAAATGTATCAATGCTGACAACTGAAGGAACAACGGCTTTGGTGAGACGCGCGTATTCTTGGTTTAAACGCGAAATCATTTCTACATCGCTGAGATTCAACGCAGCCTTATTCATTAGAGTGAACGGTTCGTTCGATTTTATTTCTTTGGATTTTAGAAATTCCGGAATGAGCGATTCAAAGTCACCGCGTGTCTGCCAAGTTTTGAGCAGTGTGACTAAAACGAAAAAGATCACAAACACGCATAGAAGTGAAAGGATGCGTTTGATGGTGGGTAACATGGGTTCGGAAAAGTCGATGAAAGATGGCAGGATGAGATCATTTTCCAAGCGCGAATGGCTGATTTGATGGATGTTATATCGTTCGTCCAAATTTCGCGCTAGACCTCGTTCATGATGAGTATTCTATTTTTTGAACTTATAAGATCATCATCTTAATGGTGTGTATAAGTTGGAAAAAGGACTGTTCCGCATGATAGCTATCAGCGTTCCACATGAATGATAAGTTGGGATAAAACACCCATGGCTACGCGGTAAGTCCACATGCTAAGTAAACCTGAAAGAGATACATTCATCTTATCACAAGTTTTTGGGGCTTTATTCACAGCTTATTCGTGCTGAGTATTTGGGTGTTGAAACGTGTCATCATCACTGGCGGAACAGGCGGTTTGGGAAAATCCATCACTGAGCAATTTAAAACTGCGGGTTGGGAGGTTCATGCTTTGAGTCGAAATGATCTCGATCTCAGCTCTGAATTGGCGATCCATACTTTTTTTTCAGTGCACAATTGCGATCTGCTGATCTGCGCTGCGGGAATGATTCGCGATCAACCTCTAGCAAAAATCGATGAATTCACATGGGATGAAATCATCGAAATCAACTTCACTGCTGCAAAGAAATGTGCAGTTGGTGCGATTCCAGCGATGATAAGTAAAGGCGCGGGTCATGTGGTTTTTATATCAAGTTATGCAGCGAATCATCCAACGATTGGTCAAGCTGCCTATGCCACGGCGAAAGCCGCAATGCTAGGCCTGACAAAGGATTTAGCGCTTCGTCATGGTTCTAACAATATTCGTGTGAATGCGATTTTACCTGGTTTTATGGAAACTCATATGACCGAAAATGTTTCCACGAAACGTAAGCAAGAGGTTCGTGAGTTACATGCTATGGGTGAGTTCAACACTCCGGAAATCGTTGCCGAATTCATTCGGTTTCTCGAGGAAAGTATGCCGCATACTTCAGGCCAAGTTTTCCAACTCGATAGCCGATCACCCTTTTGAATAATCATCGTCGAATTTCTTGACACAATAGGCAGCAAAATGCTTTCTTTCCCGCCCGCTGCTTGCGGTAAAGCACCCTTAGCTCAGCTGGATAGAGCGTCTGACTACGAATCAGAAGGCCGGGAGTTCGAATCTCTCAGGGTGCACTTTCTTTTCTCCTCCAGCGTGGTTTGTGGTCCGTGATGAGGCAGGAGATGATCTATACAAGTTACTTAGAATAAGTGAGTTATGGTTCTTTAGGTAGGGCACCACGTGTCAGCTTATCCATCCAGATCACTAGGATCGCGATATCGGCTGGGGTGATTCCGGGGATACGGGAGGCTTGGCCTATGGTTTGGGGTTGGATTTCGCAAAAGCGAACCCGGGCTTCTTTTTTCAAAGCAGGGATTAAATCGAAATTGAGATCTGCTGGAATGTGCCTTTCCTGCTGGCGTGACATGCGATCGATTTGCTGCTGCTGGCGGGCGAGGTGGCCTGCGTATTTGAAATCGGTTTCGATCTGTGGCCAGTCGGTTTCGGAAAATTCATTGCGTAAATGATCGGGTAAATGCTCCCACGAGCTGTCCGCGCGACGCAGCCATTGATCCAACTTTACTCCTTCGTAAGAGGCATGGCGAACCCATTTATCCGCGCGATCCATTTCCGCGACTTTCACCTCTAGCCTGTCCAAACGCAGTCCGGAGACCAAACCGATTTCCGCACCCCTACGGGTGAGTCGTAGATCGGCGTTGTCCTGACGGAGCAACAGACGGTATTCGGCGCGGCTGGTGAACATTCGATAAGGCTCAGTGCAGCCGCGTGTGACGAGGTCGTCCACCATTACCCCGAGGTAGGCTTCTTCTCGACCCAGCACGAAGGTTGGTTTGCCCGCAGCCTTCAACGCGGCATTGGTTCCCGCGATCAAACCCTGTCCCGCGGCTTCCTCGTAACCGGAAGTTCCGTTGATCTGACCCGCGAAATACAGGCCTTCGATTCGCTTGGTTTCAAGGGTCGGTTGCAGCTGGGTTGGCGGGCAGTAATCATACTCCACCGCATAGCCCGGACGTAGGATTTCGCATTTCTCCAAGCCCGGAATCGTGCGTAGAAACTCCAGCTGCACCTCGTAAGGTAGCGAGGTGGAAACCCCGTTGACGTAGAATTCTGTGGTGTGTCGACCTTCTGGCTCTAGGAAAACTTGGTGCCGTTCCTTCTCGGCAAAGCGCACGACCTTGTCTTCAATCGACGGGCAATAGCGCGGGCCCGTGCCCTCAATCACTCCGCAATACATGGGCGATTGATGGAGATTACCAGCGATGATTTCATGGGTTTTGGCGTTGGTGTATGTCATCCAACACGGCATTTGTTCCACGTGGAACGCGGGGTCGCCCCAAGGGTTCAGGGTGAAAATATCATCCGGACCTTTGGTGATCGTATCTGCCAAGTAGCTGAATTTCGGGATAGGCGTATCTCCTTCTTGCCTATCACATTTCGAGAAATCAATGGATCTGCCCAGCAGTCGGCATGGGGTTCCGGTCTTGAATCGGGCAACCTCGAAGCCAAGTGCTTTGAGAGAATCGGACACGGTAGAACTCGCGTCCCCCATCCTGCCGCCCTTTTCATTTTTCAGACCCACGTGCATTAGCCCCCGCATGAAAGTGCCGGCACTCAGGATGACGGTCTTGCCGCTGATCTGCATGCCGAGTGAGGTCAGTATTCCGGTGATTCGCTGTTCGCCATCGACCAAGAGTTCGGCGACGTTGCCCTGATGGATCTCGATTCCGGGGGTCGATTCCATCTGCGCCTTGGCGCGAAATTGGTAGGCTTTTTTATCGCACTGGGCGCGCGGGGCGCGGACCGAGGGCCCTTTCGAGGCGTTGAGCATGCGGAACTGGATTCCGGTGGCGTCGGTGTTGAGTCCCATGAAACCGCCGAGTGCATCGATCTCCCGAACCATGTGACCTTTGCCCAAACCGCCGATGGCTGGGTTGCAGGACATCTGGCCGATGGTGTCGAGGTTCTGGGTGAGGACAGCGACCTGGGCGCCAATCCGAGCTGCGGCAAATGCGGCCTCGACCCCGGCATGGCCGGCACCGATGACAATCACATCGTAGTTTTTTGGGTAGCGGAACATTTTGAAGTGAGACATGGAAAACGTTCCACGTGGAACTTTTAGGCCTTGGCGACCGCGACTAGGACGGCTTTTTGGGCGTGGAGGCGGTTTTCGGCTTGTTGGAAAATGGTGTCGGCGTGGGCTTCGAGGACTTCCTCGCTGATCTCTTTGCCGCGGTAGGCGGGCAGGCAGTGGAGGACGATGTGGCCTTTGGCGGCGTGTTTGAGCAACTGCGCGTTGACTTCGAACCCAGCGAATTCGGCTTCTTTTTCCTTTTGTCCCTCCTGCCCCATCGAGAGCCAGACATCGGTGTTGATGACGTCAGCGCCTTTGACGGCTTCGGCTGGATCGGCAGTGATTTTCAAACCGTCGTAGTTGAGAGCGTTGAGGAAATCGGCTGGCGGCTGGCAAGCCACCGGTGAGGCGATGGTCAGTTCGAAGTTAAGAATTTTCGCGGCCCAGATCCATGAGCGGGTCATGTTGGAAAAGCCATCGCCGACGAAGGCGAATTTCTTCCCCTCCCAGCCACCGAGTTTTTCTTTGACCGTCAAAAGATCGGCAAGGATCTGGCAAGGATGCTCGTCATCAGTCAGGGCGTTGATCACGGGAAGGTTGGAGTAGTTTGCGAAATCGATGATGTCCTGTTGGGCGAAGGTGCGGATGATCATGCCGTGACCCATTCTGCCGAGCACGCGGGCGGTGTCTTTGATGGGTTCGCCGCGGCCGAGTTGGATGTCGTTGGCGGAGAGGAACATCGGAAATCCGCCGAGTTCGCGGATGCCGACCTCGAACGACACGCGGGTGCGGGTGGAGGATTTGCTAAAAATCATCGCCCAAGTCTGTCCGGCGAGTGGTTGGGACGCGTGCTTTCCGCGCTCGGCTTTGAGGCTTTGAGCGTTGGTGATGAGGCTGGAAATTTCAGCAGCGCTGAGTTCTTCAATGGAAAGGAGGTGTTTCATCTTAAATTGAGGGGAAAAGATTCAGTTGCCGTATGCGTAAAGCACACGGTGGATGGTGGCCAGGGCTTCGTCGATTTCGGCGTCTGTGACATTGAGCGGAGGGAGCAAACGGAAGGTTTCCGTGCCGGCTGGAGGAACGATCAGGCCTTCCGCCATCAGGGTTTTGACGACCGTGAGGGCGGCAGTTGAGCCTTCTGGGGTTGGGATCAGATCGGCGCGGAGGCCCACACCGAGCAACAACCCAAGCCCGCGGACTTCGGTGATGACGGGTAATTTCCAAGAAGCGATTTCTGCCCGGATCCGCTGCTCTTGATGGAGGGCGTTGGCGGAAAGATTCTTTTCACGGATTTCGCGCAGGACTTCGATGGCCGCTGCGCAAACCAGAGGATTTCCGCCATAGGTCGACCCATGGGAGCCAGGCCCCATGAGCGATGCGAGAGTTTTCCCGGAATCATCGATGGCCCGATCACTGAGCCAGAAAGCGCCAATCGGCACTCCTCCGCCCATGCCTTTTGCCCATGAAATACCGTCGGGTTTGATTTCCGGTGCGATCGCGCGCCATGCCATGGCTTGGCCGCAACGTCCGAAACCGGCTTGCACTTCATCGAACATCAGTAAGAGGTCGTGTTTTTTGCACAGGGCATCGAGCGCTTCGAGAAACGCTTTGGAAGCGACATGCACCCCGCCCTCGCCTTGCACGGGTTCGAGAAGGAAACCGACGGTTTCCTCGCTGACTGCGTTTTCGAGCGCGGCGATGTCGTTGTAAGGAAGGTAACGGAAGCCCGGCAACATCGGATCGAAACCCTGTTGGATCTTCGCTTGGCCGGTGGCTGCCATGCTGCCGAGGGTGCGTCCGTGAAAGGATTGTTGAAACGTGATGACTTCAAAACGCGGCTTGCCGTTCGCCTGCGGTTTGTGATGACCGTAGCGGCGCGCGGATTTGATCAAGCCGTCATTGGCCTCGGCTCCGGAGTTGGAAAAGAAGATTTTTCCGGGAAGTTGAATTTCGAACTCGTTCATCTCCTTAGCCATAAGTCCTTGAGGCTCATTGAGATACAAATTTGAAACATGCATCAGCTTGGCTGCTTGGTTCTGGATCGCGTTCACCAAACGCGGATGACAATGCCCCAGCGAACACACAGCGATTCCCATGCAGAAATCCAAATATTCCCGTCCTGCGTCATCGCGCACGCGCGCTCCCTTGCCTTCGACAAGCGTGAGCGGAAAGCGACCATAGGTCGCCATAACGTGATCGGTGAAATGTTCAGTGGTACTCATATTAGAGTCCGGATGTTTTCCGGAAAGGGGCGGAGGCTATACGCTTCCAACGAAATAGCAAATCACTTTCGATGGGCGATTTTGGCACTTTTCATGATGACTTAGCGAATGACGTAGAAACAAAATCCATTTGACGTCATGACGTCAAAGCGTCATCTTATAAATGTCATGAGCAAAGCCACGCTGTATCTAAAAGACCCTATCCATAAAGCTCTGCGCCTAAAGGCAGCGGAGACTCAGCAATCGATGTCAGATTTGGTGAATGACGCAATCGAAGCAGCTCTGCTGGAAGATATCGAGGACATCGACGCATGGCGTGAGAGTAAGAATGAAGAAAAGATGGGCTTCGAAGAATTTGTAAAATTACTCAAAAAAGATGGCGTCATATAAAATTGAGGTCGCTAAGACGGTTCGGAAGAGTTTCCAAAGCATTCCTAAAAAAGACGCCATTCGTATTCTAGAAGCGATTGAACATTTAGCCGAAGATCCGAGACCAGCTGGTGCGAAAAAATTAAAAGGCGAAGAACTGTATCGCTTACGAATCGGTTTTTACCGCGTCATTTATGAAATCATCGATCTTACTTTGATCATCACCGTAGTGAAAGTTGGGCATCGGAAAGATATCTACAAAAAGTAGGTCGCGCCCTCCATTGACACATTATGTAAATGACTTCTATTCAATGATTATGAGCACAGAAAAAATGTATTTTCGGAAATGGATGAGTGGTTTGGCTGTATTTTTAACCGGCGTGGTTTCGCTCTCTGCAGCAGAGCCTAAGTCGATTTTGATACTGGTGACAGGAGCCGATAAAATGACCAACGGCAAACCCACGGGACTTTGGTTGGAGGAGTTTGCGGTTCCTTATCTTGCGTTGGTCAATGCGGGTTATCAGGTGAAGGTCGCAACGCCGAAAGGTGGCGCAGCGCCGATAGACCCACGCAGTAAGCCGACGCCCGAACAAGCGACCGCGTGGAAAGAGGCGGAAAAACGTTTGAGCGAAACCAAACCTTTGTCAGCGATGCGCGCAGAAAATTTCGCGGGTATTTTCATTCCCGGCGGCCACGGCGTGATGTTCGATCTGGCCGATGACGCGGCGGCCGCGAAACTCATTCAGGATTTTGATACGCAGGGGAAACCCATTGCAGCGGTTTGCCACGGTCCTGCAGCACTCGTGAAAGTCGTGCGCAAGGATGGGACACCTTTGGTGAAAGGAAAGACCATGGCGGCGTTCACCGATGATGAAGAGCGCGCGGTGCAACTCGATAAAGAGATGCCTTTTCTCCTCGAAACCAAATTGCGCGAGCTTGGCGCGCAGATCGATAAGAAAGAAAACTTCGCTCCGCATGCTGTTAGAGATGGAAATTTAATCACCGGCCAAAACCCCCCATCCAGCGAAGCGACGGCTAAACTACTTATCGAGATTTTGAAATAGCCTGAAAAATTATCGACATGGTCACGATCGCGAAATTTTTTAAAAGCGAGGATGCGTATTTGTTTCGCTCATTTTTGGAGGCGCAGGGAATAGAAGCGCATGTATTGGATGAACATCTCTCGCAGTGGTTGTGGCATTACACACAAGCGTTCGGAGGGATACGTGTTGACGTTGCAGATGAAGATGCGGAGCAGGCGGAAGAGTTGTTTGTGGAATATAATGAATCTATGAAATCTGCGCCTTTTGTTGAGCCGCCAGTTCGAGCTTGGCCGCTAGTGGCTTTAGTTTCGCTTTTATTCGGCTTCCCACTCATGCTGCTCGGGAGAAAATCGAAAGCTAATGACAAACATGACACCGATGCGGAAATCTGAGATTGTTGCGCTGATTCTTCGCGTGGCGATGGGCGCGTGGTTTGTGTATGCGGGTGGCCTGAAAATTTTCGGAAGCGGGTTGGATCGGTTTGTGACGGATATTGAAAATTATCGGCTCGTAACGGGCCAGCTGGCGATGGTGGCAGCGTACATGATCCCGTGGCTGGAAGTCGTTGCGGGCTTGTGTTTCATGCTGAGGATTTTGCGGAAAGGTTCGTGGTGGATCATGTTGGGTTTGGTCATGGCGTTTGTGGTTTCCGTGGGTTCAGCATGGTGGCGCGGGCTCGATATCAGCTGCGGTTGCCTCGGCGGTTCAGAGAAAATTTCTTACTGGAAAAAGGCGATAGAGTTCGCGGTTTATCTCGCCGCTCTGGGCTGGATCGCGTGGGTCGAGTGGAGGATTCAACCGCGAATGCCCAATGAGCCTTAGCGAATCTTACTTTCCAGCGAAGCTCATGCCGTCTGGACGGAGTTTACGTAGTCAATGAACGCGAATGAACGCGAATGAGATAATATTTATTCCTAGCGACAGTTCCCTTAATGAACTCTTAGCATTTATACTCTACTGGATAGTCCATATTCTTAATATTAGCGTCCATTCGCGTTCATTCGCGGTTGAAAATCTTTACGGCTAAAGAATCCTCCCTAGAGTGGCGTTGTTTGCTTTGCGAAACGGATTTTTTCAGCGAAACCTTGCCCATGCGTTATAACGAAAAGCTACAGCACCGGATCACTTCCACCGGATCGAGATTGTGTGTCGGACTCGATCCAAGACCCGGCGACGGCGGTGCAGAAGCAGCGAAAGATTTTCTCTCCCGAGTGATTCAGGAAACCTGCGATTACGCCGCAGCGTTCAAGCCGAACATGGCTTACTTCGAAGCGATGGGAATTTCAGGAATCCGCGTGCTTGAAGAAATTCTCAAACAAATCCCCAGCCACATTCCCATCATTCTCGATGCCAAACGCAGCGATATCGGCGAGACGCAGAAATACTATGCGCAGGGATATTTCAACGGCTGGAATGTCGATGCCGTGACGCTGAACCCTTTCCTAGGTTATGATTCGATCGAGCCGTTTCTCGATTACGCAGGTAAAGCGGTGTATCTACTCGCGGTGACATCGAATGCGGGCACAGCGGATTTTCAACAGCAAGAACTCAAAGACGGCCGCAAAGTGTTTGAGCTCGTCACCGCTCTCGGCGAACGCGCGAAGACCGAAGGCCGCGCGACGGATGTGGGTTACGTGGTCGGTTTGACGAATTCCGAGAGTGTTTTACCGAAAATGCCAGACGCGCCGCTGTTGGTTCCAGGCCTTGGCGCGCAAGGCGGAGACCTCGGTGCGCTTGCCGCAGCTGGCCGCAGCGCGCCAGATGTGATCAACGTTTCCCGTGGAATCCTCTACGCCGATGACAAACTGAGCTTCCGCGAACGGGCAAAATTCTGGATGGAGAAAATTGCGCTCGGCTACCAAGGCGCCTAGACTGCTCCCTGCCTCACTATGAAAACCCCCATCGGAAACCAATACTCTGGGCTCACGCCTCAGAAAGGCTGGCCGAGCCGTAACGCGAAGTTTCTCAGACATCGCATTGTTCCGGGGATGTTTAAAAAAATGGGCGGCACCATTCTTGAGCCGGTTCTAACAGCCCCAGCCGATGATCGCGTGCGGATCACATGGATCGGCCACGCATCGTTTTTTCTCCAGTTCGCCGGGCACTCAGTTTTGGTCGATCCGAACTGGGCTAAATGGCACGGCCCCGTGAAACGCCAACGGCATCCGGGATTTCATTTGAAAGACATTCCAGAAGTCGATCTCGTGCTCGTCACCCACGCGCATTTCGATCATCTGCACAAACCCAGCTTGAAAATCCTTCAAGCCAGCAACGGTATCGTCGTTCCAAAAGGCAGCGCATCGTTGGTGAAAAAACTCGGTTTCCCTGCGATCCACGAAGTCAACATTTGGGATCAGTTAGATGTCAACGGCATGGAAATCATCCACACGCCTTGCCATCATTGGGGCGCGCGATATGTCCACGACACCCATCGCGATTACGGCGGCTACATCGTGAAATCGAGCGGTAAAAGCGTCTTCCACTGCGGCGACAGCACCTACTTCGATGGCTTCACAGAAATTGGCAAACGCCACGACATCGATGTCGCGCTCATGCCGATCGGCGCCTACGAATCCCCGAGCGGACGCGACGTCCATATGAATCCTGAGCAGGCGGTGCGCGCCTTTGCAGACCTCGGCGCGAAAGTTCTTATCCCCATGCATTACGGCACGTTCCCGCTCGGCAACGAAGCATTACACGAACCCGTCGAACGACTTCTAACAGAAGCGGATCGCCTCGGGATCAGTGATAAAATTTTGATTCCCGAAGAAGGCGTTGGGATCGAGTGGTAACGAAAGATACCGCGATTTCTAATCGCGACCTCATTAGCGAAATATCATAGGCTATCGCAACGGTTGCAGTCGCGATTGAAAATCGCGGTTCCTTTCTGCTAGAATGTAATTCAAGCCACGGACTCCTGCCTCGAGCCTCCGTCGCTAAACTTTCTCGTGACACCGCCCTCCGGCCAAAACATCCCATGGTTCTTCAAATTTCCATCTTGATGAGACGCAGATTCATACGTATTAACCCATATGACGCAACTTTTGGCTCCATCAAAAACGACTAGTCGTTTTGCGTCGCGACCAGTCGTAGAATAACTGTTCTGCCAAATGAATTCCTGATGAATCCGAAACCTTTAAGATCGCTTATCGCACTGAATATTCTCGTTTCTTTGCTAGCGACCATCATTCTTATCTCTGGTCGATTGATCACGAATATCAGATTACCGGACGCTGCGCCTACGTCGTCTGATTTTGAAGAACGCTTGGCGACACGAGTAGGTCAGCAATACACAAGAGAACTGCATGATAATATTGTCGGCCTGATCAAGGACAGTGATGAAGTCACGGTGGATTCGGTAGCTCTTCTTCATTCGTATGGTGCAATAGGATTTCCTCTCGGACTAATTATGCTAACTGCATCTGTAGTGAGTTTGATAATCTTGTTCCGAGCGAAGACGAAAAAAACACAAGCAGAACAAGCCGGCACATGTGACGCCGAGGAAGTCGTCTGATCAATTTTTGGCGCTTGCCCCGGCGCCGCATGGCCTCTAACGTTCGCGATAGAAATGAAAATCCACGTTCGGCTTATCACGCTTTCCATTATCGTGGCAATGGGAAGTTTATCGGCCGGACAAGAGAAGAAGACGGTCACCAACTGGCTTGAAGAGAAGCATGAGCAGCTTGCTTCTGTGGCGGATCCGACTTCGATACGGAAGGTCGATTTAGATCAGTCCGATGAGCCGAACAATGATGGCTTTTACTGCATCTATCCGAAGACGGGGTATCTAGAGTTCGCCGATGGAAGCTGGGTGTTTCTGACCAGTCACTCCATGCATGCTGAGGACGGCCTTCCCGATATTTCCCTGATAAGAACCTCTTCAGGCGAATACTATACGAACAACG